>JBQTKB010000028.1:0-24810 GCA_052386505.1 Pseudonocardia sp.
GCGCGGGTCGCCCCCCCCGCGCCCCCGCCGCCCGCCCCCCCTCCGCCGCGTCCTCCCCCGGGGCCCCCCCCCCGGCCGGGATCGCCGGGATGCCGCCGATGGGGATGGGCGCGAGCGGGTTCGGCGCCGATTCGCGCACGCACCGCAACCAGACCTACCTGCCCGACGACGAGCCGTTCCGCGTCGAGTTCACCGATTTCGCTCCTCCGGTGCTCGGCGTACCGGAGCCCGAGAGGGATTGATCCGACCGCCGTGTCGCTCGGCTCAGTTCTCGGACCAGCGATCGAGGACCTCGATACCGGTACCTCGGAAATCCTTGACGTTGCGGGTGGCGAGTGCCGTGCCGTGCAGCCAGCAGGTCGCGGCGATGCATCACTCAGGCCCGGCGGGCGGTGACGATCCAGGCCGCCGAGCCGAACAGCACGCCGTCCGCCGTCTCGTGGGCGCGCATGGTGGCCCGCAGAGCCGCCGACGCGGCGTCCCGCCCAGCCGGGTCGAGGTCGTCGAGCAGCCAGCCGAAGTGCTCGGTGACGAAGCGGTGCGCGTCGCCGGCGTCGGCACCGAACCACACCGGCTCGCGCACGTCGGCCAACCCGACACCGGTGAACCCGGCGGCGCCCAGCAGCCCCCGCACCCGGCCCGGGTCGCCCATCGAGAACGGTCCGGGAGCGTCGGCGGGCGGCGCTGGCAGGTCCCGACCGGCCGCCAGCGCACCGAAGAACTCCCGGATCCACTCGTTGTCCGCGAACGCCTGCCAGACCAGCAGCGCGACCCGACCGCCGGGGCGTAGCGCGCCGGCGATGTTGGTGAATGCGGCCACCGGGTCGCCGAAGAACATGACGCCGTTGCGGCTGATCACCACGTCGGCGGCGGCCACCGGGAACGGGTTGCGCTGCGCGTCGGCCTGCTCGAACGTGACGTTGGCCAAGCTCTCCTCGGCGGCCCGGGCGCGGGCCAGCGCGAGCATCTGCCGGGACAGGTCCACGCCGAGCGCGCGGCCGTGCACCGCCCGGCGGGCCGCCTCCCGGGTGGTGGCGCCGCTGCCGCAGCCGATGTCCAGCACCCGGTCGCCCGGACCGATCGCGGCGGCGTCGAACAGGTGCCGCTGGTAGCGCGCCACCCCGGCGTCGAACCGGTCGGCGTGCGCTGCCCAGAACGCCCCACCGCCACCGTCCCACGCCGTGAGTTGCTCGGCGTTCGACGGATCAACGTCCACCATCGACTCTCTCCTCAGCCTCGATTATCCCGCCCCAAGGATCTGTCCACCACCCGAAACCTCGGGTTCCGCGTTCCGCCTGCCCACCTACCTCGGCGGCACGGTGACCCCGTCGGCCGCGCTGCTGGTCCGAATGCGGCGGGTCCGCTAGCGCAGCGGCAGATCAGGCGGCGCAGCTGCCGGTGCCGACCGAATCGGTCAGCCCCGGAGCCGCCCGCAGCATCGGCGCCACCTGCTGCGCGGTGAGCACGAACCCGGTCTCCTTGTCGTCCAGCGCGGCACCGAAGACCACGCCGTACACCGTGCCGTCCGGGGCCAGCAGCGGCCCACCGGAGTTGCCGGAGCGCACCACCGCCCGCACGGTGTACACGTCGCGGACCACGGTCTTGGAGTTGTAGATGTCCGGGCCGCGCAGGTCGATCTGGTCGCGGATCTTGGCCGCCGTGGCGGTGTACGGACCGTCCAGCGGGTAGCCGACCACGATGGCGTCGTCGCCCACGGTCGCCGCGCGCTGGGCGAACCGCAGCGGCTCGAGGTCCAGGCCGGGCACCGCGAGCACCGCGATGTCGACCTCCGGGTCGTAGGACACCACCCGGGCCGGCCGGGTGCGCTTGTTGCGCCCGGTGCCCACCTCCACCGCCACCTCGGCGGTACCGGCCACCACGTGCGCGTTGGTCATCACCCGCTCCGGACCGATCACGAACCCGGTGCCCTCGAGCGCGCGGGAGCAGCGGGTGGCCTTGCCGCGGATCTTCAGCACCCGGCTCTGCGAGTCGCGCACCACCGAACTGGTCTGCAGCGCGGTGTTGGGTGGGCCGACCTCGGTGATCGGGGTCTGGGTGAACGGGCTGAGCACATTCGGGAAGCCGGACTGGTCCAGCAGCGAGCGCAGCTCCGAAGGCAGCGCCCGGACCTGCGGCACCGACTCGCCGACCACGTCGTCCACCGCCGCGAGCACCTTCGAACTCCGGATACCCGAGGCCAGCCCGGGAAAACTGGCCGAGGCCAGCGGCAGGGCCACCAACCACGCGGCCAGCACCACGGTGAGCGCCTGCAGCATGGAGCCGAGCGCGGAGTCGATCTTCAGACTGCCCTCGCCGGTGATCTGGTCGCGGATCCGGCGGCCGAAGAAGACCCCGGTGGTCTCGCCCAGGGCGACCAACATGACGACCACCGCGATGCTGACCACCACCCTGGCGGTCGCCGACTCGGCATTCTGCGCCAGCAGCGGGGCCAGCTTCACCCCGATCACCGCGCCGGCCAGCACCCCGACGAAGGACAGCAGCGCCACGGCCATCCCGTGCCGCCAACCCGAGATCCCAGCCAGCAGGGCAAGCGCCAGTACGAAGATGTCCACCCAGCTCATGCTCTGGCTCCCTCGGCTCCGTCGCCTACGGCCACGACGTCACCCGGTCGATTCCCACCGGCGCTTCCGAGCAGCCTGCCAGGCCCGGTCCAGATCAAGGACCTTGGGGCTGGACCAGGGCCGTTCCCACCCGCCCATCCGCAACAGCG
Organism: Pseudonocardia sp.; assembly: GCA_052386505.1. Lineage (GTDB taxonomy): Bacteria > Actinomycetota > Actinomycetes > Mycobacteriales > Pseudonocardiaceae > Pseudonocardia. The sequence goes on from JBQTKB010000028.1 coordinate 2,732, forward strand.
CGTCGATCAGACCGGAAGTGAATCCCCACACCACCATCCCGGCCACCTCGAACGCCGGGCCGACGTAACCGGAAGGATGGCCGACCAGGAACCGGTTGGCCGGGTCAGCCAGCTCGGACACCGGGACCCGCACCACCGCCGCGCTCTCCGCCGGATCCACCGGACGCACCGCGACCGGCTCCCGCCAGTACCCCAGCACCGGGGTCACCAGGTAGCCCGACGGCGCGATGAACAGATCCGGCAGCAGCGCGAGCGGGTCGACCCCCGCCGGGAGCAGCCCGGTCTCCTCGGCGGCCTCCCGTAACGCGGTCGCCACCAGGTCGCCGTCCTGCGCCTCCCGCCCGCCGCCGGGGAAGGACACCTGACCGGAATGTGTGCTCGTCCCCCCGGCGCGCTCCTGCAGCAGCAGGTCCGGGCCGTCCGGTCCCTCGCCGAACAGCACCAGCACCGCGGCGTGCCGGCGCGGCGACGAGCCCGGCACGGGCTGGTTGTGCCGGCTCATGTCGGCGGCCTGCACGCCGCTGGCGGCGGCCAGCAGCGGCCGCAGCCAGGGCGGCGCGGCGTCCGGGTTCAGCCGCCCCGGCCCGGTCACCGACGCATCCCCGGTCACCGACGCACCTCGGTCACCCCGGTCACCGACCCTCCTCCCGGGTGCGGGCCACCGCGTCGGCCACCTCGTCGGCGTCCCGAAACGCGATCTGCGGCCGGATCGGCAGCACGGTACCGTCGGCGCGCAGCAGGTAGCTGGCCGGCACGGTGCTCGTCCGCAGCGCCGTGGCGAGCCGGCCGTCCACGTCGACCACCACCGGAATCCGCACCTCCAGCTCGGCCAGCAGCTCCAGCGCGGCCACCGGACGGTCCCGGATGTCGATGCCGAGCACCGGGAGGGCGCCGGGACGGGCGGCGTAGGCGGCCAGCGCGGGCAGCTCGGCCCGGCACGGTGCGCACCAGGACGCCCACACGTTGAGCAGCACTTCCTGTCCGGCGAGCGCGGAGCCTGGTGCCACCGTCCCCGGAGCGCCGAGGCAGGGCACGTCGATACCGTCCAGCGGGCCCACCTTGGGAGCCCCGACCCCCGGATCCGCCTCGGCACCGGGGTCCGCCCCGGCCGGTCCGGCGGCCGGCGGTCCGGCGCCGGGCGGGGATCCGGCACCGGGACAAGGCGGCAGCGCGGCGGCAGCGCGCGGGCCGGCCAGCGCGGCGTCGTCGGGCATGACCACCGTCGCGGCACTGTCGGTCGCGCTGGGCGTGGACGACCCACCGGAGGGCCAGATCGCCACCACCGCCACCACCGCGCACACCACGACCGCCGCGGTGGTGAGCAGTTCACCGCGGGTCAACCCGGTTCGGCCGGTCACCGGCCGGTCCCGTTCATGGCTCGACCCTGACAAGCAGGTCTCGCGCTGCTCATGGCTCGACCGGCGGCGGTCCGCCCGGTGGTGGCGCCATGCCCGCCATGGCCAGCAGGTGGGCCGCCTCCGGCCCCTTGACCAGCGCGGCGGCCTGCGCCGGTTCGACAGGCCCGGCGCCGAACGACGGGCAGTCGGCCAGCAGCGGGCAGACCCCGCACGAGGGTTTGCGCGCGTGGCACACCCGACGGCCGTGGAAGATGACCCAGTGCGACAGCATGGTCCACTGCTTGCGCGCGACCAGCGCACCGACCGCGTGTTCGACCTTCACCGGGTCCTGCTCCTGGGTCCAGCCCCACCGGCGGACCAGCCGGCCGAAGTGGGTGTCCACGGTGATGCCCGGCACGTCGAACGCGTTGCCCAGGATCACGTTGGCCGTCTTGCGCCCGATCCCGGGCAGGGCGATCAGGTCCTCGAGGCGGTTCGGTAACACCCCGCCGTGCTTTTCGGTCACGTATCCGCCCAGACCGATCAACGAGGCCGCCTTGTTGCGGAAGAATCCGGTGGTCCGGATCAGCTCCTCCAGCTCGGCCCGGTCGGCTCCGGCGTAGTCGGCGGCCGTGCGGTACCGGGAGAACAGCGTCGGGGTGACCTCGTTGACCCGCTTGTCGGTGCACTGCGCGGACAGGATCGTCGCGACCGCCAGCTCCAGCGGGGTGCCGAAGTCGAGCTCGCAGTGCGCGTCGGGGTACGTCTCGGCGAGCACCCGGACCATCCGCCGCACCCGCCGGGTCCGCCCCAGCTCGCTCTCCCCGGCCGCGATGCGACTCGCCAACCGCCTGCTGGCGCTGGCCTGCGATCGAGCGGGGGTCGTCACCCGAACCAGGGTACGGACCGCGCGCTTCCCGGTGGCGCCGGGACCAGTCCCGGTAAGAGGTCGAGCGGACCAGGCCGGACCGCGCCCTCGGCGCGGTTCGTTCGTTGGTCCAACCGGGCGGTCCCGACGCGCCACACCGACCCCGCCGCGACCCCGCGCCGTTCGTGCGAGAGGATTGCTCCGTCATGACTGCCTGGTTGTCAGTCCTCGTGCCGCTCCTGGTGATGTTCTTCGCCCTCGGTATGGAGCGGGTCGAGGCACGCATGCGAGAGTCGACGGTCCGCCAGGACGAGCTGGACGATTTCCTGGAGCGGGCCCGCCCCGACGAGGTGAAGGCGCTGTTCCGGTCTGGCACCGGACGGGCTCTCGAGCTGTTCCGCCGCCGCAACCGCAACCGCCCCTCGGCGCAACGCGGTCAGCGGCGGCCTGATCCGCGAGACACCCAGCACCCCGACCGGGTTGCTTCCTGACCGCGCTTTCCGGCGTTTTCCGCGGGTTCCGTGGTGATCTTTGAATGCTGGACCACTAGACTGCCGTCGATCCACGCGCCGGTCCGTACCCAGCACCCCTGGACCAGCGCGCACGGCGGTCGGGAACCGCGAGTCGAGGAGTGTCAGTGGACGAGGTGTTGATCCGCGCGGGCATCTTTCAGGGCGTCGAGCCGAGCGCGGCGGAGGCGCTCGCCGGGGAGCTCGAGGCGGTCGACTTCCCCCGGGGCCACGTCATCTTCGCCGAGGGCGAGCAGGGCGACCGGCTGTACATCATCGCCAACGGCAAGGTGAAGATCGGGCGCAAGTCGCCGGACGGGCGGGAGAACCTGCTGGCGGTGTTCGGTCCGTCCGACATGTTCGGCGAGCTGTCGATCTTCGATCCGGGCCCCCGGACGTCCTCGGCGACCACGATCACCGAGGTCCGCGCCTTCACCATGGACCGCTCCGCCCTGCGCGAGTGGATCAACAAGCGCCCGGACATCGCCGAGCAGCTGTTGCGGGTCATCGCCCGCAGGCTGCGCCGGACCAACAACTCGCTCGCCGATCTGATCTTCACCGACGTGCCCGGCCGGGTGGCCAAGGCCCTGCTGCAGCTGGCCCGCCAGTTCGGCTCGCAGGAGTCGGGGCTGCTCCGGGTCACTCACGACCTCACCCAGGAGGAGATCGCCCAGCTGGTCGGCGCCTCCCGGGAGACGGTGAACAAGGCACTGGCCGACTTCGCCCAGCGCGGCTGGCTGCGCCTGGAGGGCAAGAGCGTGCTCATCCTCGAACCCGAGCGGCTGGCCCGCCGCGCCCGGTAGGCCCGCCCCTGCCCGCGAGTCATGCGCTTCCTGCCGGCGAGTCGCGCAGTTCGTACCCGCGAGTCGCGCGCTTCCTGCCGGGGAGTTGCACGCCGCCTGACCCGGTAGCCCCGCCCGGCCGGTCGCCGTCGCGGCGGCCTCACGTCGTCTCGGTCAGATTGGTCACCAGGGGCGGCAACTCGGTGGCCGTAACGCGCCCGGGTTGAGAGGTTGGACCGATGGCCGTCTCACTGTCCGACTACCGCGCGCTGACCCGCACACCCCGAACGCTCGCGCCGATGCTGGCGTCCGCGCTCGGGAGGTTCCCGATCGCCATGGTCGGGCTGGCCGAGCTGCTCTACCTGCAGCGGGCCACCGGCTCGTTCGCCGCCGCCGGTTTCGTCGCGGCCGCCGGCGTCGCGGGGGTGTCCGTCGGGTCGGTCGTCCAGGGGCGGATCATCGACCGCTACGGTCCCACCCGGCCGCTGCTGGTCGCGGCGGGCCTGTTCGGGGTGACGCTGGGCGCGCTGGTGCTCGCGGTCGAGCGTGGGGTGGCGGTGGCGCCGCTGGTCGCGCTGTCGTTGCTGGCCGGGCTGATGCAGCCGGCGCTGCCCGGGGCGTCACGGGCGCTGTGGACCACGCTGCTGCCGGCCGGGCGCGGCCGGGAAGCGGCGTTCACCTACGAGGCGGTCAGCCTGGAGGTCTTCTTCATCCTCGGGCCGGCTGCTGCCGCCGCCCTGATCGCGGCGCCGTGGTCGGGCACCGGGGTGGTGGTCGCCGGGCTGGCCGTGGTGCTGGGCAACACCTGGTTCGCCCTCACCCGGGCGGTGCGGGCCCAGCGCCCGATCAGTTCAGGCACGGTGGGTTCAGGCGCGGCGGGTGCCCGGGTCGCGCAGGGGCTGGGCGCGCTGGGCACCCCGGGAATGCGCACGGTGACCTTGGCCTCTCTGGGTTTCGGCCTGGTGATCGGGGTGGTCGAGGTGGGGGTCCCGGCGACCACGACGGCGGCCGGGCGGCCGGCCCTGGCCGGGTTGCTGCTGTCCGGCTGGTCGGTCGCCTCGGTGGTGTTCGGGCTGCTGTACGCGCTGCGCCCGTGGCCCCGACCGCTGCACCTGCGGCTGCCCGCGCTGCTCGCCGGGTTCGCCGCGTCAGTCGCGCTGATGGCCCCGCTGGGGACCGCCGCCGGCCTGCTCGGACTCACTGCGGCGATGCTGCTGGCCGGTTGCCTGCTCACCCCGCAGGTCACCGTGCACTCGCTCGCCGTGGAGATCACCGCGCCGGCCGGCACTGCCACCGAGGCGTTCGGCTGGGTGATCACCGCCGCCACACTGGGCATCGCCACCGGTCAGCTCACCGCCGGTGTGCTGGTGGAACTTGCGGGCCCGTCGGCGGCGTTCCTGGCCGGCGGCGCGGGCGGGCTGGTGCTCGCGCTGGCGCTGTGGCTGCGCCGGGGCACGCTCGCGCCGCCACCGGTCGCGGCGGTCGCAACCGCGGTGTGCCGGTAGTCGGTTCAGCACGCTTGTAGTCAAGATCTGCGGCGGCCTGTTGACCATCGGCGGGCTGGCGCGACGGGCCGGCGTCACCACCTCGGCCTGGGCTACTGCCGCAGATACTCGACCTGAGCCTGGACCGACCATTCCGCGGCGGGCCAGAGCGCCGGGTCGACGTCTGCGTACACCAGCTCGACGATCTGCCGGGCGCTCGCCTCCGGGCCAAGCTTGTCCAACGCGTCGCGGACCTGGTCGAGGCGCTGCTCGCGGTGCGCCAGGTACTGCCGAGCAACCTCGCCGGCGTCGACCAGCTCGGGGCCGTGCCCGGGCAACACCGCCAGCCCGGGCGGCAGTTCGGCCAGTCGGCGCAGCGATGCCAGGTACTCGCCGAGCCGGCCGTCGGGGTGCGCGATGACGGTGGTGCCCCGGCCGAGCACGGTATCTCCGGTGAGCAGCGCGTCCTCCAACAGGAAGCACAGCGAGTCCGAAGTGTGGCCCGGGGTGGCCAGCACCCGTAACTCCAGGCCGGCAGCGGCGACCACGTCCCCCTCGGCCAGGCCCTCGTCGCCCAGCACCAGCGCCGGATCCAGCGCGCGAACCGGGGCTTGGGTGAGCTCGGCCAGCCGGTGCGCCCCTTCGGCGTGGTCCGGGTGGCGGTGGGTGAGCAGGATCTGCGCGATCGGGCCGTGATCAGCGACCAGCCTCAGGTGCCGCTCATCCAGCGGGCCCGGGTCGATCACGATGGTCTGCTCGGCACCCGCGCCGCGTAGCAGCCACGTGTTGGTGCCGTCCAGGGTCATCGGCGACGGGTTGTCCACCAGTAGCACCGACGCCGTCGGGGTCACCATGCGCAGTGACCCGTACACCGGGTGGGCCGCGCGCGGGCCGTCCGGCGCCGCCGGCAGCAGCCCCCCGCGTGGTCGGCTGCGCGTGGCGGGCCAGGGTCGGGTCAGCTCGAAGGACTCGTACCCGGCCAACCCGGGCAGGGTGAGGACCATGTGGTCGCCGCTGCGGCGCACGTTCGGCGTGACCGGTTTGATCGTCCGGTCGTCGGCGGCCCGCAACACGTCGGCGGCGCTGGCCAGTCCGTCGAGCTGCTCCAGACTCACCCAGGTCGGGGGCAACAGCTCGATCTTGCCGGCCCGCCACAGCCGCAGCGCCCGCCCGGGCGCGATCCAGCCGGACAGGTCGGCCTCGGTGGTCTCGCCGTCGGCCCGCTGCCCTTCCGGCAGGGCGGCGACGAAGAACCGGGTGTCATAGCGCCGCCGCTCCACCACCGGGGTGATCCACTGCGACCAGGGGCGCAGCAGGTCCGTGCGTAACACCCAACCGGCGTCGGCCAGCACCTCGGCCAGTGGGCGCTTGGCATCCAGCAGCTCGGCGCGGGCCACGGCCAGGCGTGCGTCACCAGGTTCGGCGACCGCGCCGAGAACGGGGCCGTCGGCCGGGCCGGCCAACAGCACGCCGCACTCCTCGAAGGTCTCCCGGACCGCGGCACAGACCAGCGCGGCGGCCAGCGACTCGGTGCAGCCCAACCGGCCCGCCCACCAGGACGGCGGCGGCCCCACCCACCGGCGGGCGGCCCCGTCGGCGCCGGAGTCGAACCAACCGTCGGAGTGGTCCTGCTCGTCGAGCCCGCCGCCGGGGAACACGCACACGTTCGGGGCGAACGCCATCGCGCTGACCCGCCGCTGAAGGAACACCTCCGGGCCGGTGGCGGTGTTGCGCAGCAACATCACGGTGGACGCCGGACGCGGGGTCGGCGCCTGCTGGTCGGTCATGACCGTTGACCCTAGTTTGTCGTGAGCACCAGCGCCCGCGACGAACCGGTCAGCCCCGGTCGGAGGGACCGCTGGGGCGCTGCGGCGGTCCCGGGCGTCGGCCGCCACCGTTGGTGTTCCGGAACATCCGCTGCGGCGGTTGGTCGGCCAGCGGCAGCCCGTTGTCCTCGCGGGCGGCCAGTTCCTCGTGCAGCTGCCGCAACAACCGCTGCTCGACGTCGGACAACCCGTCGGGTAGATCCGGCAGGTCCGCCGGCGGAACCGGCGGCCGCAACGGCATCGGCGGCCGGACCGGCATCTGCCGGCCCGTCGGCTGGTTCACCGAGGACTTCATCGGCGGCTGGGTCGGCGGCGCCTGCCCCATCGACGGGGGACCCATCGGCGGCTGGGTCATCTGCGGAGGCGGCGGCTTCACCGGCGGCACCGCCCGGGTCGCGGCGGTGCCCCCCACCCCGCTGCGATCCGGACCGGCACCGTCCGGACCGGCACCGTTCGGACCGGCACCGTTCGGACCGGCACCGTTCGGAACCGCACCGTTGGCGCCGCCGGGGCCGTAGGGCCCCGCGCCGTGCCGGTCATGCGGGCGCGGCGGAGCCGGCCGTCGCTCGGGCAGCGGTGGCCCGGTCCGATCCGCCGGCGGGCCGTTGCGGTCCACCGGTGGCGGACCGTTGTGGTCCGTCGCGGGTCGGTCGGTGAGGGCGGGTTGCCGCTCGCCCGGGCCGAAGATCCCGCTGGGCTGCCGGGACGCGGGCTGCTCGCCGCGAGGAGGAACGCGTTGATCACGGGGCCCCGGCCAGCGGTGGTCCCGGACCGGCGGCCGACCGCTGTCCCGCACCGGCCGGTCCGCGTCGTCCTCGCCCTGGTCAAAAGGGTCGAACGGGCCCCGCCGATCCGCGTCGGCGTCCGGGCGCTCCTGGGCGGGTCGTTCGAAGGGCGTCACGTTGTCCGGCCCGCCGAACGGGATGGGGCCGTCCGGCCCGCGCGGAGCGGACGAGCGCGCGGTGATCACCCGGTCCACCGGGTGCAGCGGCGGGCGCGAGGCCTCCCGCAGGGCGGCCGGACCGCCGGGCCGCGACACGCCGGCCGACGACACGCCAGGCTGCGACACGCCGGGCTGCGACACCGGATCGGCGCGGCGGGCCGGGGTCACCGGAGCGGCCGGCGCGGCGGGAGCTGCACTGCCGGCGCCGGAGGACGTCGACTCGACGCCGCCGGTGCCGTCGAGCGGGTTCGCCGCGTCCAGGGCCGCCCGGTGGTACTCACCGAGCGACGCGTCGGCGCCGAACACCTCGACCGAGGCGAACACGCCGGCCTGCCAGAGCAGATCGGCCACCTGATAGGCGAGCAGATCGGCACCGTCGTGGTCGGCGGTCTCGATCAGCAGCACGGGGTGTGGCGCCGGCACCGACGCCGAGCCGGCGGGGGTCAGCCGCCAGGTGAGCCACAGCCGGCAGTTGCGCAGCAGCCGGCCAGGCAGGGTCTCCAGCGCGGAGACCGGGAAGGCCCCTGCGATCGCCGCGGGGAACCCGGCGGCGGCCGGATCGGCCAGGAACCGGTGGGCCATCGTCGGCTCCGGCTCCGGCGCGGGAAGCTCGGCCGCCGGCTGACCGCGGCGGGCGACGAGCAGCGCGGCGTGCACCGGCTGGGGCAGCCGCAGACGGTCGGCCGACACCGTGGCGATGATCAGCTCGAAGGCGTAGTCGGACTCACCGACGGCGGCCAGTTCGCGTGCCCAGCCGAGCAGCTCGTCGTCGACCAGGCCGGCCAGCGAGAGCAGTAGGTTGTGCGTATCGACCAGGGCTCCGTTCAGAGAGCCGTCCTGCCCTTCCAACATCTCGCCTCCTTACCGGGTGGGTGGTCCGTACGGACCAGACGTGCGGACCTAGACATCGACCAGCGACCCGGCCGGGGAACGACGCCCGGACGGATGGTTACCCGCCGAACGCCACAGCGACACCGAGTCGCGCAGTGCGGCCCGGTGGTAGGGCGGCAGCGCGAGTGGCGGCGACACCACCTCGACGCAGGGGGTGAGGTCACCGTGCGCCCGCAGCACCCGCTGCAGGGTGCCGGTCAGCGCCGGCAGGTTCTCCGTCACGTGGGCCAGCACGACCCGGCGCGGACGTGGGTGGTCCATCCGCCAGCTGCGGCGCAGCTCCCTGGCGCCGGGGTGGCCACGCAGCACCGCGGCCAGCGCCAGGTCGACGCCGTCGCGCCAGCCGCCGGCGCCGACGACGTCGGCGCACGGCAGGTCCGGGGCCAGGTCCGCGGTGAAGGTGAAGCCGGACTCTGGCAGTTCCATCACCGGCAGCACCGCGTCCAGCGAGCGCTGCGGGGCGCCCCAGGCCAGCAGGCCCGCCTCGAGCAGGTCGCGTTCGATGTCGGTGATCCCGACCCGGTGGCGCAGCAGCGACTTGGGCAGCGTGCGGGCCAGCGTGGCGTGCGCGCCGGAGGACAGCCAGTCACGCAACCGCCACACCAGCCGGTCGGGCAACCGCCCGGCCAGCCGAACCAGCAGGTCGTGACACGCCCGTTCCTGTTCGGCGACCCCTGCCGGGGCTCCCGAAGCGGACCCGGCCGACACGCCGAGCTCGTTCACGCTCATCGCGACACCTCCGTTGTAACCTCTACAACGAGCTCAACCTCGACAGGTGCGTTTTTGGGTAGTTCGGCCACTCCAACGGCGGAGCGCGCGTGCCTTCCCGCGTCGCCGAGCAGCTCCCCGAGAAACGTCGATGCGCCGTCCAGCACTGCCGGTTGCTCGGTGAACCCGGGTGCCGAGGCGACGAATCCGGTGATCTTCACCACCCGGGTGATCGAGTCCAACCCGACCAGCGCGTCGACCGCGGCCAGCGCGTTCAGCACACAGATCCGGGCGAGCCCGGCCGCCCGGGCGACGTCGACCTCCGCACCCACCTTGCCGGTGGCCGCCATCCGACCGTCGACCAACGGGACCTGCCCGGCGGTGAAGACCAGCGAGCCGCTGCGCACCGCCGGCAGGTAGGCACCCGCCGGCGCGGCCACCGGGGGAAGCCGTTCTCCCAGCTCACGCAGCCGCTCGCCCGGCGTCATCAACCGGGCCCGCCGGCCAGCGGACGTTTCATGAAGGCAATCAGTTGTTCACCCGTCGGTCCGGGCAACACGGTCACCAGTTCCCACCGATCGGCGCCCCACTGGTCCAGGATCTGCTTGGTGGCATGGGTCAACAGGGGCACGGTGACGTACTCCCAGGCGTTCCCGGACGGAGTGCTCATGACCGGCAGCCTATCCAAGACCACTTCCGGGGTCGCGACGTAGGCTCGCGGCATGTGGCCCGAGGAACTCTCCCGCGCCCGCCTGCACGTCGTCACCGGCAAGGGCGGCACCGGCAAGACCACCGTGGCGGCGGCGCTCGCCCTGGCGTTGGCCAGCGGTGGACGGCGGACACTGCTGGTGGAGGTGGAGAACCGCCAGGGCATCGCCCAGCTGTTCGACACCAGCCCGCTGCCCTACGCCGAGACCAGGATCGCGGTGGCGCCGGGCGGCGGTGAGGTGCGGGCGCTGGCCATCGACCCGGAGGCCGCGCTACTGGACTACCTGGAGATGTTCTACAACCTGGGCATCGCCGGGCGGACCCTGCGCAAGATGGGCGCGATCGAGTTCGCCACCACGCTGGCCCCCGGGCTGCGCGACGTCCTGCTCACCGGCAAGGTCAAGGAATGTGTGACCCGCACCGGCGAGGACGGCCGTCACCTCTACGACGCCGTGGTGCTCGACGCGCCGCCCACCGGTCGGGTGGTCACCTTCCTCGACGTCACCAAAGCGATGGCCGATCTGGCGAAGTCGGGCCCGATCAACCGGCAGAGCGAGGGCGTGGTGCAACTGCTGCACTCGGCCGACACAGTGGTGCACCTGGTGACCATCGGTGAGGACCTGCCGGTGACCGAGACCTTGGAAACCGTCGCCGAGCTGGACGCCGCGGACCTGCGGACCGGCGCGGTGATCGTCAACCGGGCGGACCCCCGCCGGCTGCCGGCCCGGTCGGTGGAGAGCGCCGCGGACGGCCGGGTGGACCGGATGCGGATCCGGGCCGGGCTGTCCGGAGCCGGGATCGAGCTGACCGACGCCCAGCTCGACGGGCTGATCGAGGAAACCGTGGAGCACGCGCAGCGCATGCAGGCCTCGGCGGCCGCGCTGGCCAGGCTGTCGGCCCCGCCGCCGGACGGACCCGCCGAGCCGCCGCCCCGACTGGAGCTACCCGAGGTGCTGGACGGCGTCGAGCTGGGTGCGCTCTACGAGCTGGCCGAGCTGCTCGCCGAGCAAGGTGTGCGCTCGCACGCGGCGCCCCGCTCCAACCGCGCGGTCGAGGCGGCCCGCCGATGAGCATGCGACCCGACACTCCCCACCTCGACCTGGACACCGTGCTGGACGACCCGGCCACGAACGTGGTGGTGTGCTGCGGGTCGGGCGGTGTCGGCAAGACGACCACGGCGGCTGCGCTGGCCCTGCGGGCCGCCGAACGGGGCCGGCGCACCGTGGTGCTGACCATCGACCCGGCCCGCCGGCTGGCCGAGGCGCTCGGCCTGAGCACGCTGAGCAACGAGCCGAAGCAGGTCCCCGAAGTAGGCAGCGTGGGTGGCGCCGACGGTCGTGCCGTCGACCGGGGCGAGTTGCACGCGATGATGCTGGACATGCGGCGCACCTTCGACGAGATGGTCTACCAGCACTCGACACCGGACCGCGCCGACAAGATCATCGCCAACCCCTTCTACCAGACCATCTCCTCGTCGTTCTCCGGCACGCAGGAATACATGGCGATGGAGAAACTCGGCCAGCTGGCGGCCACCGGCAGCTGGGACCTGATCGTGGTGGACACCCCGCCGTCCCGCTCCGCGCTGGACTTCCTGGACGCGCCGCAGCGGATGTCGTCGTTCCTGGACGGCAAGATGATCCGGCTGCTCTCCGCGCCCGCGCGGGCCGGCGGCAAGGGTCTGCGCCGGATCGTCGGGGTGGGCTTCGGATTGTTCGCCAAGGCGGTCGGCACGATCATCGGCGGGCAGATGCTGGCCGACGCCTCAGCGTTCGTGCAAGCCTTCGACACCATGTTCGGCGGCTTTCGGGAGCGCGCCACGATGACCTACGACCTGCTGCGCTCGCCGGGCACCGCGTTCGTGGTGATCGCCGCACCGGAGCCGGACGCGCTGCGCGAGGCGGCGTACTTCGTCGACCGGCTGGCCGGAGAAAACATGCCCTTGGCCGGGCTGATCCTCAACCGGGTGCACCCGGCGCTGGCCGACCTGCCCGCCGGGCGGGCCCGTGAGCTGGCCGACCAGGTCGAGCAGGCCGGCAATGCCCGGCTGGCCTCGGCGGTGCTGCGACTGCACGCCGACCGGATGGACCGGGCGGCCCGCGAGCAGCGGCTGCTGGGCCGGTTCCTCAACGCCCACCCCCGGGTCGCGGTGACCCAGGTGGCCGCGGTGGCCGGCGACATCACCGACCTGGCCGGGCTACGGGAGATCGGCGAGCGGCTGAGCGGGCCCGGCCGCGCCCCGGTGGGGAGCGCCGCGCTGGGCTGAGCGCGGGACGGACGAGCGCCGCCGGGCGGGCCGGACCGCGCGCCGGGAACACCGGACCCACCGGGTCGCCGCGTAAGCTCGGGCAGCGTGACCCCCGAGCCCACTCGCCGCCTCCTGGCGAAGCTGGTCGGCCTGTGTGTGATCGCCGGGGTGTTGGTGGCCGGCATGACGTACCCGATCGCGGCCGGGATCGGGGTGGCGTCCAACCAGGCGGCCGACACCGTGGTGAGCGCCTCTGCCGACCTCGCCGACGAGCAGCTGCCCACCGCCACCACGGTCACCGACAACGCCGGCACACCGATCGCGTTCCTCTACGACCAGAACCGCACACCGGTCGCCTCGGAGCAGATCTCTCCGGCGATGAAGGCCGCTGCGGTCGCCATCGAGGACCGCCGGTTCTACGACCACCAGGGCGTCGACTGGCAGGGCACGGTGCGCGCGTTGGTGGCCAACTCAGCGTCCGGGGACGTGGTCCAGGGCGCCTCCACGATCACCCAGCAGTACGTGAAGAACTACCAGCTCTACGTCACCGCCAAGACCGAGGCCGACCGGCTGAAGGCCACCGAGCAGACCCCGGCGCGCAAGTTGCGCGAGGTGCGCATCGCCCTGCAGCTGGAGCGCAGGCTGACCAAGGACCAGATCCTGGCCGGCTACCTGAACATCGTGTTCCTGGGCAACAACGCCTACGGGGTGGCCGCCGCCGCACGCACCTACTTCAACACCACACCGGCCCAGCTGACCGTGGCACAGGCCGCGCTGCTGGCCGGGATGGTACGCAGCACCACCGCTTACGACCCGATCAACAACCCGGCGGCCGCAATCGAGCGGCGCAACCTGGTGATCGCCCAGATGGCCGAGCAGCGGATGATCACCCCCGAGCAGGCCCGAGAGGCGGCGGCGTCTCCGCTGGGCGTGGTGTCGCCGCTGAACACCCTGCCCAACGGCTGCATCGGCGCCCGCGACGCCGGGTACTTCTGCAAGTACGTGGTCGAGTACCTCACCCAGGCCGGCTTCACCGTCGACCAGCTCAACCGCGGCGGCTACACCATCCGCACCACGCTGGACTCCAAGGCCCTGGCCGATACCAAGGCGGCGTTGGACGGCGAGGTCCCACCCCGTCAGCCGCACGTGGCCAACACCATGTCGGTGGTGGCCCCGGGCACCGACAAGCACCGGGTGCTGGCGATGGCGTCCAGCCGCACCTTCGGACTGAAGGCCGCGCAGGAGGAGACCAGCTACGGATTGCCGTACGAGCCGGTCAACCTCGGCGCCGGGTCGATCTACAAGATCTTCACCGCCGCCACGGCGCTGGAGAAGGGCCTGGGAATTCGATACCAGATGGACGTGCCGGGCAGCGGCTACGCCTCGCCGATCTACCGCGACGGTGGTGGCCGGTCGATTCCGGTGGCCAACGCCGGGTCCTACCCACGCCGGATGTCACTGCAGGACGGGCTGGCTCAGTCCCCCAACACCGCGTTCGTGAAGCTGCTGGAGTTCACCGGGGTTCCGCCGGTGGTGGACATGGCGGTGCGGATGGGTCTGCGTTCGCTGGCCACCTCGGCGTTCATCGACCCGCGCACCGGCAAGCGCACCAACCGCTCCATCGCCGAGGTGACCAAGGCGCAGAACCTGGCCTCCTTCACCCTGGGCGTCACCCCGACCAGCGTGCTGGAGCTGGCCAACGTGGGCGCCACCCTGGCCAGCCAGGGGATCTGGTGCCCGCCCAGCCCGATCGAGCAGGTGTTCGACGCCTCCGGCCGGCCGGTCAAGGTCAACGAGCTGGGGTGCTCGCAGGCGGTGGAGCCGGGGCTGGCCAACGCCATGCTGGTCGGGCTGAGCAAGGACGACACTGACGGCACCGCCGCCGTCGCGGCCAAGGCCGCCAACTGGCAGCGACCGATGGCCGGCAAGACCGGTACCACGCAGCAGCACAAGTCGGCTGCTTTCCTGGGGCTGGTGCCTCAGGTGTCGGCTGCGGTGATCACCTTCGACAACTCCCGGCGGCCGCGTCCACTGTGCGATTCCGGTGGCAGCGCCCCGCCGGTGGCCTGCGCAAGTGGCAACATCTTCGGCGGCAAGACCCCGGCCCAGACCTGGTTCCGGGCGATGAACGCCTACCTGGCCGGGCAGCCGGTGCTGCCTCTGCCGGCGGTCGAGGAACGCTTCCTCGAGGGCGGCGAGGCATCCCGGGTGCCGGACGTGGTGGGGATCGGGCTCGACCTGGCGCAGGACCGGCTGACCCGAGCGAACTGGCAGTTCCGCACCGAGCAGCAGGACAACCGGGCGCCAGAGGGCACGGTGATCGGCCAGGTGCCGCGCGGCACGGCGCTGCCCGGCGAGGTGATCACGCTGCAGGTCAGCACCGGCAAGGTGCCACCGCCGCCACCGCCGCCGAGCGCACCGGCCGACAGCGGCACCTTCACCCCGGGGAACCCCGGCGATCCCAACGGCGACGATCCCAACGGCGGCGACCCCAACGGCGGCAACCCGAACGGCGGCAGCCCGAGCGGCGCCAGTCCGAACGGCGACAACCCGAACGGCGGCAACCCGAGCGGCGCCAGTCCGAGCGGCGAACCCCCGGCGGTGCTGCCGGACGGCCCGATCGGCGCCCAGCCCGGGCGCTGACCGGGCCGACGCCCAGCCCGGGCACCTGACCAGCGCTGCTGCGCCCTGCCCGGGCGCTGACCGGCGGGGTCAGCTGAGCAGGCGAGCCTTCACCGCGGCGGCCACCCGGGCGCCCTCGGCCCGGCCGGCGGCCTCGGCGTTGGCCAGCTTCATCACCTGGCCCATCTGCCGGGGACCTGGGTTGTCGCCGGTGTCCTCGGCAACTTTGGCCACCGCGCGTTCGGCGATCGCCGCGACCTCGTCGTCGGTCAGCTGGGTGGGCAGGTAGCGGGCCAGCACCTGCCCCTCGGCCCGCTCCTTCGCCGCGAGCTCGGCCCGGCCGGCCGCCTCGAACGCCTCACCGGCCTCGACCCGCTTCTTCGCTTCCCGGGCGAGCACCTTCAGTACCTCGGGCTCGTCGAGCTCACGGGCGACGTCCCCGGACACCTCGGCGGCGGTGATCGCGGTCAACGCCATCCGGATGGTCGACTTCGTCAGCTCGTCCCGGCCCTTGATCGCGGCGGTCAGATCGTCACGCAGCCGCTGTTTGAGACCCATGGCGGGTCACGTTAGCCCAGCCGCCGACGCCTACGCTGGCTGCCGTGAACACGTTGCTACGGGCGGCCGCCGGCACCATCGGGGCCGGCCTCGCCGGGATCGGGTACGCCGCGCTGGTGGAGCGCACGCACTGGACGCTGCGCACCGCGACACTCCCTGTGCTGCCCGAGGGGGCGGCCCCGCTGCGGCTGTTGCACGTGTCCGACCTGCACATGCTGCCCGACCAGCGCTCCAAGCAGCGATGGGTGGCCGCGTTGGCCCAGCTGGAGCCCGACCTGGTGGTGAACACGGGCGACAACCTCGCGCACCTCGGCGCGGTGCCCGGCGCGCTGCGGGCGCTCGGTCCGCTGCTGGAGCGGCCCGGGGTGTTCGTCTTCGGCAGCAACGACTACTGGGCGCCGGTGCCGAAGAACCCGGGCCGCTACTTCAGCTACGACGCGAAGCCGGTGCGCGGCCCGGAGCTGCCCTGGCGCGACCTGCGCGCGGCGTTCCTGGAACACGGCTGGTCGGACGCCACCCACGCCAGGCTCCGGATCGCGGTGGCCGGGCACGCGATCGCGGTGGCCGGCGTGGACGACCCGCACATCCGCCGCGACCGCTACGACATGGTGGCCGGCCCGGTGACCGACCCGGGCGTGACGCTGCGGCTGGGCCTGACCCACTCCCCCGAACCCCGGGTGCTCGACGGGTTCGCCGCCGACGGCTACGACCTGGTCCTGGCCGGTCACACGCACGGCGGTCAGCTGCGGCTGCCCGGCTACGGGGCGATCGTCACCAACTGCGGCCTGGACCGGTCCCGCGCGCGGGGCGCGTCGCGGTGGGGCGCGCGGACCTGGCTGCACGTGTCGGCCGGCCTGGGCACCTCGCCGTACGCGCCGGTGCGGTTCGCCTGCCCGCCCGAGGCCAGCCTGCTCACCCTGGTGCCGCGCGGCGGGGCCACCGCCTCCGAGGTCGCCGACACCGTGACGGGCGCATCCGCTTCCGCCCGCTGACTGAACCCGGCTGCCCTGACCGGACGAAGCAGCGGTTTTCCATGATCACAGTAACCTCAGTCACGGCCAGGACCCCATCAGCCGGACTGACGTTACCCTCATCGAGCCGCACGCTCGCGCCTCGCAGGCCGTCCGGCCGTCCGCGCGGCGCATCGGGATACCTCGTCGTGGACTCGCAGGTGCGTCGGATAGACTCTGCCCACGGCGGTCGGCAGTGGATACCGGCCATCGGGGTGTGGCGCAGCTTGGTAGCGCGCTTCGTTCGGGACGAAGAGGCCGTGGGTTCGAATCCCGCCACCCCGACGCAGGTCAGCCCCCTTCCAGCAGCTAACGGAAGGGGGCTGACTTCGTTCTGAGTGACTGACTGAGTGACTACGGTTGTCGGTCTGAGGTGATAAACCTCTGAGGTGGCCAGCATCCAGCACCTGTCGATCAGGGTTCCTTGGCGAGATCGACCCTGGGATCACTTCATCTGCAACGATCCTCTCGGGAACTCCTCCTGCACGCTGCTAGCAGCGATCGGAAAGAGCCGGGACGACGAGTTCGAAGCATCTCGTGCCGGCGCCGCCTTGAACACCCTCGAGGCGAACCGGCTACCTTGTCTAAGCGAGCGAGCGACGTTCATGTCGCCGGACGGCTACACAGTGGTCAAGCAGCATCCGTATCGGAACAATCAGGCGCTCCGCGACAAGCTGCACCCGACAACTGTGACCGTGCCAGGTCACGCATTCGAAGCTGTCCCGTTTCGTTGGATGAACCGGCAGTCCTTCGCAGACGAGATCGGCCATAGTCGAGTTCCGCTCTTCGACCCGCGTGCGGAAGACGCAGCTGATGCTGCCCTCGATTACAGCCCGCCATGGGTGATGGACGGCGAGAACCAGCGCGCGATCATGGAAGCGTTCTTCGAGTTTGTTGCGCCCGGTGACTCGCTCGTCTTCATGTACCTCAAGCACTCGCCGCTCCAGGACCAACGCACAGACCGTCTGCTGGTCGGGGCAGCAAGAGTTCTCAGGCTTACGCCACCACCGATGTGGCATCAGTCAGGGAACCCGCCGTTTCGTTCATCCATGTGGGAGACCATCGTCGAGCACTCGCTCCGACCCGAGATGGCGGATGGGTTCCTGCTGCCGTACCAGGATCTCATTCCTCTCCTCGACGACGGGGTTGACATCGATCGAGCGCTGGCATGGGCTCCCGAGGGCCGTACCCTCGAGTTCTCGTACGTCACCGAGCATCTCTCTGACGACGCCGCGATTGAGGCTCTGTTAGCTCTCCAACCTAGATCATTCACGCTGGTCCGCGATCTCTTGATCGTCACTGTTGTTGATCAGTGGACGGATGAGTTTGATCCGCTGGCATGCCGGGGTGCCCGAGGTGCTCGGGTGGGCGCGCCGGTTCCACGCTCGGCCGGGTGGTGCGGGTGGTCGGGTTGGGTGGACGGTCAGGCCGGGTGCAGGGCTTGCAGGCGTTCCCACCCGGCGGCCAGGTCGGGTGACCATGCCCAGCCGGGTGGGATCTTCAGGACTCGTCGTCGGGCGTGGGTGATCATCCGAGCGGGGGCGGACAGGATGCGGAAGCGCAGCGTCTTGGTGGAGGCTTTGGCCAGCTCGCCGTCGAGGGCGAGGTGGCGTAGCCAGGCGGTCAGTGAGGTGGCCAGGGCGGCCAGCTGCAGCCAGGCGCTGTTGCGGTCGTAGTCGATCGAGGGCAGGTTGCGGGCGCCGCAGGCCTTGAGCTGCTTGACCCGGTCCTCGACGTGGGCCTGGGTGCGGTGACGGGCGTCGAGGAACTGGACCTGCCCACCGGCGCTGTTGGTGACGAACGCGCCGTACTCCCACTCGGGGTGCTCACCGAGGCGGGCCGGCTTGCCTGCCGGGCGGGGAACACGGCGGGCGTTCAAGCGCATGTCGGCGGGCCAGCCGGCCAGCCGGTCCCCATCGGGGCCATGGCGCAGGATCCCGGTCAACTCCGCCACCCACGCGCCCGGGTCGGGCTCGCCGTCGGTGTCCAGCCCGGCGCCCCAGTCACCCTCGCGCAGGCGCTCGATCCCGCCCATGGTGCGTTCATCGACCGGCCAGCCGATGCTGTACTCCACCCGCCGGCCGCGTCGCCCGTGCTCAGGGGCGGTGTTCAAGGCGGTGAGGTAGTCGATGATCTCGTGGCTGGCGCCGGCGCCGTCGATGCTGACCAGCACGTCGCGCCGCCACGCGGCGGGGATCTGGGCGAACGAGGCTTTGAGTACCGCGAGGTGGTCGGCGGCGGTGAACGAGCCGGCGTTACCCGGGCGCTGCATCACCGCCAACGCGTCCCCGATGTTGGAACACCAGCTGGTCAACGGATGGAAACCGAACCCGCCTTTATACGTGCCCGCGGCCTGGGCCTTGGGGCTGGCGGCCTCGATCAACGTGGCATCCAGCCGAACCACCAGCACCGGGCGGGGCTGGACGTCGGGCTCGTCGGCGGGGCGGGTCAAGGCCTTGCCCGCGACCGCCACCGCGGGCAGCTGCCCGCATCGGGCCTCGATCGCCGTCCATGCCCGCGCCCGTGCCGCCGCGCTCGCCTCGGCCAGGCGCCGCCCGGGCAGCCCGTCGGCTCCGATTCGCCGCGCGAGCTCGTCCAGTACCCGCAGCATGGTCGAGTCCGAGGCGCCGCCGCCGGGACCGAACAGTTCTTCCTGCGCGGTCATCGCCTCGACATCAGCCAGGCAGCTCGCTCCGGCCGCCAACGCGCACGCCGTATCCACCAGGGCCCGGCCGCGGTGGCGGACCGGGGTGAACCCCGCCCGGGCCAGCACCCGCGCCAGACCGGCGGTCAGGCCGAGCCGATCAGCCAACAACCGCGGCAGCACCACGCCGGCCTGCCCGAGCGTCCCGGCCCCGCCAACCTCGACTCGCAGCCCCCGCGACCACGCCAGCGCGGCATCCTCCACCAGTCGGCCGGTGCTTGTAACCTTCACCTCGAGGGTGTCCCTTCCTCGGACTCATGCAGACTTCAGCAATCCGCATTGTCCCAGGCCAGGGGCACCCTTTCTCGTCCCGACACCCCGAAAACCCATGATCACAAGCTCGCCGTGAATAGGCGAGGCCAACGCGCGGCCGAGGGAATGGCCGAGCTCGGAGTCCACCTCCCCGAATCCGGCTCCGAGTGGCTGCGGTCTCAGGTCGAGAGGCTGTGGCAGCTGAGAGGGCCCGTACCAGGACTCCCCGGTGTCCTCGCGCTACTGGGAGTCCAGCGACCCGAAGCTGCTGTGCGCGCCGTCCTCGCCGAGGCTCAGTCGGAAGCAGATCCGTGGAGTCTGTTGGAGACGTGGCTTGCCGAGCCGCGTAGCGCGCCAACGTCGATCAGACCACACATTGGGATGATTCAGTCGAGGGTATGGACAAAGACTTCGCCCTCGAGGAAAGCGGTCTTAAGGCTCCTGTCGGGCTTCGATGTCTCACAAGCCCAAGTTCAGATCCTCCTGGCCGGCGAGACCGACGTGGAACTCGATGTCGAGGAACTGCTGGAGAACCCCTACCTCGCGGCGATCTGTACATATGGAGACCCGGAGCACGTTCCGTTCTCAACAGTCGACCGAGCGCTGTTCCCTCCTACATACGTGGACTGGAAGCCCCCTGTCCCAGATGAGGTGCAACTCGAAGGGCATCTCGACCATCGCCGCATCGAAGCCCTCATTACTGACGTGCTCGAACGACAGGGCACACACGGGGATACTGTCTTGCCGGAACACGAGGCAATCGTCCTTGCTAATGACGTTCCCCTAGCCCAAGCGCCGAATCTGACACCGATGATCCTCGCTGGGCTCGATCTCGACCATGAGAGCATACGGGCCGCGGAGCACTGGTCACCGCTCACAAGCATCTTGCTCGCCGACGACTCACCGGCTTTCAAACTTACGCGTTACGAGCACACATCATCACTGATAAGAAAGTGGACCGGAACTCAATTGGACCGGCCCGGACTTGGGCCTCTGATCGACGCACGATCAATCCTCGACGCCGCGTTAGATCGGAACTCTGCCGTCTCTGGATCACTTGACGAGCTTGAGGAGCGCGCCAGAACTGAGAAGTCAGCAGGACTCTCCGCGCTGCATGATGGGCCGTTGTCGGTCCTCATCGGGCCGGCAGGTACTGGTAAGACCACCCTACTTCGAGCCCTAGTCGAACACCCGGGAGTGGCTGGCGCTTCCGCTCTCCTGCTCGCTCCGACTGGCAAGGCTAAAGTGCAGCTCGAAACGAAGGT
Organism: Pseudonocardia sp.; assembly: GCA_052386505.1. Classification (GTDB taxonomy): domain Bacteria; phylum Actinomycetota; class Actinomycetes; order Mycobacteriales; family Pseudonocardiaceae; genus Pseudonocardia. The sequence continues at coordinate 23,444 of JBQTKB010000028.1, forward strand.
CGGGATACGCGCCAAGACGCTCGCCTCGCATTTGACAGCGACCAAGCGATATGATGGCGAAACAGGCCGCTATATTATCCAGGGAGAAAAGCGGCCCCGCACTAACCACTCTCTAGTCATCATAGATGAGGCCTCGATGATGACGGAGGAGATGCTCGCTGCCACGCTCGATTCATTCGGAAGCGTTGAGCGGCTGATCCTCGTAGGTGACCCACGACAGCTTCCCCCAATAGGAGCAGGTCGACCTTTCGTCGATCTCGTCAACAAAATAAGACCTAAAGAGTTCGCCGGTTGGGTACGCGTAGCGCCAAATTACGTCGAACTCCAGGTGCCGCGTCGTCAGCGCGCCGACGGAAGCCACGGGAGACGGCACGACCTCGAGCTCGCGGCTTGGTTCGGCGATACCGGACGAGGCGCGGGCGATGACGAAATCTGGTACGAGCTTGAGGCAACTCCCGATCTTCCGACTCTTCGATATGTTGCTTGGGGCGACCGCAGCCCTATCGAAGTTCTGACGGAGGAGCTGCAGCACGCCCTTGACCTAGACTCAGATCCTGACCCTGCGCGTGCTTTCGCTCTGACCTACGGCGGCACTATCAACGGGAGATACCTGAACTGGAACATTGGAGCAGGCGCCCAGGCTGAAGCGTGGCAGGTGCTCTCGCCTACTCGGTCGCGCACGTTCGGAACTGTCGAGCTCAATCGCCACATTAAGCGAACTTACCGCTCGGATGATACCAAATGGTCGCAACTAAACACACCCAAAGGGAACATCCCTAAGCCGCTGGGCCCCGAGCTGATCGTCCGAGGCGACAAGGTTATGCAGCGCGAGAATAGACGCCTCAAATCCTGGCCACGAGAAGGCGCGATAAATTACGTCGCGAATGGCGAAATTGGAGTGGCAATCGGGTACGTCACACCCGCACATAAGAAGCCAAAAAACAAGCTTCAGCTGGAGGTTGAGTTTTCATCACAACCCGGCTTTCGGTATTCATACTGGACTTCCGAGTCTGACGATGTACTACTCGAGCTCGCTTGGGCAGTCACTGTTCATAAGTCGCAAGGGTCTGAATTTGGAACTACCTTTCTCGTGCTGCCTGCTCGTGCGAATATCTCGCGCGAGTTGATGTATACAGCTCTTACGCGGCAGGTTGACAAGGTGGTCATCCTCCACGAAGGCTCTCTGGCGGAACTTCGAGCGCTTGCAGCTCCCTGGCGATCGGAAACCGCTCGCCGACTTACCGTAGCTATTCAGCTGGCGTGAGCGCCGGAGGTAGCCAGGGGCCGGTGGTGAAGAGCTGGTGGAGGACATCGAGCTGGTCGAGGCCCCATTTGGTGGCGGTGTCGAGGTAGGAGCGGACGACGGC
>JBQTKB010000029.1:0-21363 GCA_052386505.1 Pseudonocardia sp.
GGAACCATGCGGGAGTTCAACCGGCCGGAGCTGCTCGGGTCGTCCGGCCGGACGACCCGACTGGTCCAGCCCGTCGGGATGGACCCGGTCGTCGTCGGCTACCTCGCCTGGCTGGTCCATCAGCGCACCGAGCGGCCGCAGGCTCCGAGCCGGACCGACGCCGGCGAACCCGAGCTCGTCGGCGCCCGACAGGCACTGCGACTACTTGCCCGCTACGCCGAAAGCGCGCGGCCCAACTGGAGACGAACGTCATGACCGCGACCGAACAGCCACACAGGCTCACTCCCTCGATCATCGCGTTGGACGCGGCCGAGCTGTACGAGCGGCGCACCACGCTGTTCGACGGTTGGCGGACACAGGCCGTCGAAATGCTCGGGCTGCGTCCCGGCGACACCGTGCTCGACGTCGGCTGCGGGCCGGGATCGAACCTAGACGCGCTGCGCGCCCGGGTCGGGCCGATCGGCCGGATCCTCGCGATGGACGAGTGCCCCGAGCTGCTGGACGTGGCCCGCTACCGGGTCGAACGTCGCGGCTGGCACAACGTCGAGCTGACGTCCGAGCTTCCCGCAGCCGGACTGCCGTCCGGGGCGCATGCCGCGCTGCTGTGCGCGGCCGACGACGTGCTGCAGTCCCCGACCCGGCTGGCCTACCTGATGACCAGGTTGCGCCCCGGGGCCCGGGTGGTCGCCGGTGGGTGGAAGCTGCCCGCCGGCTGGCTGTGGCCGCTCCGGGCGTTCGTCGCGGCGCACTACGGTCCGATGGTCCGCCGGCCGGCCGCGCTGAACCGACCGTGGGGCCCGCTGACCGAGTACGTACCGGACCTGACCGTCACCCAGTTCGGGTTCGGTACCGGCTACCTGGCGGCCGGCACCCTGCCGCGCTAGGGACCTGGCCCGCGGATCACGGATACCCTAGACAGTCGTGCCGCACGGGTCGATCCTGCCGAGGTGGTTGCGAGCGTGTTCGTCCAGCCTGGTGGCCGCGACGAGATGAGCCGCCTCGGTACCCTGATCAATGCAACCTCAGGCCGTGAGGAGCACTGCTCAGTCGGCCTGGGGTTACGTTGATCACGCTGATCGGCGCAAACTGCAGCTTGCGGGCGCTGATCATGCCCGCGTCGGGCATGAACCAGGCCCTCGCTAGCCGACAGCTCCCAGCACACCGCTGAGCAACCCGGAGTTGCCTGCCCCGGTGGGCTGGCTGCGCCGGGGCGAGCGGTCCTGGCCGTCGTCCCCGTCTCCGCCACGTCCGGATCGGCCCGATCTGCCAGCGTCGTCGTCGGAGATTACGGTCGTGCCACTGCCGCGAGCAGTCGCCGGCGAGCCCGCTCCGCCGCCGGGCCGGTTTGCTGGTGGAGCGGCGACCGAGCCGCCTCCGGCAGCCGGGTTCCGGGCCGCGGGCGCCGATCCAACCGGTGCCGGGTTCCGGGCGCCGGGCGCCGATCCAACCGGTGCCGGGTTCCGGGCGCCGGGCGCCGATCCAACCGGTGCCGGGTTCCGGGCCGCGGGCGCCGATCCAACCGGTGCTGGGTTCCGGGCGCCGGGCACCGATCCCTCCGCCCGGCCGGGCACGCCCCCGGCACCACCCGGGAGCGGATCGGGAGCACCAGGGGTGGAGCCGGGCGATCCCTGGGTGACGTCCGGCGCACCCGGAACGGAACCGGACGCGCTGGACGCTCCCGGATCGAGGCCGGGCAGCTCTGGCACGGGCCTCGACCCGGGGGCCAGGCCGGCCTCCGGGGGCAGGTTGGACAGCGCGGTCGCCGGGGCAGACTGCTCGGCCGATGGCGCCACCGTCAGCGGCTGGGTGCGTGCGAGGGCCACGGCGGCCGCGATCCCGAGGATCAGCACGCCTCCGGCGATCAGTATTCTCGACATACCACCGAACCGAGCACCACGCGCCGGCGGACGTGACCGATCCGCTCCATCGGCGGCGGACGAGCGGGGGATCCCTGGGCCCCCGATCCCACCCGCAGGACCCAGCAGGTCGGCCAGCCGCACGACGTTCGGCGCCGCGCCCGGCGACTGCCCGGCCGGGTCCCCTGACGGATGGCCCACCACACCGACCGCGTCGGTCAGCTCGGTCACCGGCGTTTCGACCACGGTCGGCTCCGCGACGTCCGGCGAGGCGAGGTCCGGCGAGGCGAGGTCCGGCGAGGCAACGTCCGGCGAGGCGAGGTCCGGCGAGGCGAGGTCCGGCGAGTCAACGTCCGGCGAGGCGAGGTCCGGCGAAGCGACGTTCGACACGACCGTGCCGAGGGCGACCGTATCGAGCGCTGCCCCGTCCGACGGGGCAGTCACCGCCGCCCGGTCCGCCGGGCCCGAGGACCGGGCCTCCGACGCGGCGTCCCCCGGCGGATCGGCGTCCGCCGAGTCACCGCCGGCCACCGCCGCGGCACCGGCCACGACCGCGCCACCCATTGCGCCGCCATCCCCTGCGCCGCCACCCACAATCGGCGCGGCGCTCCCCCGCTCCGCGTCGCTCCCCCGCTCCGCGTCGCTCCCCCGCTCCGCGCCGGCTCCCTGCTCGGCGCCCGCCCCCTGCTGGACGCCGGCTCCCCACCCTTCGTCCGGCTCGGCGTCCGCCTCGCGCCCGGCGTCGCCGGACATCCGCTCCGCGGCGTGCGCCGGCTCGGTGGTCGACCCGGGAGTGGCCCTCGGCACCGGGCTGGGCCGGGACGCTCCTCCGTGGTAGGCCGGCTGCCAGACCGGCGCGGACCCGGGCCCGGCGTCATCGGCTCCGGTACGCGAGCGCCCCGATTCGTCCGCCGTCGCCGCGCCGCGCGGGGGAGTCACGCCGTCCAACGCGTGTGTTCGGTCCGACGGTTGCCTCGGCTCCATCGGCTCACGGGCGACCTTCCGCACACTGTCAGACATCAACCCTCACCGTCAGTCGTCACCGGCCTCGGTCCGGGCAGGGCCGAGGCACGAACAGGGCAGCCGAGCCGCACGGACACCTCACGCGATTACCCGCCGTAGCCGACGCGGGGCACCACACTCGTCGTCCGCAATCCCGAGCGCATCACAACTACCTTGCGCCACAGGATTCCCTCGACTGCAACGAGCGTTCCGTGATCGGGTTGCTCATCAAAATCGCCCGTCGGGACCCCCCGACCGCCCCCAGAGGTGAAGTTGGCTACGCAACGCAGTCAAGTTCGCTGCGCATTGTCACCATCAACGTCAAGTCGAGGCTACGAACAGCGGAAAGGCATGTCTGTGATTCAGGCCACCCCGATGAGGGCGCCGTCGGCCGCCCGACGGAGCACCGGTCAGTTCCACTCCATCGAGTGGTGGCGCGGACCGCGGATGGCCACACTTGGCTAGACTTCCTGATAGTTTGCCCATCTAGTCAGTTGCGCCGTTCGGCGGTAGGGCACCTGGACCACCCCGCATAGCGTGGCGCAAGTGCGCGAGGAAAAGTGCGGTCGGGCGGATCGGTACGTGCCTCCGGAGCAGCGGCGTCGCGGGCAATGACGACACCTCCACGGCCCGACCAGGACCCGAACCCGAGACCCGGCACGAACACCCTCGAGGACCCGCGCCTTCGTCCGTTCGAGATCGTGACCGACGTCCGGCTCACCGATCTCGACCTCGATGACCTGCTTGTCGAGGTGCTCGACCGGGTACGAGAGCTGACCGCTACCGACACCGCCGCCGTGCTGCTGGTCGACGCCTCCCGACAGTTCCTAGTGGCCACTGCCGCCCGGGGACTGGAGGCCGAGGTCCGCCAAGGCGTGCGGATTCCGCTCGGCCGAGGGTTCGCCGGCCGGATCGCCGCGGAACAGCGTCCCCTGGTCCTGTCCGAGTTCGACGACCGCTCGGTGGTCAACCCGATCCTGCGGGCAGCCGGCATCCGCTCGCTGCTCGGGGTACCGCTGCGGGCCGGAGGGGCGGTGCTCGGTGTGCTGCACGTAGGCACCCTGCAGACCCGTCACTTCACCGACGACGACGTCGCGCAGTTGCAGACGGTCGGCGACCGGATCGCGCTGGCGGTGCAGTCACGGCTGTCCATCGCGGACCGGGCGACCGCGATCGGCGTGCAGCGCAGCCTCTGGCCGTCGGGGCTGCCCCACCTACCCGGCCTGGAGTTCGGCGCACGGTACGTGCCGGCCGGCGACGGGCAGGTCGGCGGCGACTGGTACGACGTGCTCGCCCTGCCGTCCGGACTCACCTGGATGGTGATCGGCGACGTCGCCGGCCGGGGACTGCCGGCAGCGCTCGCGATGGGTCGGCTACGCAGCGCGCTGCGCGCGTACGCGCTGGATGCCACCGACCCCGCCGAGCTGCTGCGCAAGTTGGATCGGCACCTGCACTACTTCGACCCGGACGTGATGGCTACCGTGTTGTGCGCGGTGATCGAGACCGACTGCGCGCGGGTCAGGTTGTCCGCCGCCGGGCACCCGCCACCGGTGGTGGCCCTCGGGACCGACCGGCCGGCCGCGGTGTTCACCCCCCCGGCCGACCTGCCGCTCGGGGTGAACCACACCGCACCGCGCTACTCCGTACCGATGGACCTGCCCCGGGGCGCGACGGTCTGCTTCTACACCGACGGCCTGGTGGAGCACCGGGGCTACTCGGTGGCCGCCGGCATCGAGTTGCTGCGCCGGATCATGTTCGCCGGTGCCCCGGACCCGGTCTGCGCGGTGGTGATGGCCCACCTGGTCGCCGACAACAACCAGGCGGACGACGTGGCGATCTTGGTCGTGCGCCGCACCGACCAGGGCGCGGGGTCTCCGGTGGACCTGCGAATGCCCGCCGTGCCGGTGACGCTGCGGCCCATCCGGACAGCGGTGCGACGCTGGCTGACCGGAGTCGGCGGACAGCCGCGGGCCTCGGCCGACCTGCTGATGGCGATCGGCGAGGCGGTGGCGAACTCCGTCGAGCACGCCTACGGCCCCCGCGGTGGAGAGGTGTACCTGCACCTGGAGCTGCAGGGCCGCGACGCCTGCGCGCTGGTCCGCGACACCGGCCGGTGGCGACAACCGCGTGGCGCGCACCGCGGCCGGGGCACCGCGCTGATGGAGGGCCTGTCCGACTCGGTACTGACCGAGCGCACCGCGACCGGCACCACGGTGGTCATCCGCAAGACAGTGATCTGCAAGCCCTGACCTGGAGCACGCCATGACCCACGCCACGGTCTCCAGCGAGACGACGACCGAGAACGTCCTTGGTATCACCATCGTCGGAGAGATCGACCTGTCCAACGCCGTCGAGGTCGAGGACCGCATCCTCGACCTGACCACCAACCAGCTCACCGCGATCGTGATCGACCTGACCGACCTGACCTACATCGACAGCGCCGGGTTGAAGGTGCTGTTCACCCTGGCCACCCGGTTGGAGATATCGCAGATCGACCTCGAGCTGGTGGTGCCACCGGACTCCCCCGTCCGCAGCGCCATCGAGATCACCGGCATGGCATCGGTAGCCTCGATCCGGCCGGCGGTCGCAGGGGACCACTGAGCCGTCGAGGCGTGACGTTTCCGACGTGAGCGGCCCGGTCCGACACCTGCCGACCCGACAGACCCCGGCCCGGGACGGCCAGGTAACCCACGACGTCGACGGGCGGTTACCGGCGTTCGACGCGGCCTGCGGGAGCCGGCTGGCCTGGCTGGGCGTGGACGATTCGCAGGCCCGACCATCGCGGCCGGGGGTCGGCTGGAGCTGCGGATGCCGGCGGTCCCGAACTCGCTGGAGCCGATCCGCACCGCGATGCGCGCCTGGTTGACCGGATCGGGATGATGCCCAACTCGGCCTCCGAACTGCTCGTCGCGGCCGGCGAGGCCGTGGCCAACGTGGTGGAACACGCCTACGGTCCGCGCGGTGGCGAGGTGTTCGTCCAAATGACGGTGCGTGGGCGGGAGGTCGTTGCGGAGGTCCGGGACACCGGCCGGGTGGCGGGCATCCCGGGCTCGGGGCCGCGGTCGGGCGTTCGCGCTGATGGAGGGCCTCTCCGACGGACAAGGCAACAACCTGGCCTACCTGTTCCCGATGAACCACATCGCCCCGGACTCTTGCGAGGACGGGATGTGGCCGATGTCCGCCCAGCGCAGTTCTCCAAGAAGACCTACGCCCAGATCGGCGGCAACGACGGCGCGGTGAAGCACCTGCTCGGCCTGCAGGAGGCTCGAGCCATCCGCGCCCGCCAGACGCCGCCGACCTGCGTCATACCCCTCAGCGAGTGCCCTCCCTGCCGCAAAGGGGCAACGAGCCCGCTGATTCCACCTCGAGGAGGTGCCGCAAAGGGCAACGAGCCCGCTCATTCGACCTGGCGGCTCTCCACGTCGGCCTGGAGGCGGGTCATCCCTGTAGGAGCGGGGCCGGTCAGTTCGCGGTGGGCGAGGTCAATCAGCGGGGGCGACCACGCCGCAGGTGGAGGTCATGACCCGCACCCACCACGTTGGTGCGCCGGCTCACGCCGCCGGCGTCGCAGACGGGGCCAGGCGGCGGATGTGACCGTCGCGCAGGCCGTAGAACACCAGCTCGGTCAGTTGCCGGGCGGCGGCGACAACGCCGATGTTGCGGCAGCGCCGCGCGCCGACCTGCTCACGTATCGCGCCCAGGCGGGTGTGCGCGCCGACCCGCTGGACGGCCTCGATCGCGGCCCAGCGCACCAGCCGGGAGCCCTGCTTGGTGATCCGACCACGATGCACGGTGGTGTCGGACTCGTGGTGTTTCGGGGCCAACCCGGCCCAGCTGGCCAGCTGCGCCGGCCGGGAGAAACGGGTGATGTCGCCGATCTCGGCGACGAACACGCCCGCCAGCAGACAAACTCCAAGATCAACTAACCGAAGTCAAGCACCGCTGCGGTGGATCCAGGCTGACCGGGCGCCGGAGGTCAGCGCGTCGGCGCGGTCAGCCCCAGCATCGCGAGCAACTCGACGCAGTCGTCGGTGTCGGTGGCCTGCGAGGCGACGACCTGGACCGCCCGACGGTTCTGCACCGCGATGGCCGCGTCGTACCGGGCCCGGGACTCGTCGCCGAACACAACTGGTTCTGTGGTGCGCATGGGACCGACCTGACTTCGCCGACGGTGCGGCGGATCGTCGAACCCTTGACTCGCCATCTCGACGAGATGAGCTGAGCCCAGGTGGCTCTAGCCTACCCCACGCCGCCTACCCCACGCCCACGAAGGCCGGGCGGGCCCGATCCGCCCCCTTCCCGGGCAGCGCACTGGACAGAGTGTGCCGGATGTGCGGTAAGGTGATCGAGGGTCGTTCAGTTTCAGTGTTTGTGCTTCGCACGCTCGCGGGAACAGTCTGGTTCTCGCTCAGCATCGCAGAGTTTGCTAGCAGCGGGGCCGGGCTCGGCCAGGGTCTCGCGCAGTGCGAGCACCCACAACCTGCTAGGAGCAGATCGCGTGGCACAGGGAACTGTGAAGTGGTTCAACAGCGAAAAGGGCTTCGGCTTCATCTCTCAGGATGACGGCGGCTCCGACGTGTTCGTGCACTACTCGGAGATCGACGCCGGGGGCTTCCGCAGCCTCGACGAGGGTCAGCGGGTGGAGTTCACCGTCGGCCAGGGCGCCAAGGGGCCGCAGGCCACCGGCGTGCGCGCCATCTGACCAACCGAGGTCTTCTCAGGAGCCCGTCCTCCCTTCGGGGAGGGCGGGCTCCTGTCATGCGCGCGCCCGTGGACGGCCGGATGAAGGCCGCCGGGCCGGGCGCATCGGGACCGCTGTGGAATCATCGACCGCATGGGGGCTCGGGGCAGGTCCGGTTCGACCGGTGCGACACCGGGGCCCGAGGGCCCGCTCCTGGCCGCACAGGCCGAGGGCCTGCGCCATCGCCGGCACGTCGTCGCGGTATCCGCGCTGGCTGGGGCCGGGCTGCTCGGTGCGTCGCTGTCCACCGAGCCCGGGTCGCCGCGGTTCTACGGGATGACGCTCGGTGTCGCGGGCGTCTACACCGCGGGTGGGCTGGCCTCCGGGCCGCTGCGCCTGGGCCGGGGCCCGGCCGGTGGCCGGCCGGTGGCCGGTGCGGTCGGTGCCGGGGTCGGCTCGTTCGCGGTGTTCTACGGGTGCGCGTTGGTGGCCCGGCGCATCCCGTTCCTGAACCGGGCGATCACCCGGATCCTGGGCTACGCCCACCACGGCTCGACCACCCTGGTGCTGGGCACCGCCCTGGCCAACGCGGTCGCCGAGGAGGTCTACTTCCGCGGCGCGCTCTACGCGGCGTTCGGCGGGCGCCGCCCGGTCACCTGGTCCACCGCAGCCTGGGCACTGGCCACCACCGCCACCCGCAACCCGGCCCTGGTGCTGGCGTCGGTGCTGATGGGCCCGCTGTTCGCCTTGCAGCGGCGGGCGACCGGCGGCGTGCTGGCCCCGGCGATCACCCACGTGGTCTGGTCGACACTGATGCTGTGGATGCTGCCCCCGCTGTTCCCGCCGAACCCCGACGAGCCGGTCATCCCCGACGAGCCGGTGGGCCTCACCGGGGTTCCCGGGCGCGAACCCGGTCACAACGATACGGTGTGATCACGGTCTCGTGGTGACCTGGCGCCCCGCCGGCACCCGGACGAAGTGGAGCTGACGAGGAGGTCCGCTGTGGCGTGGACTATCGACCCGGAGGTCGGACAGGCGCTGGCGCCGCTGGCCGCGGCGATGGCCGGGACGGCCCCGCCGCCGGCCGGTGACGTCGAGACCCGCCGCGCCGCGGTGCAGGGGCTGATCGGGCAGTTCTTCGCCGCGCTCCCGGCGGTCGAGGACGTCGCGGTCGCCGAGCACCACGCGGACGCCGAGGACGGCGCGCAGGTGCCGATGCGGCTCTACGCCAAGGCGGGCAGCGCCGGTGGCGGGCTGGTCGTCTACCTGCACGGCGGCGGCATGATCATGGGCAGCGTGGAGCTGTACGACCCGCTGGTCCGCTTCCTGGTCTCCGGTTCCGGGGTGTCGGTGCTGTCGGTCGACTACCGGTTGGCGCCCGAGCACCCGCACCCCACACCGGTGGAGGACTGCTACGCGGCGGTGCAGTGGGCGGCCAAGCACGCCGCCGAGCTGGGCTACGACCCGGCGCGGATCGCCATTGCCGGCGACAGCGCGGGCGGCGGGTTGGCCGCGGCCACCGCGCTGCTGGCCCGCGACCGCGGCGGGCCGGCGCTGGCCCGGCAGATCCTGATCTACCCGATGCTGGACGACCGCAACACCACCGCGCCCGAGCGGGTGCCGGACGCGCTGATCTGGTCCTACGAGGACAACGCCACCGGGTGGGGCGCGCTGCTCGGCGACGCAATGGGCACGGCGGACGTGTCGCCGTACGCGGCCCCGGCTCGGGCCGAGGACCTCTCCGGGCTGCCGCCGACGTACCTGCTGGTCGGCGACATGGACATCTTTCGCGACGAGGACATCGCCTACGTCGCGCGGCTCACCGCCGCCGAAGTCCCGGTGGAGTTCCACCTGGTGCCCGGCGCCCCGCACGCGTTCGACTACGCCGCCCCGGACGCCGAGATCACCCGCCGTGCCCGGGCGGACGAGATGCGGGCGTTCCGCGCGGTCTGAGCGGGTCGACGGACTCCGACGCGCGTCGGTGCGCGGCCGGGTCCGGGCCCCGCCCCGCTGGCTGCCGGCGGTCTCTCCCCCGGCAACCGCGCGCTACGCGCTCAGCCCCGGCTCGCCCGCAGCGCCCAGCGCGCAGAGCAGCGCGTCGCGGCCGACCAGCACCGCGCGGCGCAGGCGGTCGGGGTCGGTCTCCAGCGGGCTGACCGTGTCCGCCCCGTCCGGCGGTCGCACCTCGAACAGGTAGGGCCCCTCGGCGCCGGGCGAGGCAGTCTCCCGGGCCAGCCGCACGTCGTCGGCCCGGCGCCGCTCCAGCCGCGAGCCGAGCACCTGGACCAGGCCGGGCACCCGTGCCGCACCCAGCCGCGCGACCAGCGCCCGCTCCAGACGGGTCGCGTCGATCGCCTCCTGGTCGGCCCTGCGGGTCCGCAGGATCAGCACGTGGGTGGCGCCCTGGGACAGCGCGGTGTGGAAGGGCAGCGGCTCGGAGACCGCCGCGTCGACGAACCGCCGGCCGTCGATCTCGATCGGTAGGCCGGCCAGCAACGGTACGCACGCGCTGGCCCGCAGGGCGAGCTGCAGCGACAGCTTGTCGGTGATCGTCGGGCGCAGGTCCACCGACCCGCCGGTCTCCACGTCGGTGGCCATCGGGTGCAGCGACACCTCGGCCCCGACCACGGCCGTCCAGTCCACCGGGACCATCTGCTCGGCGACCGTGTGCACGAGGTACTCCACGTCGATCACCGGCCGGCCGCGCAGGCCCCGGGCCAGGCTGGTCACCCGGTCCATCAGACCCGGCCGCCACCAGCCCGCGCAGCATTCGGCGGCGCTGCCCGCGACCAGCCAACTGCCCGACAGCGACCCGGCCGAGGCACCGTAGACCGCGTCGAAGCACCGGGCCATCCCCAGCTCCTCCAGCGCCAGCACCATGCCGCTGGAGTAGGTCGCCCGGCTCCCGCCGCCCTCCACCGCGAGCACGAGACGGTGGTCGTCGTCGCGGTCGCGCGGACCGGTGCCGGCGTCCAGCCGGGCTCGCAGGAGGCTCGGGACGGGATGGGCACGCACCTCACCATCATGACGCGTCGTCGCGACGGAGGCGGCGGCGGGCGGCCGGCCGGCTCCGAGGCGGGCCGTGCGTTCGGCGACCTCCCCGCACCCGTGTCCGAACCGGTCTCAACAACAGGTCAACAAACGGGTCGCGTTCGCCCCCCACACCTGCTCGGCCTCGTCACCGGACAGCCTCGACAGCACGCCGCCGCGCAGGTCGTCCTGCGCCGGCAGCGGATAGTCCGTGCCGAACACGATCTTGTCCGCACCGAGCACGTCGCGCAGGTAGGCGACGTTCGCCGGCTCGTAGACCACGGAGTCGACGAACAGGTTGCGCACCAGGTCAGCGACGGGCCGGTCGTGCCCGGCGTCCCACAGCCGCCGCAGCCGGGTCAATGCCCACACGAAGGTGCCGCCGCCGTGGGCCAGGCAGATCCGCAGCTCGGGCGACTCGGCCACCACCCCACCGAACACCAGCTTGGCCGCCGCGATCGCGGTGTCGCTGGGCATGCCCAGCCCGAACGTGACCTCGGTACCGGTGATCCGGGTGGTCCAGGTGGACTCGGCCCCCAGGAGCAGCGGGTGCACGAACATCACCATGCCCAGCCGCGCCGCCTCGGCGAAGAACTCCCGGAGGTCGGGATGGTCCAGTTCCAGCTCACCGGCGGTGGTGCCGATCTCGACTCCCTGCAGGCCGAATTCGTGGGCCCGCTCCAGCACGGCGAGCGCGCCCCCGGGGTCGTGCAGCGGCACCGTACCCAGACCGTGGAACCGGGTCGGATGCGCACGCACCATTCCGGCCAGCGACTCGTTCAGCGCGTCCGCCCAGGCCACGGCCAGCGACGGTTCCGCCCAGTCGCACACCAAGGGCGGCAGCGGCGAGAGCACCTGCCGGTCGATGCCGGCCGCGTCCATGTCCTCGATCCGGGCCTCGGGCGACCACGAGGACGGCGGCACCGTGCGCACCACCCGACCGTCCCGGGACAACCGCCCGACCTGACCGTCGATCTCGAACCCCGGCCAGCGCGGGTCGCCGTGCGTCTGCCCGAAGTCCGGCAGCTCGGGGACGACATGGGTGTGGAAGTCGATGCGCAACGGGCTTTCCCATCCTCGGTCCGTCAGGTCCAGCCGAGCATGTCGCAGCGCCGCGGGGACCACCAGGACGACATGCCATCAGACGACGTGGGCGTCGCTCAGCGCGGCCGGGTGGCGAGATACTCGGCGACCGGGATCGGCCGCTGCGAGGCGTAGCCCGGCGGCAGCGGAATGACCCCCTCGGTGGTGCGGTAGTCGACCGGCCAGGCGTGCAGGCCCACGAACGCCCGGGGCTCGGCGGTCATCATGGCGGCGTAGTGGCGGATGGCGCGCACGTACCGGACGTCGTTGTTGTAGCGAAACAGCGCCCGGTCCAGCTTCGCCGATGCGCCTGCGTCGCCACCGAGGCCGGCGACCGAGGCACCGTTGGCCGCCAGGTAGTTGGCCGCTCCCAGCACCGCGTCCCGGGTTTCCCACACGTCGCCGCCCAGCCCGTAGGACGCCCAGGTCCGCGGCATGAACTGCATCGGGCCCTGGGCGCCGGCGCTGGACAACCCGACGATCCGGCCCATCCGGGTCTCCACCAGGTGCACCGCGGCGAGTACCTGCCAGGGCACCCCGAACCGCCGCTGGGCCTCGTCGTAGTGCGCCCGCAGCCGCTCGGCCGGCGGTGGCTCGACGATCCGCCAGGCGGGCAGCGTCGGCCGGGGGGCACCGTGCATCGACGCCAACTCGCGGCTGGCCAGGGCGGCGTGCTCGGTGTGTGCCCGCAACCCGGGTTCGACGCCGGCCAGCACCACGGCGTCCCACTCCGGGTGCTCGCCGAGCGTCCGGTACGCGGCCTGTACCCGGCTGGCGGCGTCGGTGATCCGCTCGGGGGTGGCGGCGGCGTCCCGCAACACCGCCTCGCCACTGTTGATCTCGCACACCAGCGCCGCCGGGCCGGGCACCGCCACCGCGCACGTCTTGGCGGAGTCCGCACCCGGTTCGCTGCTGCCGGTCCGCGACGGCTGGTCACCGCAACCGCCGACCGGCACCAGCGCGGCGGCCACTAGTCCGGCGGCCGCCCACCGCTTTAGCGCCCACACGGCCCCGACGCTACCTATGAGCGGACATCCGGGCCACGGCGGTCAGGGTGCGCCGGTTGACTCGCCTCGTCGTGCACTCCGCTCAGAGCCCCAGCGACTTGCTCACGATCGTCTTGAGGACCTCGCTGGTGCCGCCGTAGATCCGGGTGACCCGGGCGTCGGCATAGAGCCGCGCGATCGGGTACTCGTTCATGTAACCGTAGCCACCGAACAGCTGCAGGCAGCGGTCCACCGATCGGGCCTGCACCTCGGTGCTGAACAGCTTCGTCTTGGCCGCATCCACGGCCGACAGCTCGCCCTGGACGTGCTCGCTCACCGCACGGTCCAGCATCGCCTGGGCGGCCTCCACCTCGGTCGCCACCGCGGCCAGCTCGAACTTGGTGTTCTGGAACGAGCTGACCGGCTTGCCGAAGACCTGGCGCTGCTGCACGTAGGCGATCGTGGTGTCGAGTGCGGTCCGGGCCGCGGCCACCGCGCCCGCGGCGATGGTCAGCCGCTCACCGGCCAGGTTACGTCCCAGGTACTCGAACGCCCGACCCTCCTCGCCCAGCAGGTTGGCCGCCGGCACCCGGACGTCGGTGAAGGAGAGCTCCGCGGTGTCCTGGGCCGGCAGCCCGATCTTGTCCAGCGTGCGCCCCTTCTCGAAGCCGGGCATGCCATCCTCGACAACCAGCAGCGACAACCCGGCGCGGCGGTTGGACTGGTCGGTGCTGGTCCGCGCGACCACGATCACCAGCCCGGCGGTGATCCCGCCGGTGATGAACGTCTTCGCGCCGTTGAGCACGTACCCGTCACCGTCGCGGACCGCGCTGGTCCGGATACCGGCCAGGTCGCTGCCGGTCCCCGGCTCGGTCATCGCGATCGCGGTGATCAGATCCCCGCTCGCGATCCGGGGGAACCAGCGGGTGCGCTGCTCGTCGTTGGCGTAGGTCAGGAAGTAGGGCATCACCACGTCCATGTGCGTGCGCAGCGGGCCTAGCTGCACCAACGCCCGGGCCACCTCCTCGGAGATCACCAGGTTGTAGCGGAAGTCGACCGGGCCGGAGCCGCCATACTCCTCGGGGATGTTCATCCCGAGGATGCCCAGCTTGGCCACCGACCGGAAGAACTCGCGCGGGACCAGCTCCTGCTCCAACCACTCCGGGAAAACCGGGACCACCTCGCGGGTCAGGAAGTCCCGGACCATCGCGCGGAAGTCCTCGTGCTCGGCGGTGAACAGTGAGCGCTTCATGGGCGGCATTCTGTCCGACCCGGACGCCGCCGGTCCACGTCGGCCGACCGAGGGAACCGCCACACTCCGCGAACCAGGGGCCGACCCGGGCCGTGGTCAGGGGCGGGGGCTGGTCCCGGGTTGCCGGGCGACACCGGCCGGCGGCGCGATCGGGGCGGGAGTGGATGCCGGCGCCGGCCGTGCGGCGGGAGCCGGCCGTGCGGCGGGTGCGGCGGGAGCCGGAGCCGGTTTCGCGGCGGGGCCGGGACTCACCCGCGGGGTCGGTTTCGCCGCGGCACCGGACGTGGGCCCGGGGACCGGCCGCGCCCCCGGGACCGCCCGCGCCCCCGGGACCGGCCGCGCGGCGCGAGTCGGGCTCGACAGCTGACCCCCACGCGCCCCCGGCGACGGCTTCGCCCCCGGCACCGGCCTCGCCCCCGGCACCGGCCTCGCCCCTGGCACCGGCTTCGCCCCTGGCACCGGCTTCGCCCCCGGCACCGGCTTCACCCCCGGCACCGGCTTCACGCCCGACGACCGGACAGCGCCCCTGGGTTGCTCGAGATCCGGAACCGGCAGAACCGCCTGCGCCGGCAGTACCGTCTGTGCGGGTGCGACCGGGGGTGCAACATTCCGCGCGGTGCTCAGTGCGCTGGCCGCGCTGAGCACGAAGACCAGTGCCGCGGCGGCGAGCAACGCCGTGCGCAGTCGGCCCCGAGGCGAGGCGGGCGCCGACGCCTCGCCGTCGGGCACGGGGGACGCCGCCCCGCCGGGCGCGGGAGGCGATGCGTCGCGCGCATCCGGGATGATCATCTTCACGACTGCCGCGTACTCGTTGGGTTCGGGCTCGCCGTCGGCTCGCTCGTCCGCCGCGTTCGGTTCGGTCAACGGCAGTGGCGCGCGGACCGGCAGCGCCTGCTCACCGCGGTGAACGACGCTGCCCCGCATCATCTCGCGCATGGCCTCGACGAGGCTCTCGGCGTCGGCCGCCGGCCAGGTCGCCCGGCCGAGCAACATCCAGCGCGGCCCATCCAGGCCGATCACCCAGTTCTGCTCGCCCTTGCCGCCGATTCGGAGTTCGCGACCCCACTCCCCGCGCATGGAGGTGACCCGCGCTCCCGCGCCAGCCTGAGACGAGGCGATCTCCTCAGCGAGCGAAGGCCACAGCCGTCCGCCACGGGGAGCGGCCAGCACGCTGAGCCGGATCTGGCCGGGCGGGATGTGCAGGAAAACCGCATCCGGCGCTCCGCCCTTGCCATCGGCCAGTTGCGGCCGAGCCTGGTCCGGCACCGTGACCCGAAGCGGCCCGAAGTCGAGTTCTGGCATGCATTCCCCACGTTCCCCGTCTACGGGCCGCAGTCATCCCCACACAGACCGACGTCGACCGCCGGACCTCCCCGGTGGCGACGTGCCGCACCAGCCAGCGCCGTCACACCATCGCCACGCTCTCCGCGCCGGGCCCAGGCGCGAAAACGGTCAGTAGTCCTCGTCCGAGCCGCCGGCCCGGAAATCACGGCCGTCGCGGCTCTCTGCGCTGCTGCGGTTGCCGTCCAGCGACCTGGCGCCGTCCCCCTCGTCGTCCGAGGAGTTCGCGCCCTCGTAGGCGTCGTAGCCGTACGGGTCGTAGCCCAGGTCGCTACCCGACCGACCCTGCGCGCTGCTCGAGTTGCCGCCCGGAGCGTTCGGGCCGAGGGCCGGACCCTGCGGCAGCTTGAACTCGAACGTCGGCTCCTCGATGGCCGGCGTGAACGAGTCCGCCCACGCGGTGGCCCCGAGGGACCCGCTGAGTGCGACGGACGCCCCTGCAACTACACACATCTTGACGCTTCGCCTGTTCATGTCTCCCCTTTGAACCGACAGGTCACCGAACACAAGAAATCCGGCAACAAGGCCCAACGACACAATCATGTCTCGGTTACGGCGATACCCGCTCCGGCGGTCGGAGATCCGCGATCTAGCAATTCAGGCGGCACCGTAGCACCGTGACCGCCGCGCCGCGCGGAACGACCGCCACCGCGACGGGGTGACCAGTTCGGGTGCCGCTATCGTCGTCCGGCACAACCCGCTCGAGAGCAGTTCGGCAAGGGGGCCGCGTTGGATCGCATCGAACCGTCGGAGAAAGCCGCTCACCACGCGGATTCCCAGCCCGGTGACGCGCCGGCCCAGGACGACCGGAGCACGTCGCCGGACGGCGCCGATAAGGCCGAGCCGGACGTGGTCGCCGAACCGGAGCCGGACAAGGTCGCCGAACCGGAGCCCGACGCGGCCGCCGAACCCTCGCCCGAGCGCGACAAGGTCGCCGAACCGGAGCCCGACGCGGCCGCCGAACCCTCGCCCGAGCCCGACAAGGTCGCCGAACCGGAGCCCGACGCGGCCGCCGGCCCCGACCTCGACGCGACGCCTGCACCGCCGTCGACGACCGAAGCGGCCGGGCCGGAGGCGCACCGCATTCCCGCTGACGCGCCACCGGTCTCCGGGTTGCCAACCTCCAAGGACCCGGCCGCCCCCACGCGCGAGTCGAGCGGGCCGGACCACGCCGCGCCAAGCGAGCCGGATCAGTCCGCCGAACCGGTCCCGGCCGAGTCGGACACCGGGCCCGAGCCCGGCCAGGACGCGGTCGACGAACCAGAGCGCACTGACCGGTGGGAGGAGGGCGACCGCACCGCCGCCCCCGTTCACGAGCCGATCGTGACTGCTCAGAAGGGCCGTGTGCGGACCGCCGGCGGGGCCCGCTGGGCTCGTCGGGTGGTGATCACGGTGGTGACGCTCGCCCTGATGGTGCTCATCCCGGCGTTCGTGGCACGGCTGTACGTCATCCCCTCCGGTTCGATGGAGACCACGTTGCACGGCTGCAAGGGGTGCGACAACGACCGCGTGTTGGTCGACCGCCTGGCCTACCGCTACGCCGAACCGCGGCCGGGCGAGATCGTGGTCTTCAACGCCGGGCCCGAGGTCTGGGCCAACAGCGAGGTGCAGAACCCCGGCACCACGAACCCGATCGTCGGAGCGCTGGAAGAGGCCGGCTCGCACATTGGGATCACCCCGCCGGCCGGGACGGACTTCGCCAAGCGGGTGATTGCGGTGGGCGGCCAGACCGTGCAGTGCTGCGACCCGCGCAACCGCATTGTGGTCGACGGTCAGCCGGTCGACGAGCGCTACCTGTACTTCGATCCTGCCGCAGGGGAAGCCAAGCAGAAGCCGTTCGCGAAGGTCACCGTGCCACGCGGGGAGCTCTTCGTGATGGGTGACAACCGTAACGCCTCGATCGACTCCCGGGCGCCCGGAAACGGCCCGGTACCGGTATCGGCACTGGCCGGCAAAGTCCGGCTCATCGTCACACCGTTCGACCGGTTCGGCACTCTCGACCACACCGACCCGCGGACGTTGAGACGGTAAACGGATCGCATAGCGGCGCATGCGCCGCGGTGCGACGAAAAGCACACGGCAAAATGGGGCCGCCAGCACGGCGGCCCCATTTGTCGGTCCACTGGTCGGGCGACCAGGATCAGTCAGAACACCAGCCGGTCGGGTCCGTCCGAGCCACGCTGGGCGGGTCCGTTTCGACATTCCGTACCGTTGCCACCCGGGCTTATCGACGTGTCGCAGTCCGAGGAGTTGAAACCGGCCTTACCGCCGCGACCACCCTTGTCGTCCTCGGGCTCCCGAGCGTGATCGTCATCGAACCTGCCAGCGTCGGGGTCCTCGTCGTCGGAGGCCGAGGAACCCTCGGAACTCTCCGAGCACTCGTCCTCCCCGGAGTACTCGCCGAGGTCGTCGAACTCGTACTCGTCGGAGGAGTACGAGCGGTTGTCCTGATAGACGGTGTCGCGCACGCAGTCGTCGTCCTCGGCCTGCGCAACTCCGCACACCATCGCGCTGGACACCGTCGTGAGCGCGGCCATTACCGCGATCCGGCGAATCACCTGCATACCCCCGTATATCGACCTGCCGCGAACGACCCGCCACATGCGCGACGGGCAGCGCTAACGACTGGTGTTGTCCGCGCCGTCCGCGCCATCGCGGCCGCCGTAGTAGGTGCGACCGTCGCGGTGCACCGCGCCCGCCTTGCCGTCGCTGCCGTTGCCGCCGTCGGAGTTGCAGCTGTTCTGGTTCTTCGGGTCGGTCGAGGTCACGCTGCACCCCTCCGGACCCTTCTCCAGACCCGGAATACCCAGGCCGTCACCGGTCGGGAGATCGGGCGCGGCGTGCGCCGTCCATCCTCCACCGAGCATCGCCGCAAGCGCGGCTGTCACCGCGACGGCATAGCGGCCGCGCGGGATGCGCTTCGAGTTCGACATCGCTTCCCCTGATCTATCGGGCTACCCATGTGGTCGGGGCCAGGCGCCGATGCGCCGGGCCACCGGCCGTATGCGGGCGAGTGTCCGCCGGGCGAGCGCCGTGGGCACGGCGCGCATCTCGCCCAACGGACTCTCGTGTCACACGGTCGTCAGAAGTCGACGTCGCCGGCGCCACCCTCGCCACCGTTGCCGCCGTTGGAGTTGCACTGGTCGACCTCGCCACCGGAGCCGGCCAGGGCGCCGGCCGACAGACCGACCGGGATCAGGCACTTCGAGCTGTTCTTGCCGCCCTCGCCGCCCTCGCCGCCTTCGTGGCTGTTGTCGCTGTTGTCGTTGCCGGTGGCGAGCGCGACGCCACCGCACAGAACCAACCCGGCGGCGGTCATGCTGGCCGCGGCCACGGTCCTGCGAAGCTTGCCGTTCACGAATACCCCCATGAGAATCGAGTCGGGCCGAGGTGTTCGGCCAGTTGCGGCAGGAAAAGTCCGCCTAACAAGGAGAACGACCGCGAGCCGATGAAGATACGGTCAAAATCCGCGGATTCCGCGGCGGATCGGCACGCCGATGTTGAGTCTGTTGTTGGTGTCGCGCCACCGGTACAGCATCCGGCGACGTCTTACCGACGCCACCGGCCAGCGCGACGCCGCCGAGAGGTGCGGAACCGGCGACCGCAGTGGCCAGAGGATGCCTGACCTGCTGTCATACCGCCGGAAATGCTACTCAAACCCGTTGAGCCTGTACCACCTAAGGCTCGACGGGCCAACACGAAAGCCTCTGCACATCGGTTCGTGTTGGCCCGTCGAGTAACGCCTTCGGTCTGCGGTACGCGTCAGTACGCGTTGCCGCCGGTGCCGCTGGCGTCGGCGGAGCAGCTCGCGCCGGTGGCCGAACCGGTACCGCCGAGGCCAATTCCGCTCAGAATCGGGATGCCGACGTTCAGGCAGTTGTTGGTAGCGGTGCCGCCCGTACCATCACCGGCGTAGTTGTCGTTGTCGCTGTGGCCGCCTCCGGCCAGCGCGGCCCCGCCCAGAGCTGCGGAACCAGCCGCCGCGACCGCGATGGACCCAGCGACGATAGATGCCTTGCGCATGTGTTGCCTCTCCTGAGATCAACCGGAAGCGTGATTCGCCCCGGTCAGTGAAATCTGCGGAACGTGAGAGATGGACATCCGGTCACCAGCGGTCGGTGCCCGGCGCTCGGCCTTCCGCCCGCGAGCGCGGCCGGGCGACACGTGCCGCAGTGTGGGCCCCGGGTGTCCCCCGGGAGCCCACACCGCTGTCCGGTCGATGACGACCTGACTCAGAAGGCGCTGCCGCCGGTGCCGCTGGCGTCGGCGGCGCAGGACGCGCCGCTGGCAACGCCGGTACCGCCGAGGCCGATGCCGCTGAGCACGTCGACGCCGATGTTCAGGCAGTTGTTGGTCGCCGCACCACCGGTGCCGCTACCCGCGTAGCTGTCACTGCCGCTGGCGAGGGCGACGCCGCCGAGGACCGCGGATCCCGCAGCCGCAGTGGCGAGGATGCTCGCGCCAATCTTGGTCTTGCTCATGTGCTCTCCTTCGAGATGTGGTACCCCGAGAGCACACTATTGAGCTCCCGGGGTCGTTCAGGTACTGCACTGATCAACCGAACGCCTGACCGGCGACCGCCGGCCGGACGAGGCGGGTCAGCGTCTGGAGGGAACCGCCTCTAGTAGGCGTTGCCGCCGGTGCCGTTGGCGTCGGCCGAGCAGCTCGCGCCGTCGGCCGTTCCCTGGCCACCCAGGCCGATCCCGCTGAGGATCGGGATGCCGACGTTCAGGCAGTTGTTGGTGGCGGTGCCGCCCTCGCCGTCGCCGGCGTAGCTGTCGTTGTCGTCGTGGTGGTGGCCACCCCCGGCCAGCGCGGCCCCGCCCAGCGCCACGGAACCCATTGCCGCAACCGCGATGGAACCGGCCACGATCGATGCCTTGCGCATATGTTGCCTCCCCTGAAATCTGCCCGACAACGCCAGTCGTCCCCGGGTCGGTAAATGGACAGAACGAGTTAACCCAAGCAGTACAATAAAAACGCTCTAGCTCCGGCGACGCAGATCACGGCTGACCAGCTACGCTCGGCAACTTTCTCAACGAGAGTTATCAGGAAAGGGTGCGACGTGGCGCGCGACGATCCACGATCCCCGGAATGGGCAACCATGAGGCAACTGGACTGGGCACTCTCACCGTGCGCGCTGCCATCTCAAACGGCCCCCCGACCGGCGAAGTGTCATGAACGACCACGACTCCGGGCTTCCCCCTCCCGTTCGCTACCCGGGCCGACCCTGGCCCATGGAGTGCGCAATGAATAGCGCCTGACCGAGGTGCGTGTCCAGTCGGAAACGGGTCTGTCGGAAATCACCACTCAGACGTGTGATCCACCCTTCTGGACCAACGAGGCCGGCAGTAACCGCGAGGTGTCCGGACGCACAGACCGGGCGCTCGGAGAAACGCCGACGTCGGACCGCTGAGCTGCGGCGATAAGGAACCGCACGCCCGTTCGCGCCCTAAGTGGGCAGCCCTACCTCTCCGTTAGTCGCCACTCGATCGAGTAGATGTACCGAGCCACCGGCCGACACCACCGTCCCGGCGCGGCTCCCGGTACCGAACGGACGGCCACCGTTTTCCGACCTACTGCCACGAACGCGCAGATGGATCACTCGATTGCGCCACAAGAGAACACGTAACCCACGTAACCCCCGTCGAACCTCAGTCGTTGTGCGCTACGGATCGCGTCGACGGGAGAGGTCGGCGCGGCAGGGGGCGGTAACTGTTCGCTGGGCACGGAGGCCTGAACTCGGGTTCTCCCGGGGTTGGCAGCGCGGCCACGAGCGGTTCGGGGGAGACGATGATCCGGCTCGACAGAGTCAGCAAGGTATACCGCGCGGGCGAGGTGGAGGTGCGCGCCCTGGATCGGGTGAGCCTGTCCATCCAGCGCGGCGAGTTCGTCGCGATCATGGGTCCGTCCGGCTCCGGCAAGAGCACGATGATGAACATCCTGGGCTGCCTGGACGTGCCCACGGACGGCGAGTACCAGCTCGACGGGGTCGACGTGGCCAGCCTGGACGACGACCAGCTCGCGGACATCCGCAACCAGAAGATCGGGTTCGTCTTCCAGTCCTACAACCTGCTGCCCCGCAACACCGCGGTGGCGAACGTCGAGCTCCCGCTGCTCTACGCCAAGGCC
>JBQTKB010000030.1:0-70906 GCA_052386505.1 Pseudonocardia sp.
TCGCCGTCGTCCGCTCCTACCTCGACACCGCCACCAAATGGGGCCTCGACCAGCTCGATGTCCTCCACCAGCTCTTCACCACCGGCCCCTGGCTACCTCCGGCGCTCACGCCAGCTGAATAGCTACCTCTGGCGCGACTATTCAATCAGGGAGTCGCAGCGGATAGCGGAAGTCCAAAGAGCTGGGATCGCGTCGATTATTCAAGCGGTTGTCGAAGTTTCGGACGGCGAACCTGAATCGCCGGAGATTCAGGTGGACGACGAGGAGGCCTATGCGGCGATTGGAGACTTCTTTACTCAGCAACGTATTCCGTTTAGTTTAGGTTCTGCTCAAGAGTTCAAGTCATCATTGGTTAGCAACTTGGTCTTGCGGCGCGTTGTCGCCAAGGTGTTGGATATTCAAGAGAAGACTCGGCAGGTCACGGCGCCAACCCGAAAGGTTGAGGAGATTGTCCATGACGTCTTCTCGGGCGATAAGAGACTAAACTTGAATCGTTCGCGCTTCGAAGTAGTCTCAGGGGATAGAGTGATTGCGCTTGAATCCCTTTCTAGTGGCGAACGACAGATGTTGAGAATGCTGGTTGAATGCTTGTCTGCCGGGGGCAATTCGATTCTCATCGACGAACCTGAGTTGTCAATGCACGTGGACTGGCAGAATCAGCTAATTAACTCTATGAGAACCGTGAATCCAAAGTGTCAAATTATTGCAGCTACGCATTCACCCGAGGTCATGGCCGAGCTCGATGACGACTATATCTTCGAGATGGTTTCTGAGTGAGCGGCCGCCGGCTTGCCCACTCGCCTCGCGGGCTCCTTCGGCGAATGCAGATGGGTCATACTGCATCCATCTTCGTAGTAACCGAGGGTACGGCTACTGATCGATGGTTCTACGACATGTTGCTTCAAGGCGATGAGAGACTGGCTCGGCTCGGGGTCCGGGTCTACACAGTCGAGAGTGCTACACGGGGGCTCCCGGGAAGTGGGTCCGGCAAGACTGCGGTGCTTAAGCTCTTTCAAACTCTCAGAAGCCTCAAGGGGCTTGCTCTGACTAACAGTTCGGGTCACAAGGCTCTGGTGTTTTGTGTCGACTCCGATCACGACCGCATTTTAGGCCGGATGTTCAGATCTGATCATCTGATATACACCGAGCTTCCCGACGTTGAAGCGCACGTAATTCAGAGCTGTGAGCTGACGGCTGTCGTAAGTGCAGTGACATCGATTCCGCTGGCCGAGGCTAAGCAAGTCATGCGAAATCTGTCTGGCTGGGAACGTCGCTTCGCCGCTGACTGGCAAGAATGGTTCAGCTTGTGTTGTGCTGGATTCTCTATGAGTGCGAGCAACTGCCCGTATCCAGGTACCCCGCCGTCCGAGACAGTAGGTCGGTTCGGACCCCCATCTGAGAAGAGCCTGAACAGCCTACGAAAGTCGATTTCAGCTCAATGTAAATCCTCTAGCGCTCTTGAAGCTGCCGAGCTTAAGTACCGATCTCGCGTCGAGGAAAGTATTCGTCGAGGCCGCGCGCATCGACTACTGAAGGGTAAATGGTGTCTGAAGTACTTGGCTTATGTAGTACCCGATGCCATTAAGGAGCTTGGTGGCGGCCCGGTCTCGATGGGCTCAGAGTCGCTTCTCGCGGCCGCGAAGATGAGTGCCAAATTTGATTCGAAATGGTGTACGAACGTTAGATCGAAAGTAGCTCGGACGGTTGGGATATTGGATTGACCTAATCAAATAGAAGGGTTGTGCATAACGTCTTGTCGTCGTGCGGCTTGGCGCGGGGTAGGTGGAGGCCGTTGGGGTCGCAGACGGTCTCCCAGTGGTGGAGTTCGGCCAGCAGTGCCCCCAGAGCGTCCCGGGAGAAGTGGGAGATCCTGGGCCAGGCCGGCCCGTGGTGGTCGATGAGGTCGGCGGCGCCGTCGGTAGCGAGGACGGCCCAGGTGATCGAGTTGGCTCGGATGGTGGCGGTGAGGCCGTGGTGCGCGGCTGCGGGGTCGGTTTCAGCGATCCAGTAGCCGCGTGGGTGGTTTCTGGCCCGGCGCTGGGCTTGCTGGAGGTCGGCGAGGGTGGCGCGGTGCTCAGGCCCGTAGCCGTGGCCGGCGCGGAGCTGGCTGCGGTAGCGCTCGCGCTCGGATCGCGCGACGGTTGACAGGCGCTCGTCGCTGAGGACCCGGTGCTCGTGGCCGGTGCCGTAGTGGATCGGAGTGTCGCCCAGAACGTAGAGGTCCACCGTGCTGGGCCGGTTGCGCAGCACGCTGACTGTGCTGGAGGGTGAGCCGCCGATGGCCAGGTCAAGCTTCTGAGTCGTATGCTGGATTGCGATGGCCACCGCGTCGGCGATCGGGATGCCGGACTGCTGGTCGAGCTGCTCGGCTATGACGGCGCCGAGGGTTTCGGCGTAGTGGCCGGCGTCTATGTCGACGGGTTCGAATGCGGTGGCTCCGTCGAGCAGGATCACGGCGTTGTCGGTGACGAATAAGCGGTCTTGGTTGTTGTCGCCGCCGGCCAGGGTGGCGCTGTGGACCTTCACCGGATCACCAGGTGTGCGGGCCGGTGAGGATGTCGCTGGCGGTCACGGTGAGGTCGTCGAGCTGGCAGCGGATTCCGACGCTGAAAGACTGGTCGCCGACCTGGCGGTGCAGCTCGGCCAGGTGGTGGGTCAGGTAGTGGACGACGCCGCGTGAGCCGGGGCTGTGGATGCCGGCGATGTGCACGATGACCCGGTCTCCGTCGCGGCGGCGCGATAGGTACCCGATGTCGCCCTGGCCTGCGGGCTCCTCGCGCAGTGGTGAGCCGTGCCGCTCCCCTGTGGTCTTGTTGATGATCCACCAGCGCCCGGCGGTCTTGGTCATGCCGAGCTTGGGGTCGCTGTCCAGCAGGCTGGCGCCGATGGGCGCGGACTTCGGGCCGCAGATCACCACGGTGTCGCCCTCGGGGGCGGTGGTCTGGTCGGGTCGGATGGTCAGTGGTTCGGCGGTCAGGGCGAGCGCGGCGAGCATGGTCTCGGTGTCCTGCTGGGTGGCCAGGTCCGCGGCGTCGACGTAGCTGCGCATCCTGTCGTCCGTACCCTCGCGGAGCGGGACGCCAACCTTGACCGGGCCGATTCCGAAGAACGCGCGTTCACGAGCGGGCGCGCCGCTGCGGATCTGGGTCACGCGGCCCTTGGTGATGCCGAGCGCGGTCGCTATCTCCGTGTAGCTCATGCCCTGGCTGCGGTGCAGCTCCTCGATGGCCTCGCGACGTAGCCGGGCCAGCTCGGTGGCGCGCTGCTGGTAGATCGAGATCAACGCGGTCGCGCGTTGTCCCCGCCGGAGGAGGTCCGGGTCACGCCGGACGGCCTCGAAGTCGTCGGGGCTGTGCATGCCTGGAGTTTAGGGGGACTTGACATGTGATCGCATCCTGCCCTACCTTGTGTTTACCCCCCATAAACGACCGAGGACGATCGGTGGGCCGGGGTTTAGTGGGCTAAACGAAGAGAGGTCGATGGCATGGCGATCAGCGGCAGGTTCTACGTGGCGATGGAGGACGTGTTCCCGCTCGGGGCGTTCGTGGTCTCGGAGGTGGAGCCGGTGCGGGACTTCGACAAGTCCACCCGCGAGCGCCCGGTGCAGGCGCTGGACAAGGAGACGGGCCTCCCGGTGTGGTCGGTGTCGGTGCTGGATGCCGACCCGGCGGCCCGGAAGTCGGACAAGACGGTGACGGTGAAGATCGCGTCGCCGCATCAGCCGGTTCCGCCGGCGCCGGCGGGTGGGTTGCCGTTCGCGGCGGTGGAGTTCGACCTGCTCACGGTGACCCCGTATGTGGATGACAAGCGGGGGCGGGTGGCGTACAGCCTGCGGGCTCGGGAGATGCGGGCCCCGGTGAGCGGTAAGGCGTCGCGTTCGGACGCGGCGTGAGCCCGGCCGGGGGGGCGGAGGGGAGTCCGCGGCAACGGACCCCCCTCCTGGGTCTCCCGACCTCAACGAGCCCTGAGCAGGCGATTCGGACCGGAAGGACCACGAGCGTAATGAGTGTCGGCGGTGATCGGGTCGGCGGCGTGGTGAGCGTGCCGGCGATGGTGGCGGCGGGGCTGCGCCGCTGCGATGCGGAGCGACGTCGGGTGATGGACCTGCGACCGGGCACGCACACCGAGCGGGCTGCTCGGGCGCAGCGGTTGGCGGTGTTGTTCGAGCGCTCGGCGCGCTGGTGGAACCTGCTGGGCCGCTGGAGTGTCCGGGCCGGCTGGGGGCAGGTGCCGGCGGTGTTCGGGGACGCGG
This sequence comes from Pseudonocardia sp., assembly GCA_052386505.1. GTDB lineage: Bacteria > Actinomycetota > Actinomycetes > Mycobacteriales > Pseudonocardiaceae > Pseudonocardia. Next base: position 4,253 of record JBQTKB010000030.1, read on the forward strand.
TGATCATCGCGGCCGGGCGGGACAGTGACCAGGCCCGGTTCTGGCGGGACATGGCCGGTGACTGGCTGCGCCACGCGGCGGGAGAGCCGGTGTGCTCGGTGGTCGGGTGTGGCTGCGGCGGGGTGTGCGGGGTGTCGGCGTGAGCGCCCGGCTCGGAGTCCGCGCCGCGCGGCTGCGCGGGCTGCTCGACGGGCTGGGGTTCGTCGGCGCCGGTGTCGCCGGGTGGCGGGTGGATGCGGCGTGTGTGGGGGAGGACCCCGAGGTGTTCTTCCCGGTCGGGGTTGGGCCGGTGCTGGTGGAGCGGGTCGACACCGCCAAGCAGGTGTGTGCCGGGTGTCCGGTGCGGGAGCTGTGTCTGGCCGATGTGATGGCCTCGGAGGACCCCGCCGCCCGCTGGGGCGTGCTGGGCGGGCTGTCCGCCGGTGAGCGCGCGGAGTTGTTCGCCGCCCGTCGTCAGGCGGTGGCCTGAGATGCGCACGGTGATGGCTCATGTGATCACCGGGGAGCGGGAGCAGGTCGCGGCCGCGCTACGCCTGGCCCACAAGGCGGGCCGGCTGGCCGGAGTCACCGACGCCCGGATCCTGCCCGGGGAGCGGATCGAGCTGGTCGCCCACCTCCGGCCGGCGAACCCGTCGCGGTGGCAGCGGGTCCGGCCGTGGCTGATCGGCGCGGTCAAGGTCGCCGCTGTCCTCGTGGTCGTGGCGGCGGTGGTCGCTGTGGTGTGGGCGGCGGTGTCGGTGGTCCTGGCCGTGATCGCGGTGGTCGCCGCTGTCGTGGGCTGGTTGCACGCGCACTTCGGGCTGATCGTCGCGGTCGCGGTCGCGCTGCTGCTGCTCGTGCTGGCCTGCGCGGGCGGGGCGAGCTGCACCGGCCTGCATTGCGGGGGGTGCCGCCGATGAACACCACCGAAGCCGGCGGGGGCCGGGTGCGGGCGTGTCGGGATCGCTGCGAGGTCTGCCGGTCGGTGATCGAGCACCGGCCGGTGGCCACCCGGCGCCGCTGCGCGGATCACCTGGACCAGCTGGTCCTGGTGCCGGCCGCGCTGGTCCGCAACAAGTCCACATCCAGAAAGTCCAGGAAGTCCACGAACGAGGCGGGGGAGGGGTCGAGGTGAGCACGACGGTATGGACCGTGCTGCTCGTGCTGGTCATCGGGCTGTGCGTGCTGCACCAGCTCGGCAAGGGCATGGCCTGGTTGCTGGAGGCGCTGGCGGCGGTCGCGGTGGTGTTCGTGACCGTCTGGCTGGCCATCAAGGGGTTCGTGGCGGCGCTGCGGTGGGCGGTGCTGCACTGGCGCACCACCCTCACCGCCACCGCCGTCACCGCCTGGTGCGTGCTGTTCGGCTGGCGCTCCCTCGCCCTCGGGGTGTCGTGGGTGGCGGAGGCAGTCGCGGTGTGGTGGCTGGTCGCCTGGCGCATCGACGCCCTGCCGGCCTTCGATGCGCTGGCGGGGCGGCATCTGCGGGGGTGGTGGCAGCGCTGGATCGTCTACGCCATCCCCATGCCGCGCTGGTTCCGCGCGTGCCGGCTCACCGTCCCGGACCCCGGCCAGGCCATCACGATCAACGTCAACCCGCTGCGCCGGACCGCCCTGGCCCCCCGGAGCAGGCCGCGCCGCGACCAGGTGCCCCGGATCATCGGGGTCCGCTCGGGGCCGTCGTGGGACGAGGTGCGGGTGAAGCTGGTGGCCGGGCAGAAACCCGAGGACTTCGACCTCGTCGCCCGCGAACTCGCCGTGGCCCGAGGGGTGGCCCGGTGTCAGGTCCGCGAGTTGGCGCCGAATCGGGTGTCGGTGGACTTCCAACGCCGCAACCTGCTCACCGACGTCGTGGCCTGCCGCGACCTCGCTGGACTGGCCGGCGTGGCCGGCGAAAGTGTTGATCTCGGGCGGGTGTGGTCGGGTCGCACGGAGTACGGGCTGGACTGGTACCAGTCGCTGCGCGGCTCGCACACCCTGGTGGCCGGCTCGACCGGGGCGGGGAAGAACTCGGTGATGTGGTCCCCGCTGGTCTCGATCGCCCCCGCGATCCGCGACGGCCTCGTCCGAGTCTCGGGCATCGATCCCAAGGGGATGGAACTGGCCTACGGGCGGCGGATGTTCCACCGCTACGCCGTCACCTCCACCGACGCCCTGGCCCTGTTGAACGGGTTGGTGGAGTCGATGGAGGCCCGCAAGACCGAGTTCGCCGGGCGGGTACGCACGGTCCCGATCACCCGCGAGACGCCGTTGGAGCTGGTGGAGTTCGACGAGATCGGCGCCCTGATCCGCTACGTCGGAGACCGCAAGACCCGCGAGGCCATCACCGACCGCGTTGCCCTCCTGACGACCCAGGGCCGAGCGCTCGGGTTCTGCGTGCGCGGCTACGTCCAGGAACCGACCAAGGACACCGTCCCCGTCCGGGAGCTGTTCCCCCGCCGCATCTGCCTGCGCGTGGCCACCAAGAGCCACGTGGGCATGGTCCTCGGAGACACCGCCTACGACCGAGGCGCGTGGGCCAACCGGATCGGGGAGTCCGAGGCCGGCGTGGGCTACCTGTTCGGCGAAGGCATCCGCGAACCCCTGCGCGTGCGCGCCGGCTGGGTCCCCGACGAGACGATCAAAGCCCTCGAAGCCTTCGTCGTCGGCCAACCAACGACCAACATCGGCGGCCAGGTCCTCACGCTGCCCGCGCCGGCGCAGCACCCGACCGGAGGTGTCGCGTGACCAGCACCGACCAGCACACCAAGCACACCGGGCCGGCCGGGACGCCGGTGGATCAGGAGCAGCTCACCCGGGCCCAGCGCGCCCTGCTCGCACTTTCGGGGGAGGTCGCCCAGCAGCTCGCCGAGGAACACGGGGTGTGTGTCCGCCCGCTGGCGATGCGCCGGATCGAGCTGACCACCGGCCGCATCGACGTCGTCCCGGTGCCGTGCGGGGCCCGCGATGAGGCCAAGTGCCGGCCCTGCGCGGACAAGGCGCGGCGGCTGCGGGTGGTGCAGTGCCGCGAGGGCTGGCACCTCGAGCACGAACCCGACCCCGGCCCCGCCACCCCCACCACCGCGCAGAAACAACTCATGGCCACCCGCGCCGATCTGCACGCCGCCTACCAACAAGCCCGCCAGGCCGGCGACGACGGCGAGTGCGTCGAGATCGCCGACACCGTCGCCGAGCTGGACGGCGAACTCCGCGCCCTCGGCGTTCGGGGGCGGCTCGAACCCCTCGACCCGCCGAACCGGGCAGCGGTGAAGCGCTCCACCCGACGCCGCCAGGACGCACCGAACCTGCCCCGCCGGCCGGTGCAGAAACGCACCCTAGGGCAGGTGTACGGCGGGAAGTACCGCCCCTCGACGTTCCTGACGCTGACGCTGGACTCGTATGGGCGGGTCGATTCGGAGGGGGCGGCGCTGGACCTGGACCGCTACGACTACCAGCGCGCCGCCCGGGACGCGATCCACTTCCCGGCCCTGCTCGACCGGTTCTGGCAGAACACCCGCCGCTGCGTCGGCTGGGAGGTCCAATACTTCGGCACCGTCGAACCCCAGAAACGCGGCGCCCCGCACTTTCACGCCGCGATCCGGGGCACCATCTCCCGGGCCGAGCTGCGCGCGATCACCGCCGCCACCTACCACCAGGTCTGGTGGCCGCCGCACGACACCCTCGTCTACTCCGGTGACCGGGTGCCGGTTTGGGACGCCCACACCAAGGGGTTCACCGACCCCGACACCCGGGCACCCCTGCCGACCTTCAATCAGGCGTGCGAGGACCTGACCGAGCCGGCGCACGTGGTGCGGTTCGGGGCGCAGGTGCACGTGAAGGGCATCCTCGGCGGCACCGAGGAAGCCGGCCGCCACGTCGGCTACCTCACCAAGTACCTGACCAAGTCCGTGCACCAGGCCGCCGGCCTCACCGAGGACGCCACCGGCCGGCAGCGGGAGCACGCCCGCCGCCTGGTCGCCGAGCTCGCCCGCACCCCCTGCTCGCCGCGCTGTCCGGTGTGGCTGCTCTACGGCATCCAACCCCAGGGCGCCCGGATGACCACCACCCCCGGCGCCTGCAAGGGCAAAGCCCACCGGCCCGAGCACCTCGGCATCGCCGGCCGCCGCGTGCTGGTCTCCCGGAAGTGGTCGAACAAGACCCTCGACGACCACCGCGCCGAACGCACCACCTTCGTTCGGCAACTCCTGGAACGCGCCGGGGTCCAACCCGCGCACGCCATCGAGGACGGCCCGTACCTGTGGGAACGCACCAAGGCCGGCGACACCGACGTCCCCACCCGCCCCGCGCTGCTGCTGCAGGCCATCAGCCAGCGACAGCGATGGCGAGCCGAGTACCGCACCGCCCAAATGAAAGCCGGCGAACCACCCGACCCCAACCGTTCCGCAACTGACGATCAAGACCCCGGGAGGGCGGCATGAAGGTCGAGCGACAGACCGAGCTGATGACCGTCCGCGAGGTCCTCGCGGAGCTGAACGGAGTCTCCCGGGACACCTTCTACCGTTGGCGACAGCTCGGCGTGGCTCCGCCGGCCATCCGGCTTCCGAACGGTGAGCTACGCGTCCGGCGCCGGGACCTTGCCCGCTGGCTGGACGACCTGGCTGGTGCTGCATGACGACCACGTTCAAGGTCCGGTTCTGGGAGGTCAGGAAGCGAAACCGCGCGCGGCCGTATGACGTCCGGTGGCTCACCGAGGGCCGGGAGCACTCCGAGTCGTTCGTGACCAAGGCGCTGGCCAACTCTCGGCGGTCCGAGCTGATGCAAGCTGCGCGCCGGGGCGAGGCGTTCGACATGGAATCCGGGCTGCCGGTGTCTGAGGTGCGGCGGAAGTCTTCCGCGACGCTGGTGGAGCTGGCGGCCGAGTACGTGGCGATGAAGTGGCCGGACCAGGCGGCGAACTCCCGCCGCAGCACGATCGAGGCCCTGGCCACCGCCTGCGCTGCCTTCGTTGTCGACGCTGCCGGCCGGCCGGAGGTCCGCGAGCTGCGCCGGGTGCTCACCGTGTACGTGCTGCCGCCCGAGGATCGCCGAGCCGTTCTGTCCGACGGCGAGCGCGAGGCGGTGCGCTGGTTGCACAGCTCATCCCGACCGGTGGCCGACCTGAGCGAGGTGGCTTCGGTGCGGGAGCTGCTCGACGGGCTGACGAGGAACCTGGACGGCTCCACGGCTGCCGCGACAGTGATCAACCGAAAGCGCGCCGTCGTGCACAACCTGCTCGGCTATGCGGTCGAGCGTGGACGGCTGGCGGGCAACCCGGTGACGAACCTGAGGTGGAAGCGGCCCAAGCGGGTCGAACAGGTCGATCCCCGAGTGGTGATCAATCCTGCGCAGGCGCGGGAGCTGCTGACGGCGGTCTCCTACGTGGGCCAACGCAACGCGGATCGAGGGCCGCACCTGGTGGCCTTCTTCGCCACGATCTACTACTCGGCCGCGCGGCCGGCGGAGGTGGCGAACCTACGGGACACCGACTGCAAGCTACCCGAGCGCGGATGGGGAGAGCTGACGCTCTGGGAGTCGCGGCCGGCGGCCGGCTCGCGCTGGACCGACTCCGGCGAGGTGCACGACCGGCGCGGCCTCAAGCATCGAGCAGCGCGGGACACCCGGCCGGTGCCGATCCCGCCGGCTCTTGTTCGGTTGCTGCAGGAGCACATCGAGCGCTTCGGAGTGGCCGAGGACGGCCGGCTGTTCCAGTCACCGAATGGTCGGGTCGTGGGCTCGGCGACATACGCCCGGGTATGGGCACAGGCACGGGCGTACGCGTTCACCCCCGCCCAGGCGGGCTCGCCGCTGGCCGGCCGGCCCTACGATCTCCGGCACGCCGCCGTGTCCACGTGGCTCAACGCCGGGGTGCCGGCACCGGAGGTCGCAGCGCGGGCCGGCCATTCTGTCGATGTGCTGATGAAGGTCTACGCGAAGTGTCTGGACGGACAGCGGGACCTGGTCAACGACCGGATCGCGGCCGTACTGGGCGACCCGCCTAAATGATCTCCGATTGGTCCGTGATTGGTCCGTGAAGGGCTACCGAGACCGCATGATCGCTGCGCACGCTGACGGACACCGGACCGATCACCGAGAGTCTCCGTGGCTGGTCAGAGCCGGTTCCAGGCCGCAGAGCTGGATCAACAGGACCGGCGCGAAATGCCGCCCCGGACGTTTAGGAAACCGATGCTCTATCCCCTGAGCTACGAGGGCCTGCGGTAGAGATCCTAGCTGGTCAGCCGGGGTGTCCCGTCTGCGCCGGGTGGTCTCCGGGGAGCCGCTGGTCACGGCCGTTTCGCAGTTGTTTCGCGGTCTCCCGCTCTGCGGCCCTGCCGTGCGCCCTGGCCTCGGTGGTGATCTCCTCACGGCGCGGGTGGTAGCCCTCGGGCGCGCCTTGAGGAGATCACCACCCCGCCGCAATTCGCTGATCTCCGAGCGGTGTCGGGTCCGGGTGGCCCGGGGTCTTCGGTCGACGTGATCTCGATGACGAACCAGGCAATGCGTTCCCACCGCTCCACGCCGGCCTGCTAGCGTCCTGGCCGTTCTGTTGTCGATGTGATCGTGAAGGAAGTGGGGTTGATGACCGCGCCGATGGCTGCTGCCCGTCGTGGCGACGCGACGTCCCCCACGCTCCGGGTCGTGGCTACTTCCTGAGTCATCACCCCTCGACCGTCCCGGGTCAGTCCCGGATCAGGTCGACCACCTCACACTGAGAACGGAACGATCATGTCCCGTAGCTGGACCACCCGCGCCGAGACCGACGCCGATATCCCCACGATTCACGAGATCAACAGTGCGGCCTTCGACACCACGGACGAGGCCGATCTCGTCGACGCCCTGCGCGCCGACCCGCACTGGATCCCGGAACTATCCACCGTCACCACCGACGAGGCGGGCACCGTCATCGGCCACGCGCTGCTGACCCGATGCCACATCGGCGACACAGCAGCCCTGTGCCTGGCCCCGTGTGCGGTCCTGCCGCAATACCAGCGCACCGGCGCCGGATCCGCCGCGATCCACGCCGGCCTGGAACGGGCCCGCGAGATGCGCGAGAAGTACGTCGTCGTCCTCGGGCACCCGACCTACTACCCGCGCTTCGGGTTCGGCCGGGCGAGCGAGCATGGCATCCGACTGTCGATCGAGGTACCCGACGACGCCATCATGGCCCTGTCGCTCGACGGCAGCCCGCTGCCCGGCGGTCAGGTCCGCTACCCAGCGCCCTTCGGTATCTGACCGCTGACGGCGGACGGGACGCGAGCTCGAACGGTGTCCCGTCCGCCGTCGCGGCGCAACTGTCGTGACCTTGTCTCTGGGGGTCTGCGACATCCTTCTCGGCTCGGGGCCAGGTAGCCGGCCACGGCGCCACGAACGGGCCGGAGGTGTAGTGAGCGAGCGACGGGGCCGGCGTGGCCGGCCCCGCGCCGCCGGAGGCGGCGCCTTGACGACCTGGCTGGTGCGGCATGACCAGCACGTACAAGGTCCGGTTCTGGGAGGTCAGGAAGCGAAACCGCGCGCGGCCGTATGACGTTCGGTGGCTCACCGAGGGCCGGGAGCACTCCGAGTCGTTCGTGACCAAGGCGCTGGCCAACGCTAGGCGTTCCGAGCTGATGCAGGCCGCGCGCCGGGGCGAGGCGTTCGAGATCGCGTCCGGGTTGCCGGTGTCTGAGGTGCGGCGGAAGTCGTCCCCGACGCTGGTGGAGCTGGCGGCCGAGTACGTGGCGATGCAGTGGCCGGACCAGGCGGCGAACTCCCGCCGCAGCAGGAGCGAGGCCCTGGCCACCGCCTGCGCTGCCTTCGTTGTCGACGCTGCCGGCCGGCCGGAGGTCCGCGAGCTGCGCCGGGTGCTCACCGTTAGCTGGTCAGCGGGGGTGTCCGGCCTCGGCCGGGCTACTTGTGAAGTAGCTGCTGGTCACAGGCGTTTCGTGATGGTGGCCGCTGCTCGGTCCCGACCGCGAGTAGGCCCGAATGGGCCGTGCCCTTGCTGCGTTCGGACATGATCCGTACCGTGATCACGTTCACGCGGCTGGTCGCGATCTGATGCCAAGGGTTGGAGGGTGATGGTGAGCGATCCAGTCGGGTACGTCCTGGACGCATCGCAGGGAGAGGCGCATTGGTTCCTCGGTGCCCGCGCTACCTATAAGACGACCCATTCGCAGAACGGCGGTGGGTTGTTCCTCGCGGAGTTCCACGCGCCGCGCGGACATGGAACCCCGCTGCATGTGCATGACGACGCCGACGAGATGTTCTACGTGCTCAACGGCCAACTCACGATCGAGTACGACGGCGAGCAGCACACGGTGACCGACGGAGGATTCGTCTTCGGCCCGCGCAACGTCCCGCATCGCGTCCGGGTCGATTCCGACGTGGCGCACTTCCTGCTGTTGACCACCCCGGCCGGGTTCGAGGACTTCGTCCGGACGGCAGGGGAACCGGCCTCGGCTCCCGGACTGCCCATCCCGACCGCACCTGACGTCGAGGAACTGGTGCGGATCGCGGCGGCCAACCACATCCGCATCATCGGACCGCCGTTGGACGCTCCGGCGTAGCGGCTCTCGGCTGGGCGCGGTCGAGGGGATCACGCCTGGTGGTGTCGAGCATGGCGGCGTCGTCGCGCACGGCCCAGTGCCCGACGACCAGTCCGTCGGCGAAACCGGAAGATGTGGACCTGTGGCCATACGACGTTGTTGCCGGTCACGGGCTGGCGAAGACGGACATCTCGCCGCTGGTGCTGTAGGCGAGGTAGCCGTCAGCTACGGGCGGCGCAACTCCGCCGCCGACGACGGTCACACCTACCTGTCGGTCGTCCGCCAGCCCAGCGGCGTGGTGCCCGGTGATCGCCACTGGGCCTCCCGGGCTCCGTCGCGTCGGCGGTGGACGCCTTCCAGGCGGCCGCGTTGGCCACCGGCGGCCGTGACGACGGTGGCGTTGGACCGCAGCCCGAGTACCACGCCGGCTACTACTCGGCGTGGGTGCTCGACCCGGCCGGCAACCGACTCGAAGCGGTGCACCACCGGGACCCGAGCGAGGGTTGACGGCAGACCGTCCAGGTGCAGCCGGCCGAGAGCCGCGCCGTCGCTCGGCCCGATCTGCCTACGCCGCGGACCGTGTGGGTCCGGAACCGGGTGAAGGCGAAGGTCAACGGGCGGACTTCTCGGTCACCTAGTAATTAGGCTGTATGGCTCTGTCAACGTTGCCAGCATCCGACGTAACCTCTGCTCAGCGCTGGGGAGCGCTGGCTGCGGCCGATGGTGGGGAGGCTGCGGGATCATGAGGGCCCGTCGGTAGCCACTCGGGGGTGGCGGCCGACGGGCTCCTCTCGCGTACCGGATCCCCGGTGCACCGACGATGCGCCGGCGCCGGGCTGCTCTACGTCGCCGTGCTGCTGGCCAGCCTCGGCCCGGACGGGGCTGCGCGGGTTAGAAGTGGTCGGCGCCGGTGAGCGCGTGCTCCAGCTCGTCGGCCCGGGTCACCACCAGCTGGAACGGGCGGTCGAAGTGGGCCAGGTTCAGCTCGGACAGCGCCGTGGCGTGCCGGAACATTGCGACGCCCCCGGCCACCGCCACCCCGCCGACCGCCGACTCGCCGGCCAGCTCCAGCAGCCGCCGCAGGTCGACGTCGTCGGCGCGGCAGACCGGCGACTCGATCTGGATCCACTCGCTGCCGTCGCCCGCGCCGTCGTCGCCGACGTGGTGCACGGCCACCCGCTGGGTGCGACCGTCCCGGGTGGGCAGGTCGAAGTCCAGGGTGCGCTCGGTCTGCCGGAAGATCTCGTACCGGACCCGGACGTAGGAGACCAGGTCGTTCCACGTGGTGGCCACGACCGAACGCTAGCGCACGCCACTGCCCGCCCGGAGGCCCGCCGGTAGGGTCGGGATCATGACCCGCACATCGCAGCGGTCGTCCGGGCTGGCGCCGCAGCTGGAGGCCGGCGCCGTCGGCATGGACGCCGCCCGGCTGGCCCGGATCGACCGGCACTTCGCCCGCTACGTCGACGACGGGCGGCTGGCCGGGCTGCTCACCGTCGTCACCCGACGGGGACAGGTGGTGCACGTCGGGGCCCAGGGTCTGCGCGATGTCGAGGCCGGCCTGCCGGTCGAGGTGGACACCCTGTGGCGGATCTACTCGATGACCAAACCGGTCACCTCGGTGGCCGCGATGATGCTGGTCGAGCAGGGGCTGCTGGAGCTCAACGACCCGATCGACCGGTGGCTGCCGGAGTTCGCCAACCCCCGGGTGTACGCCGGCGGCTCGGCGCTGAAGCCGGTGACGGTGCCGGCCGCCGGGCCGATCCGGGTGTGGCACCTGCTCACCCACACCGCCGGGCTGACCTACGGCTTTCACCACGCCCACCCGGTCGACGCCATCTACCGCCGGCACGGGTTCGAGTTCGGGCCGGCGCCCGGGCTCGACCTCGCGGCTGCCTGCGACGTGTGGGCCGGGCTGCCGCTGATCGCCGAGCCGGGCACCGAGTGGGTGTACTCGGTGGCCACCGACGTGCTGGGTCGGCTGGTCGAGGTGGTGTCCGGGCAGCCGCTGGACGGGTACCTGGACGAGCACGTGCTCGGCCCGCTGGGCATGACCGACACGACGTTCTGGGTGAACGACGAACGGGCCGACCGGCTGGCCGCGCTCTACAGCCCGCACCCCGAAACCGGGCGGCTCGCGCGCAATCCGCTGGGCGAGGCCAAACGGCGACCGCCGGTTCTGCTCTCCGGCGGTGGCGGGCTGGTGTCCACGGCGGGTGACTACCACCGGTTCACCCAGATGCTGCTGCGCGGCGGCGAGCTGGACGGCGTCCGGCTGCTCGGGCCGCGCACGGTGGCCTACATGACGCGCAACCACCTGCCCGGAGGCGCGGACCTGGACAGCTTCGGCCGGCCGGTGTTCGCCGAGACCCCGATGGTCGGCGTGGGGTTCGGTCTGGGATTCTCGGTCACCGTCGACGCTGCGGCGACCAAGGTTATCGGCAACGTCGGGGAGTACGCCTGGGGCGGCGCGGCCAGCACGGTTTTCTGGGTCGACCCGAAAGAGGAGCTCACCGCGATGGTCTTCACCCAGCTGATGCCCTCGAGCACCTATCCGCTCCGCTCCCAGCTGCGCACGCTGGTCCACCAGGCGCTGGTGGACTGACATGCTCGCTCTGGCGATCAAGGTCGCGGTCAACGCGGTGGCGCTGTGGATCGCCACCGTGCTGGTCGACGGCATCAACCTCGGCGGTCGCGACGAGACCGTCCGGATCGGCACCCTGGTGGTCGTGGCGCTGATCTTCGGCGTGGTGAACGCGGTGCTCAAACCGATCATCAAGACCGTCGGCTGCGCGTTCTACCTGCTCACCCTCGGGCTGATCGGTCTGGTGGTGAACGCGCTGCTGTTCCTGCTGGTCGGCTACCTCGCCGAGCAGATCGGGCTGCCGTTCAGCGTTGACGGGTTCTGGCCGGCGTTCCTGGGCGCGATCGTGGTCGCGCTGGTCGGGTTCGTGCTGCACCTGATCATCCCGGACCGCTATGACGAGCGCTGAGCGTGGCCGGCGTACCACCGAGGCGGCGGAAACCATGATCGACGTAACCTGAGGCTGGATCGGTGAGGACGGCAGCAGACTGACGTTACCGTGGTGCTCACTCGCTGGCGGCTCAGCCGACCCGGCTGCGGGTGTCCAGCCGGGCGGTGAGCGAGTCGTAGCCGCGCAGGTTCGAGGTGGGGCGGCGGTGCGGGCGCCCGACCATGGTCAGCCCGGGGAACCCCTCGGTCAGCGCGCGCAACGCCACCTCGCCCTCCATCCGGGCCAGCTGTGCGCCCAGGCAGTGGTGCACGCCGCTGGAGAACGACAGGTGCTTGCCCGCTCCTCGCCGGGTCACGTCGAACCGGGCCGGGTCGGCGAACACCTCGGGGTCGCGGTTGGCCGCCCCGAGCAGCACGATCACGATCTCCTCGGCCCGGATCGGCACCCCGGCGATCTCGGTGTCGCGCAGCGCCCGGCGCGCGGTGCGCTGCACCGGGGAGTCGAAGCGCAGGATCTCGTCGACCGCGGTCGGCCAGTGCGCCGGTTCGGCGGCCAGCAGCGCGCGTTGCTCGGGGTGATCCTGCAGCAGTTGGATGCCGGTGCCGATCAGGTTCACCGTGGTCTCGAAGCCGGCGGCCAGCACCAGCAGGCTGGTGGCCAGCAGCTCGGTCTCGGTGAGCCGCTGGCCGTCCGAGTCGGCCGTGGTGACCAGCTGGGACAGCACGTCCTCGCCGGGGCTGCGGCGCAGCTGCTCGAAGTGGCCGCGCATCCAGTCCAGCAGCGCGTCGATGCCCTGCTGGGCGTGCTTGAACGCCGCGAGGCTCATGCCCGGGTCGAGCGAGGTGGCCGCCGCGTCGCCCCAGGTGAGGAACTTCTGCCGCATCGACACCGGCGCGCCCAGGATCTCGCAGATCACGATCACCGGCAGCTGGGAGGCGTAGCGCCGCACCAGGTCGACCGGCTCGCCGGCGTGCTCGCGGGCCAGCTCGTCGAGCAGCTCGGCGGCCACCTGCTCGGTGCGCACCCGCAGCGCGGCGACCGCCTTCGCGGTGAACGCCCGGGTGACCAGTTTGCGGTAGCGGCTGTGGTCGGGTGGATCGACCGCGAGCATCGAGGGCGGCTCGATCACGCTACGTCCACCGCCGGCACGGGCGAGCAGCCGCCGGACCGGGGCCGGCGCCCCGCCGAACGACGCGGTGCCCATGTCGTCGCGGCGCAGCACCTCGGTGGCCACCGCGTGGTGCACGGTGAGCTTGCCGGCCAGGCCCCGGGAGAACGGCTCAGGGCCGCGCAGCAGCTCGTAGTGCCGGTACGGGTCGTCGCGAACCGCGGGGTCGGTGAGGAACAGCGAGTTGGTGTTGCCCCGACGGCTCTCGCGGCGCAGTACGAGCCGGATCAGGCCGTGCGTCAGTGCCCATCGTGCGGTGTCCGGAAGCCACATACGTACACTGTACGTCGGCCGCGCGGTCGATGGCTACCCTCTGGCGTCTGGTGAACGGTTGGCAAACGGAGTAGGTCCGGGGCGTGGCCAGCGTCCAATCGGTCGAGCGTCCCGACCGCTCGCCGCTCGTTGTTACCGGTGAGCGCGAGAAACCGGTCACTATTCGACACGCCTAGTGACTCAGCGCTCGAAGTGGGTAACCATGTGTGCTTCGGGTTGCGACTCAGTGCCGAGAACGCCCGCCGAAGTCGTCAAATCAGGCGGAGGTGCCGGATGTCTGTGCACGCAATGATGGACCACCACGAACGCATGCGGCTGCGCGCGGCCGCGTTCCGGGCGACCCGGGTCTACCCGGGTCCGGTGGGCGAGCTGTTGTCCCGCGAGCTGTTGTCGTGGGAGGAGTTCGGTTACCGGCTCGGCTCCCGCGGCTTGGTCATGGGCATCGTGGACGCGGTGATGAAGGCGCAGGTCGCCCAGCCCGACGCGGCCTGAGGCTCGACGCGCGGCGCTGGGCCAGGGCGGGTGGTCAGCGCCGCGGCGTCGGTGAGCTGGATACTGACGAGTCCGGCGCGGCCGGTGCCGCTCCGTCGTCCGGCGCGGTGCCGCTGACGATGCCGACCACGGCGAGCAGGCCCAGCATCGACACCATGCGGGTGAGGTACCAGCTGAGCGCAACCCCGGCGGCCACCATGCGCTGAGCGCGGGTCGGGCCGGCCTGGACCGCCCGGTGTGACTCCCGCCGGGCCGGCGCCGGCCGTGGCCCGACCACCGCGGGGCGTGCTCCGACCGCCGCGGGGCGTGCTCCGACCGCCGCGGGGCGTGCTTCGACCGCCGCCGGCCGCCGCTCGACCGTCGCCGGCCGCCGCTCGACCGTCGCCGGTCGGGGTCCGCCTGCCGGGGGCCGGGGGCCGGGGGTTGCCGGCGGGATGTCGACCGAACGTTGGCGGGGCGCCACCTGTGGTGCCTGACGCTGCCGCGGTACCTGGACCGTCGCGGGCGGTGCGGCGGGTCCGGGCCGGGCTCCGGGCGCGTAGGGCCGGACCCGCTGCGGGTTCGGAGGTCCGGCGCCCTCGTCCGTCCGGTACCCGGCGGCCGCGTGCCGGCCGCCCGCACCGTCGGGGCTCGAGCCGCTGCCGCCCTGGCCGTCGCCGCCCGGATGCCCCCCGACCGCGGTGACGGGCCGGGTGGCGTTCGGGTCGGCGAAGGGAATGCTCGGCATGGCAGCGGGCCGCCTCAGGGCTCGGGGGCTGGGTGGTCGCGCCGACCACGACCATCCGTCGTAACTGATCTGTGACCCGTTACGCCCCGCGCCCGGCCGTCACCCGATTGCCACCGGGAGGTGCTTGATGCCGTTGATGAACGACGACTTCAGCTGGACCGGGCGGCCGGTGGTGTGGATGTTCGGCGCCCGGCCGAGCAGCTCGCGGAACATCACCGACACCTCGCGGCGCGCCAGGTGCGCGCCCAGGCAGAAGTGCGGGCCGGGTCCGCCGAAGCCGACGTGCGGGTTGGGGGAACGGCGTACGTCGAACCGGTTCGGGTCGGTGAAGTGCGCCTCGTCCCGGTTCGCCGAGCCGTAGAACATCAGCAGCTTGTCGCCGGGCCGCAACGGCTGCCCGGACAGTTCCACGTCCGTCGCAGTCTCGGCCACGGTGCGGCGCATGAACGACACCGGCGAGGCCCAGCGGACGATCTCCTCGACCGCCGTCGGGGTGACCCCCGGGATGTCGGCCAGCCAGATCGCGCGCTGCTCGGGGTTCTCGCTGAGCAGGTGCAGCCCCCAGCTGATCGCGTTGCGGGTGGTCTCGTTGCCGGCGACCACCAGCAGGATGAAGAACGACGCCAACTCGTCCGGGGTGAGCGCCTCGCCGTCGACCTGGGCGTTGATCAACGCGGAGGTCAGGTCGTCGGTGGGGCGCTCGGCACGCTCGGTGGCCAGCTCCCGCATCAGCGCGGCCAGCTCGCCGCCGGCCCGCATCAGCGCGATGAGGATGTTGTCCGCGTCCGGCACGTACTCCGGGTCGGTAGCGCCGAGGATGACGTTGGTGCGGTCGAACACGAACCGGTGCTGGCTCTCCGGGATGCCCATCAGGTCGCAAACGATGGTGAGCGGCAGCCGTGCCGCGATCTCGGTCACCGCGTCGCACTCGCCGGCCTCGATGGCGTCGTCCACGATGCGGGTGGTCAGCGCGGCCACGTTGTCGGTCAGCGCGTCCAGCCGGCGCGGGGTGAAGCCGCGCGAGACGATCCGGCGCAGCCGGGCGTGCCTCGGGTCGTCCATGTTGATCATCGAGCCGTAGAACTCGTTGAACTCGGCGGGCAGGTCGGCGGCGCTGGTGGCGCCCTTCCCGGAGACAAAGATCTTCGGGTTGCGGCTGGCGGCGACCACGTCGTCCATCCGGGTCAGCGCGTAGTAGCCGGGCCCCGGCGGAAGCATGATCGCGGCCGGCTGCTCGTAGAAGGGTAAGCCGGGTCGGGCGCGCAGCGCGGCGAACGCGGCGTGCCGGTGCTCGATCGGCTCGGTCCAGAACCCGTCGATGTCGGACAGGTCGATGTCGGACGGGTCCACCTCGGTGTGTGTTCCGGTCATGACCTCAGCATGGCATACCGACGGTACGGATCGCATCCGTCGATACGTACAGCGTACGTGGCTCGGCCCTTCGATCTTCGCCTCGGCGCGGCGCCGGGCCGGGAGGGCTCGCCGGCGCGAGTGCCGCGCTACTTGGCGCCGAGGGCGTCCAGGGCGCGGGCCGCGCCGGGG
Organism: Pseudonocardia sp.; assembly: GCA_052386505.1. Taxonomy (GTDB): domain Bacteria; phylum Actinomycetota; class Actinomycetes; order Mycobacteriales; family Pseudonocardiaceae; genus Pseudonocardia. The sequence continues at coordinate 19,907 of JBQTKB010000030.1, forward strand.
TGCAGCGGGACCGGGGCGGTGTCCCGGGCGGTGTCGAGCTGGATGTCCTTGGCGGCCGGGTTGGTCTTCACCAGGTCGTCGCGGTGCTGAAAGAGCGACCGGGTCAGCACGCAGGCCACGGCCGGGTCCATGTCGGCCGGCACCAGCAGCAGGTTCGGTACCACCACGGTCGGGGTGTCCACCGCGCCCGGGTAGGTGGCGCCGGCGATGGTGGCCACCTGGTAGACCGGGTTGACCTGGCGCATCGCGTCCAGCTGCGGCGTGGTGTCGATCAGCTTCACCCGGCCGTTCATGCTGGTGAACAGGTCGGTGATGTTCGGGGTGGGCAATCCGCCGGAGAAGAACATCGCGTCCAGCGCGCCGACCTTCATCCCGTCGATGCTGGAGGCGATGTCCAGCCGCTGGGCCACCACGTCGCGCTCCGCGTCCAGCCCGGCCGCGGTCAGCACCCGCTGGGCGATCACCTCGGTGCCGGACTTCGGCGAGCCGGTGGACACCCGCTTGCCCCGCAGGTCGGCCGCCGAGGTGATGCCGGAGTCGACCCGGACCACCAGCTGGGTGTAGTTCGGGTAGATCCGGCCCAGTGCCGCGATCGGCTGGGGCTTGCCGGCGAACGCGCCGGTGCCGTTCACCGCGTCGGCGGCGCTGTCGGCCAGGGAGAACGCGACCTGGTGGGTGCCGGTGCCGAGCTGCTGGATGTTCTGCACCGACGCGCCGGTCTCGGCGGCGGTCGCCTTCAGCCTGCCCCCGGTGTCGGCCGTCACCAGCTCGCCGAACCGCCCGCCCAGTACGTAGTACACCCCGCCGGTGTTGCCCGTCGCGATGGACAGCCGGGTGTCGGCGGCGACCTCGCAGCCGGCACCGCCGCCCGGGGCGGGAGCCGCGGCGTCCTGGCGACCACCGCAACCGGCGAGCACCGCCGCGGCGAGCAGCACGAGTGGGGCGAGGAACCGGATAGTCGGTCTCACGGGAGAACCTCCCTGATCTCGGGTGTACGTGAACGCACCAGGTTGACGGCCACCGCGACGGCCAGCAACGCCGTCCCGGCGATGATCGTGGCCGGAGCCAGGTAGAGCAAGAGCAGCGCCGCCGGCAGGCACAGCGCCCGCTCGACCGGCCCGGCCGGGCGGACCAGCCAGCCGCCGGTGACCACGGCCAGCGCGGCCACCGCGAGCGCCGCCACGCCGGTGGCCCACAGCACGGTCGTCGCCGGACCCTCGGTGAGCAGCGCGGCGCCGTTGTCGGTGAGCACGAACGCGAACGGCACCAGGAACGCCGGCAGGGTGTACTTCGCCGCCTGCCACATGGTCGGCACCACCCGGCCACCGGTGATCGCGGCGGCGGCCACCGCGGCCAGCGCGGTCGGCGGGGTCACCTCGGAGAGCACCGCGAAGTAGAAGACGAACATCGCGGCCTCCGGCAGGGCCACCCCGAGGTCGGTCAACGCCGGCGCGACGATCACCCAGGCGATGATGAACGACGCGGTGACCGGCACCGCAAGCCCGAGCACCGCCACCGCCACCGCGGCGAACACCGCGGTCACCACCAGCACGCCGGTCGGGTCCTCGGTGACCGCCCGGGCGGCGCGCACCAGGATCGAGGCGAGCTGCAGGCCCAGCCCGGTCTTGGCGATCGTCGAGGTGATGATCCCGGCCGCCGCGCAGACCGCGGTGACCGCGAGCACGCTGCGCAACCCGGTGGCCAGCGCGGCGTACAGCCTGGGCGGGGTCAGCGCGTGCCGGCGGTCCAGGAACGACAGCACCAGCTGGATGCCGATCGCGTACACCACCGCCTGGAACGGCGGGATGTCCAGCGCGAGGAACACCACGATCACCACCAGCGAGATCAGGTGGTAGCCGTAGCGCCCGAGCACCCGCCACACCGAGGGCGTGTCCACCTGGACCGCGCGGGTGCCGTGCCGGCGGGCGTCGGCCTCGACCGCCAGGATGATCCCCAGGTAGTAGAGCAGCGTCGGCACCACAGCCCAGAGCAGTACCTGCAGGTAGGAGACCCGAAGGTACTCGGCGATGATGAACGCGGCCGCGCCGAGCGTCGGCGGCGAGAGGATCGCCCCGATTCCGGCGGCGGCCAGCATCCCGCCGGCGTTCTCCGCCGGGTAGCCGGCCCGGCGCAGGATCGGCCAGGTGACCGAGCCGAGGCTCACCGTGGTCGCCGCCCCGGAGCCGGACACCGTGCCGAGCAGGAACCCGGACATCGTCACCGTGCGCCCGGGCGCGGTGCGCGAGCCGCCGAAGGCGGCGAAGGACAGCTCGATGAAGAACCGGCCGGCCCCCGACATGTCCAGCACGGCGGCGTAGATCGCGAACAGCACGATGTAGCTGGCCGCCACCCCCAGCGGCACCCCGTAGAAGCCGGACGCGTCGTTGTACAGCCCGTTGATGATCTCGTCCACATTCAGGCCCTGATGCGCGATCGACCAGTTCTGCGGCAGGAACCCTCCGTAGTACGAGTAGCCCAGCGCGAGCAGGCAGGCCACCGGCAGCACCCAGCCGGTGGTGCGCCGGGTGGCCTCCAGCACGAGCACCAGCAGGATCGCGCCGGCCAGCACGTCCGGGGTGGCCAACACGCCCTGCCGGTCCAGGAACGCGTTGAAACCTCCAGCAGCCCCCGCGATCGGTAGCGGCAGAACGGGGTACAGCGCGACCGCGAGGGCCAGCGCAGCGAGCAGCCAGTCCGCCACGGTCGGGTTGTCCGCCGGCTCGTCGGCCGGGTCGTCGATCGGCCGCCGCCGTCCGGGACGCACTACCAGTCCGGAGCGGTAGGTGAGGAACACCAGCGGGAGCACACCGGCCAGGAACAGGATCAGCGAGAACTGGGCGCCCTGGGCCAGCGGCCAGAACACCTGGTAGAGCGAGAACACCGCGACCAGCGCGCACGCCGCCTGGACCGCGACCCGCACGCAGCCGGACAGCGTGCGAGCCGGCCGCTCCTCGTCGTATCCGGAGACGGGTGCCGGCTCCGCCGGAGCGACGCGCACCGTCTCGTCGAGCACCGGGCGCCGCGGGTCGAGCATGGCGTGACGTTAGCGCCCCCGAGCGCCCCGGCACAGCTCGCGGAGCTCGGGGCGAGCGCGAGCGCCGCCGCCGCGGCGAGCAGTGTCGGAGCGCGACCCACCGAGGCCGAGGGCGACGTCTCCGGCGGTCGCCCGTGCGACACTGGGTGCATGACCGCTGCCGTGCCGGACGATCTACGCGTCGTGATCGTCGACACGTTGCGCCGATCCGGTGCGCGTTTCGCCTTCCTGCACGGCAGCCGTGCGGCGGGTACCCACCGGGTCGATTCGGACGTCGATGTCGCCGCCTGGTGGCCCGGCGACGCGCCCGCCGCCTTTGAGGTCATGCTGCCGCCCGGCGTGGACCTGATAGTGCTCAACGGTGCCCCGCTGGAGTTGGCCGGGCGGGTGGCCCAGAGCGCGGCGCTGCTGTTCGACGACGATCCGCCCGCGCGGGTGCGATGGGTCGCCACCACCCGCAAGATCTACTCCGACGAGCTACCCCGCCTGATGCGCAGTCACCGCGAGTTCGCCGAGAGCGTGCTGCGTGGTCGATGAGGTCCGGGTGCTCCGGTTGCTGCGCTCGATCACCGACGACCTCGCGGTGCTCGGCAGGGAATCCGGCGCCGACGACACACGTCGGGCCGACCCGATGTGGCTCCCCGGGGTGAAGTACACCTTCGTCACCGCCGTGGAAGCATGCGTGGACGTCGCGCAGCACCTCTGTGCGTCGCAGGGATGGGGCCCGCCCAACGACAACGGTCACGCGTTGAGCCTGCTGGGCAAGCACGGCGTCCTACCGGCGGCGCTGGCCGGCCGGCTGCGTCAGGCCGTCAGCTTCCGCAATGTGCTGGTGCACGAGTACATCGAGGTCGACGACCGGATCGTGCTTGCTCGGCTGGAAGATCCCGCCGACCTCGCCGAGTTCGTCGCGGCGGTCGCGGACTGGGCGGCGTCGCGACCAGGGTGACGGTGCTCAGGCGGGCATGGGGGGTCGGTTCCGAGGTCGATCAGCACCCGGCCGGTCGGTGGGCCGGTCAGCCCGGGATACCAGCCCGGAGGGCTGCCCGTTGTCAGTGCCGCCGGTCTGAACGGTGGGTGAACCGGTTCGGCGACGTGGTCGCGGCGTCTGCGCCGGTCGGCACCCGGGCGTCCCGCGTGCGGCCGGACACCCCCAGGACCGTGGTCACCAGGCCCGCGGCGGCGAACCCGACCGCGGTCCAGAACGCCGCCTGGTAGCCGGGCAGCAGCGCCGGACCCTGTGCGCCGGCCGGCACTCGCGCGGCGGCCACCGCCCCCATCACCGCCAGACCGAGCGCGCCGCCGACCTGCATGCCGGCGTTGAACAGCCCGCCGACCAGGCTCTGCTCGTCCGGGGCGGCGCCGGCGATCGCCACCACGTGGGAGGCGACGTAGGTCAGTGCGCTGCCGGCCACCGTGACCAGCACGCCGGCCAGCACCTGCGGGACGTACCCGGTGTCCGGACGTAGGGTCGCCAGCAGCGCGAACCCGAGCAGGTACCCGCTCAGCCCGATGACCAGCAACGTCTTGCCACCGGTGCGCGGCAGCAGCCGGCCGGCGAGGGTGGCGAACACCAGCCCGCCGACGGCCATCGGCACCAGCGCGAGCGCGGCCTGCCCCGAGGCGTACCCGAGCACCCGCTGCAGGGTCAGCGACAGGTAGTAGTTGCCCCCGACCCAAGCCGCGAAGTTGCAGAACCCGACCAGCACGGCGGCGCTCAGGTTCGGCCGCCGCCACAGCCCGGCCGGCACCAACGGTTCCCGGACCCGGACCTGGACCAGCGCGAAGCACCCGAGCAGCGCCAACCCGCCGGCCAGCGCACCGAGTGTCGCCGGGTCGGTCCACCCGGACCGGGTCAGCGCGAACACCAGCGCGACCAGCCCGCCGGTGGCGGTGACCGCGCCGAGGACGTCCACCCGGCCGGTGGCCCGCGAACCCGGCCGGTCCGCCGGCGCGAGCAGCAGCGCGCCGGCCAGCAGCAGCAACGCCGGCGGCACGGTGAGCCCGAACACCCAGCGCCAGCCCAGCGGGGCGGTGACCGCGCCGCCGAGCACCAGGCCGGCCACGAAGCCGACCGCACCGGCCGCCCCGAACGCGGCCAGCGCCCGGCCGCGCTCTCGCGGCTCGGTGACCGTGCTGGTCAGAATGCCCAGGGCGGCCGGGATCGCCGCCGCCGAGCCCACGCCCTGCACCGCGCGCGAGGCGATCAGCATCCCCACGTTCACCGCGACGGTGTTCAGCACCGCGCACACCGCGAAGACCGCGAACCCCGCCGCGAGCACCCTCCGCCGCCCGAACAGGTCCGCCACCCGGCCGCTGACCAGCAGGAAACCCGCGAACGTGACCAGGTAGGCGGACACCACCCAGGGCAGCGTGCTCTCCTCGACGCCCAGGTCGGCGGCGAGGTCGGGCAACGCGATGTTGACCGAGCTGATGTTGGCGACGTTGAGGAACTGGGTCGACCCGGTCAGCGTGATGAGCAACCACAGCGGCGGGATTCGGGCGCGCGGCATGATGGTCCGACGTTAACCCGGCCCGCGCCGCCGCGCCGGGCCGGCGACCGCGGCCGGTGAGGGCCTCGTGCCAACCCCGGCGCGGGGGTGTGTAGCATTGGCGAAGCCACACGGACGGTCCGTGCGACCGATCGTGGCCGACCCGCCCCTTTAGCTCAGTCGGCAGAGCGTCTCCATGGTAAGGAGAAGGTCTACGGTTCGATTCCGTAAAGGGGCTCGACACCTCCGGGTGCGCGCGGCGTAGTTCGATGACCGCGTCGCGTACAGCGGTGTAGCTCAGTCGGTAGAGCAAGCGGCTCATAATCGCTGTGTCGCCGGTTCAAGTCCGGCCACCGCTACCACGATCAGTTCAGAAGACAGCCAAGCCAGAAGTCAGCCAGACCAGGAGACACACCAGTGGCCGCCAAGTCGACCGACGTCCGACCGAAGATCACCATGGCGTGCGAGGTCTGCAAGCACCGGAACTACATCACCAAGAAGAACCGGCGCAACCACCCCGACCGGCTCGGCCTGAAGAAGTACTGCTCCAACTGCAACGCCCACCAGGCACACAAAGAGACCCGCTGAGCGGATCGCTCGCGGTGCCGCTGGACGAGTCCTACCTGGGACGGGTGCTGCCGCCGTCGCCGCCCTACGAGGTGGGGCGGGAGAAGGTCCGCGACTTCGCCGCCGCGGTCGGTGAGACCGATCCGGTCTGCCACGACGTGGACGCCGCGCGCGCGGCGGGCCACCCCGACCTGGTGGCCCCGCCGACGTTCCCGGTGGTGTTCACCATGCCTCGGATCGAGGCCTTCCTGCGCGACCCGGCGTTCGGCTGGCGGTTCGAGGGCACCGTGCACGGTGGGCAGAGCATCGAGTTCCACCGGCCGATCCACGCCGGCGACCAGATCGTCACCGTGGTGGAGGTCAAGTCCCTGACCACCCGGGCCGGAACCCACATGCTGACCCTGCGCTGCGAGTGCGCCGACCAGGCGGGCGAGCCGGTCTGCGCGACCGAGGCGCTGCTGCTCAGCCAGGACACGAACGGTGAGTGAGCATCGCGGCGGTCCGTCCGGGTTCGCCGAGGGCGACGAGCTGCCGCCGTTGCGGGTCACGCTCACCCGCACCGACCTGGTCCGCTACGCGGGCGCCAGCGGCGACTACAACCCGATCCACTGGAGCGACCGGGTGGCCACCACGGTCGCGCTGCCGGGCGTGGTGGCGCACGGCATGCTGACCATGGCGCTGGTCGGCCGGGTGGTCACCGGCTGGCTCGGCTCGCCGGCCGCGGTCCGCTCGCTGCAGGTGCGCTTCACCCGGCCGGTGCCGGTGCCCGACGTGGTCGACGGGGTCGACGTGATCGACCGGGCCGCCGCGCCCGACCACGGCGCGGTGGTCGAGCTGTCCGGCACGCTACGCGCGATCGAGACGGTCGACGGCGTGCGCACCGGGCGGGTCGACCTCAAGGCAGTGTTCGACGGCAAGACCGTGCTCGGTCGCGCGTCGGCCCTGGTCACTCTGCCCGCCTGAGCTGCCCGCCTGAGCTGCCCGCCTGAGCTGCCCAGCCGGACCCCGACGGTGGGTCGGACTTGCCAGAGCGATCGACCAAGCGAATGCTGCCGGTGTTCGACGACCCACCAACGAGAGGATCACCGCGTGAATTTCGGCAAGCTCGTGGACAAGGCGTACGAGGACAAGACGGCCGCCGAGATCCTGGACGCCCCGCCGTCCGCGCTCGAAGGCCTCACCTCGAAGCACGACGAGCAGCTCGCCGCGCTCGGCATCAAGACCATCGGACAGTTGGCGAACTGGAAGTACGCGCGGCGCGCCCGCGCCCTGGCGGACCTGGCCGAGACCGACAAGTAGCCGGCGCGGGCCGGCAGCCGGAGCGCGCGAGACGCGGGCTCCGGCCAGCCGTTCCCCATCGGCTCAGGCCGGGGCGCTCCCGTCCCGGCCCAGTTCGTGCAGCACGCGCCCGGCCACGGCCGCCGGGTCGTCGGTGGCGTCGACGGCCAGCCCCGGTTCCTCCGGCTCGAGCTCCCGCAACCTCTCGAGCTGGCTGGCCAGCAACGAAGGCGGCATGTAGTGGCCGCGCCGGCCCTTGATCCGCCGCTCGATCAACTCCGGGGCCGCGACCAGGTGCACGAAACGCACCGATGGATGCCCGTCACGAAGCAGGTCGCGGTAGGAACGGGTGAGCGCCGAACAGGTGACCACCGCGCAGCGGCCGGCCGCCTCGCGCTCGCCGATCCAGGCCGCGATCCGGTGCAGCCACGGCCGGCGGTCCTCGTCGTCCAGTGGCTGGCCGGCGGCCATCTTGCGCCGGTTTCGCTCGGGATGCAGGTCGTCGCCCTCGGCGAAGTCCCACCCGGTGCGGGCCACCAGCTCGGCAGCCACCACGCTCTTGCCCACCCCGGACACGCCCATCACCACCAGCGTCACCGTGGCGGCGCGGACCTGCTCCGGTGTGCTCGACGACATGACCCACCGTAACCCGCAAGCCGGCTCACCCCGGGACCACCGGGGGCGTGGCGATCACCGCGTTGGCCTGGTCGGCCACCGCCCGCGGCAGCAGCGACCACTTGTGCACGATCCCGTACCCCGGCGACTCCACCCAGCCGTCATAGGCCTGCGTGCGGTAGGCGAGGATCCCTTCGGGGTAGTGCAGCGGTATCGAGGTGGGCTGGGCGTTGAACAGCTCCTGCATCCGGAACGCCACGGCCTTGCGGGTGTCGATGGTCTGCGCCGCCTTCCACTCCTCGATCACCCGTTCCATCTGCGGGTAGGGCTGCGTCGGCAACTCCCACAGGTAGCCCGAGTAGTGCGACATGATGAACTGGGTGGGGTCGGCGACCCCGTGCGCGGTGATCTGGTTGACGTACATGTCGAAGTCGTCGGTCTCGGTCAGCGACACCAGCGACCCGGTGTCCAGCGGCTCGGCGCGGGCGCCGATGCCGACCTCGCCCAGCTGCTCGGCCACCAGCTGCGCGGCCCGGACCCGGATGGGCACCGCGCCGTCCACGTGCAGCACGAACGACAGCGGCCCGGTCGGGCCCTCGCGGACCCCGTCGCCGTCGGCGTCGCGGAACCCGAGCTCGTCGAGCACCCGTCGGGCGGCCTCGGGGTCGTACGGGGTGGACAGGTTCGGGTTGGTCCACGGCGAGCTGGGGTGCGGGTAGCCCTTGACCGCCGGGCGACCGCGGCCCAACCAGACGGTGTCGTGCAGCTGCTGCCGGTCCACCGCCAACGACAGCGCCCGCCGGAACTCCGCCCGGTCGAACGGCACCCGCTGGTGGTTCATCCGGACCTCCGGGTACTGCAGCGGGGTCGTCCGAACCAGGGTGATGTCGTCGGAGCCCTCGAACTGGGCGACCAGCTCCGGGGGCACCTCGCCCATCGCCACGTCGATCTCGCCGGTGCGCAACGCGGTGAACGTGGTGGACGGGTTCGGGATGATCGGCATGACCAGCTCGCGGACCCGGGGCTGGCCGGCGAAGTAGGTGGGGTTGGCCTCGAACCGGTAGGCCTGCCCCGGCTGGTAGGAGGTCAGCCGGTACGGGCCGGTGCCCACCGGCAGCTCGGTGTACTTGCTCGGCTCGGCCACCGTGCTCCACACGTGCTCGGGCAGCATCGGCAGGTGAGCCAGGGTCACCGAGCCCAGGAACGGACAGGCGAACGCGCAGTTGAGCCGCACCTGGTGCTCGCCGAGCACGTCCACCCGCTGGATGCCCGGCACCGTGGTCACGTGGTGGGTGTAGGTGCCGCTCTTCACCGTCTTCATCCAGTCGATGGTGAACGCGACGTCGCGGGCGGTGAACGGCCGGCCGTCGTGCCAGGCGACGTCGTTGCGCAGGGACACCTCCCAGGTCAGCGGGTCCACCTGGCGGACCTCGGTGGCCAGCCACGGTTCCGGGTCGGCCGCGTACGGGGAGGGCGCGACCAGCCGGTCGTAGACCAGGAACAGCAGCTGGTCCTCGGACATCGTGAGGAAGTTGAGCGGGCCGAAGTCCTGCTCGACGGCGATCCGCAGCCGGTCCGAGCCGGCCGACCCCGACCCGGGCCCGGCGCAGCCGGTGGCGAACAGGGCCAGCGTCAACAGCGCCAGTGCAGCGCGCCGGATCGGACGGGTCATCGGGTACCTCCGGTAGTGATCGCCGAGGCCCAGGGCAGGAAGCCGTCGAGGAAGCGTTCGGTCGCGGGCATGAAGTGGCTGCCGAAGTGGCTCAGCGGGTCCAGGGTGGCCACCACCAGCGTCCCCCGGGTGCTGACCTGGTCGACGTAGAGCAGCGCCTCCCCGGACGGCAGGCTGACCAGCACCTCTGCGCCGGCGGGTGGCTCGAGCACGCCGTGGTAGTGCCAGGTGCAGTCCCGCACCGAAAGGTGGTCGAACAGGCTGTGGTCGGGGCTCGGTGAGCGCAGCCCGAGGTCGGCGCCGGGGTCCAGCCACCACCAGAAGTTGGTCGGCCGGTGCTGCCAGGACACCCCGGGCAGGAACTCCGGCGGCGGCTCGCCGCCGGAGAAGGCGAACACGGTGCCGCCCGCGTCGAGCAGCTCCAGGATCCGGTCGGCGGCCGCGTCCAGCCGGCCCCGGTGCACCCGCTCGGGGATGACCAGGCCGTGGTAGCCGGTCAGGTCGGTGTCGGCGAGCTCGGGCAGGTAGACCAGGCCGCCGGTGAGGTGCGGCGCGTACTTCGGGTGGGTCAGCGAGCGGTGGTGCTGGGCGGAGCCGCCGTAGACCGCGGCCAGCCCGCCGCCCCTACCGGCGTTCCCCGATGCGGACCCCGCCGGCCGGGCCGGCGCGGTGCGCGAGCCCGCCGGCCGGACGGGCGCGCCGGCGGGCGCGCCGGGTCGCGCCGGTCGGGCGGTCGCGTCGCGTCGCGCCGACTGGGCGAGCGCCCAGTCCACCAGCTGGTCGGGGACCCGGGCCGCGGTGCTCCGGTCGGCGGCGTATCCGAGCAGGTCGGAATTGGCCTGGACGACGATCGTCCCCGCGGTGGACACCTGGTCGACATAGGTGGCCGGCTGCCCGCCGGCCAGCCGCACCAGGACCTCCGCACCCGGCGGCGGCGGGTGGTGGCCGCGGGCGAAGAACCCGGCCACGCCACGCCGGAAGGTGAGGTCGTCCGGCTCCACCCCGGCGAAGATCGGGTGCTCGGCGATCTCGGTGACCCGGTAGGCCGCCAGGGTAGGCCGCTCCAGGGCGACGAACCGCTCCGCGCCGGGCAGCCAGTCGCGGTGCGGATGTCCATGTCGAGCTGCGCGAACTCAGCCATCGTGCTCCCTCCGGTCGGCCCCCAAGCCGGCCCGTTGATCGACCGCGTGATCCACCGTCCGCCGGCGGCGGTGGCCGGATGCGGCCGCGATCAGCGCGGCCGTGTACTCGTGGCGCGGCGCATCGAGCACCCGGGCGGTGGGGCCGTGCTCGACCACCCGGCCGGCGCGCATCACCACCAGCCGGTCGCAGCCGTGCTGGGCGAGCGCCAGGTCGTGGGTGATGTGCAGGACCGCGACGCCGTGCACCCGCGCCAGTTCGCTCATCAGGTCGACCAGATCCCGGCGCAACGAGGCGTCCAGCATCTGGGTCGGTTCGTCGGCCAGGATCAGCCGGGGTCGGGTGACCAGCGCGCGGGCGAACGCCACCCGCTGGCGTTCCCCGCCGGAGAGTTGGTGCGGGTAGCGCGAGAGGTAGCGCGGGTCGCCCAGCTGGACCGAGGCCAGGGCCTGCGCCACCCGCTCGCGGCGCTCGGACCAGTCACCGACGCGGTGGATCACCAGCGGCTCGGCGACCAGGTCGGCCACCCGCACGGTCGGCGGCAGTGCGGAGTACGGGTCCTGGAACACCAGGTGCAGTGCCCGGCGCCGGTGCCGCGCGGTGCGGCGGCCGACCCCGAGCAGGTCCTGGCCGTCCAGCCGGATCGTGCCCCGGTCCGCGCCCACCAGCCCGGCCACCGCCCGGGCGACGGTCGACTTGCCGGCGCCCGAGCCGCCGACCAGCCCGACCGTCTCGCCGGCGGCCACCTGGAGATCGACCTCGGCCACCGCACGGACGGCCCGCCCACGGGCTCCGAAGCTCACGCTGAGATCCCAGACGGCGAGCGCCGGGACCGCCGCCGGCGTCCCGGTGCCTTCGACCGGTGTCGCGGTAGCCGTCATGGCCGCACCGGCGCGAGCGGCTGTTCAGACCCGACCCGGAGCCGGGGCGCCGACTCGACCAGGGACCGGGTGTACGGGTGTCGCGGGGCGGTGCGGATCTCCTCGGCCGGGCCGATCTCCACCAGCCGGCCGGCCGTCATCACCGCGATCCGGTCGGCGTACCGCTCGACCAGCGGCAGGTCGTGCGAGATGACCAGCAGGGCCAGGTCGAGCCGCTGGCGCATCCGGTCGAGCAGCTCCATCACCTCGGCCTGGACCAGCACGTCGAGCCCGCTGGTCGGCTCGTCGGCGATCACCACGGCCGGGTCGTTGGCCACGGCCATCGCGATGACCACCCGTTGGCGCATCCCGCCGGAGAACTGGTGGGGGTGGTCCCGGGCGCGTGCCGGGTCCAACCCGACCAGCTCCAGCAGCTCGCCGACCCGGGCGGAGGTCGCGTCCCGGCCGAGCGGCCGGTGGGCCCGGACCGCTTCCCCGAGCTGGGCGCCCACGGTGAGCACCGGGTTCAGCGCGCTCATCGCCTCCTGGGGGATGAGCGCCACCCGGTTGCCGCGTATCCCGCGCAGCTGCGCCGGCGACATCGTCGAGAGGTCACGGCCCTCGATCCGGACGCCGCCGCGAGTCACCGTCGCGGCCGGCGGCAGCAGCCCGCACGCGGCCGCCGCGATCGTGGACTTGCCACTGCCGGACTCGCCGACCAGCGCAACCAGCTCACCGGCGGCCACGGTGAGGCTCACGCCGTCGACCGCGGTGACCACACCGCGCTCGGTGCGGTACCCGACGCCGAGACCGTCGACCGCCAGCGGTGCGCCGTCACCGGCGGCGACCGGATCGCCGCCGACAGCCCGGACCGGACCAGCGCTGACCGGACCAGCCCGGACCGGACCAGCGCTGACCGCCGCTGGTCGCGCCCAGTCCCGCAGGCCCGGTCGGGCACGTTCCTCGAAGGCGTACCCGAGCAGCGCGAAGGCCATCACGGTCAGCGCGATGGCCAGCCCCGGCGGCACGGTCCACCACAACCAGGCGTCGGTGAGGAAGGCGCTGCGGGCGTGCGCGATCGACAGCATCGTGCCCCAGCTCTTCGCGGTGATGTCGCCCAGCCCGAGGAACGCCAGCGACGCCTCCAGCAGGATCGCGGTCCTGGTGGCCAGCACGAACTGCGGCACCACCAGCGGCAGCACCGCGGGGATGACGTGCCGGGGCAGGACGTGTCCGGCGCCGGCACCCATCGCCCGGCTGGCCTGGATGTGGTCGCGTTCGCGCACCGTGAGCACCTGGGCCCGCAGCTCCCTGGCCACCCCGGCCCAGATCACCGCCGCGATCACGCAGATCTGGGTGAGCAGACCCGGCCCGAAGAACACCCCGACCACGATGGTGAGCGGCAGCACGGGCAGGGCGAGCACCACGTCGACCAGGCGCATCAGCGCGCCGTCCACCCAGCCCCGCGCATACCCGGCCAGCACCCCCACCCCGAGCCCGATCACCGTCGCGGCGAGGGCGGCGACCGCCCCGACCCCGAGCGAGATCCGCGTTCCGTGGATCAGTTCGGAGAGCAGGTCGTGACCGACGTCGTTGGACCCCAGCGGGTGCGCGGCCGATGGCTCGGCGAACGGTGTGGTGACCCGTTGGGTCGGGTCGTAGGGCGCCAACCAGGGCGCGAGCACCGCGAGGAGCAGGAGGGTGCCGAGCACGACGACGCCGATCGCGGTGATCTGTCGGGACCGCACGGTCATCGCGTCGGCTCCGGCCGGGCCGACCACTGTGCCGCGGCCACCGGTGTCCGGCGCACCCTCGGGTCGAGCAGCGGGTAGGTCAGGTCGGCCAGCAGGTTCGCCGCCACGATGCCGACCGTGGCCACCAGGAACGCGCCCTGCAGCAGCGGGTAGTCGCGCACGGTGACCGCGTTGAAGATGAGCCCGCCGAGCCCCGGGTAGGCGAACACCGTCTCGACCACCGACCCGGACAGCAGGACGCCGACCGCGAGGGTGAAGTTGGTGTAGACCGGCAGCAGTGCGTTGCGCAGTGCGTGCCGCAGCGCGATCCGCCGCTCGGACACCCCCTTCGCCCGGGCGAGCCGGATGAACGGCTCGTCGAGCACGGTGGTCATCGCCGCGCGGGTCAGCAGGAAGTACCCGCCGAGCGTGGCCAGCACCAGCGTGGCCAGCGGCAGGGCCATCCGAGCCGCGGCCGCGGCCAGCCACTCCATCCCCGTCGCGTCGATCGCCGCGGCCCCGTAGCTGGGGAACCAGCCGAGCTGCACGGCGAACACCGCGATCAGGACCATGCCGATCCAGAATCCGGGCATGGCGTCCAACGCCAACACGCCGAGGACGCTCCCGACCTCGCGCCGCGAGCCCCGCCGCCACGCCGCCCAGGCGCCCAGCAGCGTGCCGATCAGCACCGAGAGCACGGTCGCGGCCCCGACCAGGGTGACCGTCCAGGGCAGGTGGTCCAGCACCACCTCGGTCGCCGGCCGGTTGTACTCGACGGACAGCCCGAGGTCGCCGCGGGCCAGCCCGCCCCAGAACGCCGCGTACTGCTCGATCAGTGGGCTGTCCAGCCCGTAGCTCGCGCGGATCTCCGCCAGTTGCGCGGGCGTCAGGCCTTGTTCCTCGCCGGCGTAGAGGTAGGTCACCGGATCGCCCGGGGCCAGGTGCGGCAGCGCGAAGTTCAGGGTCGCCGCTGCCCACAGCACCAGCACGTACTGGCCAGCCCGGACGAGTCGCCCACCCACCGGGCTGCTCACCCGATCGGCCCGGTCACCCACGTCCACGGCAAAGAAGGTAACCCTTCGTTGTCATTAGGTGAGCCTAAATGATCCACCTTCCGGTGACAAACCGTGCTGATTCGTGCCTGTTCACATGGCGGCGACCACCGCCACTCGGTTCGCCGGGCGGCGCGCTCAGTTGCTGTAGATCCGGGTCGGGGTGAGCAACACCGCGGCTCGGCGCTGCGCGCGCATCTCGGCGTCGTAGGCGTCCCAGTCGTCGTGGGTTCCGCCGGCGGCGGTGAAGACCTCGCGCAGCAGCAGCCGCAGCCGTTCGTCGTCGACACCCTCATGGGGGTCGTCCGGGCCGATGATCTGTGCCGGGCCCTCGGCGCTGGCCCACCGCCAGCCGCTGCGCGCGGTCATCGTCAGCCAGGGTCGGGCCCGCAGGTTGCCCAGTTTGGCCCGGCCGTAGGTGACGAACGCCAGCACCGGTCCGCCGTCCACCGGGTGCTCCAGCGCGCCGGCGTTGACCACCGACGACTGGATCGTGCCGTCGGCGCGCGCGGTCGAGACCACCATCAGGTGGCTCTCCTCGGCGGCGAGCGCCACCAGGTCGGCCAGCTCGGCGATCGCCATCGGGCCGGACCTACTTCGCCTCGGCGAGCAGCGCGGCCATGCGCTCGACGCCGGTGCGCAGGTCGTCGTCGCCCAGGGCGTAGGACAGCCGGAAGTAGCCGGGGGTGCCGAACGCCTCGCCGGGCACCACCGCCACCTCGGCGTGCTCCAGGATCAGCGCGGCCAGCTCGACGCTGTTGGTGGGCTTCTCGTCGCGGATCTCCTTGCCCAGCAGGTCGCGGACCGACGGGTAGACGTAGAACGCGCCCTCCGGGGTCGGGCAGCTGACCCCGGGGATGGCCGAGAGCAGCTCGACGATGCTCCGGCGGCGACGGTCGAACGCAGCGCGCATCTCGTCGACGGCGTCCAGCGGCCCGGACACCGCGGCCAGCGCGGCCCGCTGCGCGACGTTGCAGACGTTCGAGCTCAAATGCGACTGCAGGTTGCCGGCGGCCTTGATCACGTCGGCCGGGCCGACCATCCAGCCGACCCGCCAGCCGGTCATCGCGTAGGTCTTGGCCACCCCGTTGACGATCACGCAGGTGTCGGCCAGCTCGGGCACCGCGACCGGCATGGATGCCGCGCGGACGCCGTCGTACACCAGGTGCTCGTAGATCTCGTCGGTGATCACCCAGATGCCGTGCTCGAGCGCCCAGCGCCCGACCTCGGCGACCAGGTCGGCGCCGGCCACCGCGCCGGACGGGTTGGACGGCGAGCACCACAGCAGCACTTTGGTGCGCCTGGTGAGCAGCGCCTCCAGGTCGGCCACCGAGGGCAGGTAGCCGGTGGTCTCGTCGGTCTGCACGACGACCGGCGTACCCCCGGCCAGGGTGATCGCCTCTGGGTAGGTGGTCCAGTACGGCGCGGGCAGCAGCACCTCGTCGCCCGGGTCGACCAGGCTGGCAAACGCCTGGTAGACGGCCTGCTTGCCGCCGTTGGTGATCAGTACCTGGTTGGCCGCGACCTCGAGGCCGGAGTCCCGGAGGGTCTTGTCGGCCACCGCCTGCTTCAGCTCCGGCAACCCGCCGGCCGGGGTGTAGCGGTGGTTCTTCGCCTCCGAGCAAGCCGCCACCGCCGCTTCCACGATGTGCGGCGGGGTGGCGAAGTCGGGCTCGCCGGCGCCGAAACCGATCACCGGCCGGCCGGCGGCCTTCAGCGCCTTCGCCTTGGCGTCCACGGCCAAAGTGGCCGACTCGGCGATGCCGCCGATGCGCGCGGAGATTCTGGCTGGTCTGGTTGCGGTCGCCGAGCTGTTTGCGGTCGCCGAGGGGCCTGCGGAGCACATGCCCCCATCCTGTCAAACCCCGTCCACCGGTGAATGCCCGCCGTCCTACGCTGTCCGGGTGCGGGCGGGCGAGGGCCACCTCCGGCGGCTGCTGCCGACGTCGGTGGCCTGTGCTGAGCAGGTCGGCGACCCCGGCCCGGACGCCGGACCGGCCGGGCTGCCCGCCGAGCGGTCGGCGATCGCGCACGCGGTGGCCTCGCGGCGGCGCGACTACCTCGGCGTGCGCGACTGCGCCCGGGTCGCGCTGGGCGAGCTGGGGCGGGAGCCGGTGGCGATCGGCACCGGCGCGCACCGGGAGCCGTTGTGGCCGGCCGGCGTGGTCGGCAGCCTCACCCACTGCGCCGGTTACCGCGCCGCCGCGGTGGCCCACCGCGACCGGGTCCGGTCGGTGGGCGTCGACGCCGAGCCGCACCAGCCGCTGCCGGACGGCGTGCTCGACATGGTCGCACTTCCGGAGGAGCTCGACGGGCTCGGCGCGCTGGGCGCGAACCCCGACCGGCTGCTGTTCTGCGCGAAGGAGGCGGTCTACAAGGCCTGGTTCCCGCTGACCGGGCAGTGGCTGGGCTTCGAGGAGGCCCGGGTGACGTTCGGGCACGCCGAGCGCGCGGGGGGCGGGCGGTTCAGTGCGCGACTGCTGCGGCCCGGGCCGGTGGTGGACGGGCGGACACTCGGCAGTTTCGACGGCTGGTGGTCGGTGTCCGGTGGCCTGGCGCTGGCCGCCGTCGTGGTGCCCGCCGTGCTGCCCGACGCGGTGCCGAGCGGGCAGATACCGCCGCGATCCGGGTGACCGTGATGTCGTACACTTGCCATCGGAAGGCATGACGGTGGCTGCTGCGCGGTTTCCGAGGTGCCGTTTTCCACTCCGCCACCCGGTGGGCGGCATGGTGGGAACAGCCGTAGGGGTGTAGCTCAACTGGCAGAGCAGCGGTCTCCAAAACCGCAGGTTGCAGGTTCAAGTCCTGTCACCCCTGCCACACCATCCGGCTCTACCGAACCAGCGGCAGGGCACGAGCGAAGGCAGGGACTGCAGTGGACCGTGAGTCCGAGGGGACGGACGCCGAGCGTCCGGCCACCGCGGCCGATCGTCGCGGCCGCCGCTCCGGGGCGGACCCGGACGGTGGCAAGGGACGCTCCACCCCGTCCCGGGACGGTCGCACCACCACCCTGTCCCCGCCGGCCCGGGTGGTGCGGTTCCTGCGTGAGGTGGTCGCCGAGCTCCGCAAGGTGATCTGGCCGACCCGCAAGGAACTGGTCACCTACACCATCGTGGTGCTGGTGTTCGTGGCCTTCATGGTCGCACTGGTGGCGATGCTCGACGTGGTGTTCGCCAAGGGCGTCTTCGCGGTCTTCGGCGACGGCTAGTCCGGACCGATCACGGCGCGTCCACATCCCACCACCAGGCGAACGAGGCAGGAAAGGAACGAGACAGCAGTGAGCTCATACGACGGCGGTCCCGAGCCGACCGACGACGTCCCGGCAACCGATGTGTCGGTGGCCGACGACGTGTCGGGCGCGGACGCGGCGACCGACGAGGCCGTCGGGGCCGCTGCGACCGGCGACGAGACCGGCGCGGACGACGAGTCCGGCACGGACGACGAGTCCGGCACGGACGACGGCCCGAACGACGCGGCGGCCGGCAACGAGACGGGCGAGGCGGTCGCGGTGCCCGACGACGAGGTCGGCGAGCCCGAGGAGACCGACCCGGTCGAGGAGATGCGGGCGGCGCTGCGGCGCGCGCCGGGCGACTGGTACGTCGTGCACTCCTATGCCGGTTACGAAAACAAGGTGAAGACCAACCTGGAGACCCGGGTGCAGACCCTCGACGTGGAGGACTACATCTTCCAGGTCGAGGTGCCCACCGAGGAGGTCACCGAGATCAAGAACGGCCAGCGCAAGCAGGTGCAGCGCAAGGTGCTGCCCGGCTACATCCTGGTCCGGATGGATCTCAACGACAGCTCATGGGGCGCGGTGCGCAACACCCCGGGAGTCACCGGTTTCGTCGGCGCCACGTCGAAGCCTTCCCCGCTGACCATCGACGAAGTGCTGAAGTTCCTGTTGCCCAAGCAGGAGCAGCCGCGCAAGGCGGCCGCCGGCAAGTCGGGCTCCGACTTCGGCGGCGACAAGCCCACGGTCGAGGTCGACTTCGAGGTCGGCGAGTCGGTCACTGTGATGGACGGGCCCTTCGCCACGTTGCCGGCCACCATCAACGAGGTCAACGTCGACGCCCAGAAGCTCAAGGTGCTGGTGTCGATCTTCGGTCGGGAGACGCCGGTCGAGCTCTCGTTCAGCCAGGTATCGAAGATCTAGCCGGGGCTTTCGTCCGGCCGCGGCAGGCGGCCGGCGACCATCAGAGGTAGAGGACAGGACATGCCACCCAAGAAGCGGAAGCTCTCCGCGATCATCAAGCTGCAGATCAAGGCCGGTGCGGCCACTCCGGCGCCGCCGGTCGGGCCCGCGCTCGGTCAGCACGGCGTCAACATCATGGAGTTCTGCAAGGCGTACAACGCGGCCACCGAGGCGCAGCGGGGCAATGTGGTGCCCGTGGAGATCTCGGTGTTCGAGGACCGCTCCTTCACCTTCGCGCTCAAGACCCCGCCTGCGGCGCGGCTGCTGCTCAAGGCGGCCGGCGTGGAGAAGGGCAGCGGCGAGCCGCACCGCACCAAGGTCGCCACGGTGACTATGGACCAGGTACGCGAGATTGCGAACCAGAAGATGCCCGACCTGAACGCCAACGACATCGACGCCGCCGCGAAGATCATCGCCGGCACCGCGCGTTCGATGGGCATCACCGTCCAGGCCTGAGCCGGCCAGTTCAGCCGGGCGAAGCATCAACACTGAGACCGGCCAGTTCAGCCGGGCGAAGCATCAACACTGAGACCGGCCATACGACATCCCGTGGGAGAGCCGGGCGCGGCTCACCGACCACGAACTGATCCAGAAGGACAGACGAATGAAGCGCAGCAAGAGCTACCGCCAGGCGGCGGAGAAGATCGACCGGGACAAGCTGTACAGCCCGCTGGAGGCCGTCGGCCTGGCCAGGGACACCTCGAGCGCCAAGATGGACGCCACCGTCGAGGTGGCGATGCGGCTCGGGGTCGATCCCCGCAAGGCCGACCAGATGGTCCGAGGCACCGTGAACCTGCCGCACGGTACCGGCAAGACCGCCCGGGTCATCGTCTTCGCCGTCGGCGACAAGGCCGACGAGGCCACCGCCGCCGGCGCGGACGAGGTCGGCTCGGAAGACCTGATCGCCCGCATCCAGGAGGGCTGGCTGGAGTTCGACGCCGCCATTGCCACCCCGGACCAGATGGCCAAGGTCGGCCGGATCGCCCGGGTGCTCGGCCCGCGTGGCCTGATGCCCAACCCGAAGACCGGCACGGTGACCGCCGACGTCACCAAGGCGGTCAGCGAGATCAAGGGCGGCAAGATCAACTTTCGGGTGGACAAGCAGTCCAACCTGCACCTGGTGATCGGCAAGGCCAGCTTCGACACCGCCAAGCTGGTGGAGAACTACGCCGCCGCGCTGGACGAGATCCTGCGGGCCAAGCCGTCCGCGGCCAAGGGGCGGTACCTGAAGAAGATCACCGTCAGTACCACGATGGGCCCCGGTATCCCGGTCGACCCCAACCGTACTCGCAACCTGCTCGTCGAGGACTCGGCCGGCTGAGCCGTTCCCACTCCCGAACGGGGTCGTGACCGCACCGGTCGCGGCCCCGTTCGGCGTTCGTCGAGACGACTCGAGGGGCCGCCGTCCGTCGCACTGCGCGGACGATGCGGTGGGGTGCCGGCAGGTCGTCGCGAACGGTGGCGTACAGTGGTGTCCGTTCCACCGAAGACCGCAGGTCGTCGCGCTGTCCGGCAACGGACGGGCGACCGAAGGCCCCGCCGAGGCGGGCGGCCCGCGCAGGAGGACGAGGCAGTCGTTCCGTGTCGCCGTCATGGCGGCGCGCTCCACGCCCCGTGCGCCCTGCGCCGGGGCGTTCGTCGTCTCCGGGTCCGCCGGCGCTGCGGTGGGCACCACCTGAACACCCGCACCGGGTCACCGAACGCTGTGAACCGGCCGCTGGTGAATCGACACGCTGGTGACATCGAACGCTGGTGACATCGAACGCTGATGGCATCGAACGACAGATGGCATCGAACAACAGAGGAGGCGCCGATGGCACGGCCCGACAAGGTGGCCGCCGTCGAGGAGATCACCGAGCGTTTCCGGGGTGCGTCCGCGTCCGTGATCACCGAGTACCGCGGTTTGACCGTGGCACAGCTCGGCGATCTGCGACGCGCCCTGGGCGACTCGGCGAGCTACCGGGTTGCCAAGAACACTCTGGTCAAGCGGGCAGCCGCGAACGCCGGAGTAGCTGGTCTGGACCACCTGCTGGTGGGTCCGACCGCGATCGCGTTCGTCACCGGGGAGCCGGTCGACGCGGCGAAGGTGCTGAAGAACTTCGCCAAGGACCACAAGGGTCTGGTGATCAAGGGCGGCGTGATGGACGGCCGCCCGCTGAGCACCGACGAGGTCAACCGCCTCGCCGACCTGGAGTCCCGTGAGGTACTGCTCGCCAAGCTGGCCGGCGCGATGAAGGGCAACCTGGCCAAGGCGGCCGGGCTGTTCAACGCCCCGGCGTCGCAGATCGCCCGGCTCGCCGCGGCCCTGCAGGAGAAGAAGGCCGCCGAGGGCGGCTCAGCTGAGGCCACGGCGGCCGACGCGGGCACCCCGGCAGACTCCGGCACCCCGGCAGACTCCGACCCCACCACCGACTGACCCCGCTCGCCGGGATCGATCACCACATACGAAAGGAACGCCCCATGGCGAAGATGACCACCGACGAGCTGCTCGACGCGTTCAAGGACATGACGCTGCTCGAGCTGTCGGAGTTCGTGAAGAAGTTCGAGGAGACCTTCGAGGTCACCGCCGCCGCGCCGGTCGCCGTCGCGGCCGCCGGCCCGGCCGGTGCGGCCGCCCCCGTCGAGGAGGAGAAGGACGAGTTCAACGTCGTCCTCGAGGCTGCCGGCGACAAGAAGATCCAGGTCATCAAGGTCGTCCGTGAGCTGGTCTCCGGGCTGGGCCTGAAGGAGGCCAAGGACCTCGTCGAGTCGGCTCCCAAGCCGATCATCGAGAACGCAACCAAGGAGGCCGCCGAGGCCGCCAAGGCGAAGCTCGAGGACGCTGGCGCCAAGGTCAGCCTTTCCTGATCCTCGCAAGACCCGCCGGCGGGTCGGTCCACTCGGGCCGGCCCGCCCCGGCGGGTTGGTCCACTCGGGCCGGCCCGCTGCCGGCTACCGCCCCCCAGGATGCTCCCTTGCTGCCGGCTCAGGTGCGCACCGGCTCGACGCCCCAGTCGGCGAAGACCGCGTCGGTGTCGCCACCGGCGACCGGCGGTACGCCGGGAACCCCGGGCGGCGTGCGGGAGAACCGAGGGGCCGGTGCCGGCTGGGCCACCCCGTCGATCTCGATCAGCGTGTCGCGGGCTCGCAGGTGCGGATGCTCCAGTGCCTCCGACCAGCTCAGCACCGGGGTGACGCATGCATCCACGTCGCCGAAGATCTTCGCCCACTCGTCGCGCGGCCGGCTGGCGAACAGCGCGGTGAACCGGGCCCGCAGCGTCGGCCAGCCGGCCCGGTCGTACTGTGCGGGCAACCCGGCGTCCTCGGTCAGCTCCAGCCCCTTGAGCAGCGCGATGTAGAACTGTGGCTCCAGCGCCCCGACCGCGACGTAGCGCCCGTCGGCGCAGATGTAGGTGTCGTAGAACGGGCAGCCGGTGTCGAGCAGGTTCGACCCCCGTTCGTCCGACCAGCTACCGGAGGCGCGCATCGACCACATCATCTGCGCCAGCAGGCTCGCACCGTCCACCATCGCGGCGTCCACCACCTGCCCCCGCCCGGATCCCGTACGCTCCTGCAGGGCCGCCAGGATGCCGATGACCAGCAGCATCGAGCCGCCGCCGAAGTCGCCCACCAGGTTGATCGGCGGCACCGGCGGCCCCTCTGCGGAGCCGATCGCGTTCAGCACGCCGGTGAGTGAGATGTAGTTGATGTCGTGGCCGGCGCGCGGAGCCATCGGGCCGTCCTGGCCCCAACCGGTCATCCGAGCGTACACCAGCCTGGGATTGCGTGCCTCGCAGTCCGCCGGGCCCACGCCGAGCCGCTCGGTCACCCCGGGGCGCAGGCCCTCCAGCAGCACGTCCGCCCGCTCGACCAGCCGCAGCACCGTCTCCCGACCCTGCGTCGACTTCAGGTCCGCGGCCACCGACCGGCGCCCGCGCAGGGTGTAGTCGACCCCGGAGGCGACCTTGAGCCCACCGGCGGGGCGTTCCACCCGTACGACGTCCGCGCCGAGGTCCGCCAGGATCATCGCGGCATGCGGTCCGGGGCCGATGCCGGCCAGCTCGACGACCTTCAGCCCGGTGAGCGGTCCTGCCACGGGTGCCTCCTCGCTACTCGGTTGGGGCCACCCTAATCGCCGGCGGGCCAGCGTGAGACCATGTCCGCCCCGGGTGTCCCGGGTCACACTGAGCGGCCCGGAACTACCCCCGAACCACCCGGGCCGGGCTCGAACCGGCGAGTAACTACGGTGACCGCAGGTCGTTGTGTCTCCCAGACGGGGGATATACATCGACCGACCGGCGGTCGGATGTCGGCTGCAATCCGTGCCGGTCGGTGATGTACTAGACGGGAGTTGCCATGAGCAGCCCGCTGTTGTCGGCGCCCAGCGCCGCGATGCGCGAGGTCGGGAGGGTGTTCGCGCTCGGTCTCGACGTCGCGCGCAACACCTTCAAACGGCCCTTCCAGCTGCGGGAGTTCATCGAGCAGCTGTGGTTCATCGCGAGCGTGTCGATCCTGCCGGCGGCCCTGGTGTCGATGGCCTTCGGCGCGGTGATCTCGCTGCAGCTCGGCTCGCTGGTCCGCCAGATCGGTGCCCAGTCGTTCACCGGCGCGGCCAGCGTGCTGGCCAACGTGCAGCAGGCCGCGCCGATCATCTGCGCGTTGCTGATCGCCGGCGCGGGCGGTACGGCGGTCTGCGCCGACCTGGGCGCCCGGAAGATCCGGGAGGAGATCGACGCCCTGGAAGTGCTGGGCATCTCGCCGGTCCAGCGGCTGGTCGTCCCCCGGGTGTTGGCGATGGCCATCGTGGCGGTGCTGCTCAACGGCCTGATCACCATCGTGGGCGTGTCCGGCGGCTACTTCTATAACGTCATCCTGCAGAACGGCACCCCCGGCGCCTACCTGGCCGGGTTCTCCCAGCTGGCCCAGCCCGCCGACCTGGTGATCGGGGCGGTCAAGGCGGTGTTCTTCGGCATCGCGGCCGGCGTGGTCGCCGCCTACCGGGGCCTCAACCCTCCACCTGGACCGAAGGGCGTGGGAGACGCGGTGAACCAGTCGGTGGTGATCAGTTTCGTGCTGGTCTACCTGATCAACGTGGTGCTCACCACGGTCTACCTCTCCATCATCCCGCCGAAGGGCAGCTGAGATGGCCACCGGTCTCGGTGAACGCACGCGGCGGATCGCGAACGCACCGCTGAACACCCTGGACGTGCTCGGTGACCAGGGTTGGCTGTACATCCGCGCGCTGCGGTGGGCGCCGAAGACCCTGACCCGGTACAAGAAGGAAGTCCTGCGGATCCTCACCGAGGTCACCTTCGGCGCGGGCGGGCTGGCGCTGGTCGGCGGCACGGTGATCATCGTCGCGTTGCTCACCTCTTTCACCGGCTCGGTGGTCGGGCTACAGGTCTATTCCGGACTGGACCAGCTCGGCGCGGCGGCGTTCACCGCGTTCATCTCGGCATACTTCAACACCCGCGAGATCTCCCCGCTGGTCGCCGCGATCGGCCTGACCGCCACGGTGGGCGCCGGTTTCACCGCGCAGCTGGGCGCCATGCGTATCTCCGAGGAGATCGACGCGCTGGAGGTCATGGCGGTGCCGAGTTTGCCCTTCCTGATCACCACCCGGGTGATCGCGGGCTTCATCGCCATCGTCCCGCTCTACGCGGCCGGGCTGCTGATGTCCTACCTGGCCAGCCGGCTCACCGTCGCTCTGTTCTACGGCCAGTCGCTGGGCACCTATGACCACTACTTCAACTTGTTCCTACCACCGATCGACATCGTGTACTCGTTCCTCAAGGTGCTGTTCATCTCGGTGCTGATCATCCTGGTGCACACCTACTACGGCTACCGGGCCTCCGGCGGCCCGGCCGGGGTCGGCGTGGCGGTCGGGCGCTCGGTACGGGCGTCGCTGGTGCTCATCTTCGTGTTCGACATCTTCGTCAGCCTCGCGCTCTGGGGCTCCACCACCACAGTGAAGATCGCGTAGCGCCGTGCAGAACTCAGACAGTCTCCCCACGCTGCCCCGTCGGCTCATCGGCCTGGGCATGATCGGGCTGGTGGTCGCCATCATCGGCACCTGCATCGCGGCCTACAACAAGGCGTTCTCCGACGAGGTGCCGGTCACCGTGGAGATCGACCAGGTGGACAACAGCTTCCTGGCCAACGCCGAGGTGCGGCTGCGCGGCGTCACCGTGGGCCGGGTGGACAGCGCCGACGTCCGGGGTGACGACGCCGTGCTGAACCTGGCGCTGGACCCGGAGCAGGTGGGCCGGATCCCGCGCAACGTACGGGCGATGATCCTGCCGAAGTCGCTGTTCGGGGAGAGCTTCCTGTCCTT
This sequence comes from Pseudonocardia sp., assembly GCA_052386505.1. Lineage (GTDB taxonomy): Bacteria > Actinomycetota > Actinomycetes > Mycobacteriales > Pseudonocardiaceae > Pseudonocardia. The sequence goes on from JBQTKB010000030.1 coordinate 44,855, forward strand.
GGAGGTGCCACCGGACCCGGCAGTGCAGCGGATCATGGCCGGCGACGTGATCCCCAGGGACCGCAGCAGTCGAGCCGTGCAGGTGGAGCAGCTGTTCACCGACCTGTTGCCGCTGATCCAGGCGGTCGAGCCGGACGACCTGGCGGCCACGCTCGGCGCGTTGAACCAGTCGCTCACCGGCCGCGGTGACCAGCTCGGCGACACCATCACCCAGCTGCACCAGTACCTCGTACGGTTCAACACCACGTTGCCGGACCTCACCGCCGACATCCGGGCGCTGCCGCCGTTGACCGAGACCTACAGCCAGGCGGCGCCGGACCTGATCGAGGGCCTGCGCGAGCTGAACACCACGAGCAACACCCTGGCCGAGAACCGGGACGGCTTCACCGACCTGTTCGGCGAGGTCACCGAGGCCGCCGACGACCTGGAAGGGTTCTTCGACGACTACGGCGACGACGTCATCGACCTGGCCGACACCGCCAGCCCGGTGCTGGACCTGCTGGCCCGGTACGCGCCGCAGAACGTCTGCTTCTTCCGGCGGCTGGAGGACGGCGTGCGACGAGCCGGCCCGGTGTTCGCCGGGGAGCCCGGGCGACCGGGGCTGCGGATCCGGTTGGTGATCACCGCCACCCGGGGCAAGTTCCTGCCGCGCCTCGACGAGCCGGAGCAGAAGGAGCAGCGTGGCCCGCGATGCTACGACAACGCCCCGACCATCGAGCAGTACCCGGGCGGGCCGCCGCAGGACGGCGCCTCCGATCCGCCGGCGCGCGAGCCGGGGTCGCTGTCCAGCTCGGCACCTACCGGTCCCCGTGACGACGAGCGGCTGCGCTTCTACGGCGAGGAACGCGACAAGGACCGGAACTACCAGCGGGACGCCAACCGGTCCCCGCACTCGTTGCCGATGCTCGGCGGTGCCGGCGCTTCGGCGCCTGCGGCCGGGACGCCCGCGGCGGGTGCGCCCAGCCCACCGATCCCGTTGCCCGGAGCCGAGGTGAGGGGCCGATGAGTGCTCTGCGCGGGGTCGGTGCACCCCTGGTCAAGTTCGTCATCTTCGCGGTGATCACAGCGCTGTGCACCGCGCTGCTCGCCGGCACGATCGCCAATGAGGTCGGCGGTGACACCACCGCGTACAGCGCCCGGTTCAGCGATGCCACCGCGGTGAACGAGGGCGACGAGATCCGCATCGCCGGTGTCCGGGTCGGGCAGGTGGACGCCGTGCGGCTGGTGGACCGCGACGTCGCGCTGGTGGAGTTTTCGGTGCGTGACGACATCGTGCTGCCACGCACCACCACGGCGGCCATCCGGTTCCGCAACCTGATCGGCCAGCGCTACATCGCACTGGAGCGCCCGGGCGGTCCCGGCGGAGTCGGTGCGGCGGAGCGGCTGCCCGAGGAGGGCGTCATCCCGCTCGAGCAGACCCGGCCGGCGGTGAACCTGACCCAGCTGTTCAACGGTTTCCGGCCGCTGCTGCAGGCGCTCTCCCCGGAGGACGTCAACAAGCTGTCCATGGAGCTGGTCCAGGTGTTGCAGGGCGAGGGCGGCACGGTCACCAGCCTGCTGGCCCGCACGGCCACGCTGACCAACACCATCGCAGACAAGGACCAGGTGATCGGTTCGGTGATCGACAATCTGAACGCGGTGCTGGACACGGTGAACGCCCGGGACGAGGAGTTCACCCAGCTCATCGTGACGGTCCGGCAGCTGGTGTCCGGTCTGTCCGAGGACCGGAACACGATCGGCGAGGCGGTGTCCTCGATCGGCGAGCTGACCGACGCCACCGCCGACCTGCTGGACGAGGCCCGCCCGCCGCTGGAGGACGACATCCGCGAGCTGGGCCGGCTGGCGGGCAACCTCAACGACAACGAGGACCTGGTGGAGTCATTCCTGGTCACGCTCCCGAAGAAGCTGGATACGCTGATCCCGCTGGGCACCTACGCCTCACAGTTCAACTTCTACCTGTGCGACGTCCAGCTCAAGATCAGCGGCGCCATTCCCGCGCTGCCGGCGCCGTTCCCACCGATCGGACCGATTCCGCTGCCATCGCTCCAGACCCCGGTTCTCCCGATCAACCAGGGCCGGTGCCTGGCGGAGAACCTGCCGAACGACTTCGGCCTGCAGGGCGAGCGGGGTGGGTCCGATGACGACTACTCGCCGCTGACGGTGCCGTCCCCGGGAGGTGGCGGATGAAGTCCTTCAGCAAGCGCAACCCGATCCCGATCGGGCTGATCAGCCTGGCGGTGATCGCGGCCCTGCTGCTGCTGGCCTACAACGTCGACCGGCTGCCGGTCATCGGTGCCGGCCCGGAGTACCAGGCCGAGTTCTCCGAGAGCGCCGGGCTGAGCGGAGGGGACGAGGTCCGGATCGCCGGAGTGAAGGTCGGCAAGGTCACCGACGTCGCGCTGGACGGTGGCCATGTGCTGGTCACCTTCCGCGCCGAGGACGCCGACATCGGCGACCTGAGCACCGCCTCGATCCAGATCAAGACCCTGCTCGGGGACAAGTTCCTTGCCTTGGACCCGGCCGGTGACCAGCCGTTGGAGGGGCCGATCCCGCTGGAGCGGACGGTGGCCCCGTTCGACGTGGTGGCGGCGTTCAACGCGCTGAGTGACACCGTCGCCGACCTGGACACCAATCAGCTCGCCGCCAGCCTGCGCACGCTGTCGGAGACCTTCAAGGATACCCCGAACGAGGTGCGGGCGTCGCTGGACGGCCTCAGCAGGCTCTCGGTCACCGTCGCCTCGCGCAACGACCAGATCGGGCGTCTGCTGGCGAACACCAACCGAGCCACCGATCTGCTCGCCGCCCGCAACGATGACATCAGCGCGATCCTCACCGACGGCAGCAAGCTGCTCGACGAGCTGAACGCGCGGCAGGACGCCATCCGCCGGCTGCTGGACGGCACCCGTGAGCTGTCCAAGCAACTCAAGGCACTGGTCGAGGACAACGAGGGCGAAATTGACGACACCCTGCGGGAGCTGGACCGGTTGACCGACACTCTGCAGCGGCACGAGGACGACCTGGTGCGGGGCATCCGCCGGCTCGGGCCGTTCGCGACCGTCTTCACCAACTCACTGGGCAACGGCCGGTGGTTCGACAGCTTCCTGTTCGGGGTGCCGCCGGACTTCACCGAGTCGTTGCTGCCCCTTCTGCAGCCGGTGCCCGCCGCGACGCCGAACGCCGGAGGTGGGAACTGATGGACGGATCGCGCATCAACCGGGCGGGCTGCATCCTGCTGACCGTGCTGTCCCTGCTTGCGGTCGCCGGCTGCGGCGTGCTCGGCGGCGGGGGCCGCAGCTACTCGGCCGTCTTCCGCACCGCCACCGGTGTGTACCCGCAGTCCGACGTTCGGGTGCTCGGCGTGCCGGTCGGCAGCATCGACGAGGTGGTCCCGCAGGGCGACAGCGTGCTGGTGAAGTTCCACGTCGACGACGAGATCCAGGTGCCGGCGGACGCCAAGGCCGTCGTCGTGGTCTCGACCGTGGTGGCCGACCGCTACATCCAGCTCACCCCGGCCTACGTCGACGGGCCGGTCCTTGCCGAGGGCGCGGTCATCCCACTGGAGCGGACCGCTTCCCCGGCGGAGTTCGACGACCTGCTGGCCGCCGCGCAGAAGCTCAGCCAGTCCCTCGGCCCGGCCGGCGCCAACGCGAACGGCGCGCTGTCCCAGGCACTGACCACCGCCGCCCGCAACCTGCAGGGCAACGGCCAGCAGCTCAACACCACGCTGGACAACACCTCGCAGGCGCTCACCACCCTGGCCGGCGGTCGGGAGGACCTGGCCGGCACCATCCGGAACCTGCAGTCGTTCGCCACCAACCTCAAGCAGGACGACCCGCAGGTGCGGGAGTTCACCCGGCAGTTCGCCGAGGTCAATGGCTTCCTGGCAGGTGAGCGGGAAAACCTGGGGGACACCCTCCGGGAGCTCTCCGAGGCCCTCGGCGACGTCGCCGGCTTCGTGCGCGACAACCGGGTGGCGATCGACGAGAACGTCGAGCAGCTCAGCGACGTGCTGGAGACGGTCAACAACGAGCGGGTCGCCCTGGAGCAGGTGCTGGAGACCGCCCCGTTCGGCCTGAACGGGCTGGTCAACGGTTACAACGCGGGCTCGGCCACGCTGGACACCCGGGTCGATCTGGCGGGCCTGCTGCTGTGCGGGATCAGCAACACCCTCGGCCCGCTCAGGCCCGTCTTCCTCGGGTTGGTCGTTGCAGGCGTGCCCGGCTTCATCCCGGCCACCTGCGACAGCACGGGGGAGGGAGCCGGCGCGTCGTCGCTGCCGTTGTCCCCGCAGGCCAGGGCCCAGCTCGCCGAGCCGAGAATCGCGGCCGCGCTGGAGGCGCTGGTCCGCCAGCGTGCGCTGCAACCCACGGGCCAGGTACCGGGGCGAATACCGGCGCAGCAGGCACCGGGGCAAATACCGGGGCAGGCGCCGGTTCAAACACCCGGGCAGGCACCGGTGCAGCAGGCACCGCCAGCCCCTCCGGCCGCAGACGCGGACGACGAGCCGAGCCCGCTCGGCCGGATCCTCGGGGGTGGCCGATGAGCCGGCTGCACGTGGTCGCGCGGGTGGCCGCGGCCGGGCTCACCGGCGCGCTGCTGACCGGCTGCGGCAGCATCTCCCTGCAGGGGGTGCCACTGCCCGGCGGTGCCGACCTGGGCGACCAGCCGTACACCGTCATCGCCCAGTTCCGGGACGTGCAGGACCTGGTCCCGCAGTCCAGCGTCAAGGTCAACAACGTGACGGTCGGCCAGGTCAGGACGGTCGAGCTGAACGAGCAGTGGAACGCCAACGCGGTGTTGGAGCTGGCCGGCGACGTCCGGCTGCCGGCCAACGTGACCGCCGAGCTGAAGCAGACCACCCTGCTCGGCGAGAAGTACGTCCAGCTCAGCCCGCCGACCGATGCTCCGCCGCAGGGGATGCTCGCTGACGGCACGGTGATCCCGGTGGAGCGGACCAACCGGTTCCCCGAGGCCGAGGAGGTCTTCGGAGCGCTGTCGCTGCTGCTCAACGGCGGCGGTATCGGCCAGGTGCAGAACATCGCCCGCGAGCTGAACACCGCGCTGGACGGCCGGGAGGGTGACGCGAAGGCGTTGCTCGACGACCTGAATTTACTGGTCAGCACGCTCGACGGGCAGCGGTTCAACATCACCCGCGCGCTGGACGGGGTGGACAAGCTGTCCAGCCGGCTGAGCGAGCAGCGGGAGAACCTGGACGCGGTCCTGGTTGAGCTGGAGCCCGGCCTCAAGGTGCTGAACGAACAGCGTCCCCAGCTGGTCGGCATGCTGGAGGCGCTGGACAAGTTGTCCGACACCGCCACCAGCGTCGTCGAGGAGAGCCAGGACGACCTGGTGCGGGACCTGGAGCTGCTGCGGCCCACGCTGAAGTCGTTGGCCGACTCCGGCGACTCACTGCCCCGCTCGCTGGAGCTGCTGGCCACCCCGCCGTTCACCGACTCGGCGATCAAGCCGACCGCCGGCTGCTGCATGAACCTGAACGCCCAGATCGACATCGACGTCGGTGCGCTGTTCAACGTCCTGCTGGAACAGGCGCAGTCCACACTGATGTCGCCGCCGGCGTTGCCGGTGGTGCCGGAGCTGCTGCGGACGCTGCCGACCGCGCCGCTGCCGGACGAGCTTCCCGAGCTGGCACCTGACCTGTTGCCGTCGGCGCCCGACTCCGACGAGTCACGGCTGGGTGACGGGCTGCGGAAGCTGCCCGGACTGGGGGGCAACTGATGATCACCCGCGCGACCATCGTCCGGTCGGTGCTGTTCGTGGTTCTCACCATCGGGCTGGTGCTCTACGTCGGAGCCCAGTTCCTTGGGCTGTTCAACTTCCTCGGCGAGCCGGACTACACGGTGCGGATGCCGTTGCAGGAGACCAACGGTCTGTTCGAACGGAGCGAGGTCACCTACCGCGGTGTGAAGGTGGGAACCATCGGCAACCTGGAGCTCACCGACGACGGGGTCACCGTCGCGCTGCGCCTCGAGGGCGGTGGGCCGCCGATCCCGGCCGATCTGCGGGCCCAGGTGGCGAACCGGTCGGCGGTCGGCGAGCGCTACATCGACCTGTTGCCCAACACCGACCGGCCGCCGTATCTCTCCGACGGGGATGTGATCCCCGCCGACCGGGTCGACGTGCCGGTCAAGGTGGAGACAGTGCTGGCCAACCTGGACAAGCTCGTCGGCAGCGTCCCGCTGGACGACCTGCGCATCGCGGTCGACGAGCTCGGCAAGGGCTTCTCCAACCTGGGGCCGAAGCTGCAGCTGCTGCTGGACTCGACGAACGCGCTGGTGACCACGGCCAACCGGACCCTGCCGGAGACCGTGGCCTTGATCCGGGACGCCCGGACGGTGCTGGCCACCCAGAACGATCTGGCCGGGCCGATCAAGTCGTTCAGCTCCGACCTGCGGCTGATCGCCGAGCAGCTCCGGGAGTCCGACCCGGACCTGCGGCGGCTGCTGGAGACCGGGCCGGACGCGGGCCGGGAGCTCAGCGCGCTGATCGACGAGTCCGGTGACGACCTGGGCGACACGATCCAGGAGGCAGAGACCACCAGTCAGATCTTGAAGGACCACCTGCGCGACCTGCAGTCGGTCTTCCAGCTCTACGCCGGGCTGGCGGCGGCCATCCCGACGATCATTCCCGACGACGGTACCCAGCGCGCCCGGCTCGGCCTGGTGCTGAACATCGGCGACCCGCCGTTGTGCGAGAAGGGCTACGAGCGCAACGTGGACCAGGCCGGGGAGGAAACCGATCCGCCTCGGTTCATCAACTACCGGACGTACTGCCGGGAGCCGATCTTCTCGCCGACCAACGTGCGTGGCATCAAGCCGCAGTACCCGTTCGTGAACGGCAAGCCGCAGCGACCGCCGGACTGGTTCCTCGCCTTCTACCAGGGTGGTCCCCAAGAGGGCATCTTCGGTCGGCCGGAGAACTTCGACCGCGACCGGGGCCGCACCCGGGACGGGGTGTCGCGCAATCCGCGACCGGACCCCACGACCAACTACGCCAGCATGCCCGGGCTGCTCAGCGCGCCCGCCACCTACGGGCAGTTCGGGCTGGTCCCATCGGTGCTGGAGCGCGGGTGAGCCGGGCCCTCCCGGCTGACCCGGGCCGCGCCGGCTCGACCGGGCGCCCGGGCTGGTCAGCGGGCTGTACCGGATGCCGGCGCGGGCACTCGGACGGCCGGCTCTACCCTCGTACGGCATGAGAGCCCCGTGGGCGTTGCGCGGCGCCGCCGAATCCGCCGAATCGTCGACCGGGCAGCCAGTGCCCGCCGAGGTCGAGGGCAAGCCGGACCGCATCACCGTGTTGACCCGGGCCGCCGCGGCGGTCGCGGCGCTCGGCCTGGTCGGCGTGGTGGTGTTCGGCGCGCTGTGGTGGCTGGCTGACCACGGCCCGGCGGCGCGGACGGCCGTCGCTCGCGACGAAGCGGTGGTCGCCGCCCGGCAGATCGCGGTCGACCTCCAGTCGCTGGACTCCGATACCGTCGACAAGGGCCTGGACGCCTGGCAGGCATCGGCCACCGGCCCGCTGCTGGAGGAGTTCACCAACGGCCGCCAGCGGTACGCCGAGCAGATGCGCCAGACCCGGACCAACACCACCGCCAGGGTGGTCGAGCTCGCCCTCGCCGACTTCAACCCGGACGCCGGCACGGCCAGGGCGATCGCCGCGATGGACGTCAAGACCACGCAGGACATCAACGGCACCACGAGCCTGCCGGTCACCCGCCAGGTCCGGATCCAGCTCGATCTGGTGCGGGTGCCCGACGCCGGCTGGAAGGCCGCCGCTGCGTCCGCGATCCAGCCGACCTCCCCCTGACCACCGCGAAGGACATTGGCATGCGTCTGATCCCCGCCGCCGACGCCGAGCCCAGCACGCGGGTGCGGGTTCTGCTGATCTACGGGCTGGCCGCCGTCCTGCTGGTCTCCGGCGCCGTCCTGCTCGGCCTGGGCAACCACACCGCCCGGGTGAACGGCCCGCTGGCCAACGAGGCGTTCGTGGACACCGAGGACACCGCCGAGGTCGTCGCGGAGATCACTGCCGCGGTGAAGACCGTCTACTCCTACGACCACAACGCCCTGGATGTCGCCGAGCTGGCGGCCAAGGAGATGATCACCGGTCCGTTCGCCGCGCAGTTCGACAAGGTGTTCGGCCCGGTCAAGGAGCTCGCGCCGCAGCAACAGGTATCGCTGAGCACGACTGTGCAGGCCGCCGGAGTGCTGCAGCTCGCCGGTGACCGGGCCCGGTTGCTCATGATGGTCGACCAGGGCGGGACGAAGGGCGGCTCACAGCCGGTCGCCGGGGCCAGCTCCCGATTGGTGGTGCAGGCGCACCGGACGGACGGCCGGTGGAAGATCGCGGAGGTCACACCGGAGTGAGGATGCGGATGTCCGCTCCCTGGCGGATCTTGCTCGGGGTCGCGATCGTGCTGGCGGTCGGTGCCCTGGGCGCGGCGGGCTGGTTCGGTTACCGCTGGTACGACGCGGCGCAGGGCACCTCGCCCGAAGCGGTAGAGGCCCGGGACGGCGCGCTCAAGGCGGCTCGCCAGCTCGCGGTCACCCTGCAGACGATCGACCCCGGCCGCCCGGAGCAGGGCCTGGACTCCTGGGAGGCGGCGGCCACCGGTGAGCTGCTGGAGCAGCTCAGGCGCGATCGCGGCAAGTACCTCGAGCAGATGAAGAAGTCGCCGAGCAGCAGTACCGCGACCGAGCTGGACACCGCGCTCACCGAGCTCGACGTGTCCTCCGGAACCGCGGCCGCGATCATCGCGCTGGACGTCACCCAGTCCGCGGTGGTCAACCAGCGGCGGGCCCCCGCCACCGTTCGCCAGCTGCGGGTGAAGCTGACCCTCAGCCAGACCGATGCCGGGTGGAAGGTCTCCGGGACCAGCCTCATTCCCACCTGAGTCAGGAGCTTCGTGACCGTGCAGCGCCGCACCCCCTCCCTGCGGGCGGACGACCGGCCGACCCGGGGGACAGGCACGCACCCCGGTCGGGACCAGGACGACCACCCGACCGAGACGTTCGGCCAGGTGTCCGACGAGGCGGAGGGTCGGCTGGAGGGGGGTCCCGAAGACCGCGAACGGCCCACCCAGGTGATCGACGCCGTGCGGGACGACCCCGGCCCGGAGCCGAGTCGGCCGTCGGGGGCCGACGAGCTGTTCGGCGGCGGGCCGGCGGCCTCGGAGGACGATCAGGTCACCTCGGTCATCCCCCGGGTGCCGGCGGACGAATCCCGCACCGACCAGTTCGTGGCCTACCGAGAGCCCGCTCCGGCCGATGTCCCGGCTGAGCGGCAGGGTGGGCGGGTCGCACCGGCGGCAGCGTCGGCGGCGTCGGCGGTCGGAGGCGCGGTGCTCGGGACGGCCGCGGCGGCCGGGACCGCCGGTGCGGCGGCTCAGGCCGGCTCCACGACCGCGGCCGGTGCAGCCGTGGCCGGGGGAGCGACCCGGTCCGGAGGCGTGACCGTGGCCGGAGACGTGACCCGGTCCGGAGACGCGACCGGGTCCGGAGGCGCGACCGGGTCCGGTGCATCGGGAGCCACGTCGGCGGCGGAGTCCGTCCAGGGGCCGGCCGGCCCGTCCGCGCGGGATGTCGCGTCGGGCATGGGTGGCGAGACGGCGCCGGAGGCAGACACCCGGTCCGACGTGCTCCCCGATCCGGCCGGCGGCGACGGGACCGACCGGAAATCCGCCCGGGCCGCGCGGAAGGCGGCCAAGGCCGAGCAGAAGGCCGCCGCGCAGTCGGCCAAGGTCGAGCAGAAGGCCGCCGCGCGGTCCGCCAAGGTGCAGCGGAAGGAGGCCAAGGCGGAGGAGAAGGCCGACCGCAAGGCCGCGGCCAAGGCCGCAAAGGCCGACCGGCGGACCGGGCCGGTCGAGGAATCCGAGGCCCCGGCTACCGAGGCCTCTGCCGCGCTGGCCGTCGACGCCGCTGTGGCTGCCGAGGCCGCTGCACCGAGGCCCACCGACCGCTCGGCCACCGACCGCCCCGCCACCGGCTCGGCCACCGACCGCCCCGCCACCGACTCCACGATCGACCCGGACGGCCCGGCCGCCGGCGCCGAGGCCGCCCGGTCCGCGGCGGCGAACGCCCGCCGTGCGGCGCCGGTGCTACTGGTCGTGCTGCTGTTGGTGGTGGCCATGGCCGGCGGTGGGGCGGCCTGGCTGTTCCGCGAGCAGGCCGGGCAGGCCGCCAAGCAACGGCCGACGAGCAACGTGGCGATGCTGGACAAGGCCGCCACGGCCGAGGCGGTCGCGCAGGTGAGCGCCGCGGTCGAAGCGATCTACTCCTACGACGCCGCCTCGCTGGACGCGAGCGAGGCGAAGGCGCTGGCGTTGGTGACCCGGTCCTACGCGGACGAGTTCAAGCGGAACTTCGCGTCGGTGCGTGCGCTGAGCCCGAAACAGCGGGCCTCGCTCACCTCCAAGGTCGTCGCGGCGGGCGTCGTCTCGCTCACCGAGCGCAGGGCCACGATGCTGGTGATGGTCGATCAGCAGGGCCGTCGGAGTGACAGCCCCGAGCCGTTGAAGGCGGCGGTGCGCCTCAGCGTGACGGCCCAGCGGGCGGACGGTCAGTGGAAAGTGGCCGACGTCAACCAGAAGTAGCAGTCGCTCCGCGTTCGGGCTGATCGAACTGCCGGTCGTCCCCCCGGAGAGACCGCTTGTCGCCGATTAGCATCTTGACTCGAACGGCCAGTGGCGTCACTCTTAGTACCGCGATGGTTGCCTGTGCGCCCCGTGTCGACAGCGGCTGCTTTTGCGGCTAGACTGCCTCTTTGCGCTGCCTTCATTCAGTACGCATGATCGAGTCGGCTCAGATCCATGCCCGACTCGGTCACGGGTTCCGTCTGGCGGGAGCGCGTTAACACGGCAACGGCTTCGCTTCACCCTGCCTGCCCGCGCGTCGGTGCAGTGCCGCCGAGTTGAGTCCCGGACCTCCCGCCCGGGTCGGTGCTCGACGGTACTCGTCACGGACGACACGTGCCAAGGGGAGCGCGCCAGCGTAGTTCTCGGAAGGACGCATCTTGGCTGTCTCCCGCGCGACCACGTCCACCGCAGACTCGACGATCGGGGCCGCCTCCGGGAATGGAGCGGCGCACTCCAACTTTCCCGGTGCCCCGACCCGGGTCTCCTTCGCCAAGATCCACGAGCCGCTAGAGGTTCCGGACCTGCTCGACCTGCAAACCCAGTCGTTCGAGTGGCTGATCGGTGCCGAGGACTGGTTCCAGCGCCGGATCGAGGCCGGCGAGGAGCTGCCGGTCGGTGGTCTCGAGGAGGTCCTCGCCGAGATCTCGCCGATCGAGGACTTCTCCGGCTCGATGTCGCTGTCCTTCTCCGACCCGCGCTTCGACGAGACGAAGGCGCCGGTGGAGGAGTGCAAGGACAAGGACATGACCTACGCGGCTCCGCTGTTCGTCACCGCGGAGTTCACCAACAACAGCACCGGTGAGATCAAGAGCCAGACGGTCTTCATGGGCGACTTCCCGGTGATGACCGACAAGGGCACGTTCATCATCAATGGCACCGAGCGGGTCGTGGTGTCCCAGCTCGTCCGCTCGCCCGGTGTGTACTTCGACCACAACATCGACAAGGCGACCGACAAGGACGTCTACTCCGTCAAGATCATCCCGAGCCGGGGTGCCTGGCTGGAGTTCGACGTCGACAAGCGTGACACCGTCGGCGTGCGCATCGACCGCAAGCGCCGCCAGCCGGTCACCGTGCTGCTGAAGGCGCTGGGCTGGAGCACCGAGCAGATCCGCGAGCGGTTCTCCTTCTCCGAGACGCTGCTGGCCACCCTGGAGAAGGACCACACCGCCGGCACCGACGAGGCGCTGCTCGACATCTACCGCAAGCTGCGTCCCGGCGAGCCGCCCACCCGGGAGAGCGCGCAGACCCTGCTGGAGAACCTGTTCTTCAAGGACAAGCGCTACGACCTGGCCAAGGTCGGCCGCTACAAGGTCAACAAGAAGCTGGGCCTGCGTACCGCGAACGAGATCGGCACGCTCACCGAGGAAGACGTGATCACCACCATCGAGTACCTGGTGCGTCTGCACGCGGGCGACACGATGATGTCGGTCGGCGACGGTGAGGACGCGGTCGAGGTTCCGGTCGAGACCGACGACATCGACCACTTCGGCAACCGCCGGCTGCGCACCGTGGGTGAGCTGATCCAGAACCAGATCCGGGTCGGCCTGTCCCGGATGGAGCGGGTCGTCCGCGAGCGGATGACCACCCAGGACGTCGAGGCGATCACCCCGCAGACCCTGATCAACATCCGGCCGGTGGTGGCCGCGATCAAGGAGTTCTTCGGCACCAGCCAGTTGTCCCAGTTCATGGACCAGACCAACCCGCTGGCCGGGCTGACCCACAAGCGGCGGCTGTCCGCGCTGGGCCCGGGTGGTCTGTCCCGCGAGCGGGCCGGCTTCGAGGTCCGCGACGTGCACACCAGCCACTACGGCCGGATGTGTCCGATCGAGACGCCGGAAGGCCCGAACATCGGCCTGATCGGTTCGCTGTCCAGCTTCGCCCGGGTCAACCCCTTCGGCTTCATCCAGACGCCGTACCGCAAGGTCGTCGATGGTCGGGTCACCGACCAGATCGACTACCTGACCGCCGACGAGGAGGACCGCTTCGTCAAGGCGCAGGCGAACTCCCCGCTGGATCGGGACGGCAATTTCGAGGAGAAGCGCGTCCTGGTCCGCACCAAGGGCGGTGAGGTCGAGTTCATCGACCCGCGCGGGGTGGACTACATGGACGTCTCGCCGCGCCAGATGGTGTCGGTGGCCACCGCGATGATCCCGTTCCTGGAGCACGACGACGCCAACCGGGCCCTGATGGGCGCGAACATGCAGCGCCAGTCGGTGCCGCTGCTGCGCAGTGAGTCGCCGCTGGTGGGCACCGGGATGGAGCTGCGCGCGGCGGTCGACGCCGGCGACGTGATGGTGGCCGACAAGGCCGGTGTGGTCGAGGAGCTCTGCGCCGACTACGTCACCGTGATGGCCGACGACGGCACCCGGCAGACCTACCGCCTGCACAAGTTCCACCGCTCCAACCAGGGCACCTGCCAGAACCAGAAGCCGATCGTGGAAGAGGGTCAGCGGGTCGAGCGGGGCCAGGTACTGGCCGACGGTCCGTGCACCCAGAACGGCGAGATGGCGCTGGGCAAGAACCTGCTCGTGGCGATCATGCCGTGGGAAGGGCACAACTACGAGGACGCGATCATCCTCAGCCAGCGTCTGGTGCAGGACGACGTGCTCACCTCGATCCACATCGAGGAGCACGAGATCGACGCCCGGGACACCAAGCTCGGCGCCGAGGAGATCACCCGGGACATCCCGAACGTCTCCGAGGAGGTGCTGGCCGACCTGGACGAGCGCGGCATCATCCGGATCGGCGCCGAGGTCCAGCCCGGCGACATCCTGGTCGGCAAGGTCACTCCCAAGGGCGAGACCGAGCTGACCCCGGAAGAGCGGCTGCTGCGGGCGATCTTCGGTGAGAAGGCCCGCGAGGTCCGCGACACCTCGCTGAAGGTGCCGCACGGCGAGAACGGCAAGGTCATCGGCATCCGGGTGTTCAGCCGGGACGACGAGGACGAGCTGGCGCCGGGGGTCAACGAGCTGGTCCGGGTCTACGTCGCGCAGAAGCGCAAGATCTCGGACGGCGACAAGCTGGCCGGCCGGCACGGCAACAAGGGCGTCATCGGCAAGATCCTGCCGGTGGAGGACATGCCGTTCCTGCCCGACGGCACCCCGGTGGACATCGTGCTCAACACCCACGGTGTGCCCCGCCGGATGAACATCGGTCAGATTCTGGAGACCCACCTCGGGTGGATCGCCAAGCAGGGCTGGCAGGTCGATCCGGACGAGGACGGCAGGATGCCGGACTGGGCGGCCAAGCTGCCCGAGGAGCTTTACTCCGCGCCGGCCGGCACGAACACCGCAACCCCGGTGTTCGACGGTGCCCAGGAGCAGGAGATCACCGGGTTGCTCGGCTGCACGCTGCCCAACCGCGACGGCGAGCGGATGGTCGGCGGCAACGGCAAGGCGATCCTGCATGACGGGCGCTCCGGCGAGCCGTACCCGTATCCGGTGGCCGTGGGCTACATGTACATCCTGAAGCTGCTGCACCTGGTGGACGACAAGATTCACGCCCGCTCCACCGGCCCGTACTCGATGATCACCCAGCAGCCGCTCGGTGGTAAGGCGCAGTTCGGTGGCCAGCGGTTCGGCGAGATGGAGTGCTGGGCCATGCAGGCCTACGGCGCGGCCTACACGCTGCAGGAGCTACTGACCATCAAGTCCGACGACGTGGTCGGTCGGGTCAAGGTCTACGAGGCGATCGTCAAGGGCGAGAACATCCCGGAGCCGGGCATCCCGGAGTCGTTCAAGGTGCTGCTCAAGGAGCTGCAGTCGCTGTGTCTGAACGTCGAGGTGCTCTCCAGTGACGGCGCCACGATCGAGATGCGCGACACCGACGACGAGGACCTGGAACGGGCCGCCGCGAACCTGGGCATCAACCTGTCCAGCCGTCCCGGCGCCGACTCGATGACCGTCGACGACGTTGTTCACTGACCGCTGACCAGGCCACCAGTCGACCCAAAGAGGATTTGAGGGACATCTGTGCTCGACGTCAACTTCTTCGACGAGCTTCGCATCGGCCTGGCCACCGCTGAGGACATCCGTCAGTGGTCATTCGGCGAGGTCAAGAAGCCCGAGACGATCAACTACCGGACTCTCAAGCCTGAGAAGGACGGTCTGTTCTGCGAGAAGATCTTCGGTCCCACCCGGGACTGGGAGTGTTACTGCGGCAAGTACAAGCGGGTCCGGTTCAAGGGCATCATCTGTGAGCGCTGCGGCGTCGAGGTGACCAGGACCAAGGTCCGCCGCGAGCGGATGGGCCACGTGGAACTGGCCGCCCCGGTCACCCACATCTGGTACTTCAAGGGTGTGCCCAGCCGATTGGGCTACCTGCTCGATCTCGCCCCGAAGGATCTCGAAAAGATCATCTACTTCGCGGCGTACGTGATCACCTCGGTGGACACCGACCAGCGGCACACCGACCTGCCCACGCTCGAGAACGAGATGGGGGTCGAGCGCAAGCGGGTCGAGCAGCGCCGCGACGCCGACCTGGAGGCCCGCGCGCAGAAGCTCGAGGCCGACCTGGCGGAGCTGGAGGCCGAGGGCGCCAAGAGCGACGTGCGGCGCAAGGTCAAGGAGGGCGGCGAGCGCGAGATGCGCCAGCTGCGCGACCGTGCGCAGCGCGAGCTCGACCGGCTCGACGAGATCTGGACGACGTTCACCAAGCTGGCCGTCAAGCAGCTGATCGCCGACGAGATGCTCTACCGCGAGCTCTACGACCGCTACGGCGACTACTTCACCGGCTGCATGGGCGCTGAGGCGATCCAGAAGCTGGTGCAGACCTTCGACATCCCGGCCGAGGCGGAGAACCTGCGGGAGACCATCCGCAGCGGCAAGGGACAGAAGAAGCTGCGCGCGCTCAAGCGGCTGAAGGTGGTCGCGGCGTTCCAGACCACCGGCAACAACCCGCAGGGCATGGTGTTGGACTGCGTCCCGGTGATCCCGCCGGACCTGCGTCCGATGGTGCAGCTCGACGGTGGCCGGTTCGCCACCTCAGATTTGAACGACCTGTACCGCCGGGTGATCAACCGGAACAACCGGCTCAAGCGGCTGATCGACCTCGGCGCGCCCGAGATCATCGTGAACAACGAGAAGCGGATGCTGCAGGAGGCCGTCGACGCGCTGTTCGACAACGGCCGTCGCGGCCGGCCGGTGACCGGCCCGGGCAACCGCCCGCTCAAGTCGCTGTCCGACCTGCTCAAGGGCAAGCAGGGCCGGTTCCGGCAGAACCTGCTGGGCAAGCGCGTTGATTATTCAGGTCGCTCCGTCATTGTCGTCGGTCCGCAGCTCAAACTCCATCAGTGCGGGCTGCCCAAGCAGATGGCGCTGGAGCTGTTCAAGCCGTTCGTGATGAAGCGGCTGGTCGACCTCAACCACGCACAGAACATCAAGTCCGCCAAGCGGATGGTGGAGCGTGGCCGTTCCCAGGTGTGGGACGTGCTGGAGGAGGTCATCTCCGGCCACCCGGTGATGCTGAACCGGGCGCCCACGCTGCACCGGCTGGGCATCCAGGCCTTCGAGCCGCAGCTGGTCGAGGGCAAGGCGATCCAGCTGCACCCGCTGGTGTGCGAGGCGTTCAACGCCGACTTCGACGGTGACCAGATGGCGGTGCACCTGCCGCTGTCCGCCGAGGCTCAGGCCGAGGCGCGGATCCTGATGCTGTCGTCGAACAACATCCTCTCGCCGGCGTCCGGCCGTCCGCTGGCCATGCCCCGGCTCGACATGGTCACCGGGCTGTTCCACCTGACCCGGCACCGCGAGGGCGCATACGGTGAGGGTCAGGCGTTCTCCTCGCCGGCCGAGGCCGTGATGGCCTACGACCGCAAGTCGCTGCACCTGCAGGCCATGTGCAAGATCCGGCTGGTCGACGCGACCCCGCCGGCAGCGGTGGCCGCCGAGCTGGTCGAGCGCGGCTGGGAGCAGGGTCAGCCGTGGCTGGCCGAGACCACTCTGGGTCGGGTGCTGTTCAACGAGCTGCTGCCGTCGGACTACGCGTTCATCAACGAAGCGCTGCCCAAGAAGCGCCAGGCCGCGATCATCAACGAGCTGGCCGAGCGGTACTCGATGACCGAGGTCGCGCAGACGCTGGACCGGCTCAAGGACGCCGGCTTCTACTGGGCCACCCGCTCCGGGGTCACCATTGCCATCTCCGATGTCATCGTGCCGCCGAACAAGCAGGAGATCCTCGACGGTTACGAGGCCAAGGCCGAGCAGATCAACAAGCGGTACGGTCGCGGTGCGCTGTCCCACCAGGAGCGCAACGACGAAATGGTCAAGATCTGGAGCCAGGCCTCCGAAGAGGTGGCCAAGGCGATGGAGGCGAACTTCCCCGCCGACAACCCGATTCCGACCATCGTGCAGTCCGGCGCGGCCGGCAACATGGCCCAGGTCCGGCAGCTCGCCGGGATGAAGGGCCTGGTGGCCAACCCGAAGGGCGAGTACATCCCGCGTCCGATCAAGTCCAACTTCCGCGAGGGACTGAGCGTGCTGGAGTACTTCATCTCCACGCACGGCACCCGTAAGGGTCTGGCCGACACCGCACTGCGGACGGCCGACTCCGGGTACCTCACCCGGCGGCTGGTGGACGTCTCGCAGGACGTGATCGTCCGGGAGGTCGACTGCGGCACCGAGCGCAACATCGTCATGCCGGTCACCGAAGAGGGAGCTGGAGGCGCCCGGATCGCGCACCGCTACCTGCGGACCGGCGTGTACGCGCGCTGCTCGCAGGAGGAGATCCGCGACGCCGACGGCAACCTGCTGATCGGTAAGGGCGATGACCTGGGCGACCCGGCGTTGGCCCGGCTGGTCGCCGCGGGGGTCGAGACGATCAAGGTGCGGAGCGCGCTGACCTGTGCGTCCGCCACCGGGATCTGCGCGATGTGTTACGGCCGCTCGATGGCCACCGGCAAGCTGGTGGACGTCGGCGAGGCGGTCGGCATCGTGGCCGCCCAGTCGATCGGTGAGCCCGGTACGCAGCTGACCATGCGTACCTTCCACGTCGGCGGCGTGGCCGGCGACGACATCACCACCGGTCTGCCCCGGGTCCAGGAGCTGTTCGAGGCCCGGGTGCCCAAGGGCAAGGCGCCGATCGCGGACGTCGACGGCCGGATCCAGATCGAGGACGGCGAGAAGTTCTGGAAGATCACCCTCATCCCGGACGACGGCGGTGAGGAGATCATCTACGAGAAGCTGTCCAAGCGGCAGTGGCTGGCGATGACCGTGGTCGACGGCGAGGAGCGTCCGCTCGCCGACGGCGACCACGTGTCGGTCGGGCAGTTGCTGCTGGAGGGCACCGCCGACCCGCACGAGGTGCTCCGGGTGATGGGGCCGCGCGAGGTGCAGCTGCACCTGGTGCGTGAGGTGCAGAAGGTGTACCGCACGCAGAGCGTGGACATCCACGACAAGCACGTCGAGGTGATCGTCCGGCAGATGCTGCGCCGGGTGACCGTCATCGACTCCGGCGCGACCGAGTTCCTGCCCGGTTCCCTGGCCGAGCGGGCCGACTTCGAGACGGTCAACCGGCGGGTGGTGGCCGAGGGCGGCGAGGCGGCCTCCGGTCGCCCGGTGCTGATGGGCATCACCAAGGCGTCGCTGGCCACCGAGTCCTGGCTGTCCGCGGCGTCGTTCCAGGAGACCACCCGGATCCTCACCGATGCAGCGATCAACGGAAAGCGCGACCAGCTGGTCGGGCTCAAGGAGAACGTCATCATCGGCAAGCTGATCCCGGCCGGGACCGGTATCAACCGGTACAGCAAGATCGAGGTTCAGCCCACCGAGGAGGCCCGCGCGGCCGCCTACGCCCTGCCGAACTACGACGACGGGTACTACGCCCCCGACGTGTTCGGTACCGGCACCGGTGCCGCCGTGCCGCTTGACGACTACGACTTCGGCCGCGACTACCGCTAGGTAACCGCGACCGGCAGCCGGGGCCGCCATCCCCGGGTGTGACCGCTCGACGGCAACCCCCGTTCCGAAGGTCGGAACGGGGGTTGCTGCCGCGTGCTGTTGCGCCTCAGTCGACAACGTCTGCGTCGAGCACCTTGTCGAGCGTGCCCTCGCCGCCGTCGGCCGCCTTGTCCAGCGCGCCCTCGCCACCGTCGACGATCTTGTCCCCGGCGCCCTCGCCGCCGTCGGCTGCCTTGTCGAGCGCACCCTCGCCGCCGTCGGCGACCTTGTCGACACCGTTGTCGATGCCGTCGAGCGGGCTGGCCAGCGCCGGGCTGACGCCCATGCTCAGCAGGCCAGCCACCATCACCGCGACCACCGTCAACTTGCGCTGCATGCTAATCCTCCCTGGTTGAAACTGTGTCGTGCCTGACACTGATGAGGATTGCTCGGCTACATGGAGTGCCGATGAGGGCCAAATGAAGCATCGTTCATCACTTATGCGGAGGTAGCTGGACACCAATGCGCCGAGGCACTCCGAGATTAGGTTCCGCAGAGTGACGTCAGTGGCGCGCCGTTCCGGTGTGTAGACACCGCGCGGGGAATGGCTCCGTCCGTTCGTCGAGCTGGTGTGCCGGCCGGCAGCGGGATCGACGTCGCCGTAGGGTGCCGGCCGTGACCACTCGTGGATTGCCGCACGCGCTGCGTGACCGCGCCGCGTTCGACCGCGCGCTCGGCGGACGCCGTCCGGCGGTCTTTCTGGACTACGACGGGGTGCTCACGCCGATCGTCGAGCGGCCCGAGGACGCCCGGATGACCCGGCAGATGCGTCGGGTGGTCCGTGAACTCGCCGGTCGGTGCCCGGTCTGCGTGGTGAGCGGGCGTGACCGGGCGGTGGTGCAGGAGCTGATGGGGCTCGACGACCTCGTGGTGGCCGGCAGCCACGGCTTCGACATCTGGCACCCGGAGCGGGGGACACTGGAGCACACGGCGGCCTCGGGATACGAGGACCTGGTCGAGGAGATCACCGGGAGGCTGCGCACCGAGCTGGTCGAGCTTGCCGGCGTCGGCATCGAGCCGAAGCGGGCGTCGGTCGCCGTGCACTACCGGCACGTGCCCGGGCCCGACCGGCACCGGGTGTCCGACCTGGTCGAACGGTTGGTCGCCGAGCGACCGGACGAGCTGAAGGTCACCCCCGGCAAGATGGTGTACGAGCTGCAACCCAAGCTGGACTGGCACAAGGGCGCCGCGGTCGGTTACCTGCTCGACGTGCTCGGGTTGTCCGGGCCAGACGTGGCACCGGTCTACCTGGGCGACGACGTGACCGACGAGGACGCGTTCCGCGCGCTGCACGGCTTGGGGGTGGGGGTGTACGTGGGCGACCCGTCGGCGCTCGACCGGGAGACCCGCGCGGACTTCCGCCTGAACGACGTCGACGAGGTCCAGGAATTACTGCACTCCCTGGCCCGCTGACCCACCGGCGAGTCGCACTTCGGGTCCGCGAGTCCCGCCACGCACCCCGGCGGGTGGCGCGGTTCGCCGCATCCCGTCCGAGCGGGCCGGAGCGGGGCGGAAATGGCAGGCTGGGCGGGTGGGCTTTCAGGGTGCGATCTTTGATGTCGACGGGGTGCTGGTCGACTCTCCGCACGAACGCGCGTGGCGAGATGCGTTGCGCGAGCTGATGGAGGGCCAGTGGGCCGACATGGCCGGGCGCACCTCGTGGGCGCCGCAGCGATTCACCTCCCGGGTCTACCAGGAGCGGGTGTCCGGGCGGCCGCGTGGTGACGGGGCCCGGGCCGTGCTGGAGTTCTTCGGCGTGCCCGATCTCGACGCTCGCACCGAGGAGTACGGCGCGTACAAGCAGGAGATGGTGGTCCGGCTGATCGAGGCCGGCGAGTTCACCGCATTCGACGACGCGCTGGGCTTCGTACTCGCGGTCAAGCGGTCCGGTGTCCGCATCGCCGCAGCGTCGTCGTCGAAGAACGCCGGCCTGCTGCTGGGCAAGATCCGGCTGGACGAGTTCGCCGAGCGCAGTGGCCGGGACTGGGACGTCCGGCCCGGGCTCACCCTGCGCGAGGTGTTCGACGCCGACACCTCCGGCCGGGAGTTTGCGCACGGTAAGCCGGCTCCGGACATCTTCCTGGCCGCCGCCGCCGAGCTCGACGCCGCGCCCGACACCTGCTTCGTGGTAGAGGACGCCCCGAGCGGGGTGCGGGCGGCGAAGGCGGGCGGGATGGCGGCGATCGGCCTGGCTCGGCACGACGACGCGCACCTGCTCGAGGCCGAGCGGGCCGACCTGGTGGTGACCACGCTGGACGCCGTCGACCTCGGCGCCCTGGCGGGCGGGCGGCTGCGGGAGGGTTGACCGGCCTTCCGGCTGGGCCGAACCGGTGACCAGCGACGACCGACCGGCGCACCGGCGGCGCCGATCACAGCACAGCGTCATCATGGCCCCAAGCCTGCCCGCACCGGCCGACGTGTCCGACGGACCGCTGGGCCGGCCCCGCCGCCCGACGGGGTCGCCGATCGGGGACGCGGGGACCGCGGGTCCTTGCGGAGCGCCGCGTGTTCGGGCACCCTGCCAGGCAGGACCCCGATGCGGCTGCCGGCCGCCTGCCAGGCAGCGGTACGACCTGTGTACCGACCCGTTTTGACCCTCGCGAAACGGGCCGGGTATCCTTGCGGTTAGTGCCCGGCCATGTCGGGTTACGCCGCGTGTCCGTCACCGCGTCGCCCGCCTTGGTGCGGGCCCGCCGGCACGGGATCGCGGGTCACCCCGGAGTGTCGCAGCTGTGTCGCGGCGGCAGATCCCGGCGGCGACACGCCCGACCTCGGGGGACGGATGTCACCCGCGTCCGGGCGCAGTTCCACCGCACCGCACCGCACGCAGCACCGCAGGAAACAGCACGACCACACATGCCACGCACTGACACACAAGCCACGAGCAATACCGCCGACGGGAAGAAGTAGCCGGTTCATGCCCACGATCCAGCAGCTGGTCCGCAAGGGACGCGAGGACAAGGTCGCCAAGACCAAGACCGCCGCGCTGAAGGGAAGCCCCCAGCGTCGGGGAGTCTGCACCCGCGTGTACACCACGACGCCGAAGAAGCCGAACTCGGCGTTGCGCAAGGTCGCCCGTGTCCGGCTCAGCAGCCAGATCGAGGTCACCGCCTACATCCCCGGTGAGGGTCACAACCTGCAGGAGCACTCGATCGTGCTGGTGCGCGGTGGCCGGGTGAAGGACCTCCCCGGCGTCCGCTACAAGATCATTCGCGGTTCACTGGACACCCAGGGCGTCCGCAACCGCAAGCAGGCTCGCAGCCGGTCCGGCGCGAAGAAGGAGAAGAGCTGACATGCCGCGCAAAGGTCCCGCGCCGAAGCGCCCGCTGGTGTCCGACCCGGTGTACGGCTCGCCGCTGGTCACCCAGCTGGTGAACAAGGTGCTGGTGGACGGCAAGAAGTCGATCGCCGAGCGTATCGTGTATGCCGCGATGGAGGGCTGCCGGGACAAGACCGGCACCGACCCGGTGGTCACGCTGAAGCGTGCGCTGGACAACGTCAAGCCCGCGCTCGAGGTGCGCAGCCGCCGGGTCGGTGGCGCCACCTACCAGGTGCCGGTCGAGGTACGTCCGGTCCGGCAGACCACGCTGGGCCTGCGCTGGCTGGTCACCTTCGCCAAGGCGCGCCGAGAGAAGACCATGGTCGAGCGGCTGATGAACGAGCTGCTGGACGCCAGCAACGGCTTGGGGGCCGCCGTCAAGCGGCGCGAGGACATCCACAAGATGGCCGAGTCGAACAAGGCGTTCGCCCACTACCGCTGGTGACGGACTCCGCGTCCGACCGAGAACTCTGACCCACGACCCGCCCACGGGGACGATCCCACCGTGTCCGCCCTGAGAGGGGGGAGTACGACCATGGCTCAAGAAGTCCTGAGCGACCTCAGCCGAGTGCGCAACATCGGCATCATGGCGCACATCGACGCCGGCAAGACCACCACCACCGAGCGGATCCTGTACTACACCGGGATCAACTACAAGATCGGTGAGGTGCACGACGGCGCCGCCACGATGGACTGGATGGAGGAGGAGCAGAAGCGCGGCATCACCATCACCTCGGCCGCCACCACCTGCTTCTGGAAAGACCACCAGATCAACATCATCGACACGCCGGGTCACGTCGACTTCACCGTGGAGGTGGAACGCAACCTGCGCGTGCTGGACGGCGCGGTCGCGGTGTTCGACGGCAAGGAGGGGGTCGAGCCGCAGTCCGAGCAGGTCTGGCGGCAGGCCACCAAGTACGACGTCCCGCGCATCTGCTTCGTCAACAAGATGGACAAGCTGGGCGCCGACTTCTACTTCACCGTGCGCACCATCGCCGAGCGTCTGGGAGCCAAGCCGCTGCCCCTGCAGCTGCCCATCGGCTCGGAGAGCGAGTTCACCGGTGTCGTCGACCTGGTCGAGATGCGGGCGCTGACCTGGCGCGGCGAGGTAGCGATCGGGGAGGACTACACGGTCGAGGAGATCCCGGCCGACCTGGTCGACAAGGCCGCCGAATACCGGGAGAAGCTGCTCGAGGCCGTCGCGGAGACCGACGACGACCTGATGGAGCGCTACCTCGGTGGCGAGGAGATCTCGGTCGCCGAGATCAAGCACGGTGTCCGGAAGATCGTGAACGAGCGGATCGCCTACCCGGTGCTGTGCGGATCGGCGTTCAAGAACAAGGGCGTCCAGCCCATGCTCGACGCTGTGATCGACTACCTGCCGGCGCCGTTCGACCTGCCCCCGGTGGAGGGCCTGCTGCCGGACGGGGAGACTCCCGCCTCCCGCAAGCCCACGCGGGAGGAGCCGTTCTCCGCGCTCGCCTTCAAGATCGCAGTGCACCCGTTCTTCGGCAAGCTCACCTACATCCGGGTGTACTCGGGTCGGGTGCCGGCCGGCGCGCAGCTGATCAACTCCACCAAGGAGCGCAAGGAGCGCATCGGGAAGATCTTCCAGATGCACGCCAACAAGGAGAACCCGGTCGAAGAGGCCCTGGTCGGTCACATCTACGCGGTGATCGGGCTCAAGGAGACCACCACCGGCGACACTCTGTGCGACCCGCAGCACCCGATCGTGCTGGAGTCGATGACCTTCCCGGAGCCGGTCATCTCGGTGGCCATCGAACCGAAGACCAAGGCCGACCAGGAGAAGCTCGGCACGGCCATCCAGAAGCTCGCCGAGGAGGACCCGACCTTCCGGGTCAACCAGGACGACGAGACCGGACAGACCATCATCCAGGGCATGGGTGAGCTGCATCTCGAGGTGCTGGTCAACCGGATGAAGTCGGACTTCAAGGTCGAGGCCAACATCGGCAAGCCGCAGGTGGCCTACCGCGAGACCATCACCCGGACGGTCGAGAAGTACACCTACGTGCACAAGAAGCAGACCGGTGGTTCCGGCCAGTTCGCCAAGGTGATCATCACCCTCGAGCCGTTGAGCACCGGGGACGGTGCGCTCTACGAGTTCGAGAGCAAGGTCACCGGCGGCCGGATCCCGAGGGAGTACATCCCCTCGGTGGACGCCGGGGCGCAGGACGCCATGCAGTACGGCGTGCTGGCCGGCTACCCGTTGGTCGGCATCAAGCTGACCCTGATCGACGGTGCCTATCACGAGGTCGACTCCTCGGAAATGGCGTTCAAGGTCGCCGGCTCGATCGCGCTCAAGGAAGCGGCCCGCCAGGCCGGTCCGGCGCTGCTCGAGCCGATGATGGCCGTCGAGGTCACCACGCCCGAGGACTACATGGGTGACGTGATCGGCGACCTCAACTCCCGTCGTGGCCAGATCCAGGCCATGGAGGAGCGGGCCGGCAGCCGGGTGGTCAAGGCGATGGTCCCGCTCTCGGAGATGTTCGGTTACGTGGGCGACCTGCGGTCGCGCACCCAGGGCCGGGCGAACTACTCGATGGTTTTCGACTCCTACGCGGAGGTCCCGACCAACGTGGCCAAGGAGATCATCGCGAAGGCCACGGGCGAGTGAGCATCGCAGTGAGCGCCAGCGAGCGAGGAGCGGAGCGAGCCCGGGGCCGAGCAGTGTGCACAGCGAAGGCCACGGGCGAGTAAAACCCCCAGATCACGTCGGTCGGGTCGGGCCGAGTAGCGTCCCGACCCGCTCGACGGAACACCAGAGACCTGCCGTCAGCATGGCGGAGAACGAAGAACACGAGTCCAGGAGGACCCTGCAGTGGCGAAGGCGAAGTTCCAGCGGACCAAGCCGCACGTCAACATCGGCACCATTGGTCACATCGACCACGGCAAGACCACGCTGACGGCGGCTATCACCAAGGTTCTGCACGACAAGTACCCGACCCTGAACGAGGCGTCGGCGTTCGACCAGATCGACAAGGCTCCCGAGGAGCGCCAGCGCGGTATCACCATCTCCATCGCGCACGTCGAGTACCAGACCGAGAAGCGCCACTACGCGCACGTCGACTGCCCCGGGCACGCCGACTACATCAAGAACATGATCACTGGTGCGGCGCAGATGGACGGCGCCATCCTGGTGGTCGCGGCCACCGACGGCCCGATGCCGCAGACCCGCGAGCACGTACTGCTGGCCCGCCAGGTCGGCGTGCCCTACATCGTGGTCGCGCTGAACAAGGCCGACATGGTCGACGACGAGGAGATTATGGAGCTCGTCGAGCTGGAGGTCCGTGAGCTGCTCAGCTCGCAGGAGTTCCCGGGCGACGACCTGCCCATCGTCCGCGTCTCCGCGTTGAAGGCGCTGGAGGGCGACGCCGAGTGGGGCCAGTCCGTGCTCGAGCTGATGGACGCGGTCGACGAGAACGTGCCGGAGCCGGTGCGTGACGTCGAGAAGCCGTTCCTGATGCCGGTCGAGGACGTGTTCACCATCACCGGCCGCGGCACCGTGGTCACCGGTCGGGTGGAGCGCGGCATCGTCAAGGTGAACGAGGAGGTGGAGATCGTCGGAATCCGGGAGAAGTCGATGAAGACCACCGCCACCGGCATTGAGATGTTCCGCAAGCTGCTCGACGAGGGCCAGGCCGGTGACAACGTGGGTCTGCTGATCCGCGGCATCAAGCGCGAGGACGTGGAGCGCGGCATGGTCGTGGTGAAGCCGGGCACCACCACCCCGCACACCGACTTCGAGGCCCAGGTCTACATCCTGGCCAAGGACGAGGGCGGGCGGCACACGCCGTTCTTCAACAACTACCGCCCGCAGTTCTACTTCCGGACCACCGACGTGACCGGTGTGGTCACCCTCCCCCAGGGCACCGAGATGGTCATGCCGGGCGACAACACCGAGATGACGGTCGCGCTGATCCAGCCGATCGCCATGGAGGAGGGCCTGCGCTTCGCCATCCGCGAGGGCGGCCGCACCGTCGGCGCGGGCCGGGTCGTCAAGATCAACAAGTAGATCGACCGCAATCCACCCCCGACTGGGGTAGCCGCATGACGGTGTGGCATCCTTGACGGGTTGCTCGCTGGGGCCGATCGGCACTGGATCCCCCGGTACAGTGCCGATCGGCCCC
>JBQTKB010000031.1:0-38262 GCA_052386505.1 Pseudonocardia sp.
GCCTCGGCCACCGGGAGGATCTCGATGGTCAGTCCGGAGGTGTCGTGCTCGGGCAGGTAGGCCCGGACCTTCTTGAGCACCTCGGCGTCGTGGCCGCGGGTCTCGTCCAGCCAGAACACCGCCGGCGCGCCGCTGGCCCGGGCCCGCTCGACCGCCAGCCGCACCCAGTCGCGGATCGGCGCGTCCTTGGTCTGGCAGGCCCGCCAGATGTCACCGGCCGAGACCTCGTGGGAGAGCAGCACCTCACCGGAGTCGGCACGCACCACCCGCACCGTGCCGTCCGCCGCGATCTCGAAGGTCTTGTCGTGGCTGCCGTACTCCTCGGCCTTCTGCGCCATCAGCCCCACGTTCGGCGTGGTGCCCATGGTCGTGGGGTCGAACGCACCGTGCTCGCGGCAGTGCGCCACCGTCTCGGCGTAGAGCGGGGCGTAGGACGAGTCCGGGATGACGAACTTGGTGTCCTGCAGGTCGCCCGCGGCATTCCACATCTGGCCAGACGTGCGGATCGCGGCCGGCATCGACGCGTCGATGATCACATCGCTGGGCACGTGCAGGTTGGTGATGCCGCGGTCGGAGTCGACCATGGCCAGTGACGGGCCGGACTCGTACGCGGCGGCGATGGCCGCGTTGATCGCGCCGGCCTTGTCCGCCGGCAGGTTCCCGAGCGCGGTGATCACGCTGGCCAGGCCGTCGTTCGGGTCGGCACCCACCGAGGCGAGGTCGTCGCCGTACTCGGCGAACACATCGGCGAAGTACTGCTTCACCGCGTGCCCGAAGATGATCGGGTCGGAGACCTTCATCATCGTGGCCTTGAGGTGCACCGAGAACAGCACACCCCGGTCCCGGGCGTCGGCCACCTGCGCGGCCAGGAACTCCGCCAGCGCCGCGCGCCGCATCACCGCGGCGTCCACGATCTCACCGGCCTGGACCTTCAGTGACGGCTTCAGCACGGTCACCGTGCCGGCCGCGTCCTCGTGCTCGATTCGCAGTTCGGTCACCTCGTCGCAGGTGACCGAGGTCTCCGAGTGCCGGAAGTCGCCGTCGGACATCGTCGCCACGTGCGAGGCCGACTCCGGCGACCAGGCGCCCATGGAGTGCGGGTGCTTGCGGGCGAAGTTCTTCACCGACGCCGGCGCCCGGCGGTCGGAGTTGCCCTCGCGCAGCACCGGGTTGACCGCGCTGCCCTTCACCGCGTCGTAGGCGGCCCGGGCGGCCTTCTCCTCGTCGCTCGCCGGGTTCTCCGGGTACTCCGGCACGTCGTAGCCGGCATCCCGCAGCTCCTTGATCGCGGCCTTGAGCTGGGGGATCGAAGCGCTGATGTTGGGCAGCTTGATGATGTTGGCCATCGGCGTCCGGGCCAGCTCGCCGAGCTCGGCCAGCGAGTCGGGCACCACCTGGTCTGGCCCGCCAGTGGCGTTCAGTCGGTCCGGGAACTGGGCCAGGATCCGACCGGCGAGCGAGATGTCCCGGATCTCGACGTCGACCCCGGCCTTGCCGGCGAACGCCTGGATGACGGGCAGGAACGAGTGGGTCGCCAGCGCCGGCGCCTCGTCGGTGTAGGTGTAGATGACCTTCATCGCTGCTTCTGGCCTGCCTGTCTCGGGGACGGTTGCGTCCGACACGCTATACGTGCCCAGCCCTGACGGCGCGTCCGGACACGGCCCACCGCGGTAGCGTCCCCCCTGTCGCAAGACGATGTCGAAGCGTTTGCTGGAGGGCGGAGTACCGAGGTGCCGTTCTGGCCGAAGATCCCGTGGAAAAGGCCCAAGTCGGACAAGCCCTTCACCCGCACCTGGCTGTTCTCGCTGGGCCTGGGCCTGCTGATCGGGGTCGCGGCGCTGTACGACCAGGGACGCGTGACGACCGACGTGGCCTCGTCGGCCTGCCGGGTCCAGGTCACCGCCGAGAGGCTGCCGCTGCGCGCCGAACCTGAACCGGGCCCGAACATCTCGGTCTACCTCGAGCGCGGTGACATCCGGCCTGCGTCCACCACCGTGCGCAACGGCTACCGGCAGCTGACCACCGGCGAGTGGGCCTCCGACCAGTACCTCAAGCCGCTGCCGCCGGCCGACCGGTGCACCCCGAGCTGACCGGGCCCGGGGTGTCGGTGCCGGAGGCGACATCGCCCGGGGCGCCGGACAGGCTTACTGTCGGGGGGTGGCCCCTCTGATCACCCCGCCCGAGCCCGCCCCGTCGGCCTCCGCCGTGCGTCGCGCGCTGCGCCGGGCCCGCGACGGGGTGAGCCTCGACGTCGCCGAGGCGGCGGTGCTGCTGGCCGCCCGGGGGCCGGACCTGGACGAGCTGCTCGCGGTGGCCGGCCGGGTACGCGATGCCGGGCTGCTGGACGCCGGCCGACCGGGGGTGGTGACCTACAGCCGCAAGGTGTTCATCCCGCTGACCCGGCTGTGCCGCGACCGCTGCCACTACTGCACCTTCGCCACCGTGCCGCACCGGTTGCCGGCGGCGTTCCTGGAGCGCGACGAGGTGCTGGAGATCGCCCGGGCGGGCGCGGCGGCGGGGTGCAAGGAGGCGCTGTTCACCCTGGGCGACCGGCCGGAGGACCGCTGGCCGGCCGCCGCCGAGTGGCTGGAGGCGCGCGGCTACGGCTCGACGCTGGACTACCTGCGGGCCTGCGCGATCGCCGTGCTGGAGGAGACCGGTCTGCTGCCGCACCTGAACCCGGGGGTGCTGTCCTGGGCGGAGCTGACCAGGCTCAAGCCGGTGGCCCCGTCGATGGGCATGATGCTGGAGACCACCGCAACCCGGCTATGGGCAGATCCTGGCGGGCCGCACTACGCCAGCCCGGACAAGGACCCCGCGGTGCGGCTGCGGTGCCTGACCGATGCCGGCCGGGTGGGGGTGCCGTTCACCACCGGCATCCTGATCGGCATCGGCGAGACCCGGACCGAGCGGGCCGAGTCGCTGTTCGCGATCCGGTCGGTCGCCCGCGCGCACGGGCACGTGCAGGAGGTGATCGTGCAGAACTTCCGGGCCAAGCCGGACACCGCGATGGCCGGGATGCCGGATGCCGAGCTGGACGAACTGGCCGCCACCATCGCGGTCGCCCGGATCGTGCTGGGCCCGAAGACACGGCTGCAGGCCCCGCCGAACCTGGTCGGCACCGAGTTCGGCCTGATGCTGCGCGCCGGGATCGACGACTGGGGCGGGGTGTCGCCGGTGACCGCCGACCACGTCAACCCCGAACGCCCTTGGCCGGCCATCGACGAGCTGGCCGCGCGCTCGGCCGAGTCCGGGTTCGCGCTGCGTGAGCGGCTGACCGCCTATCCGGGCTACGTGCTGGCCGGCTCGCCCTGGATCGACACCCGGCTGCACGGCCACGTCGCCGCGCTGGCCGACCCCGCGACCGGCCTGGCGAACGAGGACGCCGTCCTCGAGGGCCGGCCCTGGCAGGAGCCGGACGGCGGGTACGCATCGTCCGGGCGGACCGACCTGCACACCGCGATCGACCAGGCCGGGCGCACCGGCGATCGGCGTGGCGACTTCGACTCGGTGTACGGCGACTGGGACGAGCTGCGCGCCGAGCTGGCGGGCATCCAGGAAGCCGGCGGCCCCGAGCGGCTGGACGCCGACGTCCGGGCCGGGCTGCGGCTGGCCGCCGACGACCCGGCCGCGCTGCTCGACCCGGCCCACGAGGCCGCCGCGCTGGCCGTGCTGACCTGCGACGGGCCGGCGCTGGACGAGCTGTGCCGGCTGGCCGACCAGCTGCGGGCGGACGTGGTCGGCGATGAGGTCACCTACGTGGTCAACCGCAACATCAACTTCTCCAACGTGTGCTACGTGGGATGCCGGTTCTGCGCGTTCGCCCAGCGCGAGCGCGATGCCGACGCGTTCCGGCTCTCGCTGGACGAGGTCGCCGGCCGGGCCGTCGAGGCGGCCGCGCAGGGCGCCACCGAGGTCTGCATGCAGGGCGGCATCGACCCCGCGCTGCCGGTGACGTTCTACGCCGAGCTGGTGCGCGCGGTGCACGCGGCGGTCCCCGGCATGCACGTGCACGCCTTCTCCCCGATGGAGATCGTGTCCGCGTCGGCCAAGGCCGGGGTGTCGATCCGGGACTGGTTGGCCGAGCTGAAGCAAGCCGGGCTCGGCTCCATCCCGGGCACCGCGGCGGAGATCCTGGACGACGAGATCCGCTGGGTGCTGACCAAGGGCAAGCTGCCGGCAGCCCAGTGGATCGAGGTGGTCTCCACCGCGCACGAGCTGGGCATCCCGAGCTCGTCGACCATGATGTACGGCCACGTCGACGAGCCTCGGCACTGGCTGGGCCACCTGCGCACCCTGGCCTCGGTGCAGGACCGCTCCTTGGCGGCCGGTGCCGCGTCGTTCACGGAGTTCGTGCCGCTGCCGTTCGTGCACCACAACGCACCGATCTACCTGGCCGGGCTGGCCCGGCCAGGGCCGACCGAGCGGGACAACCGCGCGGTGCACGCCTTCGCCCGTCTGGCCCTGCACGGGCGGATCGACCACGTCCAGTGCTCCTGGGTGAAGCTCGGCGACCGGCTCTCGGCGGAGATCCTGCGCGGCGGCGCCGACGACATGGGCGGCACGCTGATGGAGGAGACGATCAGCCGGATGGCCGGCTCGGAGAACGGTTCGGCCCGCACCGTCGCCGAGCTGTCCGCGATCGCGCGGGACGCCGGGCGCCCCGTCCGGCAACGCAGCACCACCTACACCGGCACGCCCGATCGGCTGCGTCCGGCCGCCGGTGCGCATGCCCCGCTGCCGCTGACCATCGTCTGACCCGGCACAGCCGCGGTCCGATATCGTGGCGGGATGGGCATGCTGGGAGAGCTGTTCCCCGGGCGCAAGATCCGCGACGAGAGCGGTGAGGACGGCGACGCGCAGCCGGTCGGGCAGCAGTGGGACATCGACCTGGATTCCAGCGTGGTGCGGCTGCGCGACCTCGGCGAGCCACCCGGTGCGGAGCCCGGTGCAGCCGGGCCCGGTCAGCCTCGGCGGTAGGCCGGCGCGCGGCCCGGTCCGCCCGCGCGGTCGCGGGCCAGCAGCGGCAGCACCCGGTGGGCGACCACCGTGGTCAGCGCGATCACGCTGGTCGAGCGGTCGATCGCGCTGGAGTGGTTGAGCAGCAGCAGGGTCTCCTGCAGGTCGGCGTGCGAGGCGGCGGCGATCCGGCACAGCACGTCGCCGGTGCCGGTGGTGGCGTAGGCCTCGATCACCCCGGGGATGGCCTCCAGGTCGCGGGCGATCTGCTCCAGCGCGCCCTGGGCGATCTCGCAGGTGACGAACGCCTGCACCGGGTAGCCGGCGGCGGCCAGGTCCACCTCCGGGCCGTACCCGGTGATCACCCCGGACTCCTCGAGCCGCCGCAGCCGCGCGCCGACGGTGCCCCGGGCCACCCGGACCAGGCGGGACAGCTCCAGCGCGCCCGCCCGGGGATGCTCGCGCAGCGCGGACAGCAGAGCCAGGTCCAGGTCGTCGAGGGTGATCGGCGAGCTGGGCATCCCGCACACCTCCGTCGGGTCACGGCGAGTTCCGGTGGTCAGTATGACCAGCATCCGGTGGACTTGTTGCGCAGTCGGCGGCGGCCGGCGTCCCATGACGGGATGACCCTCGCCGTGACCGGCCGCGCATCCGGCACCCAGACCCCCGACCCGTTCCCGGTGACCGGCTGGGACGCGCTGGTCTGGGTGGTCGGCAACGCCGGCCAGACCGCAGCGCACTACCGCCGGGTCTACGGCATGGAACTGGTGGCCTACCGCGGCCCGGAGACCGGCTACCGCGACCACCACGCATACGTGCTGCGCTCTGGCGGGGTCCGGTTCGTGGTGACCGGCGCAGCCGATCCGGACAGCCCGCTCGCCGACCACCACCGTGCGCACGGGGACGGCGTGGTCGACATCGGGTTGCGGGTGGCCGACGTCGACCGCTGCGTGGCGCACGCCCGGGCCGGGGGAGCGCGGGTGCTGGTCGAGCCGCACGACGAGACCGACGAGTTCGGCACCGTGCGCAGCGCCGCCATCGCCACCTACGGCGCCACCCGGCACTCCCTGGTCGACCGCTCGCACTACCGCGGCCCCCACCTGCCCGGTTTCGTGCCCCGCTCGGATCCCGGTCGCGGCCGGCGGGTGTTCCAGGCGGTCGACCACGTGGTCGGCAACGTAGAGCTCGGCGGGATGGACCGCTGGGTGGAGTTCTACCGGCGGGTCATGGGGTTCACCAACATGGCCGAGTTCGTCGGCGACGACATCACCGGCGAGTACTCCGCGCTGATGAGCAAGGTGGTGGCCGACGGCCGGCGCCGGGTGAAGTTCCCGCTCAACGAGCCGGCCCCGGGTCGGCGCCCGTCCCAGATCGAGGAGTTCCTGCGTTATTACCGGGGCGCCGGGGTGCAGCACGTCGCGCTGGCCACCTCGGACATCCTGGGCGCGGTGGACACGCTGCGGGCGGCCGGGGTGGAGTTCCTGTCGACTCCGGACGCGTACTACGACGACCCGGCGTTGCGGGCCCGGATCGGTCGGGTCCGGGTGCCGGTGGAGCATCTGCGGGCGCGTGGGGTGCTGGTGGACCGGGACGAGGACGGCTACCTGCTGCAGATCTTCACCCGGCCGATCGGGGACCGGCCGACGGTGTTCTTCGAGCTCATCGAGCGCCACGGTTCGCTGGGCTTCGGGAAGGGCAACTTCCGGGCGCTGTTCGAGGCCATCGAGCGCGAGCAGGCGCGACGCGGGAACCTCTGAGCGTGCGGGTGCCGGTCATGGGGCCGGCCGGCCAGGTGGATCAGGTCGGTTCCGGCGCCGCTTCGCGGCCTGTGAGTGCACGGTGACGCCGGAACAGTGTCGAGCACTCACGCGCCGCGCAGCGACCACCGGGAGCCGGCGGAGGTGTCCGCGACGTCGATCCCGGCGTCGGCCAGCCGGTCGCGCAGGAAGTCCGCGGTGGTGAAGTCGCGCTGGTCGCGGGCCGCCTGACGCCGCTCGAGCAGGGCCTCGACCAGCGGGGCGAGCCGCCGCCGGGGGTCGGCCAGACCATCCCGGGCGGCTGAGGCCAGTTCCAGCACCATGCCGCGCAGGACCCGCCGGGCGTGGTCGGCGTCGTCGGACTGCAGGCTGTCGGTGGACCAGTCGGCCAGCGCCTGCTCCAACTCCAGCACCGCGGCCGCGGCGGCGTCCGCGTCGCGGGCCCCGAGCGCGCCGGTGAACCGGCTCCGGGCCTGGTCGGCGGCTTCCCGGAGCGAGGCTGGTACCCCGGACACTGTGCTCGCGGACGCTGTGCTCGCGGACGCTGTGCTCGGCGCGGCGTTCCCGCTGGCGCCGACCCCGCCGGAGCCCTGGCCGCCACCGGTGCCGCCGACCGGCGGGCCGGCGGAATCCGGGTACCCGCCGGCGCCGGAGTCCGCGGTCGCATGGGCCGGAGCCGGCCCCGACCCGCCCGCCGACAGCCTGGCCAGGTCGTCGATCGTGGTCACCGTGCCGGCCGGCAGCACCCGGGACTCTCCGTCGCGGCGCACGGTGACCCCGCCGCGGCCGAGCACCTGGGCCGTTTGCCCGGCCAGGTCGAGGATGAGCGCGGTGTGCTCGTCCACCCCGATCACGTGCGCCCCGGCCGGCAGCTGAGACTCCAGCAGCCGCAGCCGGCGTTCGCCGAGGTAGCAGAACCGGGTGGAGTGGGTGCCACCCTCGGTGTTGTCGTAGTGCGGGATCACCGCGGCGTGCAGCCCGGTCAGCTCGCGCAGCAGGTCGGTGCCGGGCACCCAGACCGGCTCGGCGCCGCACTTGTAGACCTCGTACACCGGCACGGTGACCGCCCCGACGGTCAACGCGGCCGCGCTGGCGAACGTGGCGGTGCCGCCGCCGAGGATCTGCTCCCGTACCGCGTCGGCCAGCCCGCTGCCGTGCCACACCCGCATCGTGTACGTCGGGCTGCCCGGCCCGGCGAACAGCCACCGCGCGCCGCGGACCGCCGCCAGTGCCCGGTCCAGGTCGAGCCCGTCCAGCGGGGCCCGCCAGCACAGCGGATCGACCGTGCGGCCCACGTTGCGCCCGAAGTAGGCGATCGCCTTGTCGGTGAGCTCGTCCGCGTTCTCCTGGAAGCCGTACGGGGTGTCCAGCAGCAGCGCCGGCCCGGCGCCGGGGATGCGCTCGGTGCGGGCCAGCACCGAGCGGTGCACCTCGACCATGGTCGGCGCGGTCTCCCCGGAGCCCATGATCACCAGCCGGCCGGGCCTCATGCGGTCGCTCCGATGGCCACCCGGAGGATCGCCTCGGCCACCCGGCCCGGGTGCTGGGCGTGCAGGTCGTGCTCGCCGCCGGGGAAGGCCACCAGCGATGCGTGGGACACCGCGGCCGCGGCCTCCTGGGCCATCGCGTCCGGAGGATCCCCGGCCGCCAGCAGGATCGCCGGGCAGCGCACCAGGGGGTAGAGCTCGCGGGGGCGGTGGGCGAGCAGGCTGGCCACCCGGTCGCGGTGGCGCTCGCGGGACAGCCACGGCCGGATACCGCCGTCCGGCAGCTGCTCCAGGTTTGCCAGGGTGGCCTCGACCGCCTCGCTCGACCAGTCCGGGTGCGCGTCGGCCAGCACCGTGCGCAGCTCGGCCGCCCGCCAGCGGGTGAGGTCCGGGGGCGCGAGCGTGCGCCAGGCCGCGTCCAGGTCGGGCCAGCGGTCGCCCAGGTGTAGCCACCCGCCGTCCACCAGCACCAGCCCGCCGACCAGCCCGGGGTGGCGGGCCGCGAGCTGCAGCGCGATGTTGCCGCCCCAGGACTGTCCGGCGACCAGCACCCGGTGCCAGCCCAGTGAAGCGCAGACCGCCACCAGGTCGGCGACCGCGACCTCGGTGGCGTCCGATCCCGGCGGGTCGGGCACCCCGGCCGACGTGCCGTGCCCGCGCAGGTCGACCGCCAGCACCGGGTGCCAGGCCGGTTCGTGGGGCAGCGGGCCGTGCCCGGCCGGCCCGGCCGGGTCCGGTGCCAGCGCGGTCGGGTCCGGTGCCGGCCCGGTCGGGTCCGGTGCCAGCGCGGCCGCTACCTCGTCCCACAGCCGGGCGTTGGACGACAGCCCGTGCACGAGCAGTACCGGCAGCCGGTCACCGCCGTCCCAGCGGCGGGCGCCGAGCGCGACCTCCGCGGCCGGCACGGTGGTGGTCCGGGGATCGCGGGCACCAGTCACCGCCCGAGCCTATGTGCGTCCCGGCCACGCCGCGCGGGCACGGACGGTGCCTGCCAGCCGACCGGGCCGGTTCCGATTCCCCGACCCGGACGCGAGAGTAACGCCAGTCTGCTCAGCGCCGACGTGAGCCGGACCGAAGTTACTGTCGAACTCGCGCTCGAGAGTCGACCGTGGCAAACGCCGCGGGGCCGCGCCCGTGTGGCCCGGTCGCGCACGGCGGCTCCCGGGCCTGGGAGAATCGGGCACCATGACGTCTTCGCCCCACCGGCCGCGGGTGCTGTCCGGGATCCAGCCGACCGCCGACTCGTTCCACCTGGGCAACTACCTCGGTGCGGTCCGGCAGTGGGTGGCCCTGCAGGACGATCACGATGCGTTCTACTTCATTCCGGATCTGCACGCGATCACCGCCGGGCATGACCCGGCGGCGTTGCGGCAGCGCACCCGCCGGGCGGTCGCCCAGCTGCTCGCGCTCGGACTCGACCCGGCGCGCAGCACGCTGTTCGTGCAGTCCCAGGTCCCCGAGCACGCCCAGCTGGCCTGGGTGCTGGGCTGTATCACCGGGTTCGGTGAGGCCAGCCGGATGACCCAGTTCAAGGACAAGTCGAGCAGGCAGGGGGCCGACCGGGCCAGCGTCGGGCTGTTCACCTACCCGGTGCTGCAGGCCGCCGACATCCTGCTCTACCAGGCCGACCGGGTACCGGTCGGCGAGGACCAGCGCCAGCATCTGGAGCTGAGCCGCGACCTCGCCCAGCGGTTCAACACCCGGTTCGATCCGGCCGGTGGCCCACCCGGCGGCGCGCCCACCTTCACCGTGCCGGAGCCGTTCATCCCGCAGGGCGTGGCCAAGGTCTACGACCTGCAGGACCCGGCGGCGAAGATGAGCAAGTCGGCCTCCAGCCCGGCCGGCATCATCGAGCTGCTGGACGACCCGAAGGTGTCGGCCAAGAAGATCCGCTCGGCGGTGACCGACGCCGACCGGGAGATCCGCTTCGACCCCGAGCACAAGCCCGGGGTGTCCAACCTGCTGACGATCTTCTCCGGCCTCACCCATCGCAAGATCGCCGAGCTGGAGGCCGAGTACGCGGGCCGGGGCTACGGTGACCTGAAGAAGGACCTGGCCGAGGTGGTGGGCGATTTCGTCGAGCCGCTGCGCGCGCGGGTCGAGGGCTACCTCGCCGACCAGGGAGAGCTGGACCGGGTGCTGGCGGTCGGAGCGACCCGGGCGAGGGACGTGGCCGGCGCGACATTGGCGCGGGTGTACGACAGGATCGGGTTCCTGGCTCCGGGCACCTGAGCCGACCGGTCTCACCCGGTCACGACCTGGGCCGCTCGCCGGCCGCCGAAGGGGGAATCGTGCTCAAGAAGGCTGACCCGCCCGCGCGCGGGGACGACCCGCGGCCCGCGGAGCCGTCGCTGTTCGAGCGGCTGCGGGCCCGGCACGACTGGCTCGACCACCTGGTCCGGGCCGGCGCCCGCTACACCGAGCGGCACGGCGACCACTATGCGGCGGCCGTCACCTACTTCAGCATCCTGGCCATGTTTCCGCTGCTCATGGTGGGCTTCGCCGGTGCCGCGCTGTTCCTGCGCAGCAACCCGGAGATGATCACCCAGATCCAGGCGGAGGTCACCAAGGCGGTGCCCGGCGACCTGGCCGCGACGCTGAACGAGGTGATCAGCTCGGCGATCCAGTCGGCCGGCACGGTCGGGGTGCTCGGCCTGCTGGTCGCGCTGTACTCCGGGCTGGGGTGGATGGGCAACCTGCGCGAGGCGCTGTCCGAGCAGTGGGGCCAGCGCCACGACCCGCCCAAGCTGGTCCGCAAGCTGCTGGTCGACCTCGCGGCGCTGCTCGGTCTCGGGCTCGCCCTGGTGCTGTCCGTCGCGGTGATCGCCATCGGCGGGCTCGCGCCGACGATCGTCGAATGGCTCGGGTTGGGTGGCCTGACCTGGCTGAGCCCGTTGATCGTGCTCGCCTCGGTGGTGGTCAGCCTGCTGGCCAGCTCGCTGGTGTTCCTCTGGGTGATCGCCCGGCTTCCCCGCGAGCCGGTCACCTGGCGCAGCGCGGCCAAGGCGGCGGTGGCCGCCGCGATCGGTTTCCAGCTGATCAACCGGGTGATGGTGGTCTACCTGGACGGCGTCACCGACTCCCCGACCGGCGCGCTGTTCGGCCCGGTGCTGGGCCTCATGGTGTTCATCTTCACGGTGTCCCGCTTCCTGCTGTTCCTCACCGCGTGGGCGGCCACCGCCAAGGAGAACGAGCAACTGCTGCCGCCGGAGCCACCGCCGCCCGCGGTGATCCGGACCGAGGTCACCGTGCGCGGCGGCGCAGGCCCTGCCACCACCGCCGGGCTGGTCGGCGCCGGGGCGGTGGCCGGCCTGCTCGGCGGCGGCCTGCTCCTCGGCGGGCGCCGCTCGGGTCGCCGCGCTCCCTGAGCGCGGCCGGTCAGGGGTATGGCGGTCCAGGGCCGAACTGGATGCGCTCGGTCGGGTGGTCCGCGTCCGGACGTATCGGCAGATCGGTGATCCGCTCGGTCGGACGGTCGCCGACCGCGACAGCGCCGGGCTGCGGCGCCGGGTCGATCGGCTCGGTAGGCGGCCCGTCGGGCAGCGCCGGCCCGGCCGTCGCGGGCTCGGTGGGTGGTCCGTCGGGCAGCGTCGGCGCGGGCTCGGTGGGTGGTCCGTCGGGCAGCGCAGGCGCGGGCTCGGTAGGCGGCCTGTCGGTCAGCGCGGGCCCGTCGACCTCGCTCGTCCCGGGCCGCATCGTCGGGCCCGGGTCGGGCCGACCGGTCTCGCCCGGATCGGCGACCAGCGACGCCGCACCGGTGTGCTCGCCGCTCGGTCGGCGGCGGGCGATCAGCACCGACAGCAGCATCCCGAGCAGCGCGCCGCCGCCGATGGTGACCAACCCGGCGGCCCGGTTCGGGTCCTCGGTCGGGGCGGTGGCCGAACTAGACCCCCGAACCGCGGTCGGGACGGCGGTCGACGGATCCGCCGGTCGGCTGTCCACCAGCATGCCGACCGGTTCGGTGCCCGGCCGCAGCGCGAACCCGTAGTCGAGCAGCCGCGCGGCCTGCTGGTAGATCGGGATCGGGCGCTGCTCGCCGCGCAGCAGGACCACCGCCAGCCGCCGCCCGCCCCGCTCCGCCGCGGCGATCAGGGTGTGCCGGGCGTCGTCGGTGAACCCGGTCTTGCCGCCGATCGCTCCCGGGTAGCTGGCCAGCAGACGGTTGTCGGTGCTGACGTCGAACCCCGGGTTGGACCCAAAGCCCGGCCAGGCGAACAGCCTGGTCCGGTTGATCTCGGCGAACGCCGGCTCGCGCATCGCCACCCGGTAGATCAGGGCGAGGTCGTAAGCCGAGGTGGACATCCCGGGGCCGTCCAAGCCGGACGGGGTTGCCGGTCGGGTGTCCAGCGCGCCGAGCTCGCCGGCGGTGGCCGACATCGCGGCCAGGGTCGCGGGTACCCCGCCGAGCTGGCGGGACAGCGCGTTGGCCGCGTCGTTGCCCGAGTTCATGATCAGCCCGGTGAGCAGCTGGCGCACCGTGTAGCGCCCGCCCGGCCCGATGCCGACCCGGCTACCGTGCATGTCGGCGTCCTGCTGGGTGCCCTCGACGACGGTGTCCAGCGCCAGCCGCCGCAGGGCCACCAGCGCGGTGAGCACCTTCAGGGTGGATGCCGGGCGGTGGCGACCGTGCGGGTCCCGGGCGGCC
Organism: Pseudonocardia sp.; assembly: GCA_052386505.1. GTDB lineage: Bacteria > Actinomycetota > Actinomycetes > Mycobacteriales > Pseudonocardiaceae > Pseudonocardia. Next base: position 12,849 of record JBQTKB010000031.1, read on the forward strand.
AGCACCGCGCCGGTGTCCAGGTCGGCCAGCACCCACGACGCGGCGGTCACCGAGGGCGGCGTCGGCGCCCCGGGCGGCAGCACGTCGGTGCATCCGCCCAGCAGCGGACCTCCCACCGGCCTGGCCGGCACCGGTAGTGGCCCGGGCGTGCGCTGGCCGGGGCGCGGGACCTCCGAGGTGTCCACCGGGGGCGGCGGGGACGTCCGCGGCACGCATGCACCCGCCGGCGTCGGTGGCGCGATCGTGCCCGGGGTGGCCGTCGCGCCCGGGCTGGCCGGACCCGAGGCCGGGCTTGCGCCGGTGTTCGGGCTGGCCGTCGCGCCCGCGCCCGGCGGCGGCGTCGGCGGGGGAGGGGCGGCGCCGGCCGAGCCCCCGCCGGTCAGCAGCGCGCCGGTCAGCAGCGCGCCGGTCGGCAGTACCACGGCCAGGTGCCGCACCGCGGCAACGACAGCGGGGAAGCCGAACCGGGTCACGGCCGAGCAGCGTAGTGGCTCATCCCACCTCCGCTCGCCGAGCCGGCGAGCGGACGTGCCCGGGGTGATCAGGCCTCGTCGACCTCGGCGTCGGCCGGATCGTCCGGGACGGCGCCGTTGCGGGCCTTGGTCGCCGCCTTCGCCCGGGTGCGGCGCTGCGCGGGGCGAGGCGCGGGCATCGGCATCTGTGCCGCGCCGGTGCCCGGACCACGACCGAGGATGATCTCGGCGAAGGTGGCCATCGCCTCGTCGAGCTGGCCGGCATTGCGCCGCTCCGACTCCTGGTTGGCCTGGGTGACCAGTGCGGCCATCGACGCGGAGTCCGGGCGGGCGCCGACGGTGCTGTCCACCGTGTCCAGCCGGCGGTTGGCCTCCTCGACCCGGCCGGCGAGCGAGTCCAGCCGCGCGGCGAGCGCGTCGAGCTGCTCGGTCGGGTCGACCGCGGGACGCTCACCGAGCGCGTGCAACGCGCCGTGCAGGCCGGTGCCGGTCTGCTCCAGGCGGTCGCGCAGGGCGCCGGCGGACTCGTCGAGCTGGGCGCGCACCCCGTCGTGGCTCTCCTCGACCGACTTGCGCAGATCGTCACGGGTCAGCTCCAGCTGGTGGCGCATCCCGGAGTCGACCTCGTCGAACCGCCCGCGCAGCGCGGTCTCCACCGCGCCGACCCGCTCCCGGACCGGGCCGGTGATCGCGGCCGGCATGCCGTCCAGCCGCAGCTCGTGACGGTCGAGGCGGTTGTCCAGGTCGTCGAGGCGCTTGTGCAGACCGCCGAGCTTGTCGTCCAGGCCCTCCATCCGGCCGGCGATGCCCTCCATCCGGCCGGCCACCCCATCCAACCGGCCGTCGAGCTGGGCGAACGGCTTGGCCAGCCGGTCGACCAGCGCGTCGACCGCGCGGGCCACCGAGGCCACCGCGACGTCCTGCGCGTCGAGCTTGGCGACGGTTTCGTCCAGCCGCTCGGCCAGCACCGACACCTCGGTCCGGTCGGGCAGCTCGGCCAGCCGCTTGCGCATCGAGCCCAGGGCGTCGAGGGTCGCCAGCCGGGCGTGGATCTCATCGAGCGAGTCGAAGATCTGTTGCTGCTCGCTGTCGCGGATCTCGGCCGCGCGGTTGAGCATGCTGCGCATCCGGTCGAAGGACAACGTGTGTTGGTCGCTCATGGAGGGCGCGCTTTCTTCGGTCGGACGGGGGAGCGGAGCAAGCGCAAGGTTAGCGAACTGCGCAGAGTCACTCGCACGGGTCGGCATTGCGCATTGCGCCACTCGATCGTGTGCGCTACTGGGCCGTTACAGTGGTCACGATGACGGCGCACCCCCCGCAGCCCTCCCCGGATCGGTCGGCGGGCACGGTATCGCGCCGCCCAATGGACACGCTGGGTCCGAACACGCTGGGTCCGAACACGCTGGTTCTGAACGAGCACAGCGTTCGGGACGCGCCCAAGGTCCTGCTACACGACCACCTGGACGGTGGGCTGCGCCCGGGCACGGTGCTGGAGCTGGCCGAGTCAGCCGGCAACCGGCGACTGCCGACGACGGACCCGGGCGCCCTGGGCGAGTGGTTCAGCACCGCCGCCGGATCGGGCTCGCTGGAGCGCTACCTGGAGACCTTCGAGCACACCGTCGCGGTACTGCAGCGGTCGGAGGCGCTGGTCCGGGTGGCCGCCGAGTGCGCCGAGGACCTGGCCGCCGACGGCGTGGTGTACGCGGAGGTGCGTTACGCCCCGGAGCTGCACCTCGAGCGGGGGCTCCGGCTGCACGAGGTGGTCGAAGCGGTGCTGGAGGGCTTCCAGCTCGGCGCCGAGCGGGCAGCGGCCGCGGGACGGCAGATCCGGATCGGCTGCCTGCTCACCGCGATGCGGCACGCCGCGCGGTCCCGGGAGATCGCCGAGCTGGCGGTGCGCTATCGCGACGACGGCGTGGTCGGGTTCGACATCGCCGGTGCCGAGGCGGGGTTCCCGCCCACCCGGCACCTGGACGCCTTCGAGTACCTGCGCCGGGAGAACTCGCACTTCACCATCCACGCCGGCGAGGCCTTCGGGCTGCCCTCGATCTGGGAGGCGCTGCAGTGGTGCGGGGCCGACCGGCTCGGGCACGGGGTGCGGATCACCGATGACATCGAGGAGCTGGACGACGGCACGGTGCGGTTGGGTCGGTTGGCCGCCTACGTGCGGGACAAGCGGATCCCGCTGGAGATGTGCCCCACGTCGAACGTGCAGACCGGGGCGGCCCGCTCACTGGCCGAGCACCCGATCGGGCTGCTCACCCGGCTGCGCTTCCGGGTCACCGTCAACACCGACAACCGGCTGATGTCCGGCTGCTCGTTGACCAGCGAGCTGGTGTCGCTGGCCGAGACGCATCACTACGGCTGGGCCGACCTGCGCTGGTTCGCGGTCAACGCGATGAAGAGCGCGTTCATCGGCTTCGACGAGCGGCTCACGCTGATCAACGACGTGATCAAGCCCTGGTACGCGGCCGTGGAGTCAGGGTCAGGGACGGTGTAGGCGGGCGACGAGCTCGTCGACCAGCGCGTTCCACTTGCCGGCCTCGACGTCGAACGGCGGGCTCGGGGCCAGCCGGGTCGGGTCGGGCCGCAGCACGAACGAGGTCAGCCAGCCCAGGCTCTGGGACTGGGCCAGGGCGCGCTGGGGGTTGTCGTCCCCGGCCCACTCGCCGACATCGCGCACCAGTTCCACGGCGAGGTCGAGCTGGTTGGGGTCGATCGCCGAGGGTCCGTCGGCGAGGTCCTCGCCCAGACCGGTGAGCAGGTAGGTGTTCTCCGGCTCGACCTCGACGGTGAGCTCACCGGCCTCGGCCGCGGCGACCACCTCCGACCAGGTGGAGACCGCGGCGAGGTCGTGGTCCCTGGCGCCGTCGCCGGCCAGGTGTCGGGCCAGCGCCCGGGCCGACGGCAGCGCCTGGATGCGTCCCCGCGAGCCGAGGAACAGCGGCTTCTCGTCGAGGTAGCAGCGCAGCGTGTAGTGCTCGCCCTGCGCGGTGCCGATCAGGATCGGGTCGATCCCGACCTCCTGCCAGAAGCTCCCGGTGGCCGGCCTGGCAGCGGCGTCCGGCCCCTCGGTGCCCTCCCGTCCGTCGGCTCCCGCACCGTCGGCCGCCGCACCGCCGCCGGCAGGGTCGCCCGACGTCGGGCCCTCCGCCTTCGCGGTCGCACCACCCCGCGCGGCCGCGCGGTCCGTGGCGGTCAGCTCCGCCCGGGCCCGGGACAGCGCGTCGGCGTCCACCTCGGGCTCGTGGACCAGCGCATCCAGCGCGTCGATCACCTCGTCCCAGCGGCGGACCACGGTGTCCGCGAGCTCCACCCAGAGCTTGCGGCCCTCCCGGCCGTCGAACGCCCACGTGCCCTGCTCGAGCAGTGCGAAGCCCGGCGCCGAGTCGAGTACCGCGTGCACCGCGTCCAGCCCACAGGTGTCGGCCAGCGCCCGGGTGATGGTGACGATCTCGGCGAGTTCGCCGACGGTCCAGGTGTCCGGGTCGTCGGCCGCGACCTCGGGCACCCCCACGAGGTCGTAGCAGTGCGCGTCCTCCGGGACCAGCTCGGCGGCGCGCAGGGTGCGCACGAGCGGCCAGGCGGGGTGGTCGGCGAGGTCGTGCTCGGGAACGGTCCGCACGAACGCGGCCAGCGCGGCGGCGTCGGGGAAGACGAACAGCGAGTCCTCGTCGCCGAGGAAGGCCTCCCAGTCCTCGCCGTTCTCCCGCCACCGGGGAGCCCACAGCGTGATCAGATCGCCTGAGGTCAGGGAGAGCTGGACGGGGACGATGTCGGCGTTCGGAGTGACCACCCGGGAGAGGGTAGTCAGGCGGGCGGCCTGGTCCGGACGAGGCCGTCGTGCGCGGTCCCGCCCGGATCGGCGGGCCCGGCGTGGAATGCCGGACCCGCCGGATAGCGGGTCAACGGGTGGTGTGCAGACGGACCACGCCGACGCTCACGTCGGTCAGGCCACCCTGGTCGAACTCGTGGCGGAGGCGATCTGCCTTCAACGTGGCGGACATGCCGTCGTACGGCCCGTGCGCGTCGACCTCACCTGTCTGCGGGTCCACAGCGAGCACGATGTACCCATCGCACTGACCGAGCTGCTCGGCCGCGGCCACCAATGCCGCGTCGGCTGCTGCGTTCTCCGGCACTGCCCATCACCTCCTGACGACTGGCTCCTACTGAGTACAGCGGCGGCGGGCCCTCCAGCGTGTCACTCAGGCCCGATATCCACCCGTTCGGGTCAGCTCAGAGAGTCACTGTGGGTGACTTGACGCGGGGCGGCCACCTGTGCCATGTGATCCACACCACGCCTCCGAACGTTCCCGGCCGGGCCGAGACGCTATGCATTCTCGCAGGTGAATTCATGATCGACCAGTCCACTACTGTCAGTAGGGATACTTTAGGGGGTACGCGAGGAGACTTTGGAGGCGGGCCGGCTCCTGTTTCCCGTCAGTCACACCAGTCCCAGGTGCTCGCGGTTACCACTACGTAGCGTGATTGAAGGAGGTCGCCGTCCCAGCGACACGGCGGGCCCGCCCGGTGGCATGATCAGGACCCATGCGACGGTCCCTGGACGTGCACGTGGTGGACCATCCGCTGGCCCGGGAACGGCTGTCGATCCTGCGCGACGAGCGCACCGACAACGCCACCTTCCGGGCCGCTCTGCGCGATCTCTCGGTGATGCTGGTGTACGAGGCCGCCCGGGATCTCGAGCTGGCCGAGGAGCCGATCCGCACCCCGCTGACCGCCACCAGCGGCCACCGGATCGCCGGGTCGCCGGTGCTGGTCCCGGTGCTGCGGGCCGGGCTTGGAATGGCCGAGGCGGCGCTCGGGCTGCTTCCGCGCGCCCGGACCGGGTTCGTCGGGGTGGCTCGGGACGAGCGAACCCACGCCCCGGTGCCCTACCTGGAGTCGCTGCCCGAATCGCTGGCCGGACAACGGGTGTTCGTGCTCGACCCGATGCTGGCCACCGGGGGCTCGCTGGCTCACACGGTGCGGCTACTGGTGGCCCGGGGCGCCCCGGCCGTCACCGCGGTCTGCGTGCTGGCCGCGCCGGAGGGGCTGGCCCACCTCGAGGCCTGCGGGCTGCCGTTGCGGGTGGTCACCGCCAGCATCGACGAGCGGCTCAACGACGTCGCGTTCATCGTCCCGGGCCTGGGCGACGCCGGTGACCGCCAGTTCGGCGCAGGCGCGCCGTGAGTGCAGTTCGGCGCGGGCGCGCCGTGGCGGTCAGTCCCACTCATCGGGCGAAGCCGGCGCCGAGCGCGAGCAGGGCGCGGGTGTACAGATCGGCGGGGTCGCCGTCGTCCATCGGTAGCAGCGCGCGCAACTCCAGTGACACCAGGCCGTGCACGCACGCCCACAGGGCGCTGGCGATGGTCATCGGGTTCTCCGCGCGCAGCAGGCCGGCGTCGATCCCCCGGCTCACCACTTCCACCAGCGGGCGGAAGGTGTCCAGCGCGCGGGCCCGGGACTCGGGGCCGGGGTTCACCACGCCGCCGACCGGACCGAACATCACCTGGTAGAAGTGTGGTTCGTGCAAGGCGCTGGCCCGGTACGCGTGCGCCAGCGCGAGCATGTCGGCGCGCGGCTCGCCGGTGTACGCGACATCGGCCAGCCGCCGCCCGAAGCGGGCGAACGCCTCGTCGAACAGGGCTTCGAGCAGTCCCGGCTTGCCGCCGAACAGCGAGTACACCGCCGTGGTGGAGGTGCCCGCGTCGGCGGCCAGTTTGCGCAGCCGCAGGCCTTCCGGGCCATCCTCGGACAGCGTGCGCACCGCCTGTTCGAGCAGTCGTACCCGCAGTGCATCGTCGTGCAGCTTCGGTCTGGGCACGGGCCGCAGGCTAGCGCAACGGTGTTATGCGGGCTGGCGTGCGGCCCGGCTCAGTCGGCCAGGGTCGCGGCGACCGTCGCGCCGAGCTCCCAGCAAGCCTCCAGGTCGGATTTCGACGGCTTCCCGGTCACTTCAACGGGAGTGACCACCGGCCGCCAGCCCAGCCCGTCGGCGACCGACCCGACGGCCCGCACGGCGCCCTCGGTGCCCAGGTTCCCGTGCACGTACAACCCGTACGGCCGGCCCTTCGTATCGTCGAGGACCGGGTAGTAGACCTGGTCGAAGAAGTGTTTGAGCGCGCCGGACATGTAGCCGATGTTCGCCGGGGTGCCCAGCACCAGACCGTCACACGCCAGCACGTCCGACGCGGTGGCGGCCAGCGCCGCCCGGCGGACGACCTCGACGCCGGTGATCTCCGGGTCGGACGCGCCGCGCAGCACCGCGTCGAACAGTTCCGCGCAGGCCGGCGACGGGGTGTGGTGCACGATGAGCAGCGTGGGCATGCCGGCAGTGTGCCTCCTCAGCCCCACCGGGTGGGCCGGGCCCGGCTGAACCGCGCCTCGAGGACCGCCGCCGGGCGTGGCGGATCAGCCCAGGAGCAGGGTGCGGACCTCGACCGACAGCTCGGCCAGCCGGGCGGCCGCCCGGTCCCGGGCGGCGGGCAGCGAGCCCGGTCCGGTCACCGGTTCGACCACCTCCAGGTAGGCCTTCAGCTTCGGCTCGGTGCCGGACGGACGGACCGCGACCCGGATGCCCGGGCCCCGCCGGATGAGCACGTCGGGGGCCGGCCGCTCGACCGGGCCGCCCGCTCGGGCCACCCGGTCCAGCGCCGCCGCGATCTCCGGCGCGCCCATCCGCAGGCTCATCGCACCGGTGAGGTGCACCCCGTGCCGCAGGGCCAGCTCGTCCAGCGCGCCCAGCAGCGAGTCGCCGGCCGCCGCCCGGGTAGCCGCCAGGTCCGCGGCCAGCACCGCCGCCGCGATCCCGTCCTTGTCGCGCACCGCTTCCGGATCGACGCAGTAACCGATCGCCTCCTCGTAGCCGTACACCAGGCCGGGGCCGGCCCGGGCGATCCACTTGAACCCGGTGAGGGTCTCGACGTGCCGGGCGCCGTGCGCGGCGGCGATCCCGGCCAGCAGGCCGGACGACACCACCGTGCTGGCCACCAGCGGATCGGTGTACCGGCCGGTGGCCAGCAGGTGCTCACCGAGCAGAGCTCCCAGCTCGTCCCCGGTCAGCATCCGCCAGCCGCCCGGTATCGGCACCCCCACCGCGCACCGGTCGGCGTCCGGGTCCAGCGCGACCGCCAGGTCTGCGCCCACCCTGGTGGCCGTCACGAGCAGCTCGTCGGTGGCTCCGGGCTCCTCCGGGTTGGGCACGGGCACGGTCGGGAAGTCCGGGTCCGGCGCGGCCTGTCCGGGCACCAGGTGCACGTCGTGGAACCCGGCCGAGTGCAGCGCCCGGACCGCCACCGCGCCGCCCACCCCGTGCAGCGGGGTCAGCGCCACCCGCAGCCGCCGGGCGCCGCCGCGGGGCAGCTGCGCGACCCGGGCCAGGTAGCCGTCCAGCACGTCTGCCACCGGAAGGTCCCCGTCGAGTTCCCGGTCGATGTCCCGGTCGATGTCCCGGTCAGGAACCGGGATCCCGCTGGCGGCCGGGGCGGCGGCGATCTCGGCCTCGATCTCACCGTCGGCCGGTGCCACCAGCTGGGCCCCGGCGTGTTCCGGCCCGCCCAGGTACACCTTGTAGCCGTTGTCCCGCGCCGGGTTGTGCGAGGCGGTGATCTGCACGCCGGCGACCGCGGCCAGGGCACGCACCGCGTAGGCCAGCACCGGGGTGGGCAGCGGCCCGGGCAGCAGTCGGACGTCGAACCCGGTGGCGGCGAGCACACCGGCGGCGGCCGCGGCGAAGGCGGCCGAACCGTGCCGGGCGTCCCGGCCGACCACCACGACACCCCCGGTGTGACCTTGCCGGCTGAGCCAGGTGGCCAGGCCTGCGCTGGCCCGCCGGACCACCGCCACGTTCATCCCGTTCGGCCCGGCGCGCACCGGGCCGCGCAACCCGGCGGTGCCGAATCGCAACGGACCGGCCATCCGGTCGGTGAGCTCGGCCAGCGCGGCGCTCCGGCGAGCGTCGGCGGTCCGGCGGGCGTCGGCGGTCCGGCGGGCGTCGGCGGTGGTGTCCGCGGCGCTCCGGTGGGCGTCGGCGGTGGTGTCCGCGGCGCTCGGGCGAGCCGTCGCGGTGGTGTCCAGGGCCGAGGCGTCCGTGACGGTGGCGTCGGGGACGGTGCCGGCCGGCGTGGCGTCGGCCGGCGTGGCATCGGCCGGCGTGGCGTCGGCCAGCAGGCGGCGCAGGTCGGCGCGGGTCGCGGGGTCGGGGTCGGCGTCGATCCAACGACGGGCGGCCGCCGCGAGTCCGGGCGGCAACCCAGGGCCGGCTCGTGGCCCGACGCCGGCCGCGCCGCTCACCCTCGGGCGACCAGCTCGCGCAGCAGCTCGCCCATCCGTCCGGCAGCCGCGTCACCGGCGGCAATGACCTCGGCGCCGTCCAGCGGGGCTCCGGTCATCCCGGCCGCCAGGTTGGTCACCAGCGACAGCCCGAACACCTCGACCCCGGCCGCCCGGGCCGCGATCGCCTCCAGCACCGTCGACATGCCCACCAGGTCGGCGCCGAGCGCACGGAGCATGCGGATCTCCGCGGGCGTCTCGAAGTGCGGCCCGGGCAGCCCGGCGTAGACGCCCTCGGCCAGTGTGGGATCGACGGTGGCCGCCATCGCCCGCAGCCGCGGCGAGTACAGGTCGGTCAGGTCGACGAAGTGGGCTCCGGTCAGCGGGGAACGCGCGGTCAGGTTCAGGTGGTCGGCGATCACCACCGGCTGACCGACCTGGTACTCCTGGTGGATGCCACCGGCGGCGTTGGTCAGCAGCAGCTCGGTGCACCCGGCGGCGGCCGCCGTGCGGGCGGCGTGCGCTACCGCGTCGACCCCTCGGCCCTCGTACAGGTGGGTGCGGCCGAGCAGCACCAGCACCCGGCGCCCGCCCACCCGGACCGAACGCACGGTACCCGCGTGGCCCATCGCGGTGGGCGCCGCGAAGCCGGGCAGCTGGCCCATCGGGAACTCCGCGTCGCCGGCGCCGAACGCCTCGGCCGCCGGCCGCCAGCCCGAACCGAGCACGACGGCCACGTCGTGCCGCTCGATACCGGTGCGCTCGGCCAGCGCCGCGGCGGCCCGGGCCGCGACCCGCTCCGGCCCGCGCTCCGACCCGGGTACCGGGGGTTCGGCCACCGCCGGCCCGCCGGCCACCGCCGGCCCGGTCATGTCCGGCGTCACGGGCCAAAGCCCTGCGCGAGCTTGCCGAACAACTCGCTGCTGCTGTCACCGGCCTGGTCCGCGGGCACGGTCAGCTGGACCACCCACAGGTCGGTGCCGGCCGGGATGAGCCGGACGTAGCCGACCCGGCTGGAGGTGCCCTGGGCGCCGACCCGATCGGTGCGGTAACGGATCTGGTTGGCGGTGCGTTCCTGCACGCTCACCTCCGCGACCCCCAGCCGGGCCGCCGTTAGCCGGGCGACGAAGTCGTCGGGTTGCGCGGGGCTGGTCCGGGTGCCGCGGATCCGGTCGAACCGCAGCTCGCGGGAGCCGTCCGGGCTGACGAACAGCACGGTGACCGCGTCGGCCTCGCCGGCCAGCCGGTACTCCTCCCAGTCCCGGGGCACCCCGACCGTGAAGCCCATCGCGGTGGGCCCGTACACGGCCGCGTTGTCCACGTGGGTCTTGAGTGCGCTCACCGTGCTCCCGGCGCTCGGACTGATCACCGAGGTGCTCAGCGGTGACTGGCCGACCAGTACACGCGCCCCCACCCAGCCGCCCGCGGCGCCGACCAGGACCGCGAGCGCCCCGGCCAGCACCAGCGTCAGACCACCACGACGCGCCGGCGCGGGGGGCGGCAGCGGGCGGGCGACCGACGGGCGGGCGGGCGGAGCCGGCGGGCGACCGGGCTGCCCGGGGTTCTGATATGCGGCGGGGTAACCGGCCGGCGGGTAACCCGCGATCGGGAACCTGAACCCCGACTGGTCGGGCCGGGGATGGGTGGCGGGGGAGAAGCCACCACGCGGATAGGAGGCGGCCCCGAAGGCCCCGGCGGGCGGCTCCGGCGACGGCGCTGGCGGTGACCCGGGCACCGCGGCGGACGGGCCGGACCATCCGGGCGGCAGCGGACCCGGGTCGGCGGCCAGCGGCGCCGGTGGCCCGGCGGGGGTAGCGCCGGTGCCCGACGATCCGCCCCCCGACGTGCCCGCCCCATGGCCGCCGGTGCCGGTGACGTGTCCCCGGGTCCGGGGGCTGGGCGGACGGGCACCGGAGTCGGTGGCGCCGGTCTCGGGCGGGGCCGGCGCGGACGAGCCGGTGTCCGGCGCGCCGGGCACCGCTGGGGTCGGTGGCAGCGTGTACGCCTCGGGGGAGCCGGGGAACAGCGGGTCGTCCGGGTCGGCCAGCAGCGGCCGCAGCCGCCGGCGGATCTCGGTCAGCGCCGCCCGTTGCTCCGGCGGCTTGACCATCAGCGTGGCGACGACCTCGGCCAGCGGACCGGCCACCGTGGTGCGCGGCACCGCGTCGTGTACCACGGCGGTCACCGTCTTCACCGGGTCGCCATCGATGTCGTAGGGCGGACGCCCCTCCACCGAGGCGAACAGGGTGGCGCCCAGCCCCCACAGGTCGGCGGCCGGGGTGACCGCCTCTCCGGCGGCCACCTCCGGGGCGATGTAAGCCGGCGATCCGAGCACCAGACCGGTCGCGGTCATCGTCAGGTCGTCGCGCTTACGGGCGATGCCGAAGTCGGTCAGCTTGATCCGGCCGTCGTGCGCGACCAGCACGTTGCCCGGCTTGACGTCGCGGTGGGTGATCCCGGCCCGGTGCGCGGCCTGCAGCGCGGCGGCCACGGCCAGCCCGACCGAGGCCGCCTGGCCGATGCTCAGCCGGCCCTGCTCGGCGATCACCTCGGAGAGGTTGCGGCTTGGTAGCAGCTCCAGCACGACGTACGGATCGCCGGAGACGTCGACGACGTCGTACAAGGTGATGATGTTCGGGTGGGACAGCCCGCCCAGGGTGCGGGCCTCACGCATCATCCGCTCGCGCATGGCGACCATCTCGCCGGCCGGGACCCCGGGCGGCACCCGCAGCTCCTTGACCGCGACCGGGCGGTGCAGCACCTCGTCGTAACCGGCCCAGACGGTACCCATCGCGCCCCGGCCGAGCGCATCGGTCAGCCGGTAGCGTCCGCCGATCCGCCGGGGGTCGGCGCCCGGGTCGAGCCTCGGGTCGCCGTCGGGGGTGCTCCCGGATGCCGGCATGCTCGTCATTCTCCCGGTCCGGCTTCGGCGCCGATCGACGCGGGTGGTGCTCCCAGGGCGACCCTACCGGTGAGCGACGTCACGTACCGCTCGTCGGTGCGCGCCCGACCGCCTACATCGGAGGTTTGCCGCCCACAGCAACGGGGGACCCCTTGGGCGCCAGATCAGGCCGTATGCCGCATCGACGTTCCGGTGGCCCCGCGGACTACTGCACCATGGTCGGCAACGACACCGGTTCGTGTGGCCGTTCCGCTCCCCAGGCGGTTCGGCGGCCGACCCCGCCGGTGTCCATGGACAAGGGATCGGTGGTGGTGACCGGTGACCGTGCTCGACGCACGCACCGAGCTGCTCGCGGCCCAGGCCCTCGGCCCGGTCGCACCGGTGGTTGACCTGGGCCGCGGTCGCGGCCCGGCATGGCTGGACGGCTGGCTCGGCGCGCACAACCGCGAGCTCGTCGGCTGGCGTCGCGCGCTGCACGCTCGCCCGGAGCTGGCCCACCAGGAGCGGCTGAGCACCGCGCTGGTGGCCTCCCGGCTGGCCGAGGCCGGCCTCACCCCCCGGGCGTTGCCCGGCGGTACCGGGCTGATCTGCGACGTCGGCTGGGGCGACCACTGCGTCGCCCTGCGGGCCGACCTGGACGCGCTCCCGCTGAGCGAGCAGACCGGGTTGAGCTTCGCCTCCGGGGTGGCCGGCGTGATGCACGCCTGCGGGCACGACGCGCACACCGCGATGCTGTTGGGCGCCGGCCTCGCGCTGGCCCAGGCCCCCTCCCTGCCCGGCCGGGTCCGGCTGATCTTCCAGCCGGCCGAGGAGGTGCTGCCCGGTGGCGCGCTGGACGCGGTAGGCAGCGGCGCGCTGGACGGGGTGGAGCGCATCTTCGCCCTGCACTGCGACCCCAGGCTGCCGGTCGGGCAGATGGGCACCCGGGTCGGGCCGATCACCTCGGCCTGCGACCTGCTGGAGATCCGGCTCACCTCGCCGGGTGGGCACACCTCCCGCCCGCACTTGACCGCCGACCTGGTGCACGGCCTGGGCCTGCTGATCACCCAGTTGCCGGCGCTGCTGGCCCGCCGGGTCGACCCGCGCTCGGGCACCGTCCTGGTGTGGGGCGCGGTCGAGGCCGGTCAGGCGGCGAACGCGGTGCCGCAGAGCGGCGTGATGCGCGGCACGCTGCGCACCGGCGACCACGCGATCTGGTCGGAGTTGGAGCCGCTGGTCCGCTCGCTGGTGGCGTCCCTGCTGGCCCCGATAGGCGTCGGCTACGTGCTGGAGCACCATCGCGGCGTGCCGCCGGTGAACAACGAGGCGCTGAGCGCGGGGCTGTTGCACGACGCAGCGGTCGCCGGTCTGGGGGTCGACGCGGCCACCGGCACGGAGCAGTCCAGTGGTGGTGAGGACTTCGCGTGGTATCTCGAGCACGTGCCCGGCGCCATGGGCCGGCTCGGGGTGTGGTCCGGCGACGGCCCGATGAAGGACCTGCACCAGCCCACCTTCGACCTCGACGAGCGCGCCTTGCCGGCGGGCGTGCGGGTGCTGGTGCACGCCGCACTGGCCAGCCTGGCCGCCTGACCCCGGCGCGCCGGCCGCCGCCCGCCCGACGAGCGACGCGCGCCAACCGGTTGCCGGGACCACCGGCGCATCTCCGAGCCGGCCCGGACCTCCCGCCCGGGCCGGCTCGGGCCGTTCCGGCCCCGGCTCGACTCGGGCCGTTCCGGCCCCGGCTCGGCTCCGCCCCGGCTGGGGTCGGCTCAGCCCCGGCCCACCCCGGCGAGGTCCTGGCTCGGTTCAGCCATGGGCGGGCGCTGACCCGTCGGGCTCGGCGTGCGACTCCGCCGGCTCGGCGTGCGACTCCGCCGGCTCGGTGACCGCGCTGCTGGTGCGGACGTTGCGCACGATGTCGCGGCCGAACGTGACGTCCAGCCGCTCGGCGACCGCGAGTTGCAGGACCGCCAGCATGGCTTCGCTGGACACCTTCCGCAGCTGTTCGATGGTCCGGTACACGTCCGGCCATCGGTCGACCGGGCGACCGGAGTCGTCGAAGGGGCGCCACACCTCGCCGAGGAACAGCTCCACGTACAGCTTGGCGATGCCGTCGGCGTGCTTGCGCAGCTGCTCGACCACGTCGAGCGAGCGGCTGAGCGGGATGCCCAGGTCGACCATCTCCTGCGCCGCGCCCATCAGCCGCGGGCTGACCTCCTCGTACTGGTTCTCGCCGACCTCCAGCAGCATGCCGAGCTTCAACGCCCGGCGCAGCTGCCCGGCGTCCTCTCCGACGAACCGCTCGCTCAGCTCGTCGAGACACACGATCTGCCGTTCCTCGGCGGCGAAGAGCTCGCGCACGGTGCGGATGAACCGCACCACCTCCTCGGTGCTGCCACCGGTGGTGTCCAGCAACTTCTTGATGGTGTCGAGCTTGACGCCCTCGCCCTGCAGGACCTTGATCAATTCCAGTCGGGCCTCGTGGTCAGGGCCGTAGTAGCCGGTGCGAGCCTGCACCAGCGGCGGCGGAAGGAGGCCGCGAGCCTGGTAGGCGCGGATGTTCCGGACGGTGACGCCGCTCAGCCGGGCCAGCTCGTCGATCGTGCGCCACTGGACACCTTCGAGCTCAATTGCCATGTGACATAGCTTAACATGCTACTTTCTTTACAATGTGACATAGCACTGTGATGTATCGATGTCATGTTCTGAACCGCCTCCTCCGGCCGCCCGGCCCGCCTGCTGGCGGCGATCGGCGCGATGAGCACGCCCCTGCGTCCGGTGTGCGGCACTGGCGCAGCCACTCGCTGACCAGCGCCGAGACCGGCCCGGAGAACAGGGCCGACGGGTGCGTCTCGATCACCGTGCAGGCGCTGCCCGGGGGCACGGTGTCGCCGGTGCCGGCGCACGAATCCGGACGGCACCGTGGTGTTCACCACGGACCAGCTGGAGGGCGAGACCCTGGGCCAGTGGTACCTGCGCCAGATGCTCGGCTCGGCCAACCTCGACGGTGGGCGGCTGTTCCAGCTGAGGACCGGCAATCACAGCTTCCAGATCGAGCACCACCTGTACCCGGACATGCCGAGCAACCGGTACGCCAAGGTGGCGCCCGAGATCCGGGCGCTGTGCGCGGAGTTCGGTCTGCCGTACACCTCCGACCGGCGGCGCGGTGGCGTGGCTCACCCGTCCGATGATCAACAGGCGCCCGCTGCTGCCGAAGCCGGGTCGGACAGGCAGCGGACGCCCGTTCACGTGCCGGCGGTGCGGCCCGGGCCGCGTGCGGTCAGCCGTGGGCGGCGGTCGGTCGCGGACAGCCCGTCCGGTCCCCGGTTCCGAACCCGGGCGGCCAGCGCGGTGGCGTGCGCCACCAGCCCGGCCACGTCGACTCCGTGTGGCGGTCGCCGTGCGAACGGCGCGATTCGCTCCGCCCCGCGCTCGAGCAGCGCCGCAGCCCCGGCGCCGTTGCCGCGCTGGGCGTGGGTCAGTCCCACCGCGAGCTGCGCGAGCCCCTGCCACAACGCACGTTGCTCGCCGGAGCTGGCCTTCCAGGCGCCCTCCAGCACCTCGTGCGCGTGGAACGGCAGGTCGGCGTCGAGCAGTCGCTGAGCCTCGGCCAGCGCCGCCTCAGGCGCCAGTGCCAGATCCTCGGGCGCCCGATCCACCCCGGCCGCGCCCCGGGCCAGCGGGCGCCCGAAGGCATCCCGGCCTCGGGCGTTGCGGGCCCGCCCGTGTTCGTCCCGGTCTCGTTCCGGCAAAGGCATGGGCGCATTGTGGCTCTGAACCGAGGTTGCCGCATCGAGTGGAACCTGCCGGGCCTCAGGACGTGATCAAGTGTCATCGGATGGCGGGGCGAAGACGGGCCACGGGTGGCGCGGGGAGGTCGGGTCGATGCGCCCGGCAGCGACGTGTTATGCACGTCCGGTGAAACTCGATCTCAACTGCCTGACCGTATCCGTGGACGCCGGCGTGGCCAACCTGCGGATGAACCGACCGAAGCGGGCCAACGCGCTCAGCCGTGAGGTGTGGTCCGAGCTGCGCGAGGCCGCGCACGCGTTGGACGCGGACCCGTCGGTGCGGGTGGTCGTGCTCGGGGGCGAGGGTGCCCACTTCTGCGCCGGCATCGACGTCGGCATGCTCGACGAGTTCCTCGCGCAGCGCGGCGGCGAGCACGCCGGCGGCGATGGTGCCGCCTGCGACGGGCGGGCCAGCGAGCGGATGCGCCGGATCATCCTCGACCTGCAGGACGTGCTGACCTCGTTCGAGCGGTGTCGAACGCCCGTGCTGGCCGAGGTCCAGGGGTTCTGCATCGGCGCCGGGCTCGACCTGGCGGTGGCCTGCGACCTGCGCTACGCCTCGGCGGATGCGCAGTTCGTGCTCAAGGAGGTGGACATGGGCCTCGCCGCCGACGTGGGGGTGCTGCAACGGCTGCCCCGGATCGTCGGCGAGGGGGTGGCCCGGGAGATGGCCTACACCTGCCGGGCGGTGTCCGGCCGGGAGGCGGCCGACTTGCGCCTGGTCAACCGGTGCTTCGACAACCCGAAGGAACTTTCCGAGGGCGTCCGGGAGATTGCCCGCGAACTGGCCGCGAAGTCGCCGCTGGCGATGCGCGGGACGAAACACGCCATCACCTACGCCCGCGACCACACCGTCGCCGACGGCCTGGAGCAGATCGCCACCTGGAACGGCGGCATGCTGCTCTCGGCCGACCTGGACGAGGCGCTGGCCGCCTATCGGGAGAAGCGGCCGGGCAGCTACCAGGACTGATCGGTCCTCGCGGCCGAGCCGGCGGGCACCGAGGCGGCGGAGCCGGTCGTCAGCGCTGAGGCCGGCGGAGCGCCACGCGAGTGACCAGCCACCTAGCCCAGGTAATCGGTGTTCACGAGCCTGCGGTGGAGCGGGGCCGGCCATCTCTCCACCGGCACGACGCTGGCCAACGCGTCACGGATCTTGGCCCGCGCCGCGCGCCTCATCAGCATGAGTCCTCGGTAGTCCCGCCACAGCATTCGGTGCCGCGAGGACAGGCTCTCGAAGTCGGAGACGAGGAACTTGGTGTGGCACAGGTTGAAGGCGATCGTGATTCGCTTCTCGGTGCCGAGATACGGCGTCACGTAGTGGGGCAGGTTCGCCGGGAACATCACCATCTTGCCGGGCGTCGGCACGACCTGTAGATCGTGCTCCCAGTCGCGCTCGGGATCGGCACAGCGGTACCGCCGGTCCCCGTTGCGGCCGGGGGCGCTACCCGATCCTGTCGCGGTCTGCGCGCCGTTTCGGATGGGTCGCGGTATCCCGCTCGTGTCGATGAACCGGGTGATCCCGCTGGTGACCGCGTTGGAGCTTTCCTTGCAGTCGACGTAGTAGATGGCCGCCCAGATGTTGAGCCCACCCGCGTGGTCGTGCGGTGCGACCCTGTCGTCGAGCCGGTTGACGTTCGCCCACGCTCTGATTTCCCAGCCGTCGAGCAGCTCGTCGTCCGGGTCGTCGACTGTCCGAACCACGACGGAGCGCACCATCGCCCGTACCCGCTCCAACAGGACATCGACCGCCGGGTCGTCCCACCGCTGTAGGTCGCGCTCCGACTGCCACCCTCCGCAGTTCGAGCGCGTCAGTCCCGGCGTTGTCGCCATGCGCTCCTCGACCAACTGCCGGATTCGCGCATTGAGCTCGTCGGAGTCCGGCCAGACATGCGTGAAGACGGGGCTGGCGCCGATCTCGGTCTGAGTCGGGTCGACATCCGGCGCCGAGGCGGGTCGGCCCGAGTCCGCCGTGAGCGGCTCTGCGGACTGGCTCTCGTCGATGCTCACTGCAGGCTCTCCAATCTCGAGGTCGGGATCCGGCTCCTAGCGGCACCAGCATGACACTGTCCGGATCGACGGCATCAACCGGTTGGAGCAGTCGCGCGAGCTCGTGGAACGGCTCGGGGCCCGATGCTGCTGCCGGTCGGTCGCAGCCGCGGCTCCGACACAGGGCTCAGCTCTGCTCGACCTTCCGGACCCTGCCGGTCAGCATCCGGCCGATCCGACCGTAGGCCCTGGCCAGAGCCGGACCCGGGTCGTTCCAGCGCATGATCGGTACATGCTTGCGGTGCGCGATGCTGCGCAGGTACTCCACGACGGTGATCTCCCCGGCCCGGCGCATCGCGAGCATGGCCCGCACGTCGTCGCCGGGAGTCCACAGCCGCAGACCCCGCGGGTACGTCGCCGGCCAGCTCACCTGCTCGCCGAGCGCGCGACGGTAGATCAGTTGGGCCAGGTCGATGCCTGCGTTCACGACCAGTGCGTTGGATCCCGCCAGCCGGGCATTGACCTCGATCAGCTTGAGCTGCCGGTCGCGGGTGTCCATCTTGAACTCGACGTTGACCACGCCGCGCAGGCCGGCGGCGCGGAACAGCCGCAGTGCCTGGTCACGCAGATTGGGGACGAGGTCGTGGGTGACGTGGTAGGTAGCGAAGCCCTCGCTCGGGGGGAAGCGCCGAATGACCTGCTTGCAGTAGTCGAAGGTCGGCTCGCCGTCCTCGTCGAGGTAGGTGAAGTAGCTGTAGAGCTGGGTGTCCGGCCCCGGGATCATCTCCACCAGCATGACCTCGATGCCGGCCTCACCCATCGCCGCGTACTGCTCCAACAACTGTTCGAACGAGAAGGCCCGACGGAACTTGCCCGGGAACTTCGCCTGGTACTCGTGCGACAGCAGCGGCTTGACCAACAGCGGGTAGACGAACTCCGATCGCCGCTCCCGCAGTTGGTCGGTGCCGCGCACCAGCCAGAACCTGGGAGTCGGCACCTCGGCCTTGGTGGCGATCTCGTAGGTGGTCCGCTTGTTCAGGAAAGCCAGCTGGGCGGCCGGGTCGAACTGGTCCAACACGAAACGCTCGGCCAACCTGTCCCGGTGCAGTGCCGCCATCTCCAGCGCCACGTCGTCGGTCGTCAGCAGGACCGCACCGGCCAGTGCAGCGCCCTCGGGCCCCATCAACCAGTCCAGCCGGGCCTGCCCGTCACCCTGCTTGCTGCCGAGGGAGAATACCCTTGCGAACGCCCGGGAGAACCGCAGCTGGGGCGCGACACCGACGCCGTAGACCGGAACACCCAGCCCGGCGAGGCTGCGTCCGGCGGACAGCGCCTGCGGGTGCCCGCCGCATACGATCGCCGGTGGGCGCGGAGTTCCGGAGGTTGATGCTGTCACGCCGGTCCCACTTTCTGTCGAGGGGGAGCCCACGGTAACGACCGCCCCGTCCTCGGCCGCCCCCGAGTCACGGTTTCCGATCCGTGAATCACGGTATCCGCAACAGCAGCCGCGCCTTCAGCACCGGGAGCCGCGGGTATCCGTCACGGTGCGATGACCCAGACGATGCCGATCACCGTGTGCAGCGACCCGGTGACCCGGCAGCTGCCGGACCCAGGCGACTGCGATCCCGACGGGTCTAGGAACCGATCGTCTGCGACGCGATCGGGCGCACGCCGTTGGGCGCGTCCGGATCGGGGACGAACTCGGGGACGCGCTTGTAGCTCTGCTTCTCCTGCAGCGTCTTGCGCCACACCGCGGTGATGCCGACCTTTGCCCAGAACGCCGCCCCGTCGGTGGCCCGCGAACGCGGCGTCCAGCCCAGCGAGCGCAGCACCCCGTTCCCGTAGTTCATCGCCCAGTTCCGCCGGATCGCCGGGTCGTAGTGCTCGCTGGTGAGCGACACGTTGAGCTCGTTGTGGTTCTCGATCCGGTGCGGGCCGTTGAGGCACCAGTGCAGACCGGTGCCCGGTTCCAGGTCGATGACCTCCGCGTAGTCGTCGTACCAGGGCTCGTAGGAGACCTCCTCGCCGGTGACGCTGCGGATCACGTTCTCCAGCTCGGCCGGCTTCAGGAACGGCTCGTTGTTCGGGTACAGCCAGATCCGCTTGCGCCCGCGTACCTGCCAGAGCGCCTGACCGGCCGGATCGCAGTGATAGAACACCTTGGCGTTCGGCGAGGAGATCAGCAGACCGATCTTGCGCTTGAAGTAGTTGCTGCCCGGGATGTCGGCCTCCCAGTCCGCGTAGAGCTGGTCGAGCAGCTCGCGGAACCGGGGGTCGGCCTCCTGGATGTCGACCATGTTGATCCAGATCCGGCCGTTGCGGATCGCGTCGAGCACGCGCAGCCCGGGCACGCCGCCGCGCTCCACGACCTTCCAGGTGCTGATGTCGTCCGCCATCGTGTGCATGATCATGCGCGCCGGGTCGACGGTCTCGATCAGCCTGGCCAGCGACTCGTCGGAGAACAGCTCCATGCTGGGCAGGTTGTGGGTCATCCTGACCGTGTGCCGGCCCCACAGCTCGCGCTGCTCCTGGGTGATCTTGTCCACGACGCGTTGCACGAGTGCTCCTGGAGGTCGGTTGGTGTGGTGGGCGGCGTCGCGTCAAGGTTACCCGCAGTCCCCGCGAGGCCAGGTGGCGCACTCCGGGCCGGGTCCACCGCCGGCCTACGCTGACGGGACGGCAGCCGTGGTCACCAGCATTTGCTCCGGTGACCTCGCGGTCCGTGGTCGACACCACGGCCGCCGGACAACGGGGATACTCACGGCGCGTTTGGCATGAGCGAACCGTGCGCTGATACCGTCGTCCATTGTGCAGGCTGAGGACGACGTGGTCACTCGGCGGTCGTCAACCGCTGATCGGACGATCCGCGTCGTCGTATCGGCCGACCCCGGGCCGAACGCACTGCGCCAGTGGGACGAACTGGTCGCCCGGGTGCCCGGTAGCGACGTCACCCAGCTCAGCGGCTGGTCCTCGGTTCGGCGCCGCGCCGGTTACGCTCCGCTTTACCTGTTCGCCTGGCGCGGTGACGAGCTGCTGGGCGGCGCGCAGGTGCTGCTGCGATCGGTGCCGCTGTTCGGCCGGATCGGTTACGTCTCCTACGGCCCGCTGGTCGGGCCCGAGGCGCCCCGTTCGGCGTGCGTGCGGGCGATCGCGCAGGAGATGCGGCGGTTGGCCGGCGGCTCGCTGGCCGCGCTGTTCCTGCAACCCACCGACGGTCACGACGACGTCACCGTCGAGCTGCTGGCTCTGGGTTTCCGCGCCTCCACGGCCGGCGTCGCGCCGGCGGCCACGGTCCGGATCGACCTGTCCCAGGAGGAGTCGGCCCTGCGTGCCGGCCTGACCAAGCGGATCCGCCGCTGGACGGGCAAGTGGGAGCGTTCCGGGGTGACCGTGCGTCGGGGCGGTCCGGCGGACGTCTCGGTACTCACCGACCTGATCGGCCGATCGGCCGCCCACCAGGGGTTCACCGAGCTGTCTCCGGACTACGTCCGCGCCATGCACCGGGAGCTGTCCGCCGGTGACCATGTGGAGATCTTCGTCGGTGAGGTGGACGGCGTCCCCGTGGCGGCCGAGCTGCTCACCGTCTGCGGCGGGGTGCTGCGCTGCCGGTTCACCGGGCTCGACCGGTCCAGCCCGGCCATCAGGCTGAGCGTCACCTCGGCGCTGGACTGGGAGGCGATGAGGTGGGCGAAGGCCCACGGTCTGCGCGAGTTCGACTTGGGTGGGCTGTCGGCGTCGGCGGTGGGCATCCTGCTCGCCGAGGGCTTCAGCTCGCCGAACCTGGACGGCCCGGACCGGTTCAAGGTGGCCTTCGGCGGCCGGCTGCACCGCTACCCGGGCGCGGTCGAGCTGATCTCCTCGCCGGTACTGAGGTTCGGCTACGACAAGCTCGGTTCGGGCCGGCGCGGTCGGGTTCTGGTGAACCGGGCCCGCAACTGGATGCGGCGGGGCAGGGGCCCCGGCGCTGGTCGGTGAACCGGCCGGCACGGTGAACCGGCCGGCAGGGTGAACCGGTCGGCACGGTGAAACCCGCGGCGGGCGAGCCGGTCCGGTCAGCCGGGTAGACGGGTACGGGAGCGCACGCCGCGGACCAGAGCCGGCAGCTGGCCGGTGAGCCACGCGAGCACCACGGCGAAGCACGCCAGCGCGATGCCACCCAACCCGATCCCGACGACCAGCTGCGCCAGCCGGTCGTGCACCTTCTCCTGGACCAGCCAGGACCCGGCCGCCGCCGCCGGCAGCATGGTCGCCGAGGCCACCCCGATCACGACGAGCCGCCGCCCATCGACCAGCCGTTGCGGGCGGATGCGCCGGCGCACCATGACCAGAGACAGGATCGCGGCGACCACATCGGCCACCAGCACCGCGCAGGACAGCCCAACCAGCCGGGGCAGGCCGGCCGGCAGCAGCAGCGCGCCCAGGGCCACCGCCAACCGCACGGCCAGCATCACGGTGCTGACCAGCCGGGGACCGTCCACGTCCAGCCGGGCGAACATGGCCTGCTTGGTCACCTCGTTGACCGCGTCCGGGATCTGGGCCAGGGCGAACACCACCAGGCACGCCGCCAGCACGGTGACGATCGCCGGGTCGTGCAGCTCGCCGTGGGCCAGGGTCGCGGCCACCGGTTCGGCGAACGCGACCAGCAGCAGCATCGCCGGCAGGCTGGGGGTCAGCGAGAAGCTCAACGCCTGCCGCCAGGCCGCGCCGAACCGCGCCGGGTCGTCCTGCTTGCCGGCCGCGCTCATCCCGGGCAGCACGGCGACGGTGACCGCCTTGGCCCCGATCGCGGCGATCACGAAGTACACCGACATCGCGGCCTGGAACACGAACACCCCGCCGGGCACGGTGGCCGCCACCGCCAGCATGGCGAACATCGACAGCGACGGGAATCCCGCGACCACCACCGACCGGCGCATCCGCCGGGTGATCTGCCGCGCTTCCGGGTCGGTTCGCCAACCCCGACGCACGGTGATGGTCAGGCCGGCTCGGTGCGCGCCGAACAACTGGACAGCGGCGTGCGCGGCGACCGAGAGCGTGGAACCCAGCCCGAGCATGAGCACCATGCCCAGCGGGACGTCCTGGACCTCGACGCCCGGCTCGTACCACAGCGCCACGCCCGCCATCGTGGCGATCAGCCCGATGTTCTCCAGGGCCGGCGCGGCGGCGGCCAGCGCGAACCGCCCCCTGGCCTGCTGTGCCGCGGCGCCGAGCGCGGCGACGGTGTAGCAGACCACCTGCGGCGCGACGAACACCAGCACCAGCACGGTGAGCTTCCAGCCGCGCTCGCGGGCGGCGTCGTCCGGGATCCCGGCGGTGACCGCCAAGGCGACCAGCGGCGAGGCCAGCGCGAGGGCGACGGCGGTGAGCGCGGACGCCTTCAGCAGGTAACCGGCGACCCGGCCGAGCAGCTCGCTCGAGCGGCGGGCGCCGTGCTCGGCGAGCTCCCGCACCAGTGCCGGCACCACCACCAGGGCGAGGATCGGCCCGGCGATCACCGTGTAGACCTGGTTGGGCACGGTGTTCGCGGCCAGGAAGGAGTTGGCGAAGAACGTCGGCCCGAGCACAGCGCCGATCACCACGATGCGCAGCAGACCGGTCAGCCGGCTCACCAGTGTCCATACCGCCACGGTCACCGACGCGCGGGCGGTGCCCGAGCCGGTCGAGTCGGTACCGGAGGTGGGTGTGCCGGACGTTCCCGGGCCGGTGGTGCCCAGGCCGGACGTTCCGGCTCCGGTGGTCCGGCTGGGGTCGGTCATTACGGCACAGTAGCGACCCGCCGGAGATCCGCCGGGTCGCGGTGTCGGCCGGTCTGACTACAGCGCGGCCTTGCCCCCCGCGGGCTCGATCTCCCACAGTGCGCTGACCGGCATGGCCCGCAGCCGTGGGCCGAACGAGAGCGTGGCCGACCCGGACCTCGCCGGTCCTCCAGGACGGCGTCCACTTCGACTCCGTCCTTGGTGCGGTAGTGCGCGAGCTCCGCGACCACGCGGGTACCCGTTTGACCAGGTAGACCTCCTCCAGCAGGCCCAGGTACCGATGCACGCTGCGGGACGACAGTCGCAGATCGTTGCCCAGCGAGTTGGCGATCAGTAGCTGGCCGGATCGTGCGGCCAGTAGCCGCAGCAGCGCGCGCATTTCGGCCGGGCGTTCGATCTCGGACAGCTGGCTGACGTCCCGCATCACCAGATCGGCGACGTAGGAGTCGAAGAAGCGCTCCTTGATGGCGAGGAACAGCTCAGGGACCGCTGCACCTCGGCGATCGCCATCATTTCGGCGAAGTCCACGAATCCGGTGGGATCGGCGACCAACGATGGCACGTCGAGGCCGTCATGGCGAGCTGGTCGCGCGGTCACTGGCGAGCTGTACGTTTACCTTCTGGCGAGGTGGTCGCTCGTTCGGTGGCGAGCTGGACGCTCGGACCGGCTCCGCCGGCTACCGTCCCCCGGGATGCTCACTCGCTGGCGGCTCAGGGCCGATGGTTCGCCGCCGGCGCTCGCTCCGCTCCTCGCTCGCTGGCGCTCGCTGCGATGCTCACTCGCTGGCGGCTCAGGGCAGGTGCACGTACTCGAAGTCGACCGGCTGGCCGTTGATGCCGTTGCTCGGCGGGGCGATCCAGCCGGCGATCCTGCCGGGCTCGTACACCGGGCGCATCAGCGAGCGGACGTGCGCCTTGTCGGTCTCGCTGGGCAGCCAGGCGTCCTTCTTCGCGGCCCAGGCGTCGGCGGCGACCAGCTCGCCGGCCGGGGTGATGTGGTGCTCGGCGAACAGCCCCACCTCCCGGTTGAAGCCCACGTGCGGCAGGCTGAGCCGCCGCTCGATGCCGGCCCGTTCCAGGATCCGGTTCCACCGCTTGAGCCCGCTCTGGCAGTCGTTGACGTACTCGCCGCGCAGGTCCTGGTTCAGCGCGAGCAGGGCCGGCACCTCGTCGGTGGTCAGGGTGCCGTCGCGGACCACGTCCAGCGCGGTGGAGTCCTCGGTGAGCACGTGGTCGTCCGTGCGCCGCTCCTCCTGCCAGCGGCCCTTGAGCCCGGCGGTGAAGTAGTTCGCCGCGTTGGTGGACTGCTCGGAGCCGAACAGGTCCAGGCTCACCGAGTAGTGGAAGTTGATGTAGCGCTGGATCAGGCCCAGCGGGATGCCCCCGTGCGCGGCCACCTCCTCGCTGTCGTGCTCGCGCATCAGCTCCGCGGTCCGGGTCACCACCCGGTCCACCCCGGTGGTGCCCACGAACATGTGGTGGGCCTCCTCCTTGAGCATGAACTCACAGGTGCGGCTCAGCGGGTCGAAAGCCGACTCCTTCAGCGTGCCGAGCTGGTACTTGCCGTCCCGGTCGGTGAAGTAGGTGAACATGAAGAACGACAGCCAGTCCGGGGTCTCCTCGTTGAACGCGCCCAGGATGCGTGGGGAGTCGAGATCGCCGGAGTTGCGCTGCAGCAGTGCCTCGGCCTCCTCGCGGCCGTTGCGCCCGAAGTAGGCGTGCAGCAGGTAGACCATCGCCCAGAGGTGGCGACCCTCCTCCACGTTGACCTGGAACAGGTTGCGCAGGTCGTACAGCGACGGCGCGGTCTCGCCCAACCGCCGCTGCTGCTCGACGCTGGCCGGCTCGGTGTCGCCCTGGATGACGATCAGCCGCTGCAGCTCGGACCGGTACTCCCCGGGCACCTGCTGCCAGACCGGCTCGCCCTTCCGCTCCCCGAAAGCGATGACGCGATCCCGATTGCGCTCGGCGAGGAACACCCCCCAGCGGTACTCCTCCATCGCCACGTGCCCGAAGTGCGCCCAGCCCTGCCGGCCGACGTCCACCGCGGTGCGCAGGTAGACATCCTGGGTGGGCAGCGCCGGACCCATGGTCTGCCACCAGCTCAGGAAGTTCGGCTGCCAGGACTCCAGCGCCCGCTGCAGCTTCCGGTCGCCGGCCAGGTCGACGTTGTTCGGGATCTTCTCGGTGTAGTCGATGCTCATGGTGCACCTCCGGTGCTGTGAGTGGCGGGGGGGGGGGAGGCCGCCCGCGGCCC
>JBQTKB010000032.1:0-55157 GCA_052386505.1 Pseudonocardia sp.
GGCGTCGTCGAAGTCGGCGGAGGAGGCGTTGCCGGAGCCGAACGCGGTGGTGTTGTCGTCCCCGGTCACGGCCTGGTTGTTGTCGCCGACCACGTTGCCGTCGCCGGTGGTGACGGTGGAGTCCTCGATGTCCCCGCCGGCGGCGACCGCGCCGTCGCCGGAGGCGATCACCGGGTCGTTGTCGATGGTCTGCTCGAAGTCCCCGCCGTCGGTGTCGATGTCCTGGTGGATCGACTGGTCGACGTAGGTGTCCCGGTCGTCGACCACGGTGTACTCGTTGGTGATGTAGTTGTTCAGGTAGTGCGCGGCGTCGTCGTCGTTGTCGTAGTGCTTCGGCGGCGGGTAGTGCACGTGGCCGTTGTTGTCGTAGCCGTTGTCGTACCCGTTGTCATGGTCGTAGCTGGCGGACTGGTTGTCCGCGATCAGGCACAGCGCGTCGTGCACGTCGGCCGCGGACAGATCGCCGAAACCGTGGTCGTCGGCGTAGCCCCCGGGGTCGGCCTGGAATGCCGCGCGCTCGTCGGGGTCACGCAGGATGCTGAGGATCCAGTCCAGCAAAGAGGTGGCCATCGTGATCAACTCCAGGGAAGAATGTGGTGTGTGGGGCGGGTGTCGCCGTCGAGAGCAAAGGTAGGTCGGCCCGGTCCGCCGGCCATCGGGGAACGCCCAGGGTTGTCTGAGGGGCCGGTTGGGGATGTGGCAGCCTGCGCGTTGGGGGATTAGGGGTTCGTACCTCGGTCCGGGGAACCTGAGCGTCGGCGGTTAACGCCGGATCGGTCGGGGTCGATCCCACGAAGAGGCGTACCCGACGAGGGAGAGCGATGAGTTACCAGCTCGGGATCGACCTGGGCACCACGTACACCTCCGCGGCGATCTGCCGGGGAACCGACCGGTCCCCCTCCGGCGCGGACGTGGTGACCCTCGGCACCCGGTCGGCCACGGTGGCGTCCGTTCTCTACCTCGCCGACGACGGCTCCATCCTGGTCGGCGACGCCGCCGAGCGACGCGCGCTGACCGACCCGGACCGGGTGGTCCGCGAGTTCAAGCGCCGGATCGGCGACGAGATCCCGATGATGATCGGCGGCCGGCCCTACCAGGCGCACGAGCTCGCCGCCCGGCTCACCCGCTGGGTGGTCGACCAGGTCAGCGAGCGTGAGGGCGGCGCTCCCCGACGGATCGCGGTGACCCACCCCGCCGCCTGGGGCCAGCACAAGAAGGACCTGCTCACCGACGCGCTGCGCACCGTCGGGCTGACCGTCACCTTCCTCGCCGAGCCACAGGCCGCCGCCGTCAGCTACGCCAGCCAGGAGCGGGTCGAGGCGGGCAGCACGATCGCGGTGTACGACCTGGGCGGCGGCACGTTCGACGCCGCCGTGGTGCGCAAGGCCCCCGGCGGCCCGTCCGGTCAGGTGGGCTTCGAGCTGCTCGGGCAGCCCGAGGGCATCGAGCGGCTCGGCGGCATCGACTTCGACGAAGTGGTATTCGGGCACGTCCGGGAGGGGCTGGGCTCGGCTCTGGACGAGCTGGACCCGGACGACAAGGACGTGCTGTCCGCGGTGGCTCGGCTGCGCCGGGAGTGCGTGGAGGCCAAGGAGGCGTTGTCCAGCGACACCGAGGCCACCATCCCGGTGCTGCTGCCCGAGCTGCGCACCCAGAGCCGGCTGACCCGCGGCGAGTTCGAGACGATGATCCGCCCCGCGCTGGAGGAGACCGTCGAGGCGCTGCGGCGCGCTGTCTCCTCCGCCGGGTTGACCCCCGGCGACCTCACCGCGGTGCTGCTGGTCGGTGGCTCGTCCCGGATCCCGCTGGTCTCCCAGCTCGTGTCCGAGGGGCTCGGCCGGCCGGTCGCGGTGGACGCCGACCCGAAGAACGCGATCGCGATGGGCGCCGCGCTGGCCATCTCCCCGCAGCAGCGGGCAGCCGGTGGAGGCGCCGAGACCGCGTCCCGTCCAGGTGGTCCCGGTTCGCCGGGTCGTCCCGGTGCGCCGGGCGGTCCCGGGGTGGCGGGCATCCGTCCCGGCGGGCGGGCCGCCGCGGGCGGGCTGGCCGCTGGTGGGTTGGCGGCTGGTGGGTTGGCCGCAGGGGGGTTGGCTGCAGCCGGCGGCGCGGGAGCGTTCGCCGGCAACCAGGCCGCGGCGCCCCGCCCTCCCGTGCCGCCGCGCCCGCCGATGTCCCGGCCCGCCGCCCCGCCCCCCGCGCCGGAGTCCCGGCCGGCCGCGTTCGCCGAGCGCCAGCCCCCTGCTCGCCCGGCGGCGGACTACCAGAGCCCCGGCTACGCCCAGTACGACGGCAGGGGCTATGACGACCGGGGCTATGACGACCGGGGCTATGACGAGCAGCCGTACGAAGAGCCCCGGCGCAGCCAGACCGGGCTGCTGATCGGCGTCGGTGGGGTGCTGGCGATCGCGGCGATCCTGGCCGCGGTGTTCCTGTGGCCGTCGGACACGTCGGCCAACTCCGACGGCACCGGCTCGACCAGCGACCTGGTTCCCTCGGAGTCGCAAACCCCCGCACCGGCCAACCCCAACCGCGGCGGCACCCCCACCACCCCGAAGACCACCCCGAAGACCACTCCCAAGCCCCCGCCGACCACCAGGCCACCGGTCGTTCCACCGACCAACCCGCCCCCGACCAGCGAGCCCCCGCCGTCGAGCAGCCAGGCGCCGCCGTCGTCCACCGCGCCACCGAGCTCTGATGCCCCGCCCGACAACAACGCGGGCGGCGACACCGGCGGCACCGGCGGCTCGGGGAGCACCGGAGGCAGCACCGGCAACAGCGCCAGCCCAGGCACCGACGGCGGCACCGGGGACGGCGCGGCGACCGGCGGCACCCAGGGCGGGACCGACTCTGGCGGCTCTACCGGCCCCTCGGGCAGCAACGTGGCGCAACCGGGCGGCGGAGCCGAGGGCTCCGGGGCCGAGCGCACGGTGTCCGGTACGCAGGCCCCGGCCACCAACCCGTTCGGCTCCACGCGATTCCCGGCCGCCGACAGCCTCTGAGTCCCCGCGCGGGCCGGCGGCTCACCGTCCGGGGCTCAGCGGGTGCGTCGGCTCGTCGATGCGGATCCGTCGGGAGCACATGGTCGGCGGGTGGCAGCCACCGGTCGGTGAGCGTGTGGAGGTGCCGACGGGGTTCGCGGGGGGTTCCCGGCGGAGATCAGCCGCCCGCACCGCTAGTGGGTCGAACGGTCCTACCGGGCGGCCCGCTCGACGGAGTTTCCGAAGGGCGGGCATTTCGCCGCACTGGAGCAGCCTGTCGCACTGGTTTCCGCATCCGCGAGATCTTCCGCTGCCTGCCGTTCATCCCAACGTCATCCTTCCGAGGTGCTGATGATCGCGTCCGCCGCGCACCTGTTCCGTGTCCGGGTCGTTACCACTGCAGAGTGACCGGGGTCGGCGTGGAACGGGAGCCCCCGCCCGACCCCGGTCACCACCAGTACCGATCTGGAACCCTGCGCACCCACTCGGGTCAGCGGCGGCGGAATCGGACCCGATCAGCCGAGATCGACACCACGGGCGAAGGTGTCGCAGTCGGCCGGGTTGCCGCTGCTCAGCCCCTTGATCAGCCACTTCTGCCGCTGCGCCGAGCTGCCGTGGGAGAACTGGCTCTCGTCCACGCTGCCCCCGCCCAGGTTGCTCTGGATGAAGTCGTCGCCGATCCGGGCGGCGGTGTCCAGGCCGGCCTCGATGTCGTCCCGGGTGATGTCGGTGATCAGCGGTCGCCCGGAGGCCGTGGTGGTGCGGGTGGCGTGGTTGGCCCAGGCGCCGGCGTAGCAGTCGGCCTGCAGTTCCAGACGCACCGAGTCCGAGGCGGGACCGCTGCCCCGGCGAACCCGGTCCGACGTGCCGAGCAGGTTCTGCACGTGGTGGCCGTACTCATGGGCCATGACGTACGCGCGGGCGAAGAGCCCGCCGCGGGCACCGAACCTGCTCTCCAGCTCCTGGTAGAAGCTCAGGTCGATGTAGACCTCGCCGTCGGCTGGGCAGGAGAACGGGCCGACGTCGGGGGTGGCCTGTCCGCACCCTCCGGTGTTGATCGGACCGTCGAAGAGGTTGGTGACCGCCGGCCGGTAGGGCGTGCCCGACCGGGCCAACGCGTCCTTCCAGAACGCCTCGATCGAGTTGACCAGCGCCACCGCCTCACAGTCCGAGTTCGCCGAGGCGTCGCGGCCGGACGCGCACCTCTGCCGCAGCGCCTCGTCGCGCTCGGACTGCCCTTGGCTGCTCGACGGCGCCCCGCCGATCTCCGAGGGCCCACCGGCCAGCCCGCCGAGCCCGCCGAGGTCGACGCTCCCGCCCCCGAGCTGGGACAGCAGGAAGTAGATCAGCAGTCCGACGATGCTGACCCCGCCCCCGCCCACCGCGACCCGACCGCCGAGTGGGCCACCGCCGCCCGAGGTACCCCGGATGTCCTCGACGGCCGAAGTGTCCAGCTCGGCTTCGGGGTTGATCTCCACGACCTGCCTCCGGTGCTCGTCCCACGTCCGCAGTGATCCCACCACAGCCCCGGGTGACGGTCGAGCGGCCTCGCGCGGGCGCCCGTGCGGAAGTGACCATGCGAGGTGGGGATGGCACCCACGCCGCCGCCCAGGCGGCTACCCTGAGCGGCGGAAGCGTGGCAGAGCGGCCGAATGCACTCGCCTTGAAAGCGAGAGACCTTAACCGGTTCGGGGGTTCGAATCCCTCCGCTTCCGCCAGGCCAGAGCCATGATCACGGGTCTCCGTCGATCGTGCCGGGCGGCGTGACATCAGCGGGTGACAGCAACGCGCCGCCGAGCTGGGTCAGCGCCGAGGCCTTCTCGGCGATGTTGCCGTGGGCGTAGACCATCATCGTGACCTTGATGTCGCTGTGGCCGGCGATCTCCCGGACGACGTGCGGCGGGACGCCGAGCGCGAGCAGCAGCGATACCGCGGTGTGGCGCAGGTCGTGGAACCGGAGCGTTCCCAGGCCGGCCGCCGTGCGCACGTCGTGCCAGTACTTCGTCAGCGTGTATGGCGACATCGGCCGGCCCTGCCGGGTGGCGAACACGAACCCGCTCTCCTCCCAGCTCTCGCCGGCCTCGTCCCGCTCGGCGTCCTGCTGCTTCCAGCGCACACGCAGAGCGTCGACGACCAGATCGGGCAGCGGGATCACGCGCCGGGACGCCCGCGACTTGGGAGGTTGGATCTCGGCCCGCCCATGCACCCACGTCAGCGCCTGGCGCACGACCAGCCGGCCCCCGTCGAGGTCGACCGCATCCCAGGTCAGCCCCAGCAGCTCACTCCGCCGCATCCCGAGTACCACCGCGCACAGGTAGAGCGCGTAGAGCCGGTCATCGCTGATCTTGCGCAGGAACGCCCGAGCGGCGACCGGGTCGAGACCGGCGCCGATGTCGTACTCCGGGTTCGACATCTTGACCAGCTTCGCCGCGTTCCGGCTGACCAGCTCCTCGCGAACGGCGTTGGACAGCGCGTTGCGGAGCACGGCGTGCCCGAACTGCACCATGCGCGGCGAGAGCTTCCGCGGTCCGCCGCCGCGGCCGTCCGTGTCCTTCGCCCGGAGCGTGGCGAGGAACTGGCGGACGTCGGCCGGCCCGAGCTCGTCGAGCTTGCGACGTCCCAGAGCCGGCGCGATGTGCACCCGGACCATGGTCTCGTAGCCGCTGTAGGTGGTGCGGCGCCGTTCGGGCTTGACGACGTGTTCGAGCCAGTAGTCGAGGTACTCGGCCAACGTCTGCCGCTTGGTCGGGCGCCGGACCCCGTTCGCGGCGTCGCGGAGCAGCTCGTCGAGGGCGTCGCGGGCCTCCTTCCGGGTGCGGCCGTAGACGTAGCGCCGCCGCCGGCCACCGCCCAGGATCGGCACGAACGCCGAGCCGACGAACCGACCGTCCGAGCGCTTGTAGATCGACCCCTCACCGTTGGCCCGCTTCCGCGCGGCGGCCATCAGGACGCCTCTCGTTCCAGCTCGACGAGCCGGGCGGCGTACTCCCGGACCGCATCGACCGGGATGCGCCGAAGCGCGCCGATCTTCACCGAGGTGATCTCCTTCGCCGCGAGCAGCGTGTAAACGCGCGTCCGTCCGATGTGCAGGGCATCCGCTACTTCCTCCGCCGTGAGCAACAGGCGTTCCATCTGCGTGCCTTTCAGGTCGGGTAGTGGGTGGTCAGTTCCTCGCGGGCCACCAGCCGGTGTTCACGCGCGTTGGCGGCCGCGGTGTTGGCGAGCAGAGCGTCGGCGGTGGTGTGCCAGCCGATACCGGCGAACGCGAGTGATGCGATGACGACGGTCGGTTCGTCGTCGAGGGCCTGGCCGTGCTCGACGAGGTCGGGTCCGGTGTCGTGGAGGTGTTCGCGGCGCCAGGCCCGGCGGGCGTTGCGCAGCGCGCCGAGCGTCGTGGAGTAACGGCGGCTCTTTGTGGAGAAGTGCCCGCCGAAGCCGAGCATGTGCGTCCAGCGTCGGAGGCGGCCGTAGCCGGCCATCCACTCGTCGAGCGGCCCATCGTCATCGGGGTCGGCGTGGCGGATCCAGTCGCGGTGATCGGAGAGGACCTGCACGGGTGGGCGTCCGAGTCGCCAGCAGGCGCCGACGAGGCGGCCGACGTGGGTGGTGGGGTCGGCGTGGATGGCGATGGTGTCGTCGGTGATTCGGGCGGAGGCGTGGCCGGTGGCCTCGGTGGCCTTGGTGGCGTACTTGGCGAGGTAGCCCGCCACGGCGCCGGTGGAGATCTCCCCGCGGTCGTCGATGTCGCGGACGGTGAGCCGGACCTGTCGCGGGTCGATCTGCGGGCCCCAGGCGATCGGCCAGCCCTCGGGCCGGCGCGGGTGGGGCGCGGTGGTGAACGCGGTCGCGGTGAGGCCGTCGCGGAGCAGAACGGCGAGGTGCCCCGCGGTGATCGAGGCGGGCGGGGAGATCACGGCGTCGGGGTCGGCGGGGTCGATCCCGTCGAGCCGCACCATGGCGTGGATGTGGGCGACGCCGCGGCGTTGGAACTCGGCGACCTTGGCGTAGGACAGCCGCAGCTTGACCCCGTGCCGGTCGCCGAGCTTGCGGAGGAGCCGGTTGGCGGTGTTCATCGAGCGGCGCCACAGCTCGCCGGCGTAGCCGTTCCAGACGACCTGGTGGTCGTGGTCGTAGCAGTCCAGGCACAGCGGCCGGCCGACGAGGCGGTCAGTGTCGGTGTGCCGGTCGCGGCACTCCATCAGCACACCGTGCGGGCAGGTCTCAGCGTTTCGGCGGGGGCGGCAGGGCTGGCCGTCGCGGTGGTGGGTGTGGACCGGTCCGAAGGAGCCGGCGGTGCCGGTCAGGAACACGCACGGGTGCGCGGCGACCGTGGTCGGCACACCTTTGCCGCCGGACAGGCCGGCCTTGACAAGTTGGAAGGTGTCGGCGCGGTAGGTCTCGGCGCAGGAGCGGCAGACCACGGCGCGGCGGTTGCCGCAGGGCACGTAGAGCACCCCGTCGGGCATCCGGTCCGTGCCGGTGGTGGAGGTGATGCGCCCGGTCGAGGGTTCGACGGTGTGCAGGTCACCGCGGAGCCGGATCGGGTGCGAGCAGCCGGCCGCAGCCCGGACGTGCCCTTGCCAAGCCGGGTAGTCCGGGGAGCCGGCGCGGCGGACGAGGTCGGACACGTTCGCGCCGGCCCACCGCGCAGGGGCGGGCCGTGTCGGGGCCGGCGCGGTGCTCATGCCGAGGTTCCAGGCTCGAGATGGCCCCACCGCTGGTGCGCGGCCTGGCGGGTGATGCCGAGCCGGGCGGCGATCTCGGCCCAGCTGTAGCCGGCCCTGCGCAGCCCGGTCACCGCGGCGGCGAGCGCGTCGTCGACCGTGGCGGCGAGCGCGGCGAGGTCGGGCAGCGCATCGACGTCCCCGGAGCCGACGCGGCGGCCGGCCGCGGCGATGATCCGGCGCCCGAACGCGGCGAAGGCATCGTTCTCGACTACCCGCGGCATCCCGTTGCCCGTCAACGCCCGCTTGACACCCGAGCGGGTCGGAGCGCTCACCGCCGGCCCCCGTTCGCACGGTGCGCCGCAGTAAGCATGGTGCGGTTCTGTCGGGCCGGGTCGCGACGGTCGCGGGCACGCAGCCTGGCGCGGATCCGCAGCTTGCGGCGGACCGCTCGAACGACGCAGGCCAGGCCGGCGAGCGCGAGCAGGAGGCCGACCCCGATGTTCGCGTAGTGCTCGACGATCGGGAACGCCGAGCACAGCGGGCCGAGTGCGCACACGCCGCAGATCACCAGCATGATCAGCCGGTACTCGGTGCCCCGGTGGCCGCCCATCACCGATCGCCCCGAGGCAGCGGACGCGCGGCGCGAGCACGGTGCAGCAGCGAGACGAGGGTGCCGACGGTGGGGGTGTCCCAGCCGGCCAACCACGACAGCATTCGCTCGTCGTAGGTGCCGAGGACGATCCCGGTCAGCGGCTCGTGCACGGCGGCGAGGAAGTCGAGGCGGGCGGCCTCCAGGTCGTAGATCAGAGTGCGGCGCACGTCGAACGGCGGCCGGATGTTGACCGGCTCGACGTCGAGCGGGCGCAGATCGCGGCGGCTCATGCGGCGGCCCTCCGAGCGATGGCGGCGATGTCGTCGTCGGTGAGCCAGGCGCAGCGCATCCTGATCGGGACGCCACCTTCGGCGAGTAGCCAGCCGACGCCGGGTTCGCCCGGGTCGAGGGTCGAGGCGTCGACGCCGCGGGCATGCCAGCCGTGGCCGAGGATGATGTCCGAGCTGGTCTCGGTGGTGCAGCGGAACGCGAGCCGGTAGCCGAACAGGTCCCGCAGCGAGGTCGGGATGATGTCGTGGCTGGGCCGCTGGGTCGCGGCCACGACGATCACCCCGGCGGCACGGCCGCGGGCGAGCAGGTCGCGCAGCAGTAGCGAGAACTGGTCGCGCTGCTTCTTGTCCCCGGCGGTGGCCGAGTAGTAGGCGAGTTCATCGATCACCAGGACGATCGCGTCGGTCCAGTCAACACGCTCGATCTTGCGTCGGTCAGCCGAACGGAGGTAGGCGTAGCGGCGCTGCATCTCGGCCTGCAGCTCGTCGAGGGTATCGATGGCCTCGCCGAGGTCGGGGCCGATGAACCGGTCCGCGCAGCCGCGCCAGAGCCCGAGCTCGACCTCCTTGCCGTCCATCAGCCACAGCCGGCAGTCGGTGGTGAGCGCGGCGTGAGCGCAGATGTTGTTCAGCGCGCCGGACTTGCCCGAGCCGGGTTCGCCGGCCGCCAGCAGGTTCTTGTAGATCAATCGGATGAGCACGGCCGCGGCGTTCTCATCGATCCCGAGATAGACCGGGTCGAAGATCGACGGTGGGAACGGTCGGGCCGGGCGGGGCCGAGGCTTGCGCAGGCGGGGCAGGCTACGCACTGCGACCACCCCCGAACTCGGGCACGGCGTGCAGCCGGACAGGCACGGGCTGCCCGTGCGGGGACGTGACCGGTCGGCCGGTGAGCGGGTCGCGGCGGACGACATCGAGCATCACGAGCGCGGTGACCTTGTGGTGCGCAGTCAGCCGGGCATTCGACGCCCAGCAGGTCGAGGCGACATGCGACAGGTTGTGCTCGATGTCGCCGGCGTCGATCCCCGCTCGCAGCAGCACCCACACCCGTTCCCCGACCGGGGTCGGGCGCGACCAGAGCAGGACCGGCACGTTGCCCGAGTAGTTCATGATCCGGCGCTCGACGAACACCGCCCGCAGCCGATGCCGCGTCATCACCGCGTAGCCGCGGCGGACGACGTACCGGCGCGAGGTCGGCCAGAGACCGGCGACGAGCAGGACCAGGCCGGCCACCAGCCCGATCAGCCACGCCGGCATCTGGTCGGACAGCCACGCCCAGGCGAGCAGCGCCACCAGGGCGACGAACAGCTCGGCGCGCAGCCGGATCGCGAGCCCGACGAGCCGGGCCGGCAGTGAGCGCTGAGGGCGGGTGAGGATCTCGAACGGCTCGGTGCGTTGGTGCCGTTCACCGAAGTTCCGCACGAGTGCGCCGCGGCGGGCCATCACGACGCCTTGGCAACAGCGACCGGGCGTACCTCGATCGCGCGGTAGGCGATGCCCTCGCGGCCGTTGCGGTTCCACGGGATCGCGACAAGCTGCATCGGCGTCACGGGCTGGCCCTGCTGGAGCGAGGGCGGGTCACCGGCGATGGTGACGACGATCGTGTCGGCACCGCGCTCGTCCATCACGACGAGCTGAGCGGCCCACAGCGGAGCACGGGTCTTGCGGTCGAGGCGCTGGACGCCGTTGTCGTCGAGCTTGCGCTCGAACGGCCGGCCGACGGAGAAGGACTTGCGCGAGATGTCGATGAGCAGTTCCACGAGGCTCTCCCTGTTCGGATCGGGCACCGGATGTGGGTGCCTGACCAGGAGAAGCCCGGAGCAGCAGAACGACCCGGACAAACTGTCCGGGTCTGTTTCACGGGACCTCGTGGAGTTCGGCGGCGTTCCTATCGAGTCGCGGTGACCTCGTCGACCAGGTCGAGGATGGCCAGCCACGGTAGGTGCCGGTCGGGCGGTGCTTCGCGTGGCTCGTAGAGCGGCCAGACGTCAGCGCCGTACACCAGGTGTACCCCACCAGCCCGCAGCGCCGCCAGGTGTCCTTCCCACGCCGGATGCCGGGCGTGCGCGGCGTTGACGCGAGGAAACACGATGACCGGCGTCGCCCGGTTGCCGATCGCCTCACCCGCGGTCGTGAGGGCCTGGTTATCGGCGATGCCGATCGCGAGCTTGGCAACGGTGTTGGCCGTGGCGGGCGCGACGACGTAGCAGTCCACCGGCGGATGCGGACTCCGCTCGCTGGGCTGGCGGGGCTGATCCCGCACGACCAGACCGGTGATCTGTTCCAGCTTGGCGCGCTCGCCGCTGTCCGCGAGCCATCGGCCAGCGGCGGGGGTGAGCGTGACTGCGACCTGCCACCCGCGGTCATGCGCCGGCTCGACGAAGTCGGCGCGGATCGTCTCGACCCCGCCGGCCGCGCCAGCGATGAGCCCGATGACCCCGCGTGGATCCGTCACCGCACCGCCCGGCACCGCTGCGCGAGCGCCAACAGCTCCGACGATCGCGCGCCGCTAGTTACGGGCGCGCGGCGGTGCATGGTCCTGACCGCCTCCCGGACGCTGGCGCTGTGACGGACCAGCCCCGGAGCCGACCGCTCCGCGCTGAGCAGCAGATCGAGAGCTTCGGCGTCCCGAGCGAGGTAGGAGAGCGCTCGCGCAACGTCGATCATGTGTGTGACCCGCCGCTCCACCGGCATGTTCTCTGCGTCGACCTCCTGGCCGTGCTCGGCCACCCACGCGATGTCCCCGAGATCGAGGCCGGCTGAAAGCCGGTGCAGCTCGACGTTCGTCGGCCCGAACCCGGTCTGCCAGTAGTTGGCGTCCTCGCCCAGCTGGTCAGCGGCACGTCCCGCCCGCGCGAGAAGTTCCGTGGCAATCGCACGATCCTGATGCCGAGCGGCGGCGACCGCGGTCCGCAGGTGCAGCATGCCGTACAGACTCAGGGCGTCAGGGTCGCCAGCTGTGACGCGCGGGCCAAGCCACCGCGCGGCGGTCTCGCCGAGGTTCAGTGCGTCCTCGTACCTCCCGACAGCGAGAAGCGCATGCGTTGCTGCCCTGGCAGCGGACGCAAGAACGAGCGGATCGTCTGCCTCGTCGGCCGCCTTCATCGAACGCTCCGCCGCGATCCACGACAAGTCTGCTTCGCCGACCTTGCTGAGCGTTGTCGCTGCCAAATGATGCGTCCGAGCCGAGATCGCCCACGAACGTCGGCGCCCATCACCCGGTTGGTCGGCGGCGGCATCTTCAAGTTGCTGCGCAGTGCGAATCAGATTCGGAAGCTCAGCGACGACGTTGCCGAGCTGGCCGCGCTGATAATCGGACCACAGGAATTCGACGCGCTGCCCCGACTGATGTACGTCCGGCGCAGGACGGGATGGTGCAGCGTTATAGAGCACGCGCGACAGGCGACCCGGTGACATCAGGGCGTCACGGATTGCCGGAATATCGTCCCTCTTCTGATTGTCCTCCATCAGGACTGGTTGACCCAGTAAGTCGGGCAGACTCACGCGCAAGACTCGCGCAAGGTCGGTTAGCAGGTCCACCTTGCGAAGCTGTCGCTCTCCACGTTCGATCTTGC
This sequence comes from Pseudonocardia sp., assembly GCA_052386505.1. Classification (GTDB taxonomy): domain Bacteria; phylum Actinomycetota; class Actinomycetes; order Mycobacteriales; family Pseudonocardiaceae; genus Pseudonocardia. The sequence continues at coordinate 12,103 of JBQTKB010000032.1, forward strand.
TAAGCCAATCTGTGCGGCGTCCAACCAGATTGGCGAGCTGAGTCTGCGTATATCCCCTTCGTGCGCGATAGAACGCGACACGCTCTCCAATGCTCATCTGGTCGCCTGATCCTCGCACACCACAAGTGTACGACGGATCGAATGTGAGGGCAACGGACCTATGCTGACTAATCAGGGTTCTGCTGTAGGCGGCCGAGAGCATGGCGGAATACGGCGTTTCGTTCCGCCCGTTCGTATGCGTCTGGCAGGCCGGCGCGACTAAGCAGAATTGTCCGAGCGACCCAAGACAGTATATCGCCGTGCCAATACTGTTGGGCTGAGGTTGGAAGTGGGCGGTCACCGCCCTTGGGATGGGCAACAGATCCACGCAACTGGGCCGCGGTCTCGGCGAATGTAGGTGAAGCCGTCATTATCGCATCGCCGAGCACGCCAGTGGAGCGAACCACCTCTTCGACTCGCTGAGCAAGGCTCTTGTCATTGCGCGATTGCAGTATTCGACCAGCCCACTCTATGTCGGCCCCGGGCAGACGTGCCGAGCGCGCTGCACCGATGATCGCCTCTACGCGTTCGCGATGTTCTGCTCGGGACTTCTCTGCACCTGGGAAAAGTGTTGAATGCAGTCCTTCGACCGCCTGAAAGATCGAACCATACTGATGCGCTGTGTACATAAATGGCGCGTACATGTGAGCCACCAGAAGAGCAACAATAGCGGAGTCATCTCGCCAGTTGCTTACCCACGCTGCGACAATGTCCGGTAGCAAGGCGCCGACGTTCTTTGCGGTGAACAGCGTGGGGGCACTATAGCTATGCAGGCTTGTTGAGCTGGCGGGCTGCTCGGTCGGTCCGAAGTGCAACGGTCTTGACTGTATTGCGCGGAAGCGAGCCTCTACTGTGCCCGGGTGCCATTGGTCGGGCGTTGCCGGTCGGAAATGAATCCAGTTCATCTGTACGGTCCGGCCAATCGCAATGGTCAGCAGGTCCTGCATAGGCCTTACCCAGTCGTTCAGGAGTACTCTCCAACTCGCGGGCTGCGCTGGAATCGCTGCAATGCTGGTCGAGCGATCCAAGTGCACAGCCGAAGCGCTATGCGTTCCTACTGCCTGGACTTTGAATACAACTGCATCTGCGCCAAGCTGCACCCGGTGTAGGTCGATGGGCATCTCGTCAACGATCGACATGTCCAATCGGAGACCATCGCCAGTTAGTGATGGCGGTTGCAGCCATGCGTCGAGCCAATCGAATTGAACGGACGCATCGCTAAACTCGTCCTCTCCAACGTGACCACCGATTAGGGCAATGTCGATATCGTACGACTCCTGCACGACCTCAAAAGGTCCAGCGAAGTCAGTGCCAACTGCATTGAATATAGTCACCGGCTTACGGTCACGCGTATAGCCGTGAACCACGGGAATGCTAACCAGTTCTGGTCCGCCAACCGTATGCTCTACGACTCCCTCTTCCGGCTCTGGGGGTTCGTACGCCCGCAGTGAGTCATGAACGACAAGACGAAAGCTACCGCTCTCGGAGATAAGAGTCCCAGGCACGCGCCGTCCTTTACTATCTGGAAGCCACCAGGAGCCCTCTATCGCGACGCCGTCCACGCCGATCGAGTATGCCGCCACAAACGTTCGTGCGCACCCCTGCGCGGGGAGGACTTTCTGTACGTCTTCAAGCCGGCCCTGGCGGGCCGGGCGCAGCCCTCCTGCGCTCTGGCCCTTGCCGCTCCGCTCACGGGCCGACGCGCCCGGGCTGCGCAGAGCCCACGGACGAGCACGAGACGACCGAAGATCACCCGAGCCAGGGAAGCGCCACGCGAGGGGCTTCCTCGTCCTTGCCAAGCGTCATAGATCGCACCGACCGCATCAACCCCGCTGCGCGCCTCGACACCGACCCCGGCCCGAGCACCCGCAGCAGATGTCACCGCGAGTTGAAGGGGGGCCGGGGCCGGCGTCGAGGTTCCAGGGTTGACACGCCCGGTGCGGTCCATGAGGCGGCCAGGACGACGAGGAAGGGAAGGACGACGGTCGCTGTCGAGAGCGGCCACGGCAACATTGATTGAGTTTGGGCAACAGCCGCGGTTCACGATGGTTGCGACTAGTAGGTGAGTCCGCTAGCGAAACGCAGCGCTGGAGTGCGGTGACAGCCAGTTCGCAGACGCTGACTAGCCTGTCCGCATGTCACCAAGGGCAAGAGCTTTGAACGGGCGGTATCTCATTGAGATGAACACGGCTGGGGATGATACGACTCTCGGGCGTGTCCGCGATATTTGGTGGCCGGCATTCATTGATAGTCTGTCTGCGCAGGGGCCGGCTGCAGCGCTCGACTCGCTAGATCTCATAGTTGTCGGCCACAAAGAGCAGTTGATACATAGGGCGAATCTTCACGCCGAGACCCGTGGACTAGCGGGTACAGAAAAGTTTCGTGTCGCTCAGAATCAGTTCATCAAGTCCAACGTAGGCAAGATGTTCGAGAGGTTTGTATGTCTCGCACTTGCGCAGGCTCTTATTGAAGCTGATGGCCCATATTGCGTGCTTCCATTCAAGACAGAGAATATCAGACTGATGCATGGCAGCGAACGAGACAACTTCCGTGTCTATTTCCGATTCGGCGACGGCTCGTTGTCGACCTACATTGATGCTGACGCCTTCGCGTTCGACCCGGATGATTCAGATTCGGACGTGTTCATGATCTCAGTCAAGAGCACGCTGAAGGATCGGTTCCACAACGTTCCATTTTGGAACCTTCTGCGGAGGGCGGCAGTGTCAGAGGACTTCCCGGAGGTGACGGCGCACGATTCTCAGACGTTGGGCCGGATGAAGTATGTAGCAGTATGCTCGGATTTTGCAGCAGAGCAGCCTGATTTCGGCACGGAGGCGGGGGCACGGAATCTCCTCCAGATCGACGCATCACTGCTAGACGGAGCCTATGTAACGTCTTCTGGCGCCAGAGGACTACCAGCTGACTGCACGAACCATCTCGGCGATATTCGGCAACATGCGTTCTATAGGTATTCCTGCTTTTTGAACCGACTAACTACAGATGCTCGATGATCGACTCGCCTACCGCCTGTGCAAGGAGCGGGGGCACTGCGTTACCGACTTGCTGGCTTTGGGCGCAGTAGCCGAGCTTCCGCATCTTATTGCCGGACGTCCGCTGCCCTAGAAATCGGAAGCGATCGGGAAAGCTCTGAATCCGAGCCAGTTCTCGAATGGTAGGTATTCTGTTCTGTGTGGGGTGTATGAAATCTTCGGGCAGTGTGGTTATCGTGCGAGCGATTCCGTCGACCGGCCATCGCTGCACTCCCTGCTTACCTGTTCGATCTTCGGGTCGGAGATCGTACGTCGTGCCTCCAGGTGGAAACTTGGACAAGTACTCAACCGTGGCCGGCCGATGCTTGCTTGCTTCGTGATTGAATAGCTCCAATGAATCCTTACGCATTCTTCTTTGGAACTCAGTGCTGGGCTCCATCTCGTACCTCTGCGCGCTCTGGCCGGGCCCAATATGCGGAACGTCGGCGAGTGCCTCACCGCAGGTAATGTAGGGCGGCAAATCATCGCTGAACAGGGTGAGGTCAATTCTCGCTGCCACGTACTGAGGCTCGGGATGCGGCGGCGGAGCGCCGTCCCGGGCGCCTAGCACGATCAGTCGCCGCCTCATTTGCGGTACTCCATAGTCTGCAGCATGCAGTACTGAGTAGTTGAAACTGTACCCGAGGTTGGACAGTTCGTTGGCGACGTTCTCCCACAGCTTCCCGCCCTGCATGCTTAGCAGTCCTGTCACATTCTCCAGTAGAAAGTATCTGGGCCTCACGTCGTTAATGACCCTTACGAAGTCCCCGATCAAACTATTTCGGGGATCTCTCGGGTCTTTAGCGCCGGCGGTCGAGAACCCCTGACAGGGAGGGCCCCCCGCGACAAGGTCGACCTCTGGAATGCTGGAGAAGCCCGCAGTTGCGAACAGCTCGCTAGTTTCAAACTGTTGAATCGGACCTTCTATAATGGGTACGCCTGGGAAGTTGTGTTGCAGCGTCATACATGGATCAGCGTGAATCTCGTTGGCCAGAATCGTCTGGAAGCCCGCGTCTTCAAGGCCGAGCATCATGCCGCCTGCGCCGGCGAACAACTCAACGACAGTCGGCCGAGAAGGTGCTTGATGATTCACGCTCGGATGCTCGCATACTCCCCTGACAGTCTCCGCGCGACCTGCCGATCTGCGCCCCTTCGGCTGCCGACCGAGGTCCGCGCTGAGGCCGATCCGTCTGCTGGTGCCGTCTTGCTTCGGTCGTCGTGGTCCATCGGACTTCTCCGACTGATGATCATGGCGCACGACGGTCTGTGTGTGATCCACCCGGGTTCCCTCCTCTGGCGAGGCTTGTGCGGGGGGCAGCGTGTTGACCACTACGGAGACATCAACGCGGAGGTTGCCGTGTGTACGGATGCGGACTGATGCGTACCCATGACCGGCGACTTGGTGCCCTGACCGACCGTCCTGAGTGCCTTGAAAGCGAGAGACCTTAACCGGTTCGGGGGTTCGAATCCCTCCGCTTCCGCTGGGGGATGGCGTGCGGGTCGATCAGCGCCTGTTCGACAGCTCCGCCAGGTGACTCAGCGAGTTGGTGAGATGCTCCGGGCCGAACGGCGGGAACTGGATGTACTCCCGGATGTGCGGCGGCACCGCCGACCAGTCGTAGCTGAGCGTCACCTTGGTCTCGGACGGGGCCACCGGCGCCAGGTCATAGCGCCAGAACCAGCCGCCGAACTCCAGCTCACCGCCGTCCTTCTCCTGCCCGGTCAGCCAGCTGATCGCCCGCGGCGGGTCGAGCACCTGGACCTGGTTGGCCACCTGGTATCCGCCGACCGGGTGCTTGGGGTGGTACATGTCCATCCGGAAGATCTGCCCCACCCCGGTCAGCGGCGCCCGGTCGACGGCGTCGCACACCCAGCCGGTGCCGTCGATCGTGGCGTGGGTCGTCGGGTCGGCCAGCACCGCGAACACATCCGCGATGGGTGCCGCGACGGTCAGGGTGGCTTTGACGTTCTCCTCGGCCATAAGGTGCACGCTCCTCGTCGTCTCAGACCTCCGCAGCGCGGAGGTGTTCCACGATGGGGGACGACGTGGTGCGGCGGAACTGGCCGGTCGCGTCGGCGGGGCGCCAGGGTCAGGCCACGCCGAGGCTGACCTCCGTGGCCGACCGCGGGAGCGGTGGCCCAGGCGCGCGGAACAGCTCGTCGGGGTGGCTCGGGTACACCGCCTCCCACGCGGCCGCCGCCAGGAGGCGCAGCGCTTCCTCGGTGGTCAGGCGGTCCTCGGCCAAGTCGTCGAGTGCCTGCTCGACCAGTGTGGCGAGGTGGGCTTTGAGCAGGGCTGCCGAGTTGTGCATGGCGGGCCTTCCGCACGGGGGAGCTGGGTTGGAGCATCGGTGCGCCACCGAAGGAGCTGTCCCGGAAGACGGCACTCGTTTGCGCGAGGGTCCTTGTTCCGGGGTGAGTTTTGTTCCCCCGGATGGGGCACCAACCTTTGTACTCTTACTCTTCGTAGTTGACACTGCGCTGAATGGGTGGCGCTGGCTGCTCGGCGATCAGCGCCGTCGGGCCGACAGTCGCGCGGCGACAGTCGAACCTCTGGTGCCGCGGCGCGACGGCCATGGCGGTGGAGAACAGGTTGTGGTCGTGGATGATCAAGGTTGCCGGCCGCCGACGCGTGACCGACGCTGTCGCATGACCAGCGCCGCGCTTGTTCGGGTCGCAGACCTCGCCCGTCGGCCACGCCGGGCGCGGTCTCAGCCGCGGTGTCGGGCCAGCAGCTCGTCGACCGTCCACTGGTCGTCGGCGTAGCGGCCGTAGTGGGCGGCCAGGACGGTGCCGTCGCTGCCGATGAGGAACTCCGCCGGCCGGCCGAGGTGGTCCTCGCCGCGGTCGACCGCGCCGGCCAGCGAGCTGCCGCCGAGCATGCCCCGGGCGCCGGCGAGCAGCAGCCGCGGATGCAGCACGGCGCCCAACGCGGACTCCACGCCGAACTCCCGGTAGAGCACCCGCTCCGGGTCGCCGACCACGTCGTAGGGCACCTCCGGCGCGTACCGGCGCAGCGCATCGGCTGCTGAGTGGAAAACCACCACCTCGTGGATGCCGGCGTCGGCGATCTCCGCGTGCCGGCGGGCGACCTCGCGCAGGTGCAGGTGGCAGATCGGGCAGCCGGCGAACCGACGGAACTGCAGGTGCACCACGGCGGACGGGTCGGGCACCGCCACGGTGGCACCGGTGATCGTCTCCAAGGTGCGGGTGTCGACGTGGTCGCCGGTCGTGAACGTGGTCATCCGGTGGCTCCCCAAACTTATGAGTGTGACTACTCCAAAGTCAGTCGATTATGGAGTAGTATCACTCCACATGGCAACCACCGCCGGCGACGTCACCCGGCGGCGTGGCCGGCCGATCGCGTTCGACCGGCTCGCCACGCTGGACGCGCTGATGGCGCTGTTCTGGCGCGAGGGGTACGACGGCGCTACCCAGGAGGCCATGCTCGCCGCCACCGGGTTGTCGTCGTCCAGCCTGTACCGCACGTTCGGCACCAAGTCCGCCACCTTCGCCGCGGTCCTGGAGCGTTACCTGCAGCTCGCCGACGGCATGCTCGGTCCGCTCGAACGCGGGCGCGACGGCACGGCGGAGCTGAGGAGCTTCCTCGACCGGGTGGGCGACCAACTCGATGGACCGATGGGACGGGCCGGGTGCCTGGTGCTGAGCACCTTGTGCGACCCGGTGAACAGGTCGGCCGAGATCGATACGCTGACCCGCCGGCACGTCGAGCGGATGCGCGCCGCCGTCCGGGCCGCTGTCGAGCGCGCTGCCGCGGCCGGCGACCCGCTGCCGATCGGGTCCTCGGCCACCGCGGACGTCCTGCTCGCCGGTGTGCTCGGCGTGCTCGCCCGCGCCCGGGGCAACCCGGCGGCCGCGCTTGAGCTGCTCGACGGCCTGCGCGCCCTGCTCCCGGACGCCGACCCGCCGATGCCGGGCCGGGCGCATCCGGAACCGACCGACACCGGTTCGATCGCGTTCAGCTGAACGCGGTGCGCTCGGCGTGGCGGGGCCCGCCGCGCCGAGCGGGGCGCCCGCGAGCCGGTGCGTTCAGCTGAACGCGGCGTCGCGTTCAGCCCGCCATCGACTGGGAGAAACGCAGGTGGTTGCCGGACGGGTCGCGGAACGCGCAGTCGCGCACCCCGTAGGCCTGGTCGATCGGCTCCTGCAGCACCTCGGCGCCGGCCGCCCGGATGTGCTCGAAGGCCTTGTCGACGTCCTCGGTGGTGAAGATGAACCCGCTCATCGCGCCCTTGGCGACCAGCGCGTCCAGCGCGGCGGCGTCGTCCGGGGAGTGGCCCATCGAGGCCGGCACCAGGCCGATCTGGATGTCCGGCTGGGACGGCGGTGTCACGGTCAGCCAGCGCACGTCGTCGAACGCGACGACGTCGGTGTGCACCCGCAGGCCCAGCACGTCGCGGTAGAAGGTGAGCGCCTCGTCCTGGTCGCGGACGATGATGAAACAGATGCCGAAGGTCAGGTTCATGCGGTCGACGCTAGAGCGGCGTGGGTCCCGGGCGCTTCTCCGATCCTGCTCGCTACCGGTGGTTTCCGTGGCGCCGGGGCCGCGACCAGTCCCGGGCCAGGCATGCCGGCACCGCCGCCTCGGCCGCGTGCGAACGCGCCCGGTAGGCGCTCGGGCTCTCCCCGACGATCTCGGTGAACCGCGAGCTGAACGAGCCCAGCGAGGTGGCGCCGACCGCCGACGCACACGTCGGTCACCGTTAGGTCGCCCCGGCGCAGTAGCGCCATCGCCCGCTCGATCCGCCGGGTTATCAGGTAGCCGTACGGCGTCTCGCCGTAGGCCGCGCGGAACTGGCGGGAGAAGTGCGCCGGCGACATCAGCGCCGCGCGGGCCATCGCCGGCACGTCCAGTGGCCGGGTGTACTCCCGGTCCATCAGGTCCCGTGCCCGGCGCAGGTGGGCCAGCTCGTCCGGCGTCATCGAGGTGATCGTGCCACGGACGCAGGCGGGCCGGAAGCACACCGGTGAGGGGCGCGATGACGGGCGGACGAACGATGCGTAACGCTTTGATCGGCATTCCCCGTCCAGGCCCTGCGGCGGTGTGCGAGCAGTGGTATCCAGAGCCTCTGACAGGCTTTGGGGGCCTGTTCTAGGCAACTGGAGGGCGCATGCTCTGGACCATCATCGGCGCGATCGTGCTGGGGCTCATCCTCGGAGTGCTGGCTCGGCTCATCCTGCCCGGCAAGCAGAACATCCCGCTCTGGCTGACGATCCTGGTCGGCATCGCGGCGGCTCTGATTGGCGGGTTCATCTACTCGGCGCTCGGCGGCGGCGCGACGTCCGGAATCGACTGGATCAAGTTCCTCGTCCAGCTCGTGCTCGCCGTGGTTGGTGTCGGCGCGGTGGCCGGCTTCTACGGCAAGAAGGGTGTCCGCCACTGAGTTCGGTCTGATTCTGGCCGCCGCCTGTTCGACAACGAGCTGGCGGCGGCCAGTCTCGTGCGCGGGCACGGTCGGGAACAGACCAGCTGCCCCGTTCGAGTGATCAGTTTTGAATTGTCCGGTACGTGGCGGGTGCTCCGGACAACCTTGTCCCGACGTCGCTCGGCGTCGAGACTCGGTCGTGACGGGGTGCATCGTGGATTCTCAGGAGTCGCCGGCAATCGATGAGCAGGCCGGTCGTGACTCGGGTGAGCCGTGGTTGCTGCGGTCGATCGTGTGGGTGGCGGTCTCGCTTGCCGTGTCCGGGGCGATCCTGTTCGGGTTGCGGGCGACGACGGCGGACGCCTACGGGTTGAGCCGCTGCGAGTCATTCCTCGGTGGGGCGCCGACCTGCGTGTTCGAACACCAGATCGTCGGGAAGGGGGTCGAACTCTCCGAACAGGTGGCCGAGGTCGAGGGCCTTCCTCCGTCATTGTGCCTGCCGCGGATCGACTTCCAGTACTCCGACATCAAGGGCCGGGTGTATCGGACCTCGGACGGCGGTGATCCGCTCTCGGCATGTGCGGCCATCGCGACCCGCCGGGTGACGCTCGGCCCGGAATCGCTGCTCCCCGGCAAGGCCTGCGCGATCCTCTACTCGAGTGGCCACGAACTGACGCGACAGTGCCACTGGATCGGCTGACAAGCGGCGGCCGTCGATGTTCCCTCTCGCCCCGAACGGGGTACCCCAAGCCCAGCTACCACCACCGCGACCGCAAGGAGACCCCGTGCGCATCGTGTTGGACCGCGACAAGTGCGCCAGCATGGGGATGTGCGAGGCCGAGGCCCCGGAGCTGTTCGAGCTCCAGGGCGGTGGAGAGCTCACCGTCCTCGACGAAACGCCGGACGAAGACCGCCGCGCCGAGGCGGAGTCGGCCTGCGAGGCCTGCCCGACCCTCGCGCTGTCCATCGTCGAGGACTGACGTTCCAGTACAGAGGCCTCAGCCCGCGAATGCCCGGGCGGCGGCCAGGAAGGCGTCATTGTCCTCGGCGCCGGCCACGGTGACCCGGGCTCCTTCGCCGGCGAACGGGCGCACCAGGACCTTTGCCCGCGCACAGTGCTCGGCGAACCCGACTGTGCGCGCCCCCAGTGGCAGCCACAGGAAGTTGGCCTGCGACTCCGGCACGACGTAACCGGCCGCCACCAGCTCCGCGCGCACCCGGGACCGCTCGTGCGCCACGTCCGCGCAGGAACCCAGCAGCTCCGGCAGGCAGTCCAACGCCGCGACCGCCGCCGCCTGGGCCAGCGAGCTCACGCTGAACGCGACGGTGACCTTGCGCAGCGCCTCGACCACCGCCGGGGCGCCGACCGCGTACCCGACCCGCAACCCGGCCAGCCGGTAGGCCTTGGAGAAGGTGCGCAGCACCACCAGGTTCGGCCTGGTGTCGAGCAGGGTTAACCCGTCCGGCACGGCGTCGTCGGTGACGAACTCGCGGTAGGCCTCGTCGAGGGCGACGACTACGTGCGGCGGTACGGCGTCCAGAAACCACTGCAGGTCGTCGCGGCCCAGCGCGGTCCCGGTGGGATTGTTCGGGTTGCACACGAACACCAGCCGGGTGGCCGGGGTGATCGCGGCGGCCATCGCCTTCGGGTCGTGCCGGTGTGCGCCGTCCAGCCGGATGCCGACCGGCGTCGCGCCCGCCACCTGGGTGACGATCGGGTACGCCTCGAACGACCGCCAGCCGAAGATCACCTCATCGGCGGCCGACCCGCAGGTGGCCTGCACCAGCTGCTGGCACAGGCTGACCGACCCGCAGCCCACGGCGACCTGGTCCGTGGCCACCCCGTGACGTGTCGCGAGCCGCTCGGTGAGTTCCACCACCCCCATGTCCGGGTAGCGGTTACCCGCCGCGGCCGCCCGCGCGATGGCGTCCAGGATCTTCGGCGGCGGTGGCAGCGCCACCTCGTTGCTGGCCAGCTTGATCGAGCCAGGCACGCTGCGTCCCGGGACGTAGGCCGGCAGCCGAGCCAGGTCGGCCCGGATGGTGGGGTCCATGACTGCGCACGGTAGCCGCCGCAAGTGCCCCACCGGTACCGGTGTCCGCCCGCTGAGGCGTCGGTTGGCCGCCTCCCGCCCCGGCGTGCCACCCTGGCGGCATGACCGATCTGCGCACCGAGACGGTGCCGCTCGACGACGGCAGCCAGCTGCGGCTGACGGTCGCGGAACCGGACAACGCCGTCCGTGGCGGCATCGTGGTCCTGCACGAGTCCCGGGGTGTCACCGACGGGGTGCGGATGTTGGTGCACAGCCTGGCGCTGGAGGGTTGGCGGGTGGTCGCGCCGCACCTCTACCACCGCGACGACGCCGACGAGTTGAGCGCCGAGGACACCGATCAGCAGGTGCGTGACCAGGTGAACCGGCTCACCGGGGCCAGCGTGATGGCCGACACCGACACCGCGTTCGGCTGGCTCGCCGAGCGGGGGGTGCCCGCCGACCGGATGGGCGTGATCGGGTTCGACCTCGGCGGTTCGGTCGCCCTGGTGGTGGCCGCGAAGCGGTCGCTGGGCGCGGTGGTCACGGTGGCCGGCAACCACATCTCCGACCCGCTGTCCGACGACCTGCCCTCGCCCCTGGAAGCCGCCCCGGAGCTGACCTGCCCGTGGTTGGGCATATTCGGTGAGCGCTCGCCCGACCCGTCGCCCGCCGAGGTGGACAAGCTGCGGGCCGCCGTGCTCGACGCCGAGGTGGCCGCCGACGTGGTGGTGTACCCCGACGTGGACTACCGCTTCGACGTCGACCCGGACGTGGCCAGCAACGCCTGGCAGCGCACCCTCAACTGGTTCGACTCGCATTTGCGCTAGCGCGCCTGTGAGTGCGGAGTGCGGCCGGGACCGTACTTTGCACTCACGAGCACCGGAGGTGCATGAGATGGAACCGGAGCGGATCTGGGCGCCGGACCCGGCAGCGAGCAGCTCGCTGGCCGAGTTCACCGGGTGGGTGGCCGAGCACCGTGGCGTGCGCGCCGGCGACTACGCCGAGCTGCAGCGCTGGTCGGTGGCCGATCTGGAAGGGTTCTGGTCGGCCGTCGTCGAGTTCACCGGCGTGCGGTTCCACTCTCCGCCGACCGCCGTGCTGGGGTCACGGGAGATGCCCGGAGCGCAGTGGTTCCCCGGCGCCACGCTGAACTACGCCGAGCACGCGCTGACCCGCGGGCCCGGCAAGGCCGACGACGACGTCGCGCTGGTCTTCGTCCGGGAGGACGGTCTGGAGGGCACGCTCAGCTACGGCGAGCTGCGGGCCGACGTGGCCGCCGCCCGGGCCGGACTGCTGCGGCTGGGGGTCGGCCGGGGCGACCGGGTGGTGGCGCTCGCGCCGAACTGCCCGCAGACGCTGGTGGCGTTCCTCGCGGCGGTGTCCCTGGGCGCGATCTGGGCGTCCTGCTCGCCGGACTTCGGCGCCCGCGCGGTGCACGACCGGTTCGCCCAGCTGGAACCGTCCGTGCTGATCGCGGTCGACGGCTACGTCTACGGCGGGCGCCGCTACGACATCCGCGACACGGTCGCCACCCTGAGCGCCCAGCTGCCGTCGTTGCGGGCCACCGTGCTGGTCCCCTACCTGGAGCCGGACGCCGGGTTGACCGGCACCCTCCCTTGGGCGTCACTGCTGGCCGAACCCGCGGCGCTGGTCTTCGAGCCGGTGCCGTTCGACCACCCGCTGTGGGTGCTGTACTCCTCGGGCACCACCGGGCTACCCAAGGGGATCGTGCACGGGCACGGGGGCATCGTGGTGGAGCACCTCAAGGCGCTGCGGCTGCAGATGGACCTGGGCCCGGGCGAGCGGTTCTTCTGGTTCAGCACCACCGGCTGGATGATGTGGAACCTCTTGGTCGGGGGGCTGCTGGTCGGCTCGACGGTGGTGCTGTTCGACGGCAACCCCGGGCACCCCTCGCTGGACACCCTGTGGGCGCTGGCCGCCCGGCACCGGGTGACCACGTTCGGGGTGTCCGCGCCCTACATCCAGGGCTGCCTGAAGGCTGGGTTGCGGCCGCGCGATTCCTTCGACCTCTCCGCGATCAAGGCGCTGGGCTCCACCGGATCGCCGCTGTCGGTGGAGGGTTTCCGCTGGATCGCCGACGCGGTCGGGGAGCACGTACAGATCAACAGCACGTCCGGCGGTACGGACCTGTGCGCGGCGTTCGTGGGTGGGGCACCGACGGTGCCGGTGTGGCTGGGCGAGATTTCCTGCGCGGCGCTGGGCGCGGCGGTCGCCGCCTACGACGAGGCCGGCAACGAGGTCGTCGACGAGGTCGGCGAGCTGGTGGTGACCGAGCCGATGCCCTCGATGCCGGTGCACTTCTGGAACGACCCGGACGGCTCCCGGCTGCGCGAGGCCTACTTCGACACCTACCCCGGCGTGTGGCGGCACGGCGACTGGGTACGCGTGACGCCGCGCGGATCATTCATCATCTACGGTCGCTCGGACTCGACGCTCAACCGCGGCGGCGTGCGGATGGGCACCGCCGACTTCTACGCCGTGGTGGAGGGGTTCGCGTCGGTGGCGGACTCCCTGGTGATCGACACCACCGCGCTGGCCCGGGCCGGCGGCTCGGACCGCCCCGGTGAGCTGCTCTGCTTCTTGGTGCTGGCTGATGGGGCGGCGCTGGCCGACGTGGAGCCCGTGCTGCGGGCCGCACTGCGCACCGAACTGTCGCCCCGGCACGTCCCGGACCGGTTCGTCGCGATCGACGAGGTGCCGCGCACGCTCAACGGCAAGAAGTGCGAGGTGCCGGTGAAGAAGATCCTGGCCGGGATGTCACCGGAGAAGGCGGTCAGCCGGGACGCGCTGCGCAACCCCGACGCACTGGCCCCGTTCCTGGAGATGGCCCGCGCAACCTGAGGGTTCGGACGGGCCCACCCGGACGCCGGTCGGCCCGCACGCACCGGCCGGCCGGGCGCCTGCCCGGCCCGCACGGGTACCGCCGTGCAACCGGGATGCGCCGCTGCGGTAACCTTGTGCTCCTGGAGGCCGACAGGCTTCGGGAGGCTTCGCCTAGTCTGGTCTATGGCGCCGCACTGCTAATGCGGTTTGGGGTCACCCCCCATCCCGGGTTCAAATCCCGGAGCCTCCGCGCAACACCCGGCCCCCGGGCCGGCACAACTGAACGAGCGCCCGTAGCTCAACGGATAGAGCACTTGACTACGGATCAAGAGGTTAGGGGTTCGAATCCCTTCGGGCGCGCCACGTTTGACCAGGCAGAGGGATTGGGCTTGCTGGTTTTCCGTCCTCCGTCTCACTTCCGTCTCTTCCGCCCCGTTGGGCAGCCGCTACGGAGGTGGTAGCGCCGAGCACCACCACCCCACCGCTCCGCCAGTCGCACTGCTGAGCCGCTGCGTGCGGTGCGCCCGCGTTGGACGAGTGAATGTCGTCGGCCCCTGGCCGCCGGTAGCGAGCCGATGGCCGCAGAGGTAGCGGCGAAGCCACGCAGGCCGGCGGCCGGGCTGGACCCGCCGAGCACTGCGGACGCGTCCCGGAGCGTGGATTCCGCGTGGAAGTACGGGTAGGAGTGGCTACCGCATCCGGTTTCGCGGGAAGGCGTCAGCGCGCGCTGCAAATTGGCGTGTCGAAGGCCGTCGCTACGGCCTACCACCATGTCGCGGCGGCCGGCCGGGACAGGATCGTCAAGAGGAATGTCCGCGCATCCCATGCGCGTTCCACCCGGCGTAGTGAGGAGGTGACGTCGATGGCCGAGACTGCAATGGTCGAGACCACGTTGGAGCCTTACCAGCGGGCCCGGATGTTCTTCGACGCCCAGGATTTCGTGACCGCGGCGCGGCTGCTGGCCGAGCTGGTCGAGCACAACCCCGACGACCTCGCGCTGCGGCTGCTGCTGGCCCGGGCGTACTACCATTCCGCGCAGCTGAGCCGGCCTCCCGCGCCGTCGTCGCATCCCATGACCGGCGCCGGCACCCACTGGAGGACGAACGCATGACCCACCACGGCGAGGCCTGGCCGTCCCTGCGCGTAGCGGAGTGGACCGCGACCCGAGACACGCTGCACATGTGGACCCAGATCGTCGGCAAGATCCGGCTGAGTCGGATGCCGCTGATCAACCACTGGTGGGGGGTCACCCTCTACGTCACCGCCCGCGGGCTCAGCACCTCGTCGATTCCGGACGGCGGTCGGGTCTTCGACATCGAGTTCGACTTCATCGATCACCAGCTGGTGGTCCGCACCAGCGACGGAGGCCGGCGGACGGTTGCCCTGGAACCGAAGCCGGTGGCCGAGTTCTACGCCCAGACCCTGCGCGCGCTCGGCGAACTCGGCGTCACCGTGCGAATCCAGGGCCAACCGAACGAGGTCGAGCCGGCGATTCCGTTCGCCGAGGACCACGAACATGCCTCCTATGACGCCCACGCCGCGCAGCTGTTCTGGCGGCAGCTGGTCCAGGCCGACCGGGTGATCCGGGACTTTCGGGCGCACTTCGTGGGCAAGGTCAGCCCGGTCCACTTCTTCTGGGGCGCACTCGACCTCGCCTGCACCCGGTTCTCCGGCCGCCCGGCACCACCGCATCCCGGGGGCGCCCCGAACTGTGGGGACTGGGTGATGGTCGAGGGCTACTCACGCGAGCTGAGCAGCTGCGGGTTCTGGCCCGGCGGCGGCGAGGAAGGCGCCTTCTACGCCTACGCCTACCCGGAACCGGACGGATTTGCCCGATACTCGGTCGGCCCGTCGGATGCGTACTACAGCACCGAGTTCCGCCAGTTCCTGCTCCCCTACGAGGCGGTGCGCACCGCGCCGGACCCCGACCGGGCACTGCTGGAGTTTCTGCACGCCACCTACGAGGCCGCCGCCGTGCTGGGCAGATGGGACCGTGCCGGCCTGGAGGATGACCCCACCCGATGGGCCCACCAGCAGGCAAGGTGACCGTCTCGACTGTCGGTACGGGCGCATCAGTTGCACGTATGTCGCTGACTGTCGCGGCGCTGACCGGACATGGGCTTCCGTGCCCGGCCGGTCGCGTTCGGTGCGTTAGTCAGAGTCGTCGCCGGGGGACGGGCGTGACCTCTCGGGCTGACTCGAGTGTGTGGCCGGCTGCGCACCGCAGGGCGAGGTGCACCGGTTCGTCGCAGTCGCGGTGGGTGAGTCGCAGCGGCGGACCGGATCGGTCGGCGAGGTGGCGATCGCCCCATTCGAGCAGGGCGACCAGGACCGGGTAGAGATCCAGTCCCTTCGGAGTGAGCCGGTACTCGTGCCGGCGCCGTTGACCTGGTTGCTGGTATGGCGCCCGGCGCAGGAGCCCGAGATCCACCAGCGTGGTCAGGCGCGCGGTGAGCACCTGGCGCGGCGCCCCGGTGTTGGTCCGGATCTCGTCGAAACGACGAACTCCGTTGAACGCCTCGCGCAGCACGAGGAACGTCCACTTCTCGCCGACCTGTTCAAGTGAGCGCGCGATCGAACAGTCGGTACGGGGGAGGGGTTCCACGAGTCCGGTACGCATGCCACATCCTAAGTCTCATTGACAGACCCAGCAAGTCGCGAGGAAGCTGTGTCTTTGAATGGAACTCAGATGGTGGTGCGGACCGCTCGGCTCGAGGACGCCGAGAGCGTGCGCCAATTCCTCGCCGGACTCTCCGGCGTCAGCGTGTATCGGCGGTTCATGAGTCCGCTCGTACACGTGTCGCCCAGCCTGCTGCAGCACCTGGTGACCGTGGGCGCGGGCCAGCTCGTGCTGCTGACCTGGGACGGCGACACCGTCGTCGGGCACGCGATGGCGGTGTGCATGGGCGAGGCGACCGTCGATCTGGCGATCGTCGTCGCCGACGAGCACCAACACACGGGAATCGGCCATCGGCTGATGGACGCGCTGATCCACGCCGTGGCCGGCGCGGGCGTCACCCGCGTGCACGGCGACATCCTGAGCGAGAACCGGATCATGCTCGACTGGCTACGCCGATTGGTGCCCGGCATCCACTTCCAGGCAGACGGCCAGACGATCGAGGCAGAGGGTCCTCTCGTCGCTTCCGCGGCCTGACTCGTCGGTTCCGGGCTCGCGGCCACACCAGGGCCCAGCGGGTCTTCCGGGGTCGGCACGCCGGAAGATCACAACCACACCACCGCAAGAGTACTCAGGAAGCCTGGCGTATCTCGGTGACGATCGTATAGAGCTCGATGATCACGCCGTCTTTGGTGCGAGCGATGTCCATGCCGGTTGCCGACGGTCGGTCGGCAGGCCCGTACTGGAAGCCGAGGTGGCCGATGTCGTCGAGCTCCGACGCGGGGCCGACAGTGGTCGATGACGTAGGTGCCGGTCAGCGGGCCGGTGACGGTGGTGCTGGACCTCGGGTGTCTCCTCAGGACGGGTAGTTGATGCATCAACGAGCATGATTGATGTCTCAACTATTCAGGGCGCTGGAGTCCTTGTGGGGCGTGGCGTAGACGAGTGGGGCGGCCACCGAGTGATCTTCTTGAAGACCTTCCACAGTCCGACAGGAGAACCACGCGATGACCGCTGCGTCCAGTTTCTGCACGAGCAGCTGGTCGCGCCCGCTGGATGCCGGCCCGTACACCTTCATCGCCGCGGACGCCCTGGTGCTGAAGGTCCGTGAGGGCGGCCGGGTGGCAGGCGTGCACGCGCTGATCGCGACCGGCGTGAACGCTGACGGGCACCGGGAGATCCTCGGTGTCCAGGTCAGCTCGGGCGAGGACGGCGCTGGCTGGCTGGCGTTCTTGCGCGACCTGACCGCGCGGCCTGACCGGGGTCAAGCTCGTCACCTCCGACGCGCACGCTGGGCTGGTCGCCGCGATCGGGGCGACCCTGCCCGGGGTGGCCTGGCAGCGTTGCCGCACGCACTACGCGGCCGACCTCATGTCCGCGACCCCGAAGACGTCCTGGCCGTGGGTGCGAGCGCTGCGGCACTCGGCC
The DNA here is from genome assembly GCA_052386505.1 of Pseudonocardia sp. GTDB lineage: Bacteria > Actinomycetota > Actinomycetes > Mycobacteriales > Pseudonocardiaceae > Pseudonocardia. Next base: position 29,480 of record JBQTKB010000032.1, read on the forward strand.
TGGACCGTGCGATTCAAGATGGAAGTAACTCCAGTCTGGTTTCTCGCATATCTCGCCGGACCCTGGTTACTTTAATAAGCTGGGACGGGCTCGCCCAGGAAGTCCGGAACCCTGTGATGCCGGTTGGGTCCAGGTCAGTGCCGGCGCGGGCCGGAATGCTCGGTGCGGCCGGCCGGGGTCGGTCCGGGCATGGTTTGGCCGTTGCGCCGAAACCTGCGCTGTCCCGCGCATCCGGTGCGGATTGGCACATCACCTTCCAGTGCCGCGGCGGAGAGTCGTCGGAATCTCTGGCCTTCCGGCCGCGCTCGACGTCTGCGCCCGGCACCGCCGGGCCGCACCGCCTGCCTCGTCTACAGTTGTTGGCCGTAGCCCAAGATCAGCTCCGGGTGGCGCAGGCAGACCACCGCGCCCTGGGCGACGCAGGTCAGCGGGTTGTCCGCGCGCTTGACCGGGAACCCGAACGCGTGCTCGAGACTCTCGGCGAACCCGCCGGCCAGCGACCCGCCACCGAACAGCACGATGCCCTCGGCCAGCACGTCCCCGGTGGCCTGCGGCGAGAGCTCGTCCAGGCAGCCGGACAGCGCGTTGATGATCGAGGCGATCACCGGTTGCAGCGCCGCGGTCACCTCGGCCACCGGCACGCTCACCTGCCGGGCCCGACCGGTGCCGGCGTCGCGGCCCTGCACCAGCACCGTCGGGTCGGTGGTCAGTCCGGCGCGAATCTTCACCTGCTCGGCGTCCAGTTCGCCGACCAGCACCTGGTGCTCCTCGCGCAGGTAGTGCGCCACCGCGGCGGTCATCTCGTCACCGGCCACCCGCGACGAACCTTGGGCCAGTAGGCCGCCGAAGCAGAACGCGGTGACCTCCGCCGTACCCCCGCCGACGTCGACGACCATTCGCGCCCGGTGCTGCATCGGGTCGATCCCGCAGCCGATGGCGCCGGCGATCGGCTCGACCACGGTGGCCGCCCGGGTGATGCCGGCCTCGTCGGCGGCCTCCAGCAGCGCGCGGCGCTCCAGCGCGGTCGCCCCCACCGGCACCCCGATCACCGCCCGCACTCGGCGCCGGCGCCACCAGGGCCCGGGAGTGGACCGGGCGATGAGGCTGCGCAGGTAGAGCCGAGAGGTCTCCAGGTCGGTGATCGCCCCGTCGTGCAGTGGTCGGACCGGCTGCAACGAGGGCGTGGTACGCCCGACCAGATCCACCGCCGAGCGGCCGGTCGCGGCCAGCACCCGGCGCCGGCCGTCCGACCGGACCAGGATCACCGACGGCTCGTCCAGCAGCACGGCGCCGCCGGTGTCGCAGACCACGGTGTTCGCGGTGCCCAGGTCGATACCGAACTCGATCACAGGTTCCTCCTCAGGGGTTGCGCACCGGGGCGGTGGACTCGATCTCGGCCTGCCGGGCCAGGTAGTGCTCCAGCGCGCGCTGCACCACCGCGCCGGCGTTGTTCACCGCGCCGCCCGGGCCCTGCACCATCGCGGTCATCACGATCGTCGGGTTCTGGAACGGGGCGGTGGTGGTCATCCAGTTGTCGTAGCTGCTGTCCGGCAGCGAGCCGTCCTGCGCGGTGCCGGTCTTTGCGCCGGCCGGGACCCGCGCGCCGGCCAGCCGACGGGCGGTGCCGGTGGTCACCGTGGCCCGCATGCCCTCGCGTACCGGCCCGAGCCGGTCGGCGAACGGCAGCGGGGTCAGCGCCGGCGGAGGCAGCGCGGTCTCGGTGCGCGAGTCGGTGCCGGTGGACAGCCCCAGCCGGGGGGTGACCAGGTGCCCGGTGCCCACCCCGGCGGTCCAACGGGCCACTTGCAGCGGGGTCACCGTGAGGTAGCCCTGGCCGATGCCCAGGGTGACCGTGGAGCCGCCGTACCAGGTCAGACCCCGCTCACCGACGGTCGACGGGGTGCCCAGGTAGCCGGCCGACTCCACCGGCAGGTCGATCCCGGTGCGGCTGCCCACCCCGAGCGCCCGGGCGGTCTCGATCACCTTGTCCGGGCCGAGCGCCACGGCGAGCTTGTAGAAGTAGACGTTGTTCGACCAGGCGATAGCGTCCATCAGGTTCATCGGGCCCATCGCCTTCCAGTTGTGGAAGACGTGGTTGCCGTAGGTGTACGCCCCGCCGGTGGGCACCACCCGGCCGGCCGGTAGTGCCCCGTGCACCTGGTTGGCCGCCGCCATGACCAGCTTGAACACCGAACCCGGCGGTACCGCCACCGCGCTGACGTGCTCGATGCCGGGGCTGCCCGGTGCCCGGCCCATCGCGGCCAGGGCGGCCGCGTCCACCGGCGGGCCGTAGATGGTGTTGTCGTAGGCCGGCACGCTGGCCATCGCCAGCACCTGCCCGTTGCGCGGGTCCATCGCCACCGCCGCGCCAACCGAGCGGGGCAACCCGCGCAGCGCCGCGACCAGACCGTCGGCGAAGACCCGCTGCAGGCCCAGGTCGATCGCCAGCCGCAGGTTCGCCCCGGGCACCGGGTCCACCCGCTGCGCCGGGGCCACCGGCACCCCGTGCGGGTCGACGTAGAGGCACTGCTGGCCGTTGATCCCGCGCAGCACCGCGTCGTACTGCTTCTCCAGCCCGGCCCGCCCGACGATCTCCCCGACCGGCAGGTCCGGCCAGCGGGAGGTCTCGGTCGGGGTGGCCACCCCGGTATAGCCGAGCAGCGGGCCCAGCAGCGGCCCGGTCGGGTAGGCGCGGCGGGGCAGTGGCACCACCATCACCCCGGTCAGCCGCCGCGAGTCCAGCTCGGCGCCGGCGGCGGCCGGAAGCACAGCCACCGGGGCGGCCAGGGTGGACGGCAATTGGGCGTCCAGCGCGGCGCGCAGCGCGTCCGCCGGCTGGTTGGTCGCGGCGGCCAGCGCGGCCAGGTCGGCCGGCGCCGCCCGCAACAGGGCCGGGGTGGCCAGCACCGTGACCTGCCCGGTCGCCGGGTCGGCGTTGGTGGCCAGCGGCTCGCCGTGCCGGTCGGTGATCAGCCCGCGCGGAGCCGGCAGCCGCACGCAGCGGGTGATCTGTTCCTGCGCGGCCACGGTCAGCGCGGGGCCCTCGTCGGCGCGCAGCCGCCAGCCGTAGTGCCCGAACGCCAGCAGCGCGACGGTCACCGCCACCGCGGCCACCCGGACCAGCCGCGGCCGACGCCGGGCCGACCCGACCGGCACCCACAACCGGCGGCGGCTGCCGTCGCGGCGCAGCCCCAGCGCCACCCCGAGCGCGGCCAGGTGCACCAGCAGCGCCGTCCCGCCGTAGGACAGCAGCGGGAACGGCACCCCGGCCAGCGGAAGCAGCCCCAGGTTGCCGCCGGTGGAGACCACCACCTCCACACCGAACAGCACCGCCAGCCCGCCGGCCACCAGCGAGCCGTGGGTGGTGCGTGGCACCCGGGCGGCCAGCGCCAGCCGCCACACCACCACCAGCATCGCGACCAGCACCAACGCCAGGGTGACCAGCCCGAACTGGCCGACCACGCTGGCCGGGGCGAGGTCGGTGTCGCGCTCGGGCAGGTACAGCGCGAGCAGGTCGTGCCGCACCTGGCCTGGGCCGACCAGCTCGCCCGAGCCCAGGGTGAGACGCGCCTGCTGGATCGTCCAGCCGGCCCCGGCCGGGTCCTGGTCCGAGCCGACCAGGAAGCTGCCCAGCCGCTGGACCTGGTGCGGACGCAACAGCCCGATCGCCAGCGGGGCGGCCACCGCGCCGGCGGCGAACATCGGCAGCAGCAACCGCGGCGGCACCCGGCCCAGCACCAGCATCGCCACCGCGACGGCGACCAGCAGCACGCCGGTGCTCAGGTCGGGTTGGGCGGTGACCAGCGCGATCGGCACCAGCGCGAGCGCCACGGCCAGCGCCACCCGCCGCCCGTCGTGGCGGGTGCCCGGCCCGCCGCCGCCGAGCACCCCGGCCATCACCAGCAGCATGCCCAGCTTGGCCAGCTCGGAAGGTTGGAAGGTCAGCGGGCCCAGGCCGATCCACCGGGTGGCCCCGTTCGCGGACACCCCCACGATCTCCACCGCGACCAGGAACACCACCGCGGTGAGGTAACAGGCCCAACCGAGCACGGTCAGCATCCGCACCCGGAACCGCCACAGCGCCGCGACGAGCACCAACCCGGCCAGCCCGACGCCGGCCTGGCGTACCGCGAGCTCCGGCGGGGCGACCGCGACCAGGTTGGCCACTCCGACCCCGACCACGGCCAGCGCGGCCAGCACCGCCGTCAGGTCCCAGAACCCTCCGCGCACCGAGCGCGACGACGCTCCTGGGCGCCGGTCCGGCCGGCCGCGACGGCGCCAGCCGAGGACCGTCGCCGGGTCCAGCGCTCCGGGGTCGGCGGCGCTCGCGGTGTGGTGTCCCGGGGCGGGGTGTCCCGGGGTGGGGTGCCCCGGGGCGGCGTGTTCCGAACCCGCGCCGCCCGGGGTAGGACGACTCAACAGCTCGCCCGAGCCGGGACCAGCAGCGGGGCGCTCGCCGTCACCGCCGGCGCACCGGTCACCGCCGTCACCGCCAGCGCGCGCCCGGCGGGCAGGGCGACCGTGTCGACCAGCGCGACCCCGTCGCCGTCGGCGGCGACCAGCACCGTGCCGCCGATCCGGGACCAGGCGGTGGACTCTCCGGCCGAGGACTGGGCGGTGGACTCGCCGGCCGGGGACTCGCCGGCCGGGGGCACATCGGCCGGGGGCACATCGGCCGGGGGCGCGCCGGTCGCCGGACACCGGTCGAGCACCTGGAAGCTCCACGTGACCTGGGTGGGTTCCGGGCGGGGGCGCAGCCGGATCAGCAGTCGCACCGGGCAGGGGACACCGGCCTCGCACCGGCCGACCGCGCGCAGATCGACCCCGGTCACCGGGTCGGCGGCGGCTGGCAGGGTGCGCACCACCGGCGGCGCGGGGTTCTCCAGCCTCTGCCCCGACTCCGCGGCCGCGGAGCGGCCGGCCTCGCGCAGCAGGTCGAGGTCCTCGGCGAGCCGGTCGCGCAGCAGGAACACCTCCAGCCCCAGCACTGCGACCAGGGCCAGACCCGCCACCGCCCAGCGGCCGGGCCGGCGGGTGGGCGGTGCGCCCGGTCCCCGGCTGCCCGGTCCCCGGCTGCCCGGTGCGCGGCTGCCCGGTGCGCGGCTGCCCCGTGGGGGCGGCTGGGTGAGTAGTGGCTGGCTGGGTAGCGGTCGGGTAGGTGTCGGGGACGCGGGCGGGGTGGGAGCCGGGGTGTGGGTCGGGCGGGTCGTCGCGCGGGGCCGGACATCTACCATCTGCGTCGCCGTCCACCCTTGCTGCCCGGCGCGCGGCCCATCCGCGCGGACCTCGTGCTCGTACCCGTTCACCGCCCCCCCAACCGGACGCGGAGTCGTAGCCTAATAGGGTGAGACCGGAGTCACGACGGTAGTGTCACGATCCGAAATCGGATCGTCACCACATCGTGGACGAGGACACTCATGTCGAGCACCGCGGCCACCGGCCCCGCCCTGGACCCGCGTTCGGAGCCCGGATCGGACCCGGTCCCGGATCCGCCCGGAACGGCCGGCGTGGACGACCCGGACACGATCGGGTCCCGGGAGCGGCTGCGCTGGTTCACCACCCTGTGGGTGCTCGCGGCGGCGTTCCATTACACCGACAGCCAGCCCCGGTCGATCCTGCCGGTACTGGTGCTCGGCCTGCCGGTGCTGCTGTTTCCCACCTCGGCGCCCGCGCTGGCGGTGTTCGTGGCCGGCAACCTGGTGATGTCGGCGATGGTGCTGCCCGCCGCGGCCAACCACACCGTGCTCAGCCTGATGGTCGCGCTCGCGTTCGCGGCCGCTGGTCTGTATGCGCTGGCCACCCGGTCACGCTCGGACCCGGCGCGGCCGTTCGGCGAACGCTGGGTACGGATCGCCCGGACGCCGGTCGGGCTCACGCTGCTCGTCGTCTACGCGTTCACCGTCCTGCACAAGCTCAACACCGGGTTCTTCGACACCGCCGAATCCTGCGCGGGCACCCTGCTGGCCCAGCTGACCGGGCTCAACGGTCTGGGCTGGGGCTGGCCGGACCCGGGGATCGTCCAGATGTCGGCGGTCGGCACGGTGGTGCTGGAGGCGGCGCTGGTCGTGCTGATCGCGGTGCCCCGGTGGCGGCGCTGGGGGCTGCTGCTCGGCGTCGGGTTCCACGCGATGCTGGCGCTCGCCTCGTTCTACGACTTCGCCACCATGGTGTTCGCGCTCTACCTGCTGCTGATCCCGGGCCGGGTGTTCGCCGCGCTGGGCCCCCGTTCGGTCACCCTGCGCCGGCTGGCGCTGGCCGCGTTCGCCGTGCACGTGGTGCTGAGCTTCTCGATCAGTATCGCCGGCACCACGGTCAGCCCCTACGGACTGACCTGGCACACCCTGCAGGTGCTGACCTGGTCGGTCGCGGTGCTGCCGGTGATGGCGCTGCTCGTGTGGACCGCGCTGGTGGACCGGGCCGGCGGCGACGGGTGGCCCGGCTGGCACCTGCGTCCGGCGGTGTTGCTGCTGGTACCGGCGCTGGCGCTGGTCAACGGAGCGGCGCCGTACCTGGGTTTCAAGACGGTGGCCAGCTACTCGATGTTCAGCAACCTGCACACCGAACCCGGGTACGCCAACCACCTGCTGCCCCCGCTCAACGCGATGCACGTGGTGGGCTACCAGGGCGAGACGGTCACCCTCACCCGGGTGGAGATGCCGCAGCTGGAGCTGCACGCCGCCCGGCGGGGAGTGCCGGGGGCGAAGCTCCCGGTGCGCTGGGCGCGGTGGATCGTGGAGAAGCCGCCGGTCACCGTGCCGTGGCTGGAGCTGCGCCGGGTCGCCCAGCTGTGGCGTGCGGCGGGCATTCCCGGTATCCGGGTCGAGTACCTGCGCGACGGGGTGCCGAAGGTGGCCGTGGACGCGATCACCGACCCGGAGCTGGCCGCGCCGATGTCGTGGTGGCAGCGTCAACTCCTGGGTCAGCTCCTGGCCTTCCGCGCTATCGACTCCGGGCAGGGACGCGACGCCTGCCGCTGGTGACCCGGTCGGAGCCGGGCTGGGTTGACCGGAGCCGGGTTGCCCGGAGCCGGGTTGACCGGAGCCGGGCTGACCGGAGCCGGGCTGACCGGAGCGAACGGAGCCGGACCGGAGTTGAACCGAAGTCGCGGGTGATCCATGGGTCAGTTGTGGCCAGCGGGGTAAACGCGCGGTGCGACAACGGCGAGTGGTTCGTACGCTCGGCCAACGGCGTTTGACCGCCCGGTCACCCGTCCGGCCCGCGTGTCGCGCCGCTGACCGCAGGTCACTGTGCGGTCATCTCACGGTCGGCGATGAGAATTCACCCTGACGGTGTGGGATCATTAATCTCAACGGGGGTACGAGGTTAGTCCTGATAACGCACCGATACGCCCGTTCGTCGGTGCGGCGCCGCTCCCCACAGCGCCCGCGACCACGTCGGTACCGGCGGACCGTCCCTGACGGACAAACCGGGAACCGGTGCGGGCCGGCCCGTTCCCGGAGGCGCCGTGACGGCGGTCGGGCGCGGCGGACCGGCAGACGAAAGGCGCTCCCCGTGATCGTCACCGAGCGGAAGACCTCCCGGCGCCTCGGCGCGCCGCGGGCCTCCTTGGCGGCCGACCTGGTCACCACCGGCGTGCGCACCGCGACCCCTCCGAGTGACCGCTCGCGAGGCCGGCACCGCCGCTCCCGCCTGGCCGCCACTCCCACCGACGGGCCGAACCGGATCGTCTCGCTCGACGGGTTGCGCGGAATTGCCGCGCTGGTCGTGTTCGTGCACCACGGGATGCTCACCTGGCCCGCGCACGCCGAGCCCTACCGGGAGCCGGCCGCGGGAGCCGGCCCCGGGATCGACACCGCCGAGGGGTTGACCTGGTGGGCCACCTACACCCCCCTGCACCTGGCCTGGGCCGGCACCGAGGCGGTGTTCGTGTTCTTCGTGCTCAGCGGCCTGGTGCTGGCGCTGCCGGTGGCCGGGCACGGACGGTTGAAGCTCGCGGGCTACTACCCGCGGCGGCTGCTGCGGCTCTACCTGCCGGTCTGGGCGGCCGTCGGGCTGGCGGTGGCCTGGGCGCTTGCGGTGCCACGGCAGTGGGCGGCCGGGGACAGCTGGTGGCTGGCCGGGCACGTCACCGACCCGAGCACGGCCGACGTGTGGGACGACGTGCTGCTCTTGTTCGGGGCCGGGTCGGCCAATCACGTGCTGTGGTCGCTGCAGTGGGAGGTGCTCTACAGCCTGGCGTTACCGCTGGTCCTGGTGCTCGGCCGGGCCTGGCCGCGACTGCTGCCGATCAAGGTGGTGCTCGTCCTCGGGGCGCTGGTGCTCGGGGCGGCGACGGACAGCCCGGCGCTGTGGTACCTGCCGATGTTCGTCCTGGGCACGCTGATGGCCTGCGAGCGCAGCCGGCTGGCCGGCTGGGCCCGCGCGCTCGACGAACGCGACCACGCCACCCGCTGGTGGTCGGCGCTGCTGGTGGCCGGGCTGCTGCTGCTCGTGGCGTACTGGCTGGTCCGCTGGCCCGACCCCGCGCTGGTCGCCGGCGCCCGGGGTCTGCAGGCGATCGGCGCCTGCACGCTGGTGTTCGTGGTCTGGCACTGGTCGGGCGCGCGGCGGCCACTGTCCCGCCCGGTGGCCCAGTGGCTGGGCAGCCGTTCGTTCAGCCTCTACCTGGTGCATCTGCCGGTGGTCGCCTCGGTGCCGCTGGTGCTGGGCGGGCAGCCGACCCCGTGGGTGGTGCTCTCGGTCGCCGCGGCGGTCACGTTTCCGCTGACCGAGGTGTTCCACCGGCTGGTCGAGCGACCGAGTCACCGGATCGCCCAGCGGGCCGGCCGGCGGCTCTCGGCCGCTCCGGCCGTGTCCGAGGTTTCGGTGTCCGAGGTCCCGGTGGCTGAGGTTTCGGTGTCTGAGGTTTCGGTGTCTGAGGTTCCGGTGTCCAAGGTTCCGGTGGTTGCGTCCACGACTCCGCCGCGGGATGTCGGGGTTCCGGATGCCGTCGCCGTGCCGTCGCCGCGACGTCCGGTGTCGACCTGATCCCGACCCGGTGTGCGCGTTGGCTGTCGGCCGAGGGTGCGCGTTGGCTGTCGGCCGAGGGTGCGCGTTGGCTGTCGGCCGAGGGTGCGCGTTGGCTATCGGCCGAGGGTGCGCGTTGGCTATCGGCCGAGGGTGCGGGTTCGTGATCAACGTAACGACAGGCTGGTGTGGACTCCCGAAAGCCGTCCTGACGTTACAGTGATCATGAAATTCGGTGGGCAATACGGCTCGCAGCGGCGATCACGCCCGCGACGGACCTGATCCGGTGGCGGGCTACGCCGGTTTACGGGCCCGGCGGGCGGTCTTGCGCTCGGTATTCTCACCGGCCGGCTTCTTGGCCGCCGGCTTGCGGCCGCCACCGGACTTCGCGGCCGACCGCTTGCCCGACTTCGTAAGTTCCTCGGACCGTGCTGGCTGTTCGGACCCGGCTGGTTGTTCAGACCGTGCTGGCTGCTCGGACCCTGCTTCTGTGCGCTGGGCCGGTATCGCCGCAGCCTCGTCCGCCGCGGCCGCCCGTTCCGCGGCCGGCGGTGCTCCCGCGGCCGGCGGTGCTCCCGCCGCCGGTTCCGACTCCGCCGCCGGTGGTGCGGCGGCCGGGGACGAGCCGGAGCGGGCGGCGGCCACGCTGGCTTCCAACGCGGCGAGCAGATCGCCCATGCTGTCGCCCGACGTACCGGCGGCGGCCGGCACCTGGGCCGGCTGGGACTCGCCGGAGGAGCGCTTGCGCTCGATCAGCTCGGCCACCGCGTCGCGGTAGGCGTCGGTGAACCGGGTGGGGTCGAAGTCCGCGCCGAGGCTGTCGATCAGCGAGGCGGCCATCCGCTTTTCCTGTGGGCGCAGCTCGACTTCGGCGTCGAGCACCTCGAACTCGGGTTCGCGCACCTCGTCCGGCCAGAGCACGGTCTGCATGACGATCACCTGGTCGCGCACCCGCAGCAGCGCAAGGGCCTCCTTCTGCCGCAGGGTCACCTTCACCACGGCCATCCGGTCGGTCTCGCGCAGGGCCTCGCGCAGCAGCGCGTACGGCTTGGCCGCCCGGTTCTCCGGCTCCAGGTAGTAGCTCTTGTCCAGCAGCAGCGGGTCGACCTGGTCGGCCGGGACGAACTCGACCACCTCGATCTCCCGGCTGCTGTTCATCGGCAGGGTGTCCAGGTCGTCCTCGGTGAGCGTGATTAGCTCGCCGTCCTCGGTCTCGTAGCCCTTGACGATGTCGGCGTAGTCGACCTCCTCGCCGCACACGGTGCACACCCGCTTGTAGCGGATCCGCCCGCCGTCGACCCCGTGCACCTGGTGGAACCGGATGTCGTGGCTGGTGGTCGCGGTGTACAGCCGGACCGGCACGCTGACCAGCCCGAACGACACCGCGCCGCTCCACATCGCCCGCATGGTGCCTCCCTGGCGGTCGGCTGATGAGCGCGAATCAGCGCCATACCACCACTTTTCCTGCACGGGCAGCTTGCTGCAACAGTTATCGGGTGGATCCCATGCTCGCCACCGCTGGACCGTTGCCCGTCGGGGAGCGTTGGTGCTACGAGGTGAAGTGGGACGGCATGCGGCTCGGGGCGGACGTCACCGACGGGCGGGTGCGCTTGAGCAGCCGGACCGGGCGGGACATGACCCGGCACTTCCCCGAGCTGGCCGGGCTGGGCGGCGTCGCGGCCGACGTCGAGCTGGACGGGGAGGTGGTGCTGCTGGCCGACGGCTCGCCGTCGTTCGCCGCGCTGTCCGAGCGGTTCCACCGCGTGCCGACTCCGGAGCAGGTGGCCACCCGGCCGGTGACCCTGATGGTGTTCGACGTGCTGCGGCTGTACGGGGTGTCGCTGCTGGACCGGCCGCTGGAGGAGCGGCGGGCCACCCTGGAGCGGCTGGAGCTGGGCGGGGTGCCGAACGTGCGGCTCTCGCCGGTCTACGACAACGGGCCGGCGTTGTTCAGCGCCACCGCCGAGCGCGGTCTGGAGGGCGTGGTGGCCAAGCGCCGCGACTCGCCCTACCGCCCGGGTCGGCGCAGCCCGGACTGGGTCAAGGTGGCCCATCGGCAGGCCGACGACTGCCTGATCGGCGGGTGGCGCCCGGAGCGCGCGCATCCGTCCCGGATCGGCGCCCTGCTGCTGGGCACCCGCGGCGCGGACGGCCGGCTGCGGTTCGCCGGGCGGGTCGGCTCCGGCGTGGCCGGCGACAGCACCCAGCGGATGCTGCGCGAGCTGCTCGCCGCCGTCGCGGCCGACGGGTCGCCGTTCGCCGAACCGCTGCCTCGGGAGGACGCCGTGGACGCCCGCTGGTGCGCGCCGCGGTTGATCGCGCAGATCAGCCACGTCGGCTGGACCGACGGCGGGCGGTTGCGCCACCCGGTGTTCGCCGGTCTGCGCGGCGACACCGCCCCCGCCCCGCTGCCACCTACCTGACCGGCGAGTCCGCACTCCGCGTCGGCGAGTCCCGCACCTTGCGTCCGCGCCCGCCGAGCAGCCCCTGGGGCAGGATCAGCCGGCCGCCTGGGGTGACCAGGGTCCTGCCGAGCCGCACCCGGCCGACCAGCCGCCGGCGCTGTAGCGTCGTCCGGGAAGGTGACGGGCCCCTCCTCCGGGTGGGCGCCGGTCGCCGTGGGGCTACCGTGTCGCGGTGACCACGATGCTGACCTGGCAGGATGGCGCCGCAAACGAGGGCGCGACCGGCGGTGTGACCAGCGGGGACCATGGCGCGGCGGGCGGTCGGGCCCTGGAGAGCGCCCGGGTGCTGCTCGGCTCCGGGGGTCTACGGGCGCTGGGCAGATCGGTGCGGCTTGCCGCCGACGGTTCCGCGTTCACCTCGTCTTACCGGCTGGTGGTCGGGGAGTCCGGTGAGTTGCAGCGACTGTCAGTGACCAGCGCGTCCAGCCAACGCGAGCGATCGCTCACCCTGAACCGCACCGAGGACGGCTACTGGCTGCTCGACACCGGCTCCGGCGGCGCCCGCGCGGAGTTCGACGGCGCGGTGGATATCGACCTGCAGCTCAGCCCGATGTTCACCGCGTTGCCGATCCGGCGGCTGCGGCTGCACCGAGAGGTCGGCGAACACCGATTGCCGATCGTGTTCGTCTCGCTGCCGACCCTCGAGGTGACCCTCGTGCACCAGCACTACCGCACGCTGTCCACCCTGGACGACGCAGGGCGGGCGGTGGTCGGCTTCAGCTGGGACGACTTCACCGCGGAGATCACCGTGGACGCCGACGGGATGGTACTGGACTACCCGGGGATCGCCCGGCGGTTGTAGCAACGACCAGCGGCACTCACGACCAGCCGGACAACGCGGCGCCCCGCCGGCCGAGTTCGCGCAGCTCGGTCATGGGGGTGTCCCGGGCGACGGTGACCGGGTCGACCTCCCGTACATCGGCCCACCGGCCCCGCGCGGCGTACCCGGCGTTGATCGTGGCGGCCAGGCCGCCGGTGGACGCGAGCGAACCCCGGGCGGCGCCGAGCCGGCCCAGTGCGTCATCGACGGCGGCCAGCAACCCGTCGCGGTTGCCCTCGCACATGGCCAGCACCAGCTCCGGGCGGGTGCCCGCGACCCGGGTGCCGTCGCGGAACGAGCCCGCGGCCAGGGACAGCGCCAGCGCTCCCACCTGGTCGTCCCCGCCGGGACTGGCCACCGCGGCGAGCACCGCGGCGAGCAGGTGCGGCAGGTGCGAGATCCGGCCGACCGCGGCGTCGTGCTCGGCGGCCGCGGCCGGAACCACGAGCGAGCCACAGGCCCAGGCCAGCTCGGCGACATCGGTCCAGACGGACGGGTCGGCGTCGTCGTCGGCGGCCACCACCCAGCGCGCGCCGCGAAACAGCGCGGCGTCACCGGCCGCCCAACCGGACTCGGCGGTGCCGGCCATCGGGTGTCCCCCGACGTAGCGGGCGCCCGGGGCATGCCGGCGCACCGCCGCGGCCACGGCGGCTTTCACGCTGACCACGTCGGTGAGTCGGCAGCCCGGCGCGACGGCGTGCACCCGGCGCAACACCTCGGGCACGTTGGGCAGCGGCATGCCGAGTACCACCAGAGCGTCCTCGTCGGCGGCCCGGCGCAGCGCGTCGTCCAGGGTGCGATCCACGTGGTATCCGTCCGCCCGGGCGGCAGCGGCGGTCCCGTCGGACGCGGTTGCCCCCCACACCTTCCGGCCGGCCTGGTCGGCCGCGCGCACCAGCGAGCCGCCGATGAGTCCGAGTCCGAGCATGCAGATCGGTCGAGAGGTCACGGGCGGGCAGCCTAGTCAGCCAGCGCGGCCACGTCCGTGACCCTCTTTAGTCGCCATGGGATGCGCCTTTGGTCGCCTCGATGCAGCCGGTTGTCGACCACTGCTCGCCCCTGAGCCGCCACTCAGCTTTTGGTTGCGTCCAGTTACCGCCGGAACCGGCACGAATGGCGCTCACTGCCACCTGGTGTTACACGAAAGGATTACCTTTGTGGCGCGGGCCACGGGGGGCGCACTCGGCTCCACCGGCCGGTGACGTCTAACGGTCCGCCGTCAACGAGAGACAGGTACCCCGATGCCAGACACAGCAGTCCGGTCGGGTCCGGTTCCCGGACGCTGCAACCGGTGCGGCCAGGCCGTGATCGGCTGCCGGGACCCGGAGGGGCGACTCATCCCGGTACATCCTACGGCGGTACCCGGTGGCGAACTGATCGTCAACGGGGTGGGCGGCACCATCGTGCGGGTGCTCTCCCACCGTGAGGCCTCGGCCGCCCACCGCCGCCAGGAACTCGGCTTCATGCCGCACAGCAGACTCTGCCGCTCCCGCCCGCTCACCCGCTGAGACCCGCCGGCCCCGACCCCCGCCGGCTCCCGAACCCGCCGACTCCGAACCCGCCGACTCCGAACCCGCCGGCTCCCGAACGAACCGCCCACCGCCCGCCCGGCACCGATCAGCCGGCACGGCACCACCGACCGTCCGCTCCCCGCTCCCCGTCCCGTTCCCCGGACGCGCTCCCCGTCCGGCTCGCCCGGCGTGTCCCCCGCGCCGCCTGGCTCGCCGGACCGGTGGGCGCCCGGCTGAACTGGCCGGAATCAGGCCAGGGCGCCCAGTGCCAGCCCGGCGTACATCGCCACACCATCGGCCATCGCCGCCTCGTCGAACACCACCCGTGACGAGTGGTTGGACGCGGCGGCGCGCGGTTCGGTGCCGGGCGGGCAACCCCCAGGAACGCCAGCGCGCCGGACGAACGCTTGAGCACAGCACCGTCGGCCCCGGCCGGGTCTGGTCGGGAACGACCCAACCTACCTCGACGCCGCACGCGCACGGTCCAGATCCTGTACCGCCAGCTGGCCTCCGATCGGGGCATGATGCGCACCATGGCGCCTCAGCTCCGGAAGATCGCCGACGGGATCCATGTCGGTGCCCTCTTCCCCCGCAACATCTTCAACACCGTCCTTCTGGAAGGACCGGACGGCGACGTTGTCGTCGACGCCGGGTTTCCCTGGTCGCGCCGGCGGCTCGCGCGCTTCGTCGATGGACGGAAGATCAGCGAGCACGTGGTGACCCACGCCCACGGTGACCATGTCGGGGCCACCGCATGGCTCTGCGCGCACACCGGGGCCCCGCTCGCGATGAGTGACGTCGAGGCCGACGATTTCGAGCACGGCGACATCGCCTGGCACGCCGGCGCCGGTGGCAAGTACTGGGTCGCCCCGCTCGGACGCGCCCGCCGGCACGTGGACCGGCGGCTGAAGGAGGGCGACTCCGTCGCCGGCTTCGAGGTGATCGCCCAGCCCGGGCACAGCCCCGGCCTGCTCGCGTTCTGGCGTGCGGCAGACCGCACGCTGGTCGTCGGGGACGGCCCGATCAACCTGTCCACCAACCCGACCAGCCCTCGTTGGCTGCACCTGCCCGCCAAGTTGCACCACGACCCGGCGGCGGCCGTCGCGTCGCGCAAGCAGCTCGCCGAGCTCGAGCCCGAACTCATCGTCTCCACCCACGGCTACCCGGTACGCGGCCTGGACCGCTGGCGACGTGGGATCAACGCCGTCGCCCACTGAGCCTGACGGGCGAAGGCGGACCTTGGCCATGACCGTCGACGGGTCGAACAACACAGTCGATGAGGTGAGGCCGCGCGGGCCCCATCGGCGAGGGCAATCGCCACGGTAACGCGTTCAGCCGCGCGGTCACCCGGCTGCGGCGGGAGTCGCACGCCCAAGGAGGTGGCCGTGCCAGGCCAGCCCGAGTACGGCGGACGGAGCCGACGGCTACCAGCTCACCGAGGCGGGCCGCGATCCGCGCACGGTGCTGGAGGCGATGGGCTCGTGGTCGGTGCGCTGGCGCTTCCCGGAGCCGACCGACGATCAGCTCAATCCGCACCTGCGGCTGTGGCGGATTCGGGTCGGGTTGGCGTGGGACCATCAGTCCGGCCCCGAGAGCGAGACCGACGACCGCGCGCAACGGGCGTGGCTGAACATCGTCGCCATCACCGACGCGATGCTGGTCTCGCTGGGCCGCTCCCGGGACGAGGGTCGTCGGCAAGAACCAGTTCGACGCGTTCCCGGACAACCCCGACGACCCGGACGCCTCCGGCAACGCGACCATGCTCGGTGCATTCGAGCGGGTGCTGCCCCACGGGGTGGAGGACGTCACCGCCGCGGTTCTCAGCTCGCAGTTGGGCACCGGGAGCCGATAGCCGAGCGGACGGCCGGACGTCAGGCCGGAGTCGACTGGGGATGGCTCAGCGCAGATGCTTCGCCCGGCTGAACTGGCCGGAATCAGGCCAGGGCGTCCAGTGCCAGCCCGGCGTACATCGCCACACCATCGGCCATCGCCGCCTCGTCGAACACCACTCGTGACGAGTGGTTGGGCGCAGCGGCGCGCGGTTCGGTGCCGGGCGGGCAACCCCCGAGGAACGCCAGCGCGCCGGGCACCCGGTCGAGCACGTAGGAGAAGTCCTCGGCGCCCAGGATCGGGCTTTCCATAGGCCCGATCCGGTCGCGGCCGAGCATCCGGCCGGCCACCGAGTCGACGGTCTTCGCGGCGCTCGCATCGTTCACCGTGATCGGATAGCCGGAGTCGATCAGCACCTCGGCGGTACAGCCGTACGCGGCGGCGGTGTGCCGGCAGACCAGGTCCACCTGCTCGCGCAGCAGCGTGCGGGTGGCATCCGACAGGGTGCGCAGGGTGCCCTCCAGGTACGCCGTCTCCGGGATCACGTTCGAGGTCGACCCGGCGCGCAGGTGCGCGATGGTCAGCACCGCCGGTTCCAGCGCGCTGACCCGCCGGGTGACCATCGTCTGCAGCGCGCCGATCATCGCGGCGGCCGCCGGCACCGGGTCCAGCGTGTCGTGCGGGGCGGACGCGTGCCCGCCGCGCCCGTGCACGGTCACCCGCAGCACGTCGGCCGCCGCCATGATCGGACCGGGTCGGGTCTGCACGGTGCCGGCCGGCATGGTCGCGCTCATGTGCAGCGCGTAGGCCCGGTCCGGGACGCCGGCCACCTCGAGCAGCCCCTCGTCGATCATGTGGCGGGCGCCGTGCTCGCCCTCCTCGCCGGGCTGGAACATCAGCAGCACCCGCCCGGCCAGCGCCGATCGGCGCTCGCACAGCAGCCGGGCCGCCGAGGCCAGCATCGCGGTGTGCGTGTCGTGCCCGCAGGCGTGCATCGAGCCCTCGACCGCTGAGGCGTAGGGCAGGCCGGTCTGCTCGGTGAGCGGCAGCGCGTCCATGTCGCCGCGCAGCAGCACCGTCGGCCCCGGGCGCTCGCCGTCGAGCACCGCGACCACCGAGGTCAGCGCGTGCCCGGTGAGCACCCGCAGCGGCAGGTCCGCGAGCTCAGCCAGCACCGAGGCCTGGGACACCGGCAGCCGCAGGCCCTGCTCGGGGTGCCGGTGCAGCCGCCGACGCAGGCCGATGGTGCGCGGTTGCAGCGCCAGCGCGGCCCGAGGGAGCCCGCTCAGCACGTGATCGGATCGCGCGGCCATGGGGGCATCCTGGCAGCAGCGGTCCGACCTGCGTACCGCCGGTCGCCGATCACCCGCCGCAGGCAACGATGGGGGAACCGGAGTGGACCATCGGGTCAACTTCATGGTTGTGATTTGGACCACCGGCGACCAGGGGATTACCGTGGTGCAATGGCCGTGCAGACTGCTCACGACGCCTCCGTCGCCAGAGGCGAGGCGATCCCGGGTTTCGCGGTCGCCGCGATCCGGGAGGAGGGCCGCTGGCGTTGCACGGCGCTGGACGACGAGGCACTGGTCGATCTCGACAGCGCGATCAGCGCGCTGCGTGAGGTCCGCTCCCCGGGGGCGGTGCTCGGGCTGCTCGCGGTGGACGACTGCTTCTTCATCGTGCTGCGCCCGGTGCCCGGCGGGGTGGCGATGATGCTGTCCGACGCGGTGGCCGCGCTGGACTACGACGTGGCCGCGGACGTGCTCGACCTACTGCGCATCGACCTGCCGGCCGACGACGCGGTGGACGACGACCCCTGGCCGGAGGGCGACATGTCCATCCTGGCCGACTTCGGGCTGCCCGCCGACGAGTTGGAGGTGCTGGCCGGGGAGCTGGAGCTCTACCCCGACGAGCAGCTCACCGCGATCGGCCGCCGCTGCGGGTTCGACGACGCGCTGGCTGCGCTGCTGCGCGGTCGGTGATCGCGCACCCGCCCCGCCGTTCCGACGAACGGCGCGTTCGTCGGAACCCATGCGACGAAAGTGCCGCTCGTCGCGACTCGCCGGGTTGAGCACGGGATGAGCGCGGTTCCGCCGGCGACCGCCGACGAGCGCACCGCCCGCGACGAAACCTGGGTCCGTCGCGCGCTGGACGTCGCGGGTGGGTCGCTCAGCAGCGGGGACGTGCCGGTCGGGGCGCTGGTGCTCGGCCCGGACGGCGCCGAACTGGCCGCCGAGCACAACCGTCGCGAGGCGTTGGGTGACCCCACCGCGCACGCCGAGGTGCTCGCGTTGCGCGCGGCCGCCGCGGCGGTGGGCCGGTGGCGGCTGGACGGGTGCACGCTGGTGGTCACCGTGGAGCCGTGCGCGATGTGCGCCGGCGCGATCGGGGTGGCCCGGGTGTCGCGCGTGGTGTTCGGGGCGTGGGAGCCGCGTACCGGGGCGGTCGGGTCGGTGTGGGACGTGCTGCGCGACCGGCGCGCGCTGTGGCGCCCGGAGGTGGTCGGCGGCGTGCTGGCGCAGGAGTGCGCGGCGCTGCTCACCGCGTTCTTCGCCGACCGCCGCTGAAGGTGTCGGCCCGCCCGGTCCCGCCCGACCGGTCCCGCCCGACCGGCCCCGCCCGGTCCCGACCGGCCGGCCCGGCTCGGCCCGGCCGGTCCCGCCCGCGAGCGGAACTGTCGGGGTGGGTTGGCACACTGGCGGCCGTGGGGATGCGCAATCGGGAGCGGCGGGCGGCCAGGGCCAAGCAGCGCGACCGGCAGCGGGCGCAGGGGCGCTCGAGCCGCACATGGCCCGGCGAGGACTCGGCCGGGGCCGGGGTGTTCGGGGCCGGGGTGTTCGGGGCCGGCATGTTCGGGTCACCGCCCTCGGCGCCGAGTGTGGCCGATCTGGCGAAGGCGGTGCTGGCCGCCGCCGAATCCTGTGCCCGGGGTGATGCCGCCGCGCCGGCCGAGTGTGCCGCCAAGCTGTCCAGCTGGCCGTTCACCGAGCTGCACACCGTGGTCGAGCGCGCGGTCGACATGGCTGCGTTGGACGGGCTGACTCACGCCTGGCGCAACGGCTGGCAACCGGCGGATCTCTGGCAGCTGATCCGTCGGCGGCTTTCCGGGCCGGCGGTCGGCTATCTGGTGGAGCTGCTCGCCGCCGACGCCGATCGCTACTCGCCGGCGGCCTTCGCTCCGGCCTGGCAGGCTCAGCTGCGCCAGCTCGGAGCCCGGGTGAACTGGCCGGCCGATCAGCCGCACCTCGGTCAGTGGGCCGCCCGCGCCGGGATGTCCCGGGCGGAGGCGGTGGAGCTGGTGGTGAGCTTCCTCGCGCTGCTCCGGACGGTGCCTAGGTTGGACGAGCTGGTGGCCCCGCCGGGCTCGCCCGCCCGGTCCGGCCCGGCATCCGCCGGTGCGCGCGCGACCGGCTCGCCACGCGCGGCCGGCCCGGCGTCCGGCGGTGCCGCCGGCTCGCCACGCGCGGCCGGCCCGGCGTCCGGCGGTGCCAGCCACCCGGCCGGCGGGGTCGACGAGAAGGTGCTGGCCAAGGTGCGGGCGCTGCTGGCCAAGGCGGAGTCCACCGAGTTCGAGCAGGAGGCGGACGCGTTCTTCGCCAAGGCCCAAGAGCTGATGAGCCGCTACTCGCTGGAGCGCGCGGTGCTGGACGCCGACCACGGGCGGCCCGCGTCCGGTGGCCCGGGCGGGCGGCGCATCTGGCTGGACGCGCCGTACCTGTCGGCCAAGTCGCTGCTGGTCAATGCAGTCGCCGGGGCAAACCGGGCGCGCGCGGTGTTCCACCAGCACCTGGGGTTCGTCACGGTGCTCGGCGA
Organism: Pseudonocardia sp.; assembly: GCA_052386505.1. Classification (GTDB taxonomy): domain Bacteria; phylum Actinomycetota; class Actinomycetes; order Mycobacteriales; family Pseudonocardiaceae; genus Pseudonocardia. The sequence continues at coordinate 48,886 of JBQTKB010000032.1, forward strand.
CGAGGTCGACCTGGAGATCGTCGAGCTGCTCAGCACCTCACTGCTGTTGCAGGCCAGCCGGGCGATGGTGCACGCCGGCCGGCAGATCGACCGGCGCGGCCAGTCGCGGACGAAGTCTTTCCGCCAGTCGTTCCTGGTCTCCTACGCCGCGCGCATCGGCGAGCGGCTCTCCGAGGCCAGCGCGGCCGCCCAGGCGGAGGTGGTGCACGAACTGGGCGACGGTCGGCTGCTGCCGGTGCTCGCCTCCCGGGAGCGGGCGGTGGACGAGCTGTTCGAGCGGCTGTTCCCGGCGCTGACCACCCGCCGGGTCAGCGTGTCCAACCCCGCCGGTTGGGGGGCCGGCCGGGCGGCGGCCGACCTGGCCGACCTCGACGTGCGCCGGTCCGTGCGCGGCTGACACCGGGCCGAACACATCACGCCCACACTGTCGAGACGGCAATGGCGCTCCTGGTGCGCTGCTTCGTCGCGGACGTGCGCCACCAGCGCGTCCGGGGACGGCTTGCCGGCGGACGTCAGAACAGGGTGGGCTGCGGGATGCCGCGCCGGGCGCTCGCCGGGCCGGCCAACGCCACCGCGCCGCATTCCTCGCGGAAGGCCACCGCGTTGCGGCCGGAGCCCTTGGCCGCGTACAGCAGCACGTCGGCGCCGACCAGCAGCTGCTCCACGTCCGGCGGGGAGGCGATGGTGTGCGCCAACCCGATGCTCACCGTGACCCGCAGCTCGGGGTCCAGCTCGGACCAGTTGTGCCGGTCGATGCGTTGGCGGGCCCGCTCGCACACCTCGACCGCGTGCACCGGGTCGCAGCCGGGCAGCACCAGCGCGAACTCCTCGCCGCCGTAGCGGGCGCAGAACGCCCCCTCGGGCAGGCCGGCGTCCAGCTCGGTCACCACCCGCTGCAGCACCCGGTCACCGAACGGGTGGCCGTAGCGGTCGTTCACCTTCTTGAAGTGGTCGATGTCGGCCATCGCCAGGGCCATCCCGACCCGGGTCACCGCCGGGTCGTCCAGCAGCGAGTCGAGCCGGTCGTCGAGGTATCGACGGTTGTAGCTCGCGGTGAGGGAGTCGCGGCGGGCCTGCTCGCTGGCCCGGGCGTGTTCGCGGCGCAACCGGTCGAGCTCGGCGCGCACCGGCTGCGGCCGCTCGGGGTCGGCCTCCAGCAGCCCCACGGCCACCCGCAGCTTGTGGTAGGCATCCTCCCAGCAGCCCAGGGCGGCCAGCTCGTCACCGGCGCGTACATAGGCCAGGACGGCATCGTCCTCGGCGGGCGGGGTCGGCGCCGTGGACTGCGTCGGCGGAGGCGGGGTCGGAGGCGGGGTCGGAGGCGGGGTCGGGGACGGGTCGGTTTGCGTGGCGCACAGCTCCACCGTCCGACCGCGTCGGCTACCGCTCACCTCCACCACCTCCTCACTCCCATGGTCGGGGCCGGAGCGCCCGATCGGTGGGTCTTGTCCCCGGTTTCCCGGGTGAATTCGCCCGGCCGAGCGGAATCGTTACCGCGTGACTACCCACCGGAGTCATCCAGCTCGGCGCCGCCGGGCACCGTGACGTCCTCCGGGTCGTCCAGCCAGCCCTCCGGAAGCGTCACCCGGCCCGCCGAACCCTGCCGACCGCGCGGACCGTGCGCGCCGTCCGGGAACGGCACATCAGGATCCAGCTCGGCGAGCAGCTCGTCCAGCTCGTCCAGCGATCCGACCATGGCCAGGCGCCGGCGCAGGGCCGAGCCGACCGGGAACCCCATCAGGTACCAGGCCATGTGCTTGCGCAAGTCGCGGATGCCGTGCCGCTCGCCGTCCAGCTCGCACAGCATCCGGCCGTGCCGGCCCAGGATGGCGGCGACCTCGCCGAGGGTCGGACCGACCGGGGTCGGACGGCCGGCGAACGCCGCCTCCAGCTCGCCGAACAGCCACGGCCGGCCCAGACAACCGCGCCCGATCACCACGCCGTCGCAACCGGTCTCGGCGACCATCCGCAGCGCGTCAGCGGCGGCGAAGATGTCGCCGTTGCCCAGGACCGGCACCTCCGCCGGCAGGGTGTCGCGCAGCCGGGCGATGGCCGACCAGTCCGCCTGCCCGGAGTAGCGCTGTGCCGCGGTGCGGGCGTGCAGGGCCACCGCCGCGACCCCGGCGTCCACCGCGATCCGCCCGGCCCGCAGGTAGGTGTGGTGCGCGTCGTCGATGCCGATCCGCATCTTGACGGTCACCGGCACCCGTCCGGCGGCGTGGTGCACGGCGGCCCGCACGATCCGGTCGAACAGCCGGTGCCGGTAGGGCAGCGCGGCGCCGCCGCCGCGGCGGGTCACCTTCGGCACCGGACAGCCGAAGTTCAGGTCGACATGGTCGGCCAGGTCCTCCTCGACGACCATCCGCACCGCCGCGCCGACCGTGGCCGGGTCCACCCCGTAGAGCTGCAGCGAGCGCGGGTGCTCGTGGGCGTCGAACCGGATCATCCGGAAGGTGCGCGCCTGTCGTTCCACCAATGCCCGGGAGGTGATCATCTCGCAGACGTACAGTCCCGCTGTGCCGGACACGCTCCGCTGCGCTACGCGACTGCCTGCTCGGCCGGTGTCCGTACCGACAGCCGGCCGGCCCCGCTCGCCCGACTCCCGGCACAGCCGGCGGAACGCCGCGTTGGTGATGCCGGCCATCGGGGCGAGCACCACCGGCGGCTGCACTCGGAACTCGCCGATCCGCAACTCCGCCCGCCCGCCACCGGCCGACCCCGAAATCGTCTGCGGGGTCGACTCGTCGGCCGGTGCGGACACAGGTGTCGGCCCGGTGATCGCCACGGAAGTTGCCACGGACATCGGATCGACGGTACCGGCACCGTCGATGGGCCATACTGGTCACCCGCCGCTCGCCCGGCACAGGGGTTGGCGCGGCGGAGTCGGTCCAGGGGAGGAGCCGGGTTGATGGCGAGCGGTGACGGGCCCCGGGTGGCCGTGTTGAGCCTGCGGGACACCCGTCCGGTGCAGGACTTCGGCGGGTTGCAGGAGGCCGAGGACGCGCTCGTCGAGGCCACCTCGGCCGGGTTGTACCGGGTGGTGGTGGCCTCACCCAGGTTCTCCCGGGGCTCGCTGGCGAAGCCGGTGGTGCGCTCGGTGCTCAGCGCCAGCCGGGTGGTGCGGCCCTTCCGGGTCTCCCACCAGCAGGCCGGCGGCGAGCCCGCGGACGTGCTGCTGGTGCTCGCCCGCGACCTGCGTGACGCGTCGGTCCTGGTCGGCTTGCCCGGCTGGTTCCAGCTCGGGGCCAAGGTGATCGTGCACGTCGAGGTGGTCACCGACCGGGACCTGCGCCGCTGGGCGGACCTGGTGTCGCACCTGCGGCGGCGGGCGGACGCGCTGTTCACCGGCTGCGAGATGCCGCCGCTGGGTCATCTGATCTCCGGCTCCGGGCGGCTGCGCACGGTCGGGGTCATCCCGCCGATGCTCGACGTGCTTGCCTTCCCGGTGCGTCCGGACCCGGTGGCCCGCAACATCGACGTGTTCTCGCCGGGGCCGGCGCCGCCATTGCAGCACCAGCTGCTGCGGCAGTGGGCGGTACGCCACGACGGCAGCTACCAGCAGGACATCGGCCAGCTCGGAGCGGTGACCTCGCTGGCCCAGCATCGCCGGATCTTCACCGCGATGGCCACCCGGTCGCGGCTGTTCCTGACCAATCACCGACGTTACAGCCAGCCAGGTCTGGGCGGGCGGATCTCCCGCGGCGGTGGCGCCCACCACGAGGTCGGCACCCGGTTCTTCGAGGCGATGGCCGCCGGCTGCGTGCTGGTCGGCGACCTGCCGGAGGGCTCCCGGGTCTACGGGGAGTACGTGGCGCCGGCTCGGCCGCTGTCGCTGCGGTTGGCCGCCGACCGACTGCCGGACGACGTGCTGGCGGCGCTGGACGACGCCGAGCTCAGCGGCTCGCTGGGGGCGGTGTCCCGGGCGACCGCGCTGCGCCGCAACGACGTCGCGCACCGCTGGCGGCGGATGATCGAGCTGGTCGGGGTGCCGTCCTCGCCCGGGGTGGACGCCCGCATCGCCCGCCTGGCCGAGCTGGCCGACCTCGCCGAGCGCGGCCAGGAACCGACCTCTCCGCACAACGCCCCCACCGGCAACCCCACCGGCAATGAGCCCGCTCGTTGGCCCTCGGACGGCGACCCGCCGGGCAATGAGCCCGCTCGTTCGCCTTCGGGGTCGTCTTCGGGGTGAGGGGCTAGGGGGTTGGGTGCGTGACCACGCCCTGGGCGGCGCGCAGCGCGATGTCGGAGCGGTGGTGCGAGCCGGTGAGGTGCACACCCGCCAGCCGGCGGTAGGCGTCCTCGCGGGCGGCGGCCAGGTCGGGGCCGGTGCCGACTACCGAGAGCACCCGCCCACCGGCGCTGAGCACCGCCCCGTCGTCGCGGCGGCGGGTGCCCGCGTGCAGGATGCCCTCGCCCTCCGCGCCGGTGATCACATCGCCGAGGCGCGGCGGGCCGGGGTAGCCGTCGGCGGCCAGCACCACGGTGACCGCGGCGCCGGGCGCCCACTCCAGCGGCGGTTCGCCGGCGAGCAGCCCGGTGGCGCAGGCGTGCAGCAGCCGGGCCAGCGGGCTGCGCAGCAGGGCGAGTACCGCCTGGGTCTCCGGGTCGCCGAAGCGGCAGTTGAACTCCACCACGGACGGGCCGTCGGCGGTCAGCGCCAGGCCGGCGTAGAGCAGACCGCCGAACGGGGTGCCCCGGGCGGCCAGCTCGGCGACCACCGGCTCGACCACGTCGGCCACGATCTGCTCGACCAGGCCCGCGCCGCCATCCGGGCCGGCCCAGGGCAGCGGGGCGTAGGCACCCATCCCGCCGGTGTTCGGGCCGGCGTCGTCGTCGCCGACCCGCTTGAAATCCTGCGCGGGCAGCAGCGCCCGCACGGCGCCGGTCACGGCGTCGACCAGGCAGAACAGTGACACCTCGGGACCATCCAGATACGACTCCAGCAGTACCGGGTGCCCGCCGTCCAGCAGGGTCATGGCGTGCGCCCGGGCGGCGTCGCGGGCCGCTGACACCACCACGCCCTTGCCGGCGGCGAGCCCGTCGTCCTTGACCACGTACGGCGGGGCGAAGCGGTCCAGGGCGGCGTCCAGATGCGCCGGGTTGTCCACCGTCTCGGCGTGCGCAGTGCGCACCCCGGCCGCGGCCATCACGTCCTTGGCGAACGCCTTGGAGCCCTCGATCCGGGCGGCCGCGGCGGACGGGCCGAAGCAGGCGACGCCGGCCGCGCGTACCGCATCGGCCACCCCGGCGACCAGCGGCACCTCCGGCCCGATCACCACCAGGTCGGCCCGCCAGCCGGTGGCCAGCGCGGTGACCTCCTCGGCGTCGGCCGGCGAGGCCAGGCCGAGCCGCTCGGACAGGGCCTCGGTACCGGCGTTGCCCGGGGCGCAGCCGAGCGCGGTCACCGACGGATCCTGCGCCATCGCCAACAGCAGGGCATGCTCACGGGCACCGGAGCCGATCACCAGGACGCGCACGGGGACAGAGCGTAGGTGTTGCTCGACCGCGAGCGTTCACCCGCCTGCCCCGCGGTGGTAGCCGTATGGTGTCCGGCTGTGCGAACGTAGCGGCGATCCTTCGGCAATGGCCCAGCCGCTCGCCATACCTCTGCCGTCTCGAACCGCACGGGCAACCCGAACCGCACCGGTTCCGCTCCCCGCGCAGACACCGGTGTGGCCGCCCCCGGCTACCCCCACCAGGCCGGCTCGGCCGTCGTCACGGCCGACCCCGCTGGTCATCGGCCATCGCGGGGCCGCCGGCTACCGCCCGGAGCACACCCTGGCGTCCTACGAGCTGGCCGCCCGGTTGGGCGCGGACTACCTCGAACCGGATCTGGTGAGCACCGCCGACGGCGTGCTGGTGGCCCGGCATGAGCCGGAGATCGGCACCACCACCAACGTCGCGCGCCGGCCGGAGTTCGCCTCCCGCCGGGTGACCAAGACGGTCGACGGGGTGCGTACCCACGGTTGGTTCGTGGAGGACTTCACCCTCGAGGAGCTGCGCACCCTGCGCGCGGTGGAACGGATCCCGCAGGTCCGCCCGACCAACACCGGCTACGACGGCCATTTCGGGGTGCCCACGTTCGAGGAGATCCTCGAGCTGTCCGCCCGGCTGACCGACGAGCTCGGCCGGGTGGTCGGGGTGTACCCGGAGACCAAGCAGCCGAGCTACTTCGCCGCCCTCGGCCTGGCGCTGGAGCCGCCGCTGGTGGCCGCGCTGCGGGCCGCCGGGCTGGACCGGCCGGACGCGCCGGTGTTCGTGCAGTCGTTCGA
>JBQTKB010000033.1:0-49424 GCA_052386505.1 Pseudonocardia sp.
CCGAACGTCTGCTCCACCCGCCGCGCCAGGTCATCATCGAACAACCGCAGCACCACCCGCAGCTCGGCACCCACGCTCGATCCGCCGGCGCTCCTCTCCGCACACATCGCCCGACCGTGCAGCGCCGAACGCCGGGGCGGCGGTCACCGGGCGAGCCGAACCCGGGGAGTTTCTGGCCGACGTTCTTACCGGTCAGGTGTTGGTGAAGACGAGGGGAATCGAACCCTCGCTCCGCCTTGCGAATGTCGGGCAAGCCACCGACTGGCGTGGCTTCCGCAGGCCGGAGCGGTCGTAGTGCTGGCACGTGTGTCTGGACTGGCTCCGAAAGACTGAACTGCGGGGACAGAACCGGAGACAGTCAACCAACCGGTTGACCCCAGTGTGCCCGGGCTGTGCAAGGGCAAAGTTCACCGCCCCGAGAACCTCGGCTACGCCGGCCGCCGCTGCCTGGTCTCCCGCAAGTGGTCCGGCCGCACCCTCACCGAGCACCGGGGCGAACGCCGCGACCACGTGCTCCGGGTCCTCGGCGCCGTCGAAACGAAGCCCGAGCAGACCACACCCGAGAGCGACCCCGGCCGCTACACCTGGCAGCTGCTCCGGCCCGGCGACCCCGACCAGCCCGACCGGCTCCAGCTGCTCATGCAAGTCATCGCCCAGCGGCAACGCTGGCGACAGCAGTACGAACACGCACGAGACCAGGCGCCACCAGAACATCCGGCAACCGACGATCACGCGGCCTGGGGAGACCGATGACCGCCAGTATGCGGGCCGCGTTGATCTACCAGCACGCCACCCGGGAGCGGGACCAGAAGATCGCCGACGGCCTGAGTGCTCAGATCAACTCGAGCCGCCAGGGCCGGCCGGCGGAGACCGAACCCGATCCGAACGGGCACACAAGGGGCACGAACGAAGATGCGGGCTGATGCCACGGAGTCGCGGGCCAACCATGCTTGCTGGTCAGGCGTTGGTGGAGACGAGGGGAATCGAACCCCTAACCCCCGCCTTGCAAAGGCGGTGCTCTGCCAATTGAGCTACGTCCCCTCGCGGCGAGCGGACGCGGCCCGCTCGCCGCGGGGTGCTGCGGCGGTCAGCTGGTGGTTGCCTGCTGCCAAAGGTCGTCGCCGGAGCGCGACTTGGTCTTGTAGACGACGAGGAGGGTGGCGCCGAGAACAGCGGCGAGCACCGGGAGCAGCTTCTTCATGTGATCACAATCCTTGGTCCGCAGTGGCGGGGAGTGGGCCCAGGAGGACTTGAACCTCCGACCTCGTCGTTATCAGCGACGCGCTCTAACCGTCTGAGCTATGAGCCCCCGTGAAGGGGTTCGACCGGGTCGACCGGTGAACTGGCACCAGTCTAGTCACGCTCCGACAGCGTGACTTCGAGGCCCCCCACCAGGTCGGCCGAAACGTTGTAAATGAACGCGCCCACCGACAGCGCAACCGCGAAGAGCAGGCTGTTGATGGCGCCGATCACCGCCGCGACGCCGAACACCCGGCCAGCACTGATCAGCTGGTCACCGGCCTGCTCGGCGACCAGATCGGCGTACTGGCCGTTGAGCCGCTCCCACACGCCGAGACCGTCCAGCGCGCCGTAGAGCACGCCGACCGCGACCAGCCACACCAGGTACAGCACCACGGCGAGCACCAGCGCGACCTTGAGCACCGACCACGGGTCGAGCCGCTTGAGCTGAAGGTTGGCCTGACGGGGCCGCCGGTTGCGCGGCCAGCCCATCGGGAACCCGCCGGGTGGGGTGACCTGCGCGGCGGCGCCGCCCGCCCCGGAACCACCCGCCCCGGAACCGCCTGGCCCGGCAGTGCCGCCGCCCGACCCCGAGCCACCCGACCCCGAGCCACCGGACCCGGAACCACCCGACGCGAAACCGCCGCGTCCGGCGCCGAGGCCGAGCACACCGCGGTTGTCGGTGTCCGGCCGGTGGTCGGTGTCCAGGGACCGGGAGTGCACCGTGACCGTGCGGGCGTTGCCCAGATCGGGGATCGGCCGGCCCGGTTCGTCGACCGGTCGCGTGGCATCTCGTGCTCCGGCCGCGGTACGCACCGCACGAGCCGCGGTGTCCGCATCCCGCTCGGCACCCCGGGCGGTCGCGCCCGGATCGGCCGTGGCGGTTCGCTGCCAGGGCGGAGGCAGCCGCGGTGAGCTCTCCTCGGAGCGGCCGTTGCCGGTCCACGCGCCATCCGGTCGGGCGGCCGAGGCGGATTCGGCGACGGTGCCGTCCTCGGGCGACGCCGCCACGGCCCGCTCGCCGTCAGTCGAATCGCCGGTCGGCGCCGCGGCAGCCGGGTCCGCCGACCCGGCCGGCGCCGAGGCCACCTCCGACTCGTCCGGCGACCGCTGCCCATCGGGCACCGCCGACCCGGCCGGCGACCGCTGCGCCTCCGTCATCTCGTCCGACGCCGCGGTGGCCCCCGCCGGCGCGGCCTCGCGGGCGGTGTCCGCTTCGGGAACGGACTCGTCTGGCCGCGTCACGCCGTTTCCTCCCCCAGGTCCGGACTTGATCATGCGCCGTGATGGCGGGTGCTGATCGCGTCCGCGAGCCTACGCCGACCCGCCACCGGGTGCCGGGTCGCCGTTGTCGGCCATGTCCTCGGCGTTGCGCGCGATGGCCAGCAGCGTGGCGCCTTCGCCGAGGTTCATCAGCCGCACCCCCTTGGTCTGTCGCCCCGCCTTGCGGACCTCGCGCGCGGTCGTGCGGATCACCCCGCCGCTGGAGGTGATCGCGAAGATCTCGTCGCCGATGTCCACGATCAGCGCACCGACCAGGGTGCCGCGCCGCCGGTCGTACTGCAGCGTGAGCACGCCCTTGCCACCGCGACCCTGCACCGGGTAGTCCTCGATCGGGGTGCGCTTGGAGTACCCCCCGGCCGTGGCGACCAGGACGAACGTGCCGTCCCGGACCACGCCCAGCGAGAGCAGTGCATCGCCGGCGTTGAACCGCATGCCGAGCACCCCCGAGGTGGCCCGCCCCATCGGGCGCAGCGCCTCGTCGGTGGCCGCGAACCGGATCGACTGGCCCTCCGCGGAGATCAGCAGCAGGTCGTCGTCGGCCGAGCAGAGCACCGCGCCGACCAGTTCGTCACCCTCCCGCAGGTTGACTCCGATCAGCCCGCCGGAGCGGTTGGAGTCGAAGTCGGTCAGCCGGGACTTCTTCACCAGCCCGGACTTGGTGGCCAGCACCAGGTACGGCGCGGCGTTGTAGTCCTTGATCTGCATGACCTGGGCGATGTGCTCGTCGGGCTGGAACGCCAGCAGGTTGGCCACGTGCTGGCCCCGCGCGTTGCGGTTGGCCTCGGGCAGCTCGTAGGCCTTGAGCCGGTAGACCCGACCCTTGTTGGTGAAGAACAGCATCCAGTCGTGCGTGGAGCAGACGAAGAAATGCGCCACGATGTCGTCCTGCTTGAGCGTGGCGCCCTGCACGCCCTTGCCGCCGCGCTTCTGCGCCCGGTAGAGGTCGGTCTTGGTGCGCTTCGCGTAGCCGGTCTTGGTCACCGTCACCACGACGTCCTCGACCGCGATCAGGTCCTCGTTGGTGACGTCGCCCTCGCTCGGGATCAGCCGGGTGCGCCGGTCGTCGCCGTGCTTCTCGACGATCTCGGACAGCTCGTCGCGGACGATCTGCCGCTGCCGCTCCGGGCGGGCCAGGATGTCCTGCAGGTCGGCGATCTCCCGCTCGATCTCGGCCAGCTCATCGATGATCTTCTGCCGCTCCAGCGCGGCCAGCCGGCGCAGCTGCATGTCCAGGATCGCGGTTGCCTGGATCTCGTCGACGTCGAGCAGCTCGATCAGGCCGGCCCGGGCGATGTCGACCGTCTGCGACGCCCGGATCAGCGCGATCACCTCGTCCAGGGCGTCCAGCGCCTTGACGTAGCCGCGCAGAATGTGCGCCCGCTCCTCGGCCTTGCGCAGCCGGTAGCGGGTGCGCCGGACGATGACCTCGATCTGGTGCCGGATGTAGTGGCGCACCATCTGGTCCAGCCGCAGGGTGCGCGGCACCCCGTCGACGATGGCCAGCATGTTGACGCCGAACGAGTACTGCAGCTGGGTGTGCTTGTAGAGGTTGTTCAGCACCACCTTGGCCACCGCGTCGCGCTTGAGCGTGACCACGATGCGCATGCCGATCCGGTCGGACGACTCGTCGTTGATCTCGGCGATGCCGGCCATTCGGCCGTCGCGCACCAGCCCGGCCATCGACTCGATCAGGTTGTCCGGGTTGACCTGGTAGGGCAGCTCGGTGACCACCAGGATGGTGCGCCCCTTGGCGTCCTCCTCCACCTCGACCACCGCGCGCATCCGCACCGAACCGCGCCCGGTGCGGTAGGCCGACTCGATGCCGTCGCGGCCGACGATCAGGCCGCTGGTCGGGAAGTCCGGCCCGGGGATGCGCGCCATCAGCGCGTCGAGCAGCTCCTCGTCTCCTGCCTCGGGATTCTCCAACGCCCACACCACGCCCGCGCCGACCTCACGCAGGTTGTGCGGCGGGATGTTGGTGGCCATCCCGACCGCGATCCCGGAACTGCCGTTGATCAGCAGGTTCGGGATCCGAGCCGGCAGGACGTCGGGCTCCTGGGCCTTGCCGTCGTAGTTGTCCGAGAAGTCGACGGTGTCCTCGTCGATATCGGCCAGCATCGCCATCGCGAGCGGAGACAGCCGGCACTCGGTGTTGTGGCTGACGAACCCGTCGCTGATGAACGCGTGGTCCTGGGTGTCGACCCGCAGGCTGTACACCGGCTCGACGCCGCCCGGAGTGACCGAATCGACGGGCACCCAGTCGAACGCGGCGACCGGAGGAGCCCCCGGCACCCGCCGGGCGTCCTCGATCGAGCCGGTGATCGCCGTTCGGGTGGTGAAACGGACGTCCAGCGTCGGTTTCGGCACCGAGACAGCGATCATGTCGATGCCGGAGCGCAGTTCGCCGGCCAGCCGCCAGTACATCGTCGGACGGCCGTCGACCAGCGCGGCGCACAACACCGGATGGTTCGCCGTGCAGCGCAACCGCCGCCCGTTGGCACGCACCACCAGCACGGGGTGTGATCCGGAGTGATGGAAGGCGGTCACCCGGACCGGGTCGCCGTGCAGCCCGATCACCTTGAGGTCGACGTCGGCGGTGCTGTCCGGCCGTGCCCCGGGCAGCAGGTCCGCGATCGGCACGTCGCCGTCCGGTGTCGCCACCAGCGTGTCGCCGGTGACGCAGTACCGCATGGCGGCGGCCGGGTCGTTGCCCGGCGAGCCGAAGTTGCCCTGACCGTCGATCAGCGGGTAGCGCATCGACCACGGCTGGGCCAGCCGGACCAGCGCGTCGTAGATCGAGCTGTCGCCGTGCGGGTGGTAGTTGCCCATCACCTCACCGACCACCCGGGCGCACTTGACATAGCTGCGGTCGGGGCGGAAGCCGTTCTCGCCCATCGAGTACAGCACCCGGCGGTGCACCGGCTTGAGCCCGTCCTCCACTAGCGGCAGCGCCCGGCCGACGATCACGCTCATCGCGTAGTCGATGTAGGAGCGCTGCATCTCCTGCTGGATGTCGACCGGTTCGATCCGGTCGCCGCCGTCACCGCCGGGTGGTGCGGCGGTGGGATCCAGGGTGTCCGTCACGAACTGTGTCCTTTCGATGCACGGCGCGCGTGGGCTGTCCCGGTTCCGCTGCCGAGGCGATGGCCGACCAGGTGTCGGGGCCGCCGGTGCCCGCCGGGCGCGCGTTAGCCCCCAGTGTATCGCCGCAGGTCAGTGCCCGTTCGACCGGGCGCGCAGGGACGTCGGCGAACGGTCGGCCGAGCCGTCCACGCAGCTCACCCGGCGACCGCTTGGTGGAGGCATGTCATCGGGTCCGACGGCGTTCGCGTTCACACCCGATTTCGGTCGTTTGGCCCCATCAGCGGGTCCGCCAGACCGATGATCACGCCGAGCAGACGGAATCTGCTGAGAGGAACGGCCATGTGGCGAAGCGTGCAGGTAGGTGCGCCGTGGCGCTGACCGGCCTGGCAGCGGTGGTGCCGGGTGCGACGACCACGCCGGACTCTCCCCTGGTGGTGAACATCGCACCTGCTCGCCGACGTCGCCGTACGGCTGGTCAACGAGGACATGCCCGTCATGGCCGAACGGCAGATCGCCTCGGCCGCCAAGACGAAGAAGTGGCTGGAGGAGAACCCGGACTCCATCGAGGCATCGCCGGAGAACGAGCACACCTCAGCCACGTAGCCGGCCGAACCCGTGTAGGTGGCCGGTTTCACGTGAAACCTTGGCTCACACGTCCAGGCTTGTCACACGTGCAGGCTGTTATACATCAAGGAACCGGACGTCGCGGGCGTTGCGGGTGATGAAGCTGCGGCGGGACTCCACGTCCTCGCCCATCAGGATCGAGAACAGTTCGTCGGCGGTGGCGGCGTCGTCCAGGGTGACCTGCATGAGCAGCCGCACGGCCGGATCCATGGTGGTCTCCCACAGCTCCTTGGCGTTCATCTCGCCGAGGCCCTTGTACCGCTGCACGCCCTCTTCCTTGGGCAGTTTCTTACCGGCCGCCCGACCGGCCTCGATCAGCCCGTCGCGCTCCCGGTCGGAGTAGGCGAACTCCGGCTCCGAGCCCCGGCCGCCCCACTTGATCTTGTAGAGCGGCGGTTTGGCCAGGAAGACATGGCCGTGCTCGACCAGCGGGCGCATGAACCGGAACAGCAAGGTGAGCAGCAGCGTCTGGATGTGCTGGCCGTCCACGTCGGCGTCGGCCATCAACACGATCTTGTGGTAGCGCAGCCTGGACAGGTCGAACTCGTCGTGGATGCCGGTGCCCAGCGCGGTGATGATCGCCTGCACCTCGGTGTTCTTCAGCACCCGGTCGATCCGGGCCTTCTCCACGTTGATGATCTTGCCCCGGATCGGCAGGATGGCCTGGAACATCGAGTCCCGGCCGGACTTGGCGCTGCCACCCGCGGAGTCGCCCTCGACGATGTAGACCTCGGAGCGGCGCGGGTCGGTGGACCGGCAGTCGGCCAACTTGCCGGGCAACCCACCCAGGTCGCCGGCCGACTTGCGGCGCACCAGCTCTCGCGCCTTGCGGGCGGCCAGCCGGGCCTGCGCGCTGGATACCGCCTTGTTGATGATGACCTTGGCCTCGGCCGGGTTGCGGTCGAACCAGTCGGCCAGCCACTCGTTGCACACCCGCTGGACGAACGACTTGACCTCGGTGTTGCCCAGCTTGGTCTTGGTCTGGCCCTCGAACTGCGGCTCCTTGACCTTGACGCTGACGATGGCGGCCAGACCCTCGCGGATGTCGTCGCCGGTCAGTGCCGGATCCTTCTCCTTGATCAGCTTCTTGTCCCGGGCATACCGGTTGACCGTGGAGGTCAGCGCCGCGCGGAAGCCCTCCTCGTGGGTGCCGCCCTCGTGGGTGTTGATCGTGTTCGCGAAGGTGTAGACCGACTCCGAGTAGCTGGAGTTCCACTGCATCGCCACCTCGAGCTGGTGGGCGTCACCGGCCGCCTGGAAGGACACCACCTTCTTGTGGATCGGGTCCTTGCTGCGGTTGAGGTGTGCGACGAAGTCCTCCAACCCGCCCGGGTAGCAGAAGGTCTGCTCCTTGACCTTCGCCACGAAACCCTCGGCGTCCGGCTCCTCCTGCTCCGCGGCGTGCCCGTTGCGCTCGTCGCGCAGCACGATGGTCAGCCCCTTGTTCAGGAACGCCATCTCCTGCAGGCGCCGGGAGATCGTCTCGATATTGTAGTCGGTGGTCTCGAAGATCGTGTCGTCGGCCCAGAAGGTGATCGTGGAACCGGACCTGCGGGTCGGCTCGCCCTTGATCAGCTTGCCGGGCACCGAGCGGGTGTACTGCTGGCGGTACACCGCGCCATTGACGTGGATCTCCACATCGAGCCGGCTGGACAGCGCGTTGACCACCGACACCCCGACGCCGTGCAACCCGCCGGACACCGCGTAGGACTTGTCGTCGAACTTGCCGCCGGCGTGCAGCCGGGTGAGCACCAGCTCGACCGCCGGCACCTTCTCCACCGGGTGCATGTCCACCGGGATGCCCCGGCCGTCGTCGACCACCCGCACCCCGCCGTCCAGCAGCAGCGTCACATCGACCCGGGTGGCGTGGCCGGCCATCGCCTCGTCGACCGCATTGTCCACCACCTCCCAGATCAGGTGGTGCAGGCCGCGCTCGCCGGTGGAGCCGATGTACATACCGGGGCGTTTGCGGACCGCCTCCAGCCCCTCCAGGACGGTGATCGAGGAGGCGCTGTAGCCGTTCGGGGAGTTCTGGGTGCTCTTGGGCGCGGCCACGGGGGGTGTACGTCTCCTCGGCTGGGTGTCGAATCCGGCAGGTGGCGCTGGGGCGGCGACCGGGCCGCCGCACGGGGATCCGGGGCCCGCAGCGACCTGCCTCCCATACTACTGGTCGACCCGACAGGGAAGGTGTCTAGTACACCCCTAGAAAGCACGCAGAGCGCCGTTCGGCGACCAGTTTGGGTGGCGAGCCCGGAAATGCCGCCTCATGAGGTGTCGCGGAGCCACAGGGCGGGAGCGGCGGGCGGCCGAAACGATGCGGCTAGGGCTGGAGCGGATCGGGTCGGGCTGTGCTGAATCGGCTCGGTTCGCGGCCTCGACCAAGGTAAGCTCCACCCAGCGTCGCTGCCCGGACCCACCCGCCGAGATGATCCGCCGCGCGGGCGCAAGCCGGGAAGGAGCTCTCCGGATCGGAGCGCGTCAACCGTAGGTATCGCGCGGGCCGCGCCCGCGCACGGTGCGCGGGCCCTTTCGCCAGCTCGGCG
This sequence comes from Pseudonocardia sp., assembly GCA_052386505.1. Taxonomy (GTDB): domain Bacteria; phylum Actinomycetota; class Actinomycetes; order Mycobacteriales; family Pseudonocardiaceae; genus Pseudonocardia. The sequence continues at coordinate 8,775 of JBQTKB010000033.1, forward strand.
CGACCGGGCCCTGCACCTTCATGGTGCGCACCACGCCGGCGCCGACCCCGGCCGCGATCCGGGCGAGAAGCTGACGTTGCAGGGTGCGCAGCTGGGTGGCCCAGGCGGTCGAGCTGGCGGCCACCACCAGCTCGCCGTCGCGCAGGCTCACCGGGGTGGCGTGCTCGGCCACGTCCGCGCCGACCAGCTCGGCCCACCGGCCGAACACCGACGCTGTGGTCAGCGGTTCCCGCCAGCCGCGCTCGGTGGCCATCCGGGCAGCCAGCCGGCCCAGCGGCTGCGGGTCCCGATCGTCGGCCCGGGCACCGGACCACCGACGCCGGGCCCGGCTGTCGCCCCCGGTGCGCCGCCACCGCCCCTTGGCCACCTCGCCGGGCCGCCGGCCTCGGGCGGCCGCCGCGTCCTGGGCCGCGCGCAGCACCTCGTGCGCCAGATCGCGCCCGGTCGGGCCGGCCGGGTCACGCGAGCCGGCCGGGTCACGCGAGCCCGCCGGGTCACGCGAGTCGGTCGGGTCACGCGAGTCGGCCGGGAGGTCACCGGAGGCCGAATCGGTCAAGCTGGGGTCGCCATCCCCAGGGCTGAGGAAAGCCTCACCATCCAACGGTCGGTTAAGTGGTCGACCTCGCGCGACAAGCGGTCGTCGAGAACGACCGTCCCCAACTGATCCCGAGTTATCCACAGTATCCACAGTGTTGTCCACACCTGTCGGGGGTCTCGGCCGACCGAGTTGAGGACCGGCTGGGCGCAACCACTCTACCCGCGTTGCCACAGCTCACCGGGGGTTACCTCGAACCAGGCGCCACGCAGCGTGTCCGGCACATCCTCAGGTACCGCCGCGGTGACCAGCACCTGCTCGGCGCCGGACGCGCGCGCCGCCAACGCCCGCCGCCGGCGCGTGTCCAGCTCGGCGAAGACGTCGTCGAGCACCAGGATCGGATCGGTCGACCCTCCGTGGACACCGCCGGCCACGTCCGCGCGCAACAGCTCGAACGACGCCAGCCGCAACGCCAACGCGAACGACCAGGACTCACCGTGGCTGGCGTACCCCTTGGCCGGGCCTTCGCCCAGCCGCAGCTCCAGGTCGTCGCGGTGCGGGCCGACCAGGCACACCCCGCGCTCGATCTCCTGGCTGCGGGCCGCGGCCAGAGCGGCGGCCAGCGCGTCCTCCAGCGCCGCCGGGTCGTCGGTGGAAGCCACCTCCGGCACGCTGGCCCGGTAGTCGATCGCGGCGGGCGCGGACTCCGGCGCGAGCTCGGCGTAGGCCCCGGCCAGCGGCCGCGCCAGCTCGGCGACCAGCCTCAGTCGCCCGAGCAGCAGCTCCGCTCCGTGCCGGGCCAGGTGACCGTCCCACACGTCGAGCGTGCTCAGCTCACTGAACCGGGCATCGGCACCGCCTCGGGAACTACCGCGGGCCCGGGCGGTCTTGAGCAGCGCGGAACGCTGGCGCACCACCCGCTCGTAGTCCGCGCGCACCCCGGCGTAGCGCGGCCAGCGAGACACCAGCAGCTCGTCCAGAAAGCGTCGGCGCTCACCGGGGTCGCCCCGGACCAGCGCCAGGTCCTCCGGGGCGAACAGCACCGTGCGCACGATGCCCAACGCCTCCCGGGCCCGGGCCACCGGCGAGCGGTTCACCCGCGCCCGGTTGGCCTTGCCCGGGCTGATCTGCACCTCCACCGACAGTTCACGGCCCTCCCGCACCGCGGTACCGCGCACGATCGCCGCCTCCGCGCCGCGGCGCACCAGGGCTGTGTCGGTAGCGACCCGGTGCGAGGAGAAGGTGGCCAGGTAGCCGGCGGCCTCCACCAGGTTGGTCTTGCCGACGCCGTTCGGCCCGACCAGCACGGTCACTCCCGGCCGCAGGGTCAGCTCCGCGCTCGGCCAGGACCGGAAGTCGGTGACCGCCAGGTGCCGCAGGTACACGCCTGTCGCGACCGGGGTCAGCGAACGTCGCCGGAGCCCGACGAGGGCCCCGGGGCGTGGCCGGCGTCCCCGGCGCCGGACGTGGGCCCGGGTGCCTTGCGCACCGCGTGCCCGCCGAACTGCTGGCGAAGTGCCGCAACCGCCCTCATCGCCGGGGAGGAGTCCTGACGGGAGACGAACCGGGCGAACAGCGCCGCGGAGATCACCGGCGCGGCCACCCGCTGCTCGATCGCCTCCTCAACCGTCCAGCGGCCCTCACCGGAGTCCTCCACGTAGCCCTCGAGCTCGGCCAGCTCCGGGTCGTCCTTGAGCGCCGCGACCATCAGGTCCAGCAGCCAGGACCGCACCACGGTGCCCCGCGACCACGCCTGGAACACCTCCGGCACGTTTTCCACCAACGGCGCGGCCGCCAGCAGCTCGTAGCCTTCGGCGTAGGCCTGCATCAGTCCGTACTCGATGCCGTTGTGCACCATCTTCGCGTAGTGCCCGGCGCCGACCGGGCCGGCGTGCGCGAACCCCTCCTCCCGGGGGCCCTCCGGACGCAGGCTGTCGAAGATCGGCATCACCCGCTCGACGTCCTCGGCCGCGCCGCCGCACATCAACCCGTAGCCGTTCGCCCGGCCCCACACCCCGCCGGAGACCCCGCAGTCCAGGTAGCGCACCCCGTGCTCGGCCAGCAGCGCGGCGTGCTCGAGGTCGTCGGTGAACCGGGAGTTTCCGCCGTCGATCACCAAATCGCCGGCGTCGAGCAGCTCGCCCAGGGCGCGCACCGTCTCCCGCGTCGGGTCACCGGAGGGCACCATCACCCACACCACCCGCGGCGCGGTCAACGCACCGACCAGATCCGCCAGGCTCGACACCGCCGACGCCTCGGAATGGGAGTCGTAGCCGATCACCTCGTGCCCGGCCGCCCGCAGCCGCTCAGCCATGTTGCCGCCCATCCGGCCGAGCCCGACCAACCCGAGCTGCATCGCGATTTCCCCCTCGTGTGCGGTGCGGGCGCTGGCGCTGCTACCCCGGCAACCGTACCGGCATGAGCAGGTGCAGGTACCTGCTCACCGCGCCGGGGGCGTCGGTCGGGGACACCGGGCGGACCAGCGCCGGCCGGTTCGGGGTGGTGAACGACAGCTGGGCCCGGTCGGTGCGCAGCGCGGCCAGCCCGTCGAGCAGGTAGCCGGGGTTGAACGCGATGGTCAGCGGCTCGCCGTCGAGCTCGCAGGCCAGCTGCTCCTCGGCGCTGCCCTCGGCGCCGTCGCTGTCGCCGCCGGCGGCCAGCCGCAGCGCACCCTCGGTGAACTCCATCCGCACCTGCGCCGCCCGGTCGGCCACCAGCGACACCCGCTTGACCGCCTCGATCAGCGGGGCGACGTCCAGGACCGCGGCCGAGGTGTGCTCGGTGGGCAGGAGCTGGCGGTACTTGGGGAACTCCGCGTCGAGCAGCCTGGTGGTGGTGCGCCGACCGTTGCCGGCCAGCCCGAGCATGCCGTCGCGGTCGGCCAGCGCCAACTGCACGGCGTCCTTGCCGGTGAGCGTCTTGGCAGCCTCGGCCAGGGTGCGTGCCGGCACGAGTACCGCCGTGTCGATACCAGAGTCGCCCGGGGTCCACTCCAGCTCACGCACGGCCAGCCGGAACCGGTCGGTCGCGGCCATGGTCACCGTGTCGCCGGACAGCTCCACCCGGATGCCGGTGAGCATCGGCAGGGTGTCGTCCTTGCCTGCGGCCACCGCGACCTGGGTGACGGCCTCGGCGAACAGGTCCGGGGCGATCGAGCCGGCCAGCTCCGGCATGTCCGGCAGCTTCGGGTAGTCCTCGACCGGCATCGTCGGCAGGCTGAATCGGGCGTTGCCGCAGACGATGGTGGCCCGGGCGCCGTCGACGACCACGTCCACCGGATGCGGGGGCAGCGACTTGGTGATGTCGGCCAGCAACCGCCCGGACACCAGCGCGCGGTCGGCCTCACCGACCGAGGCATCGATCCGCACCCGGGTCGAGACCTCGTAGTCGAACCCGGACACCACCAGCGACTCGGAGTCCTCGGCCGCATGGGCCTGCAGCAGTACCCCGCCCAGGACCGGGACCGGGGGGCGGGCGGGCAGGCTGCGGGCGACCCAGGCGACGCCGTCGGCCAACGCGTCACGTTCGACCCGGAACTTCATGGCACGACCTTCCACCGGAACACCGTCTTGGGAGGCCACCGTAGAGCGTCGCTGCCTGAGCCGTCACCCCAGGGCGGCCACCTCCGGTTCGGGTGGCGAGGGTCCCCGGCCGGTGCACAGGCTTGTTGCTGTTCGAGTACTTGGATAGGAGAAGAACAGCAGTAGCAGTAGCGGTTGTGGATTCTGGGGACGGCGGCCGTCGGTGGTGCTCCGGCGGCGTGTCGGACTGGGGACAGCTAGGGGGTCAGCCGGGGTACAGCCGGATCTGGCGGTGGACAGATGGCCTGGATTCGGAGTTGTGCACCCCGGCGGAGCGATCGATCCACCGCACCGGGCCGGACGCTCCACCTCTGGTCCACCGCATCATGTGAATCCATCCACAGGTTTGTCCCCAAGTGTGGGTGGAGGGTTGCCGGAAGGTGACACAGTGCCACGAACACGCGCCTGGTCACAGCGGATCGAGTCGCCTGTCGGCCGGCTCGCTGGAGTGTCGGCAGCGGGCTAGGCGATCACCGAGAGTGGTCGACAGGGGGTTGCCGACGCGGCGCGTGGTGTTCGTGCCGGTGACAAGGGCGTGCCGGTGGACAAGGGCGTGCCGGACCTGGGCGAGGCGGTTCGAGACGGGCGGACCGGCGGCCGGTCGCGTGCGGGCGGCGTCCGGCGGGAGTCAGCCGCGGGCGCGCTGTTTGATCCGTGCGGTGAGCTCCTGCACCTGTTCGAAGGTGCGCCGCCGTTCGGTGATCTCCTTGCGGATCTTCTTGTCCGCGTGCATGACCGTGGTGTGGTCGCGACCGCCGAAGGTCTGCCCGATCCGGGGCAGGGAGAGGTCGGTGAGCTCCCGGCAGAGGTACATCGCGATCTGCCGGGCGCCGGCGACCGCCTTGGTCTTGCCCGGACCGCACAGCTCGTCCATGGTCAGCTCGAAGTACTCCGCGCACACCGCCATGATCGTCGGCGCGGTGATCTCGCTCTGTTGGGAGTCCGGGATGAGGTCCCGCAGCACGATCTCGGCGAGCTGGGTGTCCACCGGCTGACGGTTCAACGAGGCGAACGCGGTGACCCGGATCAGGGCACCCTCCAGTTCCCGGATATTGCGTTCGATCCGGGAAGCGATGAACTCCAGCACCTCGGCCGGCGCGGCCAGCCGGTCCTGCGCGGCCTTCTTGCGCAGGATGGCGATCCGCGTCTCCAGCTCCGGCGGCTGGATGTCGGTGATCAGCCCCCATTCGAACCGGGTGCGCATCCGGTCCTCCAGGGTCTCCAGCCGCTTCGGCGGCCGGTCCGAGGAGACCACGATCTGCTTGTTCGCGTTGTGCAGCGTGTTGAAGGTGTGGAAGAACTCCTCCTGAGTGCCTTCCTTGCCCTCCAGGAACTGGATGTCGTCCACCAGCAGCACATCGACGTCCCGGTAGCGGCGTTGAAAAGCCACCTTCCGGTCATCGCGCAGGCTGTTGATGAAGTCGTTGGTGAACTCCTCGGTCGAGATGTAGCGCACCCGCATGCCGGGGAACAGCCGCTCGGCGTAGTGCCCGACGGCGTGCAACAGGTGGGTCTTGCCCAGCCCGGACTGGCCCCAGATGAACAGCGGGTTGTATGCCCGGGCCGGCGCCTCGGACACCGCGACCGCGGCGGCGTGGCTGAACCGGTTTGAGGCGCCGATGACGAACGTGTCGAAGGTGTACTTCTCGTTGAGCGGGCTGGTGCGTCGCGCGGGTGCCCCGGACGGTCCGGTGGACCCGGCCGAGTAGGTCGGCCAGTTCGGCACCGGCTCCGCATCGCCCAGGCGCTCACCGTCGCGGGGGCCGATCTCGCCGTTGCGGCCCGGCGGCGGGCCGTTGCCCGGAGGAGAGGCGGCTTCGCCGACGCCGTTGCCCCGCTGGTCGGCCCAGCCGGCCCGGCCGCCGCCGTTCGGGCGGACATCGGGCGGGCCGCCGAACGACGAGCCGGGGTAGCCGTTCGACGCGGTGGGGTCGACCGCGCGCATCCGGTCGGTGTCCTCACCGGAAGGCCGCGGAATCTCGGTGCCGTTGGCGGCGCCGGCCGGATCCACCACCACGGCGAGGGTGACCGGCGTGCCGAGGTGGCGGCCCAGCGCCTCGCTGATCGGGCGGCGCAGGTTGCGCTCGATCGCGTCCTTGGCGAACTCCGTCGGCGCGGCGAGCAGTGCGGTGCCGTCGAGCAGGCCGAGCGGGCGGGTCAGACCGAGGAACGCGCGCTGCTGGGCGGACAGCGGGCCGCCGGCCGTCGCACCACCCGGGCCGGGCGATCCGGTCGCGCCGGAGAGGTCGGCAACCACCCGTTGCCAAACCTCGCCCAGACCGTTCGCTTCGTCGGCCATGTCCCCCGTCGCTCCCCCTAATGATCAGGTTGTCGGACCTCGCCGTCATCAGACGACTCAGTCCACAGGGTTATCCACACCTGTGCGCGGGAAGGTACGCGGAGAGCGAGCCACCCTACGGAGGTACCCCGAACAGTCTCGGAGAAAGCCTGATCTCAGCCCGGCCACCCGGTCCCCCCGAGACAAAGCATGAGCCAGCGACGCTAACAACACCCCGGGGCCACCACAAGTGCTGACACCACAAGTGGAGTCGGGCCCCACCGCCCACCCGCGGCCCGGGTGGCGGCGCGACACCGCCACCCGGTTTGACCACCGCAGAACCGGCTGCGTAACCTTGACCATAACCGCGCCGCTCGTTGGCGCGCTGTGCCATGTGGTCATTCCGGCCCGGACGGCCCGGGACGTCTCTGGACGATCTCTCCAGGTCCTGGTCCGCCGACCGGGCGCGCACGGTCAGCAGCCGAAGTCGAATCAGGAGCCGAGCAGTGTCCAAGGGCAAGCGCACCTTTCAACCGAACAACCGCCGTCGTTCGCGTACCCACGGCTTCCGGTTGCGGATGCGCACCCGCGCCGGCCGCGCCATCCTCGCCGCCCGCCGCCGGAAGGGCCGGGAGAAGCTGTCCGCCTGAACCGGCCGACGAACGGTGCTTTCGGCGGCCTCCCGGCTGACCCACCGGGATGATTTCACCGCTGTGGTTCGTCGCGGCCGCCGTTCCGGGCGCACACTGGTTGTGGTGCACGTCCTGGTCGAGGACCAGCCGGTCGCTCCGTGCGACGCGGGCTGCGGACAGGTCGGTCCGGTCTGCGCAAAGGTGGGTTTCGTAGTGAGCAAGGCGATCGGGGGCTCCGTGGTCCGCCATCGGGTCGCCCGTCGGCTGCGCCACCTCATGCGCGACAGGCTGGCCCAGATCCCGGCGGGCGCCCGGGTGGTCGTGCGGGCGTTGCCGGCGTCGGCCACCGCCGAGTCGGCGAGCCTGGCACGCGATGTCGACCGGGCACTGCATGCGGCGTTGGTCTCGGGGTCATCCCGCGGTGGTCCCTCGGGTCGGCGGCCATGAGTCGAGCCCGGGTGTCGCCGCTGGCCACTCCGCTGATCCTGCTCGTGCGCTGCTACCAACGGTGGGTGTCCCCCGGGCTGCCGCCGCACTGCCGCTTCCATCCCAGTTGCAGCGCCTACGCAGTGGAGGCGTTGCGCGTGCACGGGTTGGTCAAGGGAACCGCGCTGGCTCTCTGGCGACTGTTGCGTTGCGCGCCCTGGCACCCTGGTGGGGTCGACCCCGTCCCGTCCCCCCGGCCCCGCGCGGTCCGGACCCGAGCCGATGAGGGTGCCGACGGCACCGCCAACGAGGAGCGAGCACCGTGCTGAACTTCATCTACTACCCGGTCTCGGCGATCCTCTGGTTCTGGCACAAAGCCTTCGGCTACGTGCTGGGTCCGGACAGCGGATTCGCCTGGACGCTGTCGGTCGTCTTCCTCGTCTTCACCCTTCGCGTACTGCTCTACAAGCCGTTCGTGACCCAGGTGCGGTCGATGCGGAAGATGCAGGAGTTCGCCCCAGAGGTTCAGAAGCTGAAGAAGAAGTACGGCAACGACAAGCAAAAAATGGCCGCCGAGATGCAGAAGCTGCAGGGCCAACACGGGGTGAACCCACTCGGCGGCTGCCTGCCCGTGCTGGTGCAGGTGCCGGTCTTCATCGCACTGTTCCAGGTGCTGCGGGAGTTCCGGCCGGGCAAGACCGAGAACTACGTCTTCGACCAGGCCGGCGTGGAGTCGTTCAACGCGGCCAGCGTGTTCGGAGCCAAGCTCGGGGCCGCGATCCAGCCATACGCCGGTGGTGCCTCCCTGGCGGACTACAACGTCAGCTGGGTGACCCAGCTGATCCCGACCATCCCCCTCGCCATCGCGGCGGCGGTGTTCACCCACATCACTGCCCGGCACTCGATCGCCCGGCAGTCCGAGGCCCAGGCCGCGAATCCGCAGGCCGCCATCATGAACAAGCTGCTGCTGTGGGTGTTCCCGATCGGCGCCGTCATCGGCGCGCCCTTCCTGCCGCTGGCCATCCTGATGTACTGGGTCGCGAACAACCTGTGGACACTCGGGCAGCAACGGGTGGTCTACGACAAGATCGACGCCGAGGAAGCCGAGGCGCGTACCCGCAAGGCCGACACACAACGCAATCTCGGTCCGAAGGTAGGCCAGAAGCCGGTCCAGAACCCCAGGCAGAAGAAGCCGGGCGCCAAGCCGATCGCACCGCGGGACATCCCCACCACCGGGGCGACGGCACCCGAGACCAACGGCTCCGCTAACGAGCGCACCGCGAAGAACAGCGCCACGGCGGGATCTGCCACCAACGGTGCCGCGCACGACCCTGTCTCCGGCACCGCGACCAACGGCGCGACCGAGAAGCCCACGCCCGGTCAGACGGACGGCAAGACCGGTGGGAGCGTAACCGGTGGCACGGCAGCCAAGGGCCGTCCCGGTTCGACCCCCAAGCGCGGCCGTAAGCGCTAGCGGCCGTCCGCGCCGAGCAGACTTGCGCCCGCAGTGGCGTGCATACGTGTGTGGGAGAGGAGCAGTCGTGACGAAGACCGCAGAGGCGGAGCAGGGTCCGCGCAACGAGTCGGGCCCGTCGTCCGAGGAGATGCTGATCAAGGAGGGCGACGTCGCCGCCGACTACCTCGAGCGGCTGCTCGACTTGCTCGACTACGACGGCGATCTGGACATCGACGTTGACGGCGGACGGGCGGTGGTAAGCGTCGACGGCGGCGATGACCTGGCCAAGCTCGTCGGCGAGCGGGGCACCGGCCTGGAGGCGTTGCAGGAGCTGACCCGGCTCGCGGTGCAGCAGGTCACCGGAGCTCGCAGCAGGTTGATGCTGGACATCGCCGGCTGGCGGGTGGCCCGCCGCCTCGAGCTCGCGGAGTTGGGCGAGCGTACCGCGCAGGACGTGCTGAGTTCCGGTGCGCCGGTACGGCTGCGCCCGATGACTCCGTTCGAACGCAAGGTGGTGCACGACGCCGTCGCCGGGGTGCGAGGCGTGTTCAGCGAGAGTGAGGGCGAGGACCCCCGCCGGCGCGTGGTGGTATTCCCCCGGACGTGATCGCGCGCCCGACGGACAGATGTTTCACGTGAAACCGGCGGACGACTCCCCAGGCCCGGCGGCGTCGGCACTGTTCGGCGAGCGTCTGGCGCTTGCCGTGCGCTATGTGGAGCTGCTCAGAGACACCGGAGTAAGCCATGGGCTGATCGGTCCGCGCGAAGGCGAGCGGCTGTGGTCCCGGCACCTGTTGAACTGTGCGGTGCTGGCCGAACTGGTCGAGACGGGCGCTCGGGTCGTCGACCTCGGCTCCGGAGCCGGGCTACCGGGCATCCCGCTCGCTCTGGCCCGACCAGACCTCGAGGTAGTGCTACTCGAACCGATGGCCCGCCGGGTGACCTGGTTGCGGGACACGGTGGCTGAGCTAGGTTTGTCGACCACTGTCGCCCGGGGCCGAGCGGAGCAGCGCGAGATCCGCAACGAGTGGCGGGGAGCTGACGTGGTGACCGCCCGCGCGGTCGCGCCGTTGGCCCGGCTGGCCGGTTGGGGGCTGCCCCTGCTGCGCCCCGGCGGACGGCTGTTGGCGATGAAAGGTGCATCTGCCGCCGAGGAAGTGATCCGTGACGAGGCCATGGTGCGTCGTTTTGGTGGCACGCGGCTCCGCGTGGTGCAATGCGGTACGCAACATGTCGATCCACCGACCATGGTGGTCGTGGTGGAGCGCTCGGTCAGCGGGCCGGATGGACGTCGACCCCGGGTCGTTGTCGACGGTGGTCGCTTCGCCGGGCAGGTGTCCGAGTCGGACCAAGAGCGCGCGGGCAGGTTCCGGAGGGGGCGGCGGCAGTAATGAGGACGTGGCCATCCCGCCAGGAGCAGGAGTACCCCGAGCAGAGTGCCGATGTTTCACGTGAAACATCACCGCCCGAGACCGTCGTACCCGCAGCGGGAAAGTCACCGGAGGACTCGATGTGGACGCCCATAGCCGAGGAGGCCGAACGCGCGGCCCAGGTTCTGCACCCGAACGGGCGTGAGATCCCCCGCCCGGCCCACCGACGCGTGCTGACCGTCGCCAACCAGAAGGGCGGGGTCGGGAAGACCACGAGCACGGTCAATCTCGCCGCCGCGCTGGTGAAGTACGGAATGCGGGTTCTGGTCATCGACCTCGACCCGCAGGGCAACGCGAGTACCGCACTCGGGGTACAGCACTCCAGTGGCACTCCGTCGATCTACGAGGCGTTGCTCGGTGAGATCAGCCTGATCGACGCGGTGGCGGAAAGCACCCAGTCACCCGACCTGCTCTGTGTACCGGCAACCATCGATCTGGCCGGTGCCGAGATCGAGCTGGTGAGCATGGTTGCCCGCGAGGCCCGCCTCAAGCGGATCCTCACCACGGCCGTGCTGGACCAGCTGGACGCGGACTACATCCTGGTGGACTGCCCGCCGTCCCTCGGCCTGCTGACGGTGAACGCCCTGGTCGCTGCGGCTGAGGTACTGATTCCGATCCAGTGTGAGTACTACGCGCTGGAAGGGCTCGGCCAGTTGTTGAACAACATTGAGTTGGTCCGCGCGCACCTGAACACCCGGCTGCACGTATCCACGATTCTGCTGACGATGTACGACGGTCGCACCAAGCTCGCAGACCAGGTGACCAATGAGGTCCGCGAGCACTTCGGTGACCGGGTGCTGCGTACGGTGATCCCGAGAAGCGTGAAGGTGTCTGAAGCGCCCGGCTTCGGGCAGACGATCCTGGCTTACGACCCCGGCTCCCGTGGCGCCATGAGCTATCTGGACGCGGCCCGCGAGATGGCGGCGCACCCGCTGCACCAGGGGCTGCACCGGTGAACACCCGCAAGGGTGGACTGGGCCGCGGACTGGCCGCGCTGATCCCGACCGCGCCCTCGGACGACAGCGACGCCCGGCCCGACTCCGACGGCTACACGATCGATCCTACCTATCTCGGCCCCCCGGTCCGCCCCGCACAAGCTCCGGTGCAGCCGGTGGGCGGAGCGGTCTACCGGGAGCTGGACACCGCGACGATCGAGCCGAACCCGCAGCAGCCGCGGCGGGCGTTCGACGACGAGGCCATCGCCGAACTGGCGCACTCCATCAAGGAGTTCGGCCTGCTGCAGCCGATCGTGGTGCGCGAGCTCGGAACAGGACGGTTCCAGCTCATCATGGGCGAGCGGCGGTGGCGAGCCGCCCAGCAGGCCGGCCTCGCCCGGCTGCCGGCGATCGTCCGCCACACCGAGGACGACGCGCTGCTGCGTGACGCGTTGCTGGAGAATATCCACCGTGTGCAGCTCAACCCTCTGGAGGAAGCGGCCGCCTACGAGCAGTTGCTCGCAGAGTTCGGGGTCACCCACGACCAGCTCGCCGATCGGCTGGGTCGCAGCCGGCCGGTGGTGACCAACATGATCCGATTGCTGCGGCTGCCGGTCGCGGTGCAGCGACGGGTGGCCGCCGGTGTGCTGTCGGCCGGGCACGCCCGGGCGCTACTGGGTCTGGACGACCCCGGTCGGCAGGAGGAACTGGCCGCCCGGATCGTTGCGGAGGGGATGTCCGTGCGGGCCACCGAGGAGGCGGTCACCCTCGACAAGCGCGATCCGGATCGGCGGCGCGCGCCGGCGCCCAGCCGGAAGAACGATCGGTCGCCCGAGGTGCGCCGGTTGGCGGACCGGTTGTCGGACACTTTCGAGACCCGGGTGAAGGTCGAGTTGGGCCAGCGCAAGGGTCGCATCGTCGTGGAGTTCGGCTCGATGGACGACCTGGACCGCATCGTCGGGCTGATGTCCCCCGAGTCGTAGGGCCTGTCGCCGAAGTCATGTGACGGCGCTACGGGCCCGGATGGTGCCTCGCGGCATGCTCGTCCGGCCACCCGGCCTGGCGAGGCAACCATCCGGATCTCCGTCGAGGGCTTCGACAGCTGGACATCGGCGGTGGCGCGACCCATGTTTCACGTGAAACATCACCGCGACCGGCGGACCGCCTCGTCCAGGAGATCGCTGAACAGCTGACCCAGATGCTCGCCTGCTGCCGCCACGGAGGTCGGCAGCAATGAGGTTTCGGTCAGTCCGGGACAGACGTTGACCTCAAGCACTTCCACCGTGCCGGCCGGGGTGACAATGGCGTCCATCCGGGACAGATCACGCAGCCCGAGCAGCTGGTGGGCCTCCAGTGCCGTCTTCTGTGCCGCGTGGATAACCTCGTCCGGCAGCCGTGCCGGGCAGTGGAACGTGGTGGCCCCGGGCGTGTAGCGGGTGGTGTAGTCGTACACCCCGCCGCATGGGTTGATCTCCACCACGGGCAGGGCTCGCGGGCGCGGGTCGGCACACACCGACACGGCGATCTCCGTGCCCGTGACGTAGCGCTCGACGAGTACGGCCGTGCCGTACGCGAGGCAGTCGACCATCGCGGCGGGCAGGTCCTCGGCGTGGTCGACCAGCTGAGTGCCCAACGCGGAGCCGCCCTGATCGGGCTTGACGATCAGCGGCAGGCCCAGCCGCTCGACGATGGCTTCCAGTATCGATCGGGCACCTAGCTCGCGGAACGTGGCGTGCGGCAGTACCACCCAGTCCGGGGTGGCGAGGCCGGCCCGAGCCAGGTCGGCCTTGGCGGTGGGCTTGTCCCAGGCGCGCCGGCACGCCCGGGAGCCGGCGCCCACGAAGGGCATCCCGATCGTCTCGAGTACGGACTGGATCGAGCCGTTCTCCCCGTCCCCGCCGTGCAGCGCTACCACGACCGCTTCGGGGCGCTGGATGCGCAACCTGTCGAGCAGGGCGGAGTCGGTGTCCCATTCCGCCACCACGGCGCCGGTGTCGCGCAGGTCGGCGGCTATCCGCCGGCCGGAGCGCAGCGACACCTCACGCTCATGCGAGAGCCCGCCCGCCAGTACCGCCACCGTCAGTTCGCCCACTGGCACATTCTCCGCCGGGCTTGTCCGGGCGTGCGCCCGGGTCAGAAGAGTTCGGTCCGGCGGTGGACTGGCGCTGGGATGTCGAGCTGCCGGGGTGGACACGACGGAACGTGCGCTGCACCGTCGACAACGTGCCCGAGTGCGGCGCATCCGTTCTACACCGGGCTTTCGGATTCGCGGTGGAGATCGACCGGGCGCCCGGCTAGCCGCGCTCTCCCTTGGCTCGCCGCGGCTGCTGGTCAACGCGGCCGGGTGTCCGGCGGCGCGGAGTAGGAGGCCGGTTCACGGGCGGTCGAGGTGCGGCTGCGCAACGGCGTGCTCGTCGATCACTCGGCCTGGGAACCTCGTGGAGCTGCTCGGTACCCGCCCGGCCGGCACCAGCGGCGGCTGCCCGGCTGAACTCGCGGGCCGCTTGACCGGCTGTTCGTGCCGCGACGAGCTCACGTGGTGTCCGGAGAGGGTGACTGCGGTCCGCGAGCGGGTCGGCCGGTGGGCCGAGCGCCCGCTCGGTCGGGACTGCCGAAGGTGTGCAGCACGTCCAGTTCGGCCTCGAGCACCCCGGCCAGCCGTCGCACGCCCTCGGTGATCCGCTCGGGGGTGGGGTAGCAGTAGGACAGCCGCAGCTGCCGGATGCCCGAGCCGTCGGCGTGGAACCCCGTACCAGAGGCGTAGGCCACCCGGGCTCCGACCGCGCGGGGCAGCATCGCCTTGGTGTCCACCCCCTCCGGCACGGTCAGCCACACGTAGAACCCACCGTCAGGGCGGGTCCAGCGGCAGCCGGGCGGCAGGTAGGTACCCAGCGCGTCGAGCATCGCGTCCCGGCGGTCCCGGTAGATCTCGCGGAACGACTTGATCTGGCGTCGCCAATCGTGGGTGGCCAGGTAGCGCGACACGATCATCTGGTTGAACGTGGGCGGGCACAGGGTGGCCGACTCGGCCGCAAGCACCAGCTTGTCCCGGATCTCGGCGTCGGCCAGCGCCCAACCCACCCGCAGGCCGGAGGCGAACGTCTTGGAGAACGAGCCGAGGTACACCACATTGTCCGGGTCCATCGACCGCAGCGACGGGTAGATCTGCCCGTCGAAGCCGAGTAGGCCGTAGGGGTTGTCCTCGATCACCAGCAGGTTGTGCTGGCGGCAGATCTCCAGGATCTCCGCGCGACGGGCTACCGCCATCGTCACGCCGGCCGGGTTGTGGAAGTTCGGGATGGTGTAGAGGAACTTCGCCCGCCGGCCCGCGGCGGCCAGCCGGTGGAGCGTGGCGGTCAGCGCCGAGGGCACCAGCCCGTCGTCATCCATGGTGACGTGCATCACGTCCGCCTGGTAGGCGGCGAACGAGCCCAGCGCGCCGACGTAGGACGGTGCTTCGGCCAGCACCACGTCCCCGGGGTCGCAGAAGATCCTGGTCAGTAGGTCCAGCGCCATCTGTGAGCCGACCGTGACCACCACGTCGTCGGCGTGTGCCCGGATGCCCTCCAACGACATCACTTCGGTGATTTGCTCGCGCAGCAGCGGCACACCCTGCGCGGAGCCGTACTGCAGCGCCACCTGGCCCTCCCGCGCCACCAGCGCGGCCACCTCGTCGGCCAACGAGTCGAGCGGCAGGACCGCCAGGTTGGGCATCCCACCGGCCAGTGAGACCACCTCAGGCCGGCTGGCCACCGCGAACAGTGCGCGGATCTCCGAGGCGGTCATGCCCTCGGTTCGGGCGGCAAATCGGTCGGCGCGAGAGGCGCTGCGAAGTCCTCGGGCATGGTCTCTTCGGGCATGGTCGCCGCGGGGTCGAGGTGGCTCGGGTGAGGCGGCGGCCGGCTCTGGCACGCTGCACGCTCCGGTGGCTCGGGGGCAGGTCTGGTCGGAGTCTAATCCAGGTCATCGAGTGGTCCGGGCGACCCGCGGCGGCCCCGGCGTTGCGATGGGTACCCTTCGGCGCCCGGGAGCGACCGGTAGGGGAACGCCGGTTCCCAGCTCAGCTGGATCGATCTATGCTCGTCAAAAGGCGCCCCGAGCGGTTGGTCCACCGGACTGGGTGGCGCCCGGCAGTGCGGATTCCGACCACAGCGTCACGGAGGGCATGAGCACGTGTCGACGTCTGTGGTCGGTCTCACGCTCGACAACGTCGACGAGCTTCCGAAGCGGTGTCGCCGGTGCGTGTTCTGGGAACTGTCACCCCGCCTGGGCGAGCAGGCGGCAGAGTACGGCAACCTGGAGCTGGAGAAGGAGGCCTGGCTGTCCAGTGTGCTGCTGGAGTGGGGCTCCTGCGGCAAGATCGTGCACCTCGACGGCGTGCCCGCCGGATACGCGGTGTACGCCCCGCCGGCGGCCATCCCGAGGTCGAGTGCCTTCCCCACCGGCCCGGTCAGCCACGATGCCGTCCTGCTCACCGCAGTGGCGGTGCTGCCGGAGAAGTCCGGCGCCGGAATCGGCCGGATGCTCGTCCAGGCGGTCGCGCGAGATCTCACCAGACGTGGCGTGAAGGCGATCGAGGCTTTCGGCGACGCGGCCCCCACCCCGGAGGGGCACTGCGTGATCCCGGCCGACTTCCTGCTGTCGGTCGGGTTCAAGACGATCCGGGCCCACCAGCGTTGGCCCCGGTTGCGGCTTGAGCTGACCAGCGCGCTGGGCTGGAAGGAAGACGTCGAGGCGGCCCTGGAGCGGCTGCTCGGCGAGATCACCATCCCGACGCAGAGCAGCGGGGCGTTGCCGACGATGTCGCCGATTCCGCTGCGCGCGCTGGTGCACTGAGCCGTCGGCGGCGAACCATCGGCACGGAGCAGCCGGTTCCCGAACCGAGCAGGGCCGAGCTCAGACCTTGTCAGCCCGGGCCAGCTCGCGGGCCAGCACGTCGGAGAAGGTGAACGTGCCGGTCGGCTGGTCGTCCTGGCCGAGCAGGTAGAGCCGCTTCACCGCGACCAGGATCCCCTCGGCCACCACGTCGCGGAAGACCGGGTCGAGCAGCTTGCGCCGGTCACCGAGATTGGTCAGGTAGCCGACCTCGATGCGCACCGCCGGCATCCGGGTCAGCCGCAGCATCTCCCAGGTGCGGGGCTGCACGCCGCAGTCGAGCATCCGAGTGCGGGCGACCAGCTCACGGTGGATCAGCCCGGCGAGCGCCTCACCGACGGTGGAGCTGACGCCCTCGCCGGTGCCGAAGTGGAAGGTGGCCAGCCCCTCGGCGTGCATGCTCCGGTTGGCGTCGGTGTGCAGCGAGAGCACCAGGTCGGCGTCTGCGGCGTTGGCGAACGCCGCCCGGTCCGGCTCCGACGGGCAACCGTGCTCGCCCCGGGACAGCAGCGCCTCCATCCCGGTGGCGGCCATCCGGCCCTCCAGCCGGCGGGCCAGGTCCCACATCAGGTCAGCCTCGGCCACCCCGGCCAGCGAGACGCCGCGGTCGGGGCCGCCGTGTCCAGCGTCGATCACGATCCGCTTGCCCCGCAGTCGGGGCCCGGCCCGGCGCACCCGCTCCTGCTCGCGCAGCAGCGCCGGACGCCCACCGGTCACCTTGCGGCCCAGCTGACGCAGCGCCCGCAGCGTGGCCGGACCGCAGATGCCGTCCTGGACCAGCCCGTACTCGCGCTGGAACTTGCGCAGCGCCTGCTCGGTCTGCGGGTCGAACACCCCGGCCGGGCGGCCCGGGTCGAACCCGAGCTCCAGCAGCCGTTCCTGCAGCGTACGGACGTCGTCCCCGGCCATTGGCGCGGAGATCATCAGTCCGAGCATCCGGTCGCCGAGAGTCCAGCGGGCCTCGCGCAGAGCCCGGTAGGTGGCCGGCCCGACGATGCCGTCGGTGATCAGCCCGCGGCGCTGCTGGAAGGCCCGCACCGCGTGCTCCACCGCGCCGTCGTACTGGTCGTCGGGCACCCGGGGCGCGGCCGGGGGCAACAGACCGAACGAGCGCAACGCACACCGCACCTCGGCGACAGCCGGTCCGCTGGCCCCTGTGCGCAGTAGCTGCATGCACCCCTCGCTCGCTGAGACTCGCGCGGACGCCCGAACTGGCGTGGCCGTCGCCCGTGCCGGCTCCGTGGCGCGACGCCGGTGCCCCATTGTGCCTTGCTCGATCGGGGGAGCCGGCGGGTGCCCCCGGACGGTCCATCACAGCGCGTGGATGTCGCCGCGCGCGGTGGTGGCCGTCCGGGGCTGGGTCCGGGTCAGGACAGGTACTCCGCCAGGTCCTGCAGCAGCGCGGCCTTGGGCTTGGCGCCGACGATCTGTTTGACCGGTTTCCCGTCCTGGAAAACGATCATCGTGGGAATGGACATCACCTGGTAGTCCCGAGCGGTGGCCGGATTGGCGTCGATGTCGAGCTTGGCGACGGTGAGCGTCTCGGCGTGTTCGCCGGCGATCTCGTCGAGCACCGGTGCCACCATCCGGCACGGCCCGCACCAGGTGGCCCAGAAGTCCACCAGCACGATCTTGCCGCTGTTCAGTACGTCGTCCTCGAAAGAGGCGTCGGTGACGTTGACGGTGTTGGCCATCGGTGCTCCATCTCGTGTCGGTGCTGCGTCGTTGCGTGTCGGGCTACCGGCCGGTATCAGTGGGTGGTGGCGGCCGGAGCGGTGCCGGCGACGCTGTAGCCGCCGCCGGCGAACTCGGGCGGCACCGGCTGCTCGGCGAGCCAGCGCTCGGCGTCGATGGCCGCCGCGCAGCCCGAGCCGGCGGCGGTGATCGCCTGGCGGTAGGTGCGGTCGACCAGGTCGCCAGCGGCGAACACCCCCGGGACGCGGGTGTAGGTGCTGGGCGACTCGGTGAGCAGGTAGCCCTCCTCATCGGTGTCCAGCTGGCCGCGGACGAGCTCGCTGCGCGGGTCGTGCCCGATCGCCACGAACATCGCGGTGACCTCCAAAGTGGACTCCTCGCCGGTGGCCACGTCGGCCAGCCGAAGCCCGCCGACCGCGCCCTGCTCGGAACGCAGCACCTCGGAGACGGTGACGCCGGTGCGCCAGCGGATCTTCGGGTCGTTCTTCGCCCGCTCCAACATGATCTTCGACGCACGGAACTCGTCGCGCCGGTGCACGATCGTCACGCTGCGGGCGAACCGGGTGAGGAAGGTGGCCTCCTCCATCGCCGAGTCGCCGCCGCCGACCACCGCGATGTCGTGATCGCGGAAGAAGAACCCGTCGCAGGTGGCGCACGAGCTCACCCCGCGCCCGAGCAGCTCCTGCTCGCCGGGAACACCCAAATAGCGGGCGGCCGCGCCCATCGCGAGGATCACCGCGCGAGCTTCGTAGGTGACGCCGTTCGCGGTCACCCTCTTCAGCGCGCCCTGAAGCTCAACGGATTCCACGTCCTCGGCGCGCAGCTCGGCGCCGAACCGCTTAGCCTGCCCGCGCATCTGCTCCATCAGCTCGGGACCCATGATGCCGTCGGTGAAGCCGGGGTAGTTCTCCACCTCGGTGGTGGTCATCAGCGCCCCACCGAATTGGCTGCCCTCGAACACCAGCGGTTCGAGCTGGGCCCGGGCGGCGTAGACCGCCGCGGTGTAGCCCGCCGGGCCGGATCCGATGATCACCAGGTCGCGCACGTCGCCGCTCATCACGCCATCTCCGTCGGTGTTGCCGTCCGCCCCCGATCGAAACATCCGGCGGGCGCCCACGTGGGGTCAACGCGATCCTAGGAGTCGACATTCCCCCGGGCTCGGTCGGCGCTCCGGCCGGGTGGCATTCTGGCAGGTCCGCGCCTCAGCGGCCGACCGTCTGGTCGGCGAACACCGCCGCCCCGCCCGGCCCGCAGCCCGGGTCGACCACCAGCAGCCGGATCCGACCCGGACGTCCGGTGGGCAGCGCGAGCAGGATGCCCGGCGCGCCGTCCAGGATCACCGGACGACCGCCGAGCGGCTCCCCGTGCGCGCCGACCCGCGCCAGGCAGGACGCGCGGATGGCCGGGTCCGCCAGTGGTCCGAGGTCGTAGCCGGTCAGCGCGGCGGCGGGTAGCTGCGTGCGGGTCAGCAGCAGCGGTGCACCGGGTGACGCGGGGCCAGTGCCGGACCCGGTGCCGGACCCAGTGCCGGTGGCGGGCCGCCCGGAATCGGCGGGGAAGCCGAGCAGCGCCACGGCGAGCAGCGTCGCGGCGACCAGCGCCGTACGTGGCAGTGCGGCGTGAGGTGCCGGGCGGGCGTGGGGCGCGGGGCTGGCGTGGGGCGCGGGGCTGGCGTGGGGTGCCGGGCTGGCGTGGGGCGCGGGGCGGGCGTGGGGTGCCGGGCTGGTTCCCGACGTGTGGGCAGCCCAGGTGCGGGGTCGGTCGGTACAGGTGTCAGGTGTGCGTGTGTCGGGCGAGGCGGCGGAGCCGGCTGCCGCCGGACGCGGCGGGGGCAGCTGGTCGAGAGTTGCCTGCCACCGGCTCACCCGCTCCGGCTCCGGGTCCGCCGGCGCGGTGCCGGCGAACAACCGCCGCAGCTCGGCCGTCGGGTCGGGGGTGGGATCGGTCGAGTCGTCGGCACGGGCGATCGGAGTGCCCGTCGTGGGCCCGCCGTCGGGTCGGTCGGACGGCGGGGTGCGGTCGGAGTCGGACACGGGGCTCACTGGGCAACCTCCTCGACCGCGGCAGGTACCCGCAGCAGGTGCTGCAACCTGGCGCGACCCCGGGCACAGCGGCTTTTCACGGTGCCCACCGGGACCCCCAGGATGGTGGACACCTCGGCGAGCGGGAAGCCGTGCATCCCGACCAGCAGGATCGGCAACCGCTGCTCCAGGGGCAATGTGTCCAGCGCCCTCACCAGGTCCAGCCGGGTGTCGGTAGCGGCGGTGCAATCGTACCGGTCGGCCAGCTCGTCTATCGCGTGCGCGGGCAACGGGACCGACGGCCGGCGCAGGTCGTGGCGGTGCCGGTCCAGGCAGACATTGATCAGGATCTTGGTCAGCCAGGTCGTCACCGAGCAGTCGCCGCGGAACCGCGCGGCGGCCTGATGGGCCCGGACCAGGGTGTCCTGCACCGCCTCGTCGGCGTCCTCCGGGCTGGTCAACTGGCTGCGGGCGATCCGCCACAGCTGGGCGGACAACCGGCCGACCAGCTCGTGAAACGCGCCCTGGTCGCCGGCCAGGTGCGCAGCCAGCAACTCGCGGTCCGAGCGGATCATGGGCCGAGGTTAGGTCGCGGGCCGACGGCCGTGGGGTGGAATGGCGAGATCGGACCGCCGCGAGGCGGGATCCGGCGGTCCGCCGCCCGGATCGACGAGGTGTCGGGCGAGCCAGGTATGCCGCGAGGGGTGGGCGAGCCGCCCGGTCAGCCGAGCGCGCGCTCGAACCGTACGTCGAAGATCTCGGTGACGTTCTCCTCGTCGCCACCACCCAGCTTGGTGATCCACAGCAGCAGGTGCTGCACGGGCTGGCTGCCGGCCATCGGCACCGTGGTCTTCGGACCCTCCAGGTTGGTGGTGCCGATCAGCACGGTCTGGGCCAGCGGCACGTCCGTGGTCGGCGCCGAGCGGATCTCGATGCGGCTGCCCCGGCTCGGCGAGCTGATCGTCAGCTGGGACAGCTGCACCGGCGATGCGAAGGAAACCATCAAACCCACTCCGGGTTTGAGCGCGGGGAACGGCTGCCGATAGGTATAGGTGCTCCAACTCGAGGTGGGGTCGCCGTCCACCGCCCGGGCCGCCCGGCCGGTGTTGTCCGGATCGCCGGACGGGGCGAACACCGTGGTCGAGGCCGGGAGTACCAACCCGGACAGAGCCTGGTCGGGGGCAACCTCGGCGGGCGCGCCGGGCGTCTGCGGGTTAGCCACCACGATCCGCGGTGACGAGGACGGGGTGACGCCGAACATCGACCCCAGCTGCACCAGCACATACACGATCACCACTGCGGCGGCCACGCCGAGCCCGCCCATGCCGATCCGGAGCTTGCGCCGCCGGTCCGGGTCGAGCTGCGGGCCCGGGGCACCGTCGTCGTGCCACACCTCGTCGGTGCCCAGTGGTGCGCCGTCGTCGGCCGGCGGCAGCAGCGCCGCCTCCTGTTCGGTGGCCAGCAACTCGGTGACCACCTTGTGCACCGCGGCGGCGGTGTGCACCCGGCCGTGCGGCGCGCCCGCGCCCAGCGCGCCCAGGGTCAACGCCGAGACCTCCAGCGACAGACCGGGGCGCAGGATGCCCGGCGGCACGACCACGTCCTGCACATCGCGCGGGGCCGCGGCCAGGCCGGCGAGCTCGGCGTCGGTACCGGACAGCGGCCAGTGCCCGGTCAGCAGGGTGTAGAGGGTGGCGCCGAGTCCGCGCACGTCATCGGCCGGGGTGGCGGCCGGTGGTGGCATCGCAAACGCCAGGCGGGCGCCGCCCTCGGGTGCGAACCGGATCCGCTGCGGGTGCACGCACCCGAGCACCAGACCCTGGCGGTGGGCCGCCTCGGCGGCCCGGGCCAACGGATCGAGCATGCCCAGCACCGCCGTGGTGCGCAGCGGACCGTCGCTCACCGCCTCGGCGAGACTTTGCCCGGACACCCACTCGGTGACGGCCAGCCCGAGCACGTCCTCGGGCAGCGTGCCGTTGTCGCGGCGCATCACGTCCAGCAGCCGGGCGCAGCCGGGCTCGGTGAACCGGCCCCAGCGCAGCGCCCGGTCGGCCATCTCGTCGGCCCGCTCGTTCTCACCTGGCTCGCCGGCCCGCAGCAGCATGGTCAACCCGACGTCGCGCTGCAAGACCGTGTCCCGGGCCCGCCAGTAGGCGGCGTGCACCGACGTGTCGATGCCGATCTGTTCCAGCAGCTCGTAGCGGCCGGCGATCGCGCCCCACTCGCTACCGATGATGGCGGCGGGACGGCCGTCCGGCTTCGGGTTCACGCCGCTGCCCCTCCTCGTTCGACCGACACCACTGGTCGGTTCGAGCCTACGGCAGTGAGTGCCGAATCGGCGGTCAAGCGCGTACCTGAGACGGGGACGTCACCTTGCCGATCGACCGCGCGTACCCGGTCGGGACCGGTCCAACCATGCTCGGGCGGGCGCGGCTGGCCGGGTCAGCCCGCCCGCCGTCCGGGGAGCCGGGCCCAGACCGCCGTCAGCTCCGCCAACCGGAGTACCCGCATCCCGGCCACGGTGACCAGCAGCCCGGCCGTCCCACCGGTGGCCAGTACCAACCACGCCAGCGCGACCGGCGCCAGCTGGCCGGCCAGCCCGTCGCGCAGCGCGACCAGCACCCCGAGACCGGCCACCGCGCCGGCGGCCGCGGCTACGGTGGTCTTGGCCATGGTGACCAGCACCGGCCGCCCGCCCAACGGACCCAGCCGGTGCCGAAGCCACAGCTGGCCGGCCACCGCGCCGACCACGAACGACGCCGAGTTGGCCACTGCCAGCCCGAGCACCACCCGCTCCGGGGCGAGCAGCACCGGGCAGGCCAGGAGCATCGGGACCTTCACCGCCACCATGAACAGCTGGATGACCGTCGGCGTGCGCGCGTCCTTCATCGCGTAGAACACCCGCAGCTGCAGCATGACCAGCGCGAACGGCAGCAACCCGAACGCCGACACGGCCAGGGTCAGGCCCAGCCGGGCGGCCTCCTCCGGGTTGCTGCGCCCCAGGCTGAACAGCGCCACCCCGATCGACCCGCCGAACACGGTGATCAGCGCGCTCACCGGGATCAGCGCCACGCACGAGTACCGGGCACCCAGCGAGAGGTCGGACACCACCTCGGCCAGCCGCCCGGCCGCGGCCGATCGGCTCATCCGGGGCAGCAGCGCGGTCAGCAGCGACACCCCGAGCACCCCGTACGGCACCTGCAGCAGCAACCACGCGTTGGTGTAGGTGGCCACGCTGCCCGGGTTCGCGGCCGCGGCCACCCGGGTGGTGACCACGTAGCCGACCTGGCCGACCAGGACGTACGCGGTGACCCACAGGGCCAGCCCGCCGGCTTCGCCGAGTCTCGAGTCCCAGCCCCAGCGCGGCTTGTAGCGCACCCCGGCCCGACGTAGCGCGGGTAGCAGTACCAGCGCCTGCACCACGATGCCCAACGTGGTGCCCAGGCCCAGGACCAGCAACTTCGGGTCGGACAGGTCGCTGCTCACCTCGCCGGGCATCAGCAGGTACACCCCGAGCACCGCGAGCATCACCAGGTTGTTCAGCACCGGTGCCCAGGCGAACGGGCCGAACACCCCCTTGGTGTTCAGGATCGCGCCGAACAGTGCGCCCAGCCCGTAGAAGACGATCTCCGGGAGCAGCAGCAGGGCGAAGGCGGTGGCCAACGCGGGGTCGGCCCGGCTCTCCGCGCCGGGGCCGGAGCCGCCGAACGGTTCACCGCCCAGGTAGAGCGCGGTGAGCAGCGGCGCGGCCAGCATGGCCAGAGCGGTCGCGGCCACCAGCACCGCGGTGGCCACGGTGAGCAGCTTGCGGATGTACTCCTCGCCGCCGTCCGCGTCCTCGGACTGCGCGCGCACCAGCAGCGGCACCATCACGCTGGACAGCACCCCGCCGAGCAGCAGCTCGTAGATGATGTTGGGCAGGGTGTTGGCGACCGTGTACGAGTCGTTGACCACGGTCAGGCCGAGCGCGGCCACCAGGGCGACCTGCCGGGCGAACCCGGTGACCCGGCTGACCAGGCTGGCCAACGCCATCGAGCCGCTGGCCCGCAGCAACGACGAGCGACGCGGGGCGCTGCTCGTCACCGGCCCCGGGGCCGGGATGGGTGCCGGCCGGGCCCCGTCGCCGGTGGCATCATCGATGGGGACGATCCGCCGCGCACCGGTGGGGGCCCGGGCGACCCGGCCGTCGGGCTTGTCGGGGAGGCGTCGGCCAACCGCCGCGAGCCGGTCGGGTTCGTGCCAGGTGGGCTCGGGCTGGCCCGAGCTGCGTGGCCCGGGTTCGTGTGGGCCGGGTTCGCCGCCGCCCCGCGGTCCGGAGCGGGCGGGGCGTTGGGGTTCGGCGGGGAGTTCGGCGGGGAACTCGGGTTCGCCGTTTCGGGTCGGCGCTGGCCGCTCGCCCTGGCGACGGCCACCCGACGGGCGATCCGGCGCCCGGCCAGGACCACCAGCAGGATCCCAGCCGCCACGGTCAACCACAGGGTGATCGTGCCGTACGCGGTGGACCGCAACTGCAACCGGCTGGTCGGGCCGAGTGCGGCGCCGTCCAGGGTGGTCAGCCGGGCCTGCACGGCGAACTGGCCCGCGCGGCTGAGCTGGGCCTTCACCCGTAGCTGCAGCCGGCCCAGCGGCGGGATGCGCTGCGCCGGGATCTCCTCGGTGCGCAGGCCTGGGGTGGAACTCAGCGCGACCCGCACGTTCATCGCCACCGGCAGCCCGTTGGACAGGGTGATCGGCAGCGGCGCCTCCCGGTCACCCAGCGCGAACGGGCTGGGCGGCTCCAGCACTCGCACCAGCGAGCGCAGGAGCCGCACCCGGTCGGTGATCACCTTCGCGGCGGCCGTCGAGTCGTCGGTCCGGCCTCGGAACACGGCGGTCGACGCGCGCAGGAGGCCCTCGATGACCGGGTCGAACACCTGCGCCGGGGTGCTGCCCACCCCCGGCTCGGCTACCGCCGCCGAACGCAGCTCGGCTGCGGTGCCCCGGGCCGCGCGCAGCTGCGCGGTGACCGTGGCCGGCACTTCCCGGGCGCCGGCCCGCAACGGGTAGATCAGGCTGGCATTCTCCGCCGTGCGGCTCGGGTCACCGCCGCCCGGCCCACCGGCCAGCGGGGTGGCACGGAACCGTCCGGCGGCGATCAGCGTGCTCACCGCGCCCAGCAGCTCTCGGGCGTCGGCGCCGGTGGTGTTCCACTGGTGCGGCGGCGCGACCAACAGGGTCGATCCGGTCGAGCCCTGGTCCAACGCACGGAACACCACCGCGCCGGTGAGGTCCTGCCCGGACAGCGGGCCACCGTCCCCGGCCGGACTGGCGCTGGCGTTCGCGCTCGGCGAGCCGAGGCCGCGGCCACCGGAGGTGCCGACCTGGTCGGCGGAGGCGGCGACGGCCGCGGTGGACCCGGGGGCACCGGCCGCCAGGGTGAGCAGCGGGTCGGCCAGGAGCGCGATCGGTGGCCCGGCCGGGCCTCTCGGCGACGTCAAGCGCACGACGCCACCGATGTCGTCCCGACCGGATCGCCCGCCCCGGGCCACCGAGTCCGCGGACAGCACCACCGTGCGGCCCCCGGCGGTCAGGTAGTCACCCACCGAGCGCTCGTCGAGCAGTCCGTCGGCGGGCCAGGTGGTGTCGGCGCGCACCGGGGTGCCGAGCACGTCGGCAACGATCCGGGCGCCGTCGCGGGTGGCGTAGCCGACCAGGTCGTCCAGTCCCGCGCGGGACAGCGCGACCAGGTCGGCGTCGGCGAACGGCAGTGCCAGCACGCACCGGCCGGCGGCCGCCGCGCGCAACCGGGCCAGCCAGCGACCGGCCAGCTCGGCGCCCCGCCCGTCCACCGCTGTCCCGTCCGGGCCGCGCAGCCGGTAGCCGCCGGCGGCGTCGCGCACGGTGAGCACCAGATCGGGATCGACGGCCAGGCACACCGCGTCGCGGACCGCGGAACCCGCCGGGGCGGCCGTCTCCAGCGCGCTGAGTAGACCGTCCAGCCGACCACCGGGGATCAGCTGCTCGGCAAGCGGGTCCGCGCCGTTGACCGAGCCCAGCAGCACCGGCTCGCCCGGGCCGGTGGGCAGCCGGCGCGGCTGGTCGGCCAGCGGGTACAGCACGGTGACCGGGTTACTGTCGGCGGGATCGGCGGGTACCGTCGGCAGCACCGCGGCGCTCGGGCCACCGCCGCCGGCCCCGGTCGTGCCGCCGCCCCCGGTGCCGCCGCCGGTCGCGCCGCCGGCTCCGGTGCCGTCGGCGGCGGCCGGGCCGCCGGTGGTGCCGGCCGGGCGGGTGCCGGGCAGCCCGAGCACCGGCAGCAGCACCCGCACCGCGCCGAGCCGCACCCGCTTGCCCTCCTCGGGGGTGCCGTTGACGTTGACCAGCAACGGGTACACCCCGGTGCGTTGCAGGGCCAGCGTGTCGTTCCCCGCGCCGCGCAGCGGCACGCTCAGCCGCACCGGCATGCGTTGACCCGGTTCGAGGGTCTCGGCCAGCTCGGTGAACCCGACCAACACGGCGTCGGCGGACAGCCCACCGGCCAGCGCGGTCCGCAACTCGCCCTCGGTGCGCAGCCGGTCGCCCCGCTGCTGCCGGATCTTCACGTCGGTGACCGGTTCGTCGCCGGTGTTCACCAGCTCGCCAGACACGGTGAGGGTGTCCGGACCGTCGGCGGTGACCACCCTCGGCGTCATCTCGTTGATCCGCAGGTCCAGCCTCGGGCCCGAGGCTGGAGCCTGGGCGGCGGGTCCGGTCGTGGCCGAGTCGAAGGCAGGGTCCGCGGCGCTCGCCGCACCGGACACCCCGAGCAGGATGGCCAGCATGACCAGCACCGCCGCGGTGGCCAGGCCGGCCGCGCGCCGCGCGGGCGGCTCCCGCCCGGTTGGCCGCCGCCCGGCCGGGGGCCGCCCGGTTGGCCGCCGCCCGGGAGGGTGCCGCCCGCGAGGGTGCCGCGAGGCCGCCGGCCCCGGCGTCACGCCGATTCCTCCAGCATGGTGGTGGCCAGCCGCACCAGCCGGCGCTCGTCGGCGTAGGCCAGCCGGCCCTCCAGCTGGTCCAGCGGTACCCAGGCCACCTCGGTGACTTCGACGTCCAGGTCGGACAGCTCGCCCCCGGTGGCCCGCAGCAGGAAGTGGTGCACCGTCTTGTGCACCCGGCGGTCCTCGGCGACGAACCAGAAGTCGATCGTGCCCAGCGGGGCCAGCACTTCCCCGACGATGCCGGTCTCCTCCTGGATCTCCCGAATCGCGGCCTGCTCGGGCGTCTCACCCGCCTCGATATGACCCTTCGGCAGCGACCACAGCAGCCGGCCCCGCCGGTCCAGACGGCCGATCAGGGCGGCGGTGAAGGCGTCGTGATCGACCACCAGCCCGCCGGCGGAGGTCTCGTCCACGGTGCGCAGGCGACTGTTCCGGCCCGGGCGACCTTGGCGGTCGGCGCCACGACCACGGCGCCCATCCGAGCGGCCGCGGGACGGGGACATGCCGCGATGGTAACGACGACCGGAACACCTCGTCGGCGCGCAGCACATTTCGCCACAACCGCCGGTACCCGTGGCGCCCGGCGATAGCCGCTGGAGAGCCCGGATAGACTGGCTCGCCGTGCCAGGATCCGCCACCGACACTGGGTTGACCGAACCCGAGCTGTCCGAAGCCAAGCCGTCGAACGACCGAGCCCCGTCGAACGACCGAGCTCGCCGGCCCGCCCTCGGGTCGTCCGCGAGTCCACCCTCCGCCGGGTCCGATCGTCGGGCCGCCCGGGCCCGGGAGAATGCGGTGGTGGAGTTGATGCGGGTCGCCCCCCTTGCCGACGAGCTTGCCCGCCGGTTCGCCGCGGCCGGGCACCGGCTGTACCTGGTCGGCGGCAGCGTGCGCGACGCAATGCTCGGGCGGCTGGCCGACGGTGCGATCGGCGACCTGGATTTCACCACCGACGCCACCCCGGAGGTCGTGCAGCGGCTGCTCAGCGGTTGGGCGGAGCGGCAGTGGGACACCGGGATCGCGTTCGGCACGGTCGGCGCGGTCCGCCGCGGCCAGACGGTGGAGATCACCACCTTCCGCGCGGACAGCTACGACGGCGAGTCGCGCAATCCGAGCGTTGTCTTCGGCGACAACGTCGAGGGTGACCTGCTGCGCCGTGACTTCACGGTGAACGCGATGGCCATCGATCTGACCAGCACGGACCACTATCAGTTCGTCGACCCGCACGACGGGCTTGCCGCGTTGACCGACCGGGTGCTGGACACTCCAGCGACTCCGCAGGAGTCGTTCGCCGACGACCCGCTGCGGATGCTGCGCGCGGCCCGGTTCGTCTCCCAACTGGGGTTCACGCCCGCGCCCCGGGTGCGCGCCGCGATGACCGAGATGGCCGGTGAGCTCGGCCGGATCACCCCGGAGCGGCTGCAGGCCGAGTTCAGCAAGCTGATGCTGGGCGCGCACCCCCGCGCCGGGCTCGACCTGATGGTGGAAACCGGTCTCGCCGAGCAGGTGATCCCGGAGGTGCCGGCGATGCGGCTGGCCACCGACGAACACATGCAGCACAAGGACATCTACGAGCACTCGCTGGTGGTGATGGAGCAGGCGGTTTCACGTGAAACCGACGGTCCGGACCTGGTGCTGCGGTTGGCCGCGCTACTGCACGACATCGGCAAGCCGAAGACCCGCCGGCTGGAGGCCGACGGGCGGGTGAGCTTCCACCACCACGAGGTGGTCGGGGCGAAGATGACCCGGACCCGGCTGCGCGCGCTTCGCTACCCGAAGGTGGTCATCGATGAGGTGGCCCAGCTGGTGTACCTGCACCTGCGATTCCACGGCTACGGCAAGGGCGAGTGGACCGACTCAGCGGTCCGCCGCTACGTCACCGACGCCGGTCCGCTGCTGGAGCGGCTGCACCGGCTGGTTCGCTCCGACTGCACTACCCGCAACAAGCGCCGGGCCGCTGCGCTGCAGCGCAGTTACGACTCGCTGGAGGAACGGATCGCCGCGCTGCGCGAGCAGGAGCAGCTCGACTCGATCCGCCCCGACCTGGACGGCAATCAGATCATGGCGCTGTTGGGATGGAAGCCGGGTCCGCTGGTCGGAAAGGCGTACAAGTACATGCTCGGCCTGAGGATGGAACGTGGGCCGCTTGGCCCGGAGGTCGCCGAGGCCGAGCTGCGCCGCTGGGCGGCCGAGCAGGAGGGCTGACCTCGGATTCCGATTCCTCGTGCCGCGGGTCGGTGCCGGAGTTCCCAGCCGCTCGAATCGCCGCGGCCGGGCGCCGGTGCGGGTCCTCCGTGCGGAGTGCGATCGTGCATGGGTCGACACCGGCACACCCCACCGGCGAGGACCGGCACCGGTACGGCACGGTCCGATTCGGTTCGCCGGAGGCGCTGGTCAAGCTGACGCACCGTCCGAGCCAGGGCCAACGCCTTTTGAGAGTAACTCCAGGCTGGATCTGTCAGCTACGAAACGGGCTGTGGTTCCTGTGATCAAGTAGGCTGGCCATCCGAGGGCGAGACCACGTCGGGTACCGGCACCGCCAGAGAGCCGCCGGCCGGACACTGGTACCGGCCCCGCGACCTACCGAACGGTCAACGCGGGCGTCTCCGCCCGGGCGCGGGCGACCATCCGGCCGCGCAGCAGCAGCAGCTCGTGCCCGGCGAGCCCGACCAGATACCCCACCGCCGCCGCCCCGAGCAGCAGCGGCGAGTACCCGTTCGGTGGGCTGAGCAACGCGGCGGCGGCCACCGCAACCACGTAGCCGATGTTGAACACCGCGTCGTAGAGCGCGAACACCCGGCCGCGGGCGTCGTCGGCCACCTCGCTCTGCACCGCGGCGTCCGCGCACAGCTTGATCACCTGGCCGGCGCCGGTCAGCAGGAACGCGCCGATCAGCGCCATCGGCAGGGTGATCAGCATGCTGAGGGTGAACTGGCTGAGCGCGGCGACCAGTGCCGCGATCCGGACGGCGCCGGCCCGGCCGACCCGCCGCACCAACCACGGCGTCACCAGTGCGGCCGCGCCGAGCCCGGCGGCGGCCAGCACCACCACCTCGCCGATCCCGGCGATCCCGGTGCGCAGCACGCCGTTCGCGGTGAACTCATTCCGGAACAGCAGCAACATCAGCAGCGTCGACACCCCGAACGCCAACCGGTGCGACACCAACGCCGCGAACGACGACGCCGCGCCGGGTACCGCCGCTGTCGCCCGCGCGCCGTCGGCCAGGCCGCGGGCCACCGCGAGCACCGCACGGCGCGGTTCGTTCGGCTCGTCCGGCCCGAGCAGTCCCCGGCGGAACCCGGCGGCCAGCACCGCAGCGGCCAGCGCGCCCAGCGCGGCCACCGCCGTCACCCCGGCCGAACCGAGGTCGCCCGGGCCGAACACGGCCCGCAGCCCGATCGAGCACGCCCCGCCCAGCGCGGCGACGCCGGCGCCGGCGGTGGCCGCGACCACGTTGGCCTCCACGAGATACCGGGGCTCGACGACGTGCGGCAGCGACGCGGACAGTCCGGCCAGCACGAATCGGGTCACCCCGGTGACCGCGAGCGCGCCCAGGTAGAGCGGCGCGCCGGCGACCCCGCCCGCGACCAGAGCGGACACCACCACGGTGAGCCCGGCGCGCAGCAGGTTGGCGATCAGCAGCACCCGGCGGCGGTCCCAGCGGTCCAGCAACGCGCCGGCAAACGGCCCGATGATCGAGTACGGCAGCAGCAGCACGGCCAGCCCCACGGCCACCGCGATCGGATCGGCCTCGCGTTCGGGGTTGAACAGCACCGCGCCGCCGAGCGCGGCCTGGAACATGCCGTCGCCGAACTGGGCGCTGAACCGGACGGCGAGCAGTCGCCGGAATCCCCGGGTGACGAGCAGCCCGCGCACGCCAAGCTTCTCCGGCGGCCCGTGCGGTGCCGTCAGGTCGGCCGCGCCGCTGAGGCGGCCGGCCGGGTCGGCTGAACTCACGAGGCTCAAGGCTAACGGCACCTCGTGTCGGCGAGGCACGGGATCGGCGATTGTCACTCGGCCAGGCGGGGATGCGACGATGACCCCGTGGCGGCGCACCAACGGGCAGGCGACGGCTCCGGCGTCGAGCCCGGCACCCTGCTGGTCGCCGGCCCCGCGTTGACGGACCCGAACTTCCGCCGCACCGTCGTCTACGTCATCGATCATCGCGGCGAGGGCACGCTCGGCGTGGTGCTCAACCGGCCCAGCACCGTCGCGGTCCGCGAGGTCCTACCCGCGTGGGAGATGCGCTCCACCCGGCCGGGCACCATGTTCATCGGTGGTCCGGTGGAGTCCAAGACGGCGTTGTGCCTGGCCACGCTGCGACCCGGCCATGATCCGGAGGTGGTCGCGGGAGTGGTCGGGGTGCGCGGGCCGGTGGCCCTGGTCGACCTCGACTCCGACCCGGCCGCGCTGGCGCCGCGGCTGCGCGGGCTGCGGATCTTCGCCGGCTACGCCGGGTGGAGCGGCGACCAGCTGGCCGGGGAGATCGAGCGCGGCGACTGGATTCTGGCGCCCGCGCTGCCCGACGATGTGATGTGCGCCGACCCCGCCGAACTGTGGGGGCGGGTGCTGCGGCGGCAGGGCATGCCGTTGGCGCTGCTGGCTACGTTCCCGGCTGACGTGCGGGTGAACTGACTGAGGAATCGCCCGGTCGGGGGTGATCGGCGCCACGACCGGGTTAGTCCGGGCGCGGCGAGGTTCTCCGGGTCGGCGCCGGATCGTTGACTCGTCGCGGGGGCCGAGAGTCGTGCCTCCGAGGGGGAAGGAACGTCGATGAACATCGCTCACGAACTGCTCGGACTGGTCACCGCCGGGGCTGGAGTGCTGGCCGCGACCACCGGGATCGCCCAGGCCGCCGGACCGGCCGGGCTGCCGATCGGCATGGAGGCGTTGATGGCGCCGCTCAGTCAGGTGCTGCCGGCCGCGCCCGGCGGCATCCTGCCCGCCGGCGAGTAGCAGCGCGCCCGGCCCCGGCGGTTGCCCTCGGTCCGGCGGCATCGCGCTCGCCGGCAAGTAACCCGCCCGACGGCCGGGGCCGGCTCCCGGGGCTGCGCCCGGCCCAGCCGGACTCCCGGCCTGACCGGTGGCCAGCTCGGGGACCGGGGACCGACCCCGACTCGCCGGCCACCCGTCCTCGCCCGCAGACTGCTCTCCACACAGTGACGGCCGAGGCAGTGGGGAGCGTCGATGACGCGGTGGTTCGGGCCTGAACCCGACCCGGTGGGGCCCGGGCAGGAGTCGGTCTGGGACTACCCCCGGCCACCCCGGGCCGAGCGCTCCACCCGCCGCGCGGTGCTGCGGCACGCCGGTCTGGTGGTCGCCGACACCGACGACCTGGTCCGGATCCTGGAGACCTCGCATCCCCCGACGTACTACCTGCCGCGCGCGGTGTTCGACCCCGAGGTGCTGATCACCGGCGAGGGGCAGACCCGCTGCGAGTGGAAGGGTGTCGCGCGCTACGTCGACCTGGTGGTGCCTGGCGCGGCGCCGCTGCCCCGCGTCGGCTGGTGGTACCCGGAACCGGACCCCCGCTTCCCCGAGTTGACCGACCGGGTGGCGTTGTACGCCGGCCCGCTGGACGAGGTCACCCTCGACGGTGAGACCGTGCTGGCCCAGCCGGGCGGGTTCTACGGCGGCTGGATCACCGCCGACGTGGTGGGTCCGTTCAAGGGCGCCCCGGGCACGTCGTGGTGGTGACTGCGTGCGTGGTGACCGGGTGCGTGGTGACTGCGTGCGTGGTGACTGCGTGCGTGGTGACTGCGCCGAACGGTGGGTGGACCAGCGGATGAAGCGCTGGTGGCCGGAACGGCGGTCGTTCTCGCCCGTCTTGGCCCGCGTGGTGGGCCGGGCGTTGCTGGCACGGTGTTCGACGCGCCGGTGTTCGACGCGCCGGCGAGGTCACGTGCGGGCCAGGTGCTGCTGCGCCTGTGACGGCGCGCTTTCCGGGTCGGCGCGCACCGACCGGATGCCGTTCAGCCGCGCTCGCTCGGCTCCGACTTCGGTCCGCGAACCCTCGACCGGGATCGAGAGTAACGCCAGGCCGAACTCTGGTAGCTGGTTTCTGACTGACGTTACTTTTGTCGAAGATTGCGCACAACCGGCGACCCGGCCGGCAGGGGGACTGTCCGCGCCGTGATCCTCTTCCTCGCAGCGCCGGGCTCGACGGCGCCTGGGTCCGCCCCGGCGGCGGTACCGGGAACGGTCAGCCGGAGCGCGCGCGGTCGGTGCTCGGCCCGCCGCCGCAGCCCTCGACCAGGCTGCATCCGGCGCACGCCCCGCCGCAGCTCACCGGTGCGGGCGCCGGCACCCGCGACGCGGCCCGGTCGCCGAGCACACCACCGACCCCTGACAACAGCACGGTGGCCACCGCGCTCACCCCGGCGAGCACCCAACCGGCGGTGGTCGACGGCGCCCCCAGGGCGACCGCCGCGCCGAGTACCGCGACCGCCGCGCCGGCCAGCACCGGCGGCGCGCCGACCCGGTTTCCCACCGCGAACGCCTCGTCGTCGCGCAGGGTGGCCGCGGTGCGGATCCCGGCCAACCGGTTGCGGGGCAGCCGCCGCCGCCAGGCCAACCCGCCGACCACGGCGAGCGCCACCCCCGCGGCGGCGAGCAGTGCTCCGGCGATCGTCAACCCCAGGCTCACCGTTGCAGCGTAGCCAGCGACCCGGCAACGGCGGCGACCCGGCAACGGCGGCGACCCGGGAACCGCCGCGACCCGGGAACCGCCGCGACCCGGGAACCGGGGCCGGGTAGCCTGAACGACGTGCGGACGGCCCGCGTGCTGCTTACCGGGCCGCGCTGAGCGCCAATCGGAGCGCCGGCGCGGCGGACCCCTCATGCCCGAACGGGCGGGAGGGGTTCTTGCGCATCAGGGCCCGCACATCGACCAGGAGGACCGTACAGATGACCGCCGATCCGGCGACGACCGAACCGACCGCCGCCGACCCGAGCGCGTGCAGCCCGGCGACCGCGAACGCGACGCCCGTCTCGGCTCAGGCGCACGCGCAAGCCACCGACGACGTGCCCCCGTTCCGGTACACCGCCGCGCTGGCCGGCCGGCTCGAGCGCCGCTGGCAGGACTACTGGGAGTCCAGCGGCACGTTCCACGCGCCGAACCCGGCCGGGCCGCTCGCCCAGCCGGAGCTGATCGGCGGGCGGCCGAAGAAGTACCTGCTGGACATGTTCCCGTACCCGTCCGGTTCGGGCCTGCACGTCGGGCACCCGCTCGGGTTCATCGGCACCGACGTGCTGGGCCGCTTCCTGCGGATGGACGGGTACAACGTGCTGCACGCGATGGGGTTCGACTCGTTCGGGCTGCCCGCCGAGCAGTACGCGGTGCAGACCGGAACGCATCCGCGCAAGACCACCGACGCGAACGTCGAGCGCTACCGCGCGCAGCTGCGCCAGCTGGGTCTGGCGCACGACGACCGGCGCAGCGTGGCCACCACCGACGTGGAGTTCTACCGCTGGACTCAGTGGATCTTCCTGCAGATTTTCAACTCCTGGTACGACCCCGAGATCCAGCAGGCCCGGCCGATCGCCGAGCTGGAGTCCGAGTTCGCCGCCGGCGCCCGGCCCACCCCGGACGGCCGACCCTGGTCCGAGCTGGACGCCGGGGAGCGTCGCCGGATCATCGACGGTCACCGGCTGGTGTACCTGTCCGAGGCGCCGGTGAACTGGTGCCCGGGGCTGGGCACGGTGCTGGCCAACGAGGAGGTCACCGCCGACGGGCGCAGCGAGCGCGGCAACTTCCCGGTGTTCCGCCGCAACCTCAAGCAGTGGATGATGCGGATCACCGCCTACGCCGACCGGCTGGAAGCCGACCTGGAGCGGCTGGACTGGCCGGACTCGGTCAAGTCGATGCAGCGCAACTGGATCGGCCGCTCCGAGGGCGCCCGGGTGAGCTTTCCGACCCGGGGCAGGCCGATCGAGGTCTTCACCACCCGCCCGGACACCTTGTTCGGTGCGACCTACATGGTGCTGGCCCCGGAGCATCCGCTGGTCGACGAGCTCACCACGCCCGAGTGGCCGGCCGGCACCGACGAGCGCTGGACCGCCGGCGCGGGCACCCCGGCCGAGGCGGTCCAGGACTACCGGAGCAGGGCTGCCCGCAAGTCCGAGCTGGACCGCCAGGAGAACAAGGACAAGACCGGGGTGTTCACCGGCGGCTACGCCACCAACCCGGTCACCGGCGAGCAGGTTCCGGTGTTCGTGGCCGACTACGTGCTGATGGGTTACGGCACCGGCGCGATCATGGCGGTGCCGGCGCAGGACACCCGGGACTGGGAGTTCGCCACGAAGTTCGGGCTGCCGATCGTGCGGACCGTGACCCCGCCGGAGGGCCACGAGGGCCCGTTCCTCGGCGACGGCCCGGCGATGAACTCGAGCAACGACTCGGTCAGCCTGGACGGGTTGAACGTCGCCGACGCCAAACGCGCGATCATCGACTGGTTGGCCGCCCGGGGAGCCGGCGAGTCGGTCACCCAGTACAAGCTGCGGGACTGGCTGTTCTCCCGGCAGCGGTACTGGGGTGAGCCGTTCCCGATCGCCCACGACGAGTACGGCCCACGCGCTCTGCCCGCGTCGGAGCTGCCGGTCGAGCTCCCTGAGATAGCTGACTACTCGCCGCGCAGCTATCCCCCCGACCAGGCCGACTCCGCCCCGGAGCCACCGTTGTCCCGGGCCACCGACTGGCTGCGCGTCGAGTTGGACCTCGGTGACGGGCTCAAGGACTACACCCGCGAGACCAACACGATGCCGCAGTGGGCGGGTTCGTGCTGGTACCAGCTGCGCTACCTGGACCCGACCAACCACGACACCTTCTGCGACCCCGAGGTCGAGCGCTACTGGGTGGGTAAACAGGACGAGCACGACCCGGGCGGCGTCGACCTCTACGTCGGCGGTGTCGAGCACGCCGTGCTGCACCTGCTGTACTCCCGGTTCTGGCACAAGGTGCTCTACGACCTGGGTCACGTCAGTTCCGAGGAGCCGTACCGCCGGCTGTTCAACCAGGGCTACATCCAGGCGTTCGCCTACACGAACTCGGTCGGTGCCTACGTGCCCGCCGAGGAGGTCGTCGAGGGTGCCGACGGTTGTTTCACGTGGAACGGTGAGCCGGTCTCCCGGGAGTACGGGAAGATGGGCAAGTCGCTGAAGAACGTGGTGACTCCGGACGAGATGTGCGACCGCTACGGCGCGGACACCTTCCGGCTCTACGAGATGTCCACCGGGCCGATGGAGGTGTCGCGGTCGTGGTCGACCCGGGATGTGGTCGGCTCGCACCGGTTCCTGCAGCGGCTGTGGCGCAACCTGGTCGACGAGCACACCGGTGTGGCGCACCCGCTGGCCGACACCGAGCCGGACGAGGCCACCCTGCGGCTACTGCACCGCACCATCGCCGGCGTCCGCGAGGACTTCACCGCGCTGCACTACAACACCGCGGCGGCGAAGCTGATCGAACTGAACAACCACCTGACCAAGGCGTTCCAGGACAAGCCACTCCCGCGCTCGGTCGCCGAACCGCTGGTGCTGATGCTGGCGCCGCTGTGCCCGCACGTCGCCGAGGAACTGTGGTCGCTGCTCGGGCACGGCGCGCAGGACGGCGGGACGCTGGCGTACACGCCGTTCCCGGTGGCCGACGAGCGGTGGTTGGCCGCCGACACGGTGGAGT
Organism: Pseudonocardia sp.; assembly: GCA_052386505.1. Taxonomy (GTDB): domain Bacteria; phylum Actinomycetota; class Actinomycetes; order Mycobacteriales; family Pseudonocardiaceae; genus Pseudonocardia. Next base: position 45,268 of record JBQTKB010000033.1, read on the forward strand.
ACCCGATCCAGGTCAACGGAAAGGTGCGCTCGCGGGTCACCGTCGCCGCCGACGCGGCCCCGGGCGAGATCGAGTCGGCCGCGCTGGGCGAGGAGAAGGTCGCCGCGCTGGTCGACGGCCGGACCCCGCGCAAGGTGATCGTGGTTCCCGGTCGGCTGGTCAACGTGGTGCTCTGACCTGCGTCCGCGTTCAGACTCAGAGCGAAGGTAACGCCAGCCCGGCTCATGGAATCATCAGCCGGACTGGCGTTACCTACAGACATGCGTGCTGATCAGAGGCGGCGGGCGCCGCTGAACGGCATCCGGCCGAGCGGGCTGACCCGCACCACGTCGCCGCCTCCGACGGCGTGCACGACCTTCCCGTCGCCGACGTAGAGCCCGACGTGGCTCACCGGGCGGTAGAAGAACACCAGATCACCGGGGCGCAGGTCGCCACGGGAAACCGGGGTGCCGATCCGGGACTGCGCGCGGCTGGTGCGTGGCAGGGTGATCCCGGCCTTCTTGAACGACCAGAGCATCAGCCCGGAGCAGTCGAAGCCGCCCTTGCCGGTGCCGCCCCAGCGGTAGGGGGTGCCCCGCACGCTCATCGCGGCGGAGATGGCTGCGGCGCCCTTGCTGGGTCTGGGCACGGCCGCCGGGACGGGCTCCGGCGCGGTGGGTCCGGGCAGGGTCGGCAGGGGAACCAGCGCCGGGGCGGCCAGCGGGGCCGGGATCGCCGGCAGCACGCCGCGCGGCGAGCCCGGCAGCGGCGCGGTCAGCAGCAGGGCCCGCGCGGTGCCGGGCGCCGCGACGGCCGGTGCGGAGCCGCCGGGTGCCCTGCCGGGCACCCAGCCATCGGGTCCGACGGCGGGCAGCCAGCCGGCGGGTCCCATGCCGGCGGGCGCCACTCCCGCGGTCGCAACGCCGGGCAGCACTCCCGCGGTCGCGGGCCCGATGCCATCGGTTGCTGGTGACGCGGTGTGCGCGGCGGCCAGTGCCGCGGGGATTGCCTGGTCCGAGACCACGTGCGGTCCGGCCGAGGGGGGCAGGGCCGAGGGTAGGGCGAACACAGCCGCGGCCACGGTCGCCGCGGCGGCGGCCGTGAGACCGGCCCTGCCACGGGCGCAGTCGCCCAGCCAGGATCGTGCGGGGTGTTGCGACACGGAGCTGACTCCTTCGTCGGAACCGCTCCCGTCCGGCCCCCCGGTGCGTCCGGTGAACAGGTGCCGGTCGAGCCCGGAAGCCAGGCCGCCAGCCAGGAGCGGTGACCGTTCGTGGCCGCCCCAGCGGACGACGCATCTCCGAACAGACACGACGAAGTTACGAAACAATAAAGGCGATCGTCTATGGCGTAAGTCTCATTAATCATATCGAGATATGTGAGTGCGACCACTCTTTCCATTCCAGTAATATTACCCAGTGCACAATAAAAAAGCCGGGGAGTTTTCGTATCGAAAACTCCCCGGCCGTGCCAAGTGGTGTCAGTCACCCCGGATGAAGGACTCCACCGCGTCGCGGGCCTCCGAGTCGGAGTACTGCACCGGCGGGGACTTCATGAAGTAGGACGACGCGGACAACACCGGCCCGCCCTCTCCCCGGTCGAGCGCGATCTTCGCGGCCCGCACCGCGTCGATGATGATGCCGGCCGAGTTGGGCGAGTCCCACACCTCGAGCTTGTACTCCAGGCTCAGCGGCACGTCGCCGAAGGCCCGGCCCTCCAGCCGCACATAGGCCCACTTGCGGTCGTCCAGCCAGGCCACGTAGTCGGACGGGCCGATGTGCACGTTGTCCTTGCCCATGTCCCGGTCGACCTGCGAGGTCACCGACTGAGTCTTGGAGACCTTCTTCGACTCCAACCGCTCGAGCTCCTTCATGTTCAGGAAGTCCATGTTCCCGCCCACGTTGAGCTGCATCGTGCGGTCCAGCTGCACGCCGCGGTCCTCGAACAGCTTGGCCAGCACCCGGTGGGTGATGGTGGCTCCGACCTGCGACTTGATGTCGTCGCCGACAATCGGCACGCCGGCCGCGCGAAACTTCTCCGCCCACACCGGATCGGAGGCGATGAACACCGGCAGCGCGTTGACGAACGCGACCTTCGCGTCCAGCGCGCATTGGGCGTAGAACCGATCGGCCGCCTCACTGCCCACCGGCAGGTAGGACACCAGCACGTCCGCCCGGGTCTCACGCAGCACCGCAGCGACATCAACCGGCTCATCGTCGGCCTCGGTGATCGTCTCCCGGTAGAACCGGCCCAGCCCGTCCAGGGTTGGTCCGCGTTGCACGGTGACCCCGAGCGGCGGCACGTCGGCGATCTTGATGGTGTTGTTCTCGCTGGCGGAGATCGCCTCGGACAGGTCGTGGCCGACTTTCTTCGCGTCCACGTCGAACGCCGCCACGAACTGGATGTCGCGCACGTGGTAGCCGCCGAAGTCGACGTGCATCAGCCCGGGAACTCGGGACTTCGGGTCGGCGTCGGCGTAATACTGCACCCCCTGCACCAACGACGCGGCGCAGTTACCGACGCCGACTACGGCGACTCGTACCTGACGGTTGGGTGAGCTCACGGCCGGTCCTCCTGGTTCATGGGTTGTCCTCGTGTTGGTTCTCCGGTGGTGCTGGGGTCGTACTGGGTGGCGCGGTCCTGCGTGGTGGGCCGGCAGGGCGGGTCGGGTCGGGTGGTCGGGGCCGCGGGCCGGGCCGGGCGGGTCGGGTCGGGACCGGCGGGTCGCGCTGCTCGGCCCGCTCGGTGGCGATCAACTCGTTGAGCCAGCGGACCTCCCGCTCGCTCGTTTCCAGGCCCTGGCGGTGCAGTTCCCGGGTGTACCGGTCGATCTGCTCGCCGGCCCGACCGAGCGCGGAGCGCAGCCCTTCCCGCCGCTCCTCCACCCGCCGCCGGCGGCCCTCCAGGATCCGCATCCTGGTCTCGGCGGGAGTGCGGGAGAAGAAGGTCAGGTGGATGCCGAAGCTGTCGTCCTCCCAGGTCTCCGGGCCGGCGTCGGCGAGCATCTCGGCGAACCGCTCCTTACCCTCGGCGGTCAGCCGGTAAACCCGCCGGCGGCTGCGCCGGGTCCAGCCGCCGACCGGACCGTCGGCCGGGGACGGCTCCTCCGCCTCCTCGATGATCAGTCCGTCGCGCACCAGGCGACGCAGCGCCGGGTAAAGCGAGCCGTAGGAGAAGGCGCGGAAACCGCCCAGCCGCCCGGCCAGCTGCTTGCGCAGCTCGTAGCCGTGCATCGGGGCCTCGTAGAGCAGCCCGAGCACCGCGAAGTCGAGCACGCCTCACCTGCCCGCCGATCGCCCGTCAGAGAGATCCCACTGTATCGCTTCGATACATCTGCCCGTGACAATCAGTGGCGCCGATCACCCGTTCGAGGGGAGCGCGTCGAGACAGTCGAGCGGCCGATCGACCATCCCGAGATGTGTCCCGGACGGTTCCGCGTACCCTGGTCGGGTGCGGAGCCAGCGGCAGATCGTCGACTATGCGTTGCAGCGGCGCGCGCTGCTGGCCGACGTGTACGCCGGTCGGGTTGGCGTGAGCTCGGTCTGCGATGCCAATCCGTACCTGCTCCGCGCCGCCCGGTTCCACGGTGCGTCCTCCGAGGAGACCTGCCCGGTGTGCCGCAAGGAGCGGCTGACCGAGGTCTCCTGGGTGTTCGGCGAGGGCCTGCGGCAGGTGTCCGGTTCCGCCCGCACCCCGGACGAGCTGGCTCGGATGGACGTGTTGAACTCGGAGTTCTCCGTGTACGTGGTAGAGGTGTGCCGCACCTGCAACTGGAACCATCTCGTCCAGTCCTACGTGTTGGGCGCACCCGAGGACTCGGGCGACCCGGGGGCCCCCGGGAAGCGGGCTTCCGGACGTCCCCGGAGGACCGCCCACCAGTGACCTTTCCGCAGTGTCATACGATCGTGTCACACGATCGAGACGCAGAGCGATGAACGGTTGGCACGTGGTCCCCCGACCACACCGCCGTCGCCGATCGGAGCCGACGTGAACGAGCCGCGCGATCTGCCACCACCCGGTGCGCGCCGGGCCGCCCCGGCCGGTCCGGGTGCGCCGCCTGGTGTCGTGCGGGTCGGACACTTCGCCGCGCCCGGCTCGGCCGCCGTGCGCGAACCGCACCTGCTCACCCATGACGACACACTGGACGCGCGCAACGTGCACGCAGCCGCCCGCTCGGC
>JBQTKB010000034.1:0-152140 GCA_052386505.1 Pseudonocardia sp.
TGTCGCGCCGGAGGCGTCACCGTGCAGCGCCCGCAGCGCAGCGAGGACGAACGACGTTGACACCGACAAGCGGCGCCGGACGATCACCGGCGGAGTGAAGGTTGACAAACGGTGTCTCATCGCACGATCCGGTTGCCGTACTCGTCGTGGCTGTCGTCCCGGGAGCGGGTGCCGTCCAGCTCGCGGCCCAGCAGGGCGAGCACCACCAGCAACGCACCGCCGACACAGATCGCCATGTCGGCCACGTTGAACACCGGCCAGGCCAGCCCGTCCGGTTCCAGCACCGAGATGAAGTCGACCACCCGCCCGACCATCGGGCCGGGTGCCCGGAACAGCCGGTCGGTCAGGTTGCCCAGCGCGCCACCGAGCACCAGCCCGAGCGCGATCGCCCAGCCGGTGGACCGCAGCCGGCCGGCCACCTTGAAGATCGCCGCCACCACCCCCACCGCGATCAGGGTGAGCAACCAGGTCATGCCGGTGGCCAACGCGAAGGCCGCTCCGGCATTACGCACCAGCTGGACGTAGAGCAGCCCGTCGAACACCGTCACCGGGGGGCGGTTCTCCAGGTGCCGGACCGCGACGATCTTGGTGCCCAGGTCGAGTGCCCAGGAGTTGAGCGCGACCATGGCCAGCAACAACACGCGGCGCGGCCGTGGCGGGCCGACGACGGGCAACGGACCCGTGGGACCGTCCTCGTCGTGGCCGGAGGGCGGCTCGAACAGGTCGCTCATCCCACGATTGTCCACGCCCCGTCAGGCCTGGCCGGTCTCGCCCCGCCACCGCGCCAGCCGGCCCGCCCGGTCGACCGCGCGGATGCGTTCCTCGGCACGGACGCGTGCGGCCACAGTGGTGACCACCAGCAGTTGGTCGCGCTCCTGCAGGCGGGTATCCGGGCCGGGGGTGAACCCGGCACCGTCGCGCACGACGAGGCTGACCCCGGCCCCGGTGGGCAGGCGCAGCTCCCGCAGGTACACCCCGTGCAGCTTCGAGCCGACCGGAATCTTGACCTGCAGCAGATCGGCCGACAGCTCGTCCAGTGGCGCGGCGTCGACCTGGATCTCGGCCGCCTCGCCGGCACGCGACACCCCGAGCAGCCGGGCCACCCAGGGCAGCGTGGTGCCCTGCAGCAGGGTCAGCGCCACTACCAGCACCAGCACCACGTCCACCAGCAACCGGGCGTCCGGACTGGTCGGATTGGCAATCAGCGCGATCAGTGCGAGCACGATCGGCACCGCGCCACGCAGCCCGGACCACGAGAGGAACACCTGCTCCCGCCACGGCACCCGGAACGGGCCCGCGGCGGCGAGCACCGACAGCGGGCGGGCCACCAACAGCAGCACCAGCCCGGCGACCAGGGCCGGCAGCAGCGCGCCGCCCAGCCCGCCGGGCGAGGCGTACAGCCCGAGTAGCACGAACAGCCCGATCTGGGCCAGCCATCCGGTGCCCTCGGCGAAGGAGAGCACGCCCGCGCGGTGCGGCAGCCGCGAGTTACCCAGAATCAACGCCGCGATGTAGGTGGCCAGGAAGCCCGAGGCGTGCGCCAGCTGCCCCCCGGCGTAGGCCAGCACGCACACCGACAGGGTGGCCAGCGGGTAGAGCCCGGTGGCTGGCAACGCGGCGCCGCGCAGCGCCCGGGCACCGCCGAGACCGAGCAGCGCGCCGATCGCCGCGCCTGCGGCCAGTTCGTAGACCACCAGCGCCGGGCTCCACCAGCGCAGCGGATCCGGCGAGGCCAGCAGCACCACGGCGATCACCACCGGGGCGTCGTTGAACCCGGACTCCAGCTCCAGCGCACCGGAGAGTTTCTTGCGGACCCCGATCCCGCGCAGCACGCTGAACACCGCCGCCGCGTCGGTGGACGAGAGCACCGCTCCCCACAGGAACGCGGTGCGCCAGTCCAGGTCGAGCAGCAGGTGCAGGCCCGCCGCCGTGACCGCGATGCTCACCGCGACGGACACGGTGGACAGCGAGATACCCAGTCCGAGCGATGGCCGCACCTCCGACCAGCGGGTGGTGAGACCGCCCTCGGTGAGGATCAGCACCAACGCGGCCAACCCGAGCGACTCGGTGAGCGCGGTGTCCTCGAACTGCACCCCCAGCACCGCTTCGCCGAGCAGCACCCCGATGCCCAGGTAGAGCAACAGCGACGGCAGTCCCAGCCGGACCGAGGCGCGCACCGCCACCACGCTGACCAGCACCACGGCGGCCACCACGCCGAGCCACAGCTCCAGGGAGTTCACCCGCCGCTCCCCCTTCCGGCCGTCGCCCAGGGGACCATCTCACCGCGGCCGACCAGCACCGACCGCGGCGGGTGGCGATCATCCATGGGTCCGGGCGTCGGGTGCCGCAGCCGGGGCACGTCGACGGGTGCCGCCAGCCGCGGCACGCCACGGTCAGCCGCCGGCGGTCAGCTCCAGCAGCACGGCGCGCAACGTATCGACCGCCCAGCCCAGCTCGTCGGCGGTGACCACGAGCGGCGGCGCCAACCGCACCGTCGTCCCGTGGGTGTCCTTGGCCAGCACACCCCGCGCGGCGAGCCGCTCACACACCTCCCGACCGGTGCCCAGCCTGGGGTCGAGGTCGATCCCGGCCCACAGCCCGATCGAGCGCACCCGGAGCGCCCCGTGCCCGACCAGCCCTCCCAGCTCGGTGGCCAGGTGCCCGCCGAGAACCTCGGCACGCCGCTGGAACTCGCCCGTGTTCAACAGCGCCACCACCTCGCGGCCGACCGCGCAGGCAAGCGGATTCCCGCCGAACGTCGAACCGTGCTGGCCGGGGCGCAGCACGCCGAGCACGTCGCGGTCGGCCACCACCGCGGACACCGGGACGACACCGCCGCCGAGGGCCTTGCCCAGCAGGTAGACGTCGGGTACCACGCCGTAGTGCTGGCAGGCCAGGGTGCGCCCGGTCCGAGCGAGCCCGGACTGGACCTCGTCGGCGACGAACAGCACCCGGTGGCGGGTGCAGAGCTCGCGGACCCGCTCGAGGTAACCGGGCGGCGGCAGGATCACCCCTGCCTCGCCCTGGACCGGTTCCAGCAGCACCGCCACCGTGTCCCGGTCGATCGCCCCAGCCAGCGCGTCCGGGTCGCCGAACGGCACCTGGCGGAAGCCCGGCGTGAACGGACCGAAGCCGGCCCTGGCCGCCGGGTCGTCAGAGAAGCTGATCACCGTGGTGGTCCGGCCGTGGAAGTTGCCCTGCGCGACCACGATGTTGGCCCGGCCGTCGGGCACCCCCTTGACCTCGTATCCCCACTTGCGGGCGACCTTGATGCCGCTCTCCACCGCCTCGGCGCCGGTGTTCATCGGCAGGACGGCCTGCTTGCCCACCAGCTCGGCCAGCTCCGCGCAGAACGGCCCGAACTGGTCGTGCCCGAATGCCCGGCTGACCAGCGTGACCCGGTCCAGCTGGGCGCGGGCGGCGGCCAGCAGCCGCGGGTTGCGGTGCCCGAAGTTGACCGCCGAGTAGGCCGCGAGGCAGTCCAGGTAGCGGTTGCCCTCGACGTCGGTGACCCAGGCACCCTCGGCGTCGGCGATCACCACCGGCAGCGGGTGGTAGTTGTGCGCGGCGTGTGCCTCGGCCAACGCCAGGTGGTCGGGCGCCGGGTGATCGGGCGCCGGGTGATCGGGCGCGGTCGACCGGCCGGCACGGCGCCGGGTGCCGGTCCGGGGACGGTGGTCGTCGAGGGCGGTCACGATGCGCGCTCCGGCAAGCTCCGCGCGGTCACGATGCGCGCTCCGGCAAGCTCCGCGCGGTCACGGCCGCAGCTCCAAGGTGCAGCACTTGACCCCGCCGCCGGCTTTGAGCAGCTCCGAGACGTCCACTCCCACCGGCTGGTAGCCCCGGTCACGCAGCTGCCCGGCCAGCCGGGTGGCCTGCGCGGCCAGCACCACGTGGTGGCCGTCGGACACCGCGTTGAGCCCGAGCACGGCGGCGTCCCGCGCGTCGGCCAGCACCGCGTCCGGAAACAGCCGGCGCAGGGTCCGCCGACTGCCCGGGCTGAACGCGCCCGGGTGGTAGGCGACGGTCCGGTCGTCGAGTACCGCGAGCGCGGTGTCCAGGTGGTAGTAGCGCGGGTCGACCAGCCGCAGCGACACCACCGGTACCCCGAACCGCCGCTCGACCTCGGCGTGCGCCGCCCGCGATGTGCGGAACCCGGTGCCGGCGAGCACCACCCGGTCGGCGCCGGTGCCGACCACCAGCAGGTCTCCCTCGCCCTCGTTGAGGTGCTCCGCCCCGACCGGGCGCAGCCCGGCCGCGCGCAGCCAGTCCAGGTAGGCGGGCGCCTCCCCGGCCCGCTGAGGGTGCACGAACCGGGCACCGAGCGCGCACCCGTCGATCACCAGGCCACCGTTGGCGGCGAACACCATGTCGGGCTGGTCGGGCAGCGCGGGGATCAGCTCGACGGTGTGACCGAGGTCGAGGTAGGTCCGGCGCAGGGTGTCCCACTGCCGTTGGGCCAGGCCCCGGTCGACCGCCCGCCCGAGGTCCATCCACGGGTTGATCACGTAGCGGACGCCGAAGTGGTCGGGCGGGCACATGAGGTAGCGACGACGCCGGGCGCAGGACCCGGCGGGCGCGGGGCTCGGGGACTCCAGCAGCACGGTCATATCAGCGACGATAGATCGGCCGCCAGACGCAATCAACCATCGTCCGTTGCGCAATAAGCTAGCATTCGTTGCGTATTCTGCGCTGTTTCGGCGATCTGTTCCATCAGGAGGGTCACATGGATTCGATCGACCATCGCATCGTGGGTTGTCTGCTGCGGGACGGGCGGGCGACCTTCGCCGAGATCGGCGGCCAGGTCGGGCTGTCCGCCCCGGCCACCAAGCGACGGGTCGACCGCCTGCGGGCCGCCGGCGCCATCCGCGGCTTCACCGCGGTGATCGACCCGGCGTCGCTGGGCTGGACCACCGAGGCCTACGTGGAGGTCTACTGCCGGGGCACCGTCTCGCCCGCCGAGCTGCGGCGCAGCCTCGAACGGGTGCCGGAGGTGGTCGGCGCGTGCACCGTCTCCGGCGCGGCCGACGCGCTGCTGCACCTGCTGGCCAGCGACGTCCGGCACCTGGAACAGGCGATGGAGCGGGTCCGGGACGAACCGGGAGTCGACCACACCGAGAGCGTGATCGTGCTGTCCCGGCTGATCGACCGCGCTCGGACCTGACCCCGGCCCCGGCCACGCAGCAGTCCGGCCACGCCGGGGACGGATCCTCAGGCCGCGCCGGTCACCAGCTGAGGGTGACCACCGAGCGCGGCCGTCGGGGCAGATCCTCGAGCGCCGCGGCCACCTCGGGCACCCGCTCGGGCGGCAGGCAGAGCCGGCGGGCCGCCCACGCCGGGTCCTCCGGGAGCCGGGCCTCCCGTTCCCACCGGACGATCGACGGCTGGATACCCAGCTCGACCAGCACCGCGACCGCGTCGTCGGCGGTGGCCGGCGCACCGCGGTCCAGTCCGTGGAACCGCTGCCACAGCGGGTCCAGCCAGGCCATCGGGTGCCGGGCGGTGAGCTCCATGACGACCCCGCGACGGGCAGCGGCGGTCAGCGCGGACAGGAACGGCGCCAGCTCAGGCGTGTTGTAACCGACGTGGTGGCAGACCACGACATCGGCCCGCCCCGCCTGGTCCGCCACGTCCGGCCAGGCCCCGAGCACGGTGCGGTGCGCGATGCCCCGGGCCGCGCAGTCCCGCTCGAACGCGGCGAGCATCCCCGGGTCGTGATCCAGCCCCACCAGCATCCCGGCGGCGTCGGCGAGCGCGATGCAGGCCGAGCCGCCACCGCATCCGACGTCGAGCACCTGCCCACGCGTGGCCCCGAGCAGGTCGAGCGCGGTGCGCCGGGAGGGGGTGTCACGCGGCTCGGCCGGCGCGCCGAACTGCGCCGGGTCGTGCTTCCACGGGCTGTGCGGCGCGGCCGCCAGGATCTCCGGCGGCACCGCCCTGGCTTGCTGCATCGACCGCCAGCGCTCGGCTGCTCCCCCGTGCGTCGTGCTCACCCCGCCAGCATGCCAGCCGGGCCGGCCCGCCGGTCTGGTCGGCCGCCCGCGCTCAGGCCACGCCGACCAGCACCCGGACCTGCCCGCCACCGGTCACCGCGCCGACCAGCGTCGGGTCGGTCACCGGGCCGAAGGCCACCGAGGTGGCCAGCACCTCGCCGGCCAGGAACTCCTGGCGGGCCCGCACCGCATCGAGCACCTCGGGCGGCCCGTCCAGGGTGACCGTGATCCGGTCCGACACCCGCAACCCGGCCTCCCGGCGGGCTTGCTGCACCAACCGCACCACGTCCTTGGCCAGGCCCTCAGCCGCCAGCTCGGGGGTGACCTCAGTGTCCAGCACGACCAGACCGGAGCTGCCGGGTAGTGCCGCGGTAGCCGACGACTCGCCGGTTGCCTCGCCCGGCACCAGCCGCTCGGTGTACTCGCCGGGCAATAGCTCGATCCCGGCCGCGGTGATTCGGCCGAACGCGTCCTGGTCCCACTCCCCGGCCTTGACCGCGCGGATCACCTTCTGGGTGTCCCCGCCCAGCCGCGGGCCGCAGGCCCGGGCATTGACGCTGAGCTCGAAGCGGCCGTACCGGGCCACCTCGCCGGACAGTTCGACCGAGCGCACGTTCACCTCGTCGGCCAGGATGTCGGTGAACGGCTCCAGTGCGGCCGCGTCGGGGGCCGCCACGACCAGCGTGCGCAGCGGCAGCCTGACCCGCAGCCCGTGGGCCTTGCGCAGCCCCAAAGCGGACGACGCCACCTGCCGCACCCGGTCCATCCCGGCGACGAGCGCGTGGTCCCGGGGCAACCCGCCGTCCGGGTCCCCGGGCGGCGCGGACGCTGCCGGCCAGTCGGTCAGGTGCACCGAGCGACCGCCGGTCAGTCCGCGCCAGATCACCTCAGTGGTCAGCGGCAGCAGCGGCGCGGCCACCCGGCAGGTCACCTCGAGCACCGTGTGCAGGGTGTCGATCGCGTCCCGGTCACCGGCCCAGAACCGGTCCCGGGAGCGGCGGACGTACCAGTTGGTCAGCACCTCGGCGTGCTCGCGCACCGCCAGGCAGGCACCCGCGATGTCGTAGCGGTCCTGCGCGGCGGTGACCGCGTCGACCAGTTCGGCCGTCTTGGCCAGCACGTACCGGTCCAGCACGTGGTTCGAGTCGGTCCGTACCCGGCCTTCGTAGCTCGCCGCATTGGCGTAGAGCGCAAGGAAGTACCAGGTGTTCCACAGCGGCAGGATGGCCTGGCGCACGCCCTCCCGGATGCCCTGCTCGGTCACCACCAGGTTGCCACCGCGCAGGATCGGGCTGGCCATCAGGAACCAGCGCATGGCGTCGCTGCCGTCGCGGTCGAAGACCTCGTTCACGTCCGGGTAGTTGCCCTTGGACTTGGACATCTTCAGGCCGTCGTCGCCCAGCACGATGCCGTGCGCGATGCAGGACTCGAACGCCGGCCGGTCGAACAGCGCGGTGGCCAGCACATGCAGCGTGTAGAACCAACCGCGGGTCTGCCCGTTGTACTCGACGATGAAGTCGCCCGGGTAGTGGTGCTCGAACCACTCCGTGCTCTCGAACGGGTAGTGCACCTGGGCGAACGGCATCGAGCCGGACTCGAACCAGCAGTCCAGCACCTCGGGCACCCGGCGCATCACCGACCGTCCGGTTGGGTCGTCCGGGTTCGGCCGGGTGAGGTCGTCGATGTAGGGCCGGTGCAGATCGGTCGGCCGCACGCCGAAGTCGCGCTCGAGCTCGTCCAGCGAGCCGTACACGTCGGTCCGCGGATAGGCCGGGTCGTCGGACTGCCACACCGGAATCGGGCTGCCCCAGTACCGGTTGCGGGAGATGTTCCAGTCCCGCGCGCCTTCCAACCACTTGCCGAACTGGCCGTCCTTGATGTTCGCCGGCACCCAGTTGATCTGGGAGTTCAGCTCGACCATCCGGTCCCGGAACGCGGTGACCTGCACGAACCAGGAGTCCACCGCACGCTGGATCAGCGGGTTGCCGCAGCGCCAGCAGTGCGGGTACGGGTGGTGGTAGGTCTCGTGCCGCAGCAGCACTCCGCCCACGTGGGACGCCGTGCCTTCCTTCAGGTCCCGGATGATCTGCCGGTTGGCGTCGAACACTTGCAGCCCGCTGTACGGCGGTACCTCGGCGGTGAACTCCCCCCGGGTGTCCACCGGCACCACCACCTCGATTCCGGCGGCGTCGGTGACCGCCTTGTCCTCCTCGCCGAAGGCCGGCGCGATGTGCACCAGCCCGGTGCCGTCCTCGGTGGTGACGTAATCGGCGGTGAGCACCCGGTGCGCGTTCTCCCGGCCGGCGAAGAAGTCGAACGGCGGGGTGTAGGTGATGCCGACCAGTTCGGAGCCGGTGAACCGGCGCAGTTGCTCAGGCTCCTCACCCAGCTCGCGGGCATATGCGCCGAGCCGGGCGGCGGCCAGCAGGTAGCGCTCGCCGCTCTCGGCGCGGGCCAGGACGTACTCGATGTCCGGGCCCACAGCGACCGCCAGGTTGGACGGCAGGGTCCACGGGGTGGTCGTCCAGACCAGGGCGAGCGCGCCGTCCAGCTCAGGATCGTCCCCGGCGTGCAGCCGGAGCCCGACGGTGACCGCCGGGTCCTGCCGGTCGAGGTAGACGTCGTCCATCTTGGTCTCGGTGGCCGACAGCGGCGTCTCGCAGCGCCAGCAGTACCAGAGCACGCGGAAGCCGGAGTAGACCAGGCCGGACTCCCACAGCCGCTTGAACGCCCAGATCACACTCTCCATGTAGGGCAGGTCGAGCGTCTTGTAGTCGTTGTCGAAGTCGACCCAGCGGGCCTGGCGGGTGACGTAGTCCCGCCATTCGCTCGTGTAGCGCAGCACCGAGGCGCGGCAGGCGTCGTTGAACGCCGCGACGCCCATCGCCTCGATCTCCGATTTGTGCTTGATGCCGAGCTGGGACTCGGTCTCCACCTCGGCCGGCATGCCGTGGGTGTCCCAGCCGAAGCGCCGCTCGACGTGCCGCCCACGCATGGTCCGGTAGCGCGGGACCACGTCCTTCACGTAGCCGGTGAGCAGGTGCCCGTAGTGCGGCAGGCCGTTGGCGAACGGTGGGCCGTCGTAGAAGACGAACTCGTTCGCGCCGTTCTCCCCGGCCGGACGGGCATTCACCGACGCCGGGAAGGTCCGGTCGGCAGCCCAGTAGGCGAGCGTGTCCCGTTCCATCAACGGGAAGGACGGCTGGGCCGGCACCGCCGCGGGCTCGCCGGGGTTGCCGGAGTCGGCCGTGCCGGACATCGGGACCTTGGGGTATGCCATCGCGCGGTTCTCCTCGTGCAGCCGGGTCGTGCTCCGCACGGGGACGAACCGGACTAGCCGGCCGCGGTACCACCCCGCTTGCCACCGTGCGGGGACGGTGACCGCTCGTTGCGACGGCTGTGACGGGCCGCACCCGTCCGGTTCTACTGAGGCGTCCCACGTCCCTGGCGGGAAGCGTGGGTGACCCGTTCTTCCGGAGACTCCCCGGTGATAGCCGGATCTACGCCTGAGAACACAAGCTTACCGGACTCGGCGACATGGGTTCCCCCGGTATCGTCGCCGAGTGCCGCGACCGCCGGCGCCGGCCTGAGCACGACGTGATGGTCAGGAGTTGGACGCCGCCCGGTTCCGCGCGGCGAGCACCCGGACGGGCGAACAGGACGCGCACGGGGTGAACTCGTACTCGACCGCTTCCTTGGCCGGCAGCGGGATCGTCTCGCGACCGGCCAACGTGCGGCAGCCCACCAGGTGGTAGCGCGGCTGCTCGTCGACCACCAGCACCTCGTCCTCGAGGCTGGCCACGATGGCTGCCGCCGCAGGGTCGACCCGCTCCTGCCCCGGCTCCGACGCGGCCGCCGGGATCGCCTGGGTGGCCGCGGGGATGGACTGGAGGCCCTCCGCGTCGTCGGCCTGGGGAGGGGCCACCGGGTTCAACGGGGAGAACAGACCGACCGTCTCGGTGTGGTCGGAACTCGCCGGGGCCGGTACCTGGGGACGGACCACGGTCGTCTCCTCCGCGTCGTCCGTCCCGCGCCCCACCCCGGACGCCTCCGCCGGCTCATCGGACGTCGTCGGGGCAGGCGAGTCGGTACCGTTCCCGTCCGGCTCGTCGCCGCGGGAGGACCGGACGTCGGTCCGCGCCTCGGCGGTCGGGAGCGCCGTCTCGTCCGCTGCCCGGGGCGGCTTCTCCTCGGTGGCGTCCTCGTCGGACGGACCCTGGAGCACATCCTCACCCGTCCGGGCCACAAACGGGAAATCGTGCTCCGTAGAGTGATCAAACGACGAATCCGTCACGTTGAGTGACAGGTCTCCACTCGACTGGTCCGCATCGGGTCTAGCGCCGGACGGTTGCCCGGGGGAGCCGGACGGCGCGGCTTGGTCGTCACCCTCACCGTCACGGCGGGAGTACTCGCCGCCGGATGCGCCCGGCGTCCGCAGCGCGGGGAACACCTCGGTGGCCGGATCCGTGCGCGCCCCGAGTGCGGGGATCATGGTCGTCGGCGGATCGACCACGTCCGCGCCGCCCGGGGGCGCCGATACGTCCCCGTCGCCGACCGCCGACCGCCGCTTGGCCCAGTCGAAGACCAGCACGCCGGCGGCGGCCACGCTGACCGCAACAGACACCCACGCCCACGCCGCCGTCCCGGTCACCAGGGCGATCAGGAGCAGGCCAAAGGCCGCGAGCACCAATATCAGGACCAGCAGTAACACGGTTCACCCCGGATTGACGACGGCGGGCGCGTCGTCCGATTCGACCATTGGTAACAGATGGCTCAGCTACCTGCGTCGGCTCTCGAGCCGTACCCGCTCGCGGTGTAACCCGCACCGGGTGAACTCGCCCTGGAGGCCTCGGCGGGCGCGGCGAAACCACGTCCGGCCAGGTCGCGCAGCTGGGACTCGAGGTAGGTCTTGAGTCGAGTGCGGTACTCACGCTCGAAGGTGCGCAGCTCGTCGATCTTCTTGTCGAGCATGGCCTTGTCACGCTGGATGCTGCCCACGATCTCGTTCTGCTTGCGCTCGGCTTCGCCGACCAGCGTGGCAGCCTTCTCGCGGGACTGGCGTTCCATGGTCTCGGCCCTGGTCCGGGCGTCGTTGAGCATGGTCTCGGCGCGCACCCGAGCCTCGTTGACCAGGCCGTCCGCCTTGGTGCGGGCCTCGGACAGCAGCTGCTCGGACTTCGTCCGCGCGTCGCCGAGCATGCCATCGGCCTCGGTCTTGGCCTCGGCGGTGAGCCGGTCGGCCATCTCCTGGGCCAGGCCGAGGACCTTTGCGGCCTGGACGTGATGGTCGCCACCCATGGCGGCGGCCGGCTCCATCATCTGCTGCGGCGCCTGCATCTGCACCGGAGCCGGCGGCGGCGGCGCCATCGTCTGGCGAGGCTCCTCGACCGGCCGCTGACGCTGCACCGGAGCGCGGTTGGCCTGGGCACGCGCCTCCGCGATGTCGCTCTGGGCGTTGCCCAGCTGCTGCTCCAGGGCGTTGACCTGGTCACGCAGTTCGGTGTTCTCCTCGATGAGCTTGGCAAGCTCGGTCTCGACGAGGTCGAGGAACGCGTCCACCTCGTCCTCGTTGTATCCCCGCTTGCCGATCGGGGGCTTGCTGAAGGCGACGTTGTGCACGTCGGCCGGGGTCAGCGGCATCGGATCACCTCACGCAGTCCTGGGCGCCGGGGGCGCGACGCCCGCGAACGGGTCGGCACAGCCTCGGCTCGAGAAGACATCTTCGGGTCGGGTCGAACTCGGTCGCAAGTATGACCACGACCGCCGACAGCACCATAATCCACAAGTCCAGGTTCGGGTTGCTCTGCCCTGCGGAAAAAATCACTCTGTGTAGCCATGGGCGATATGTGGTAGCCGGAGCGTCTTGGGGACTGACCGGCGACCGACATGGCTCAATCCTGGCCGAAGAACCCGCGCTCGGCGAGCTTTCTGCGCTCTTCGGCGGACACGTCGACCCCCGCGGGCGAGAGCAGGAACACCCGACTGGTCACCTTGTCGATCGACCCGCGCAGCGCGAAAGCCAGCCCCGCGGCGAAGTCGACCAGGCGTTTCGCCGCCGCATCGTCCAGCTCAGTCAAGTTGATGATCACCGGGATGCCGTCGCGGTACCGCTCGCCGATGGTGCGCGCCTCGTTGTAGCTGCGAGGGTGCACCGTGGTGATCCGGGACATCGATACCGACCCGAGGCCGGGCTCCGGCGCGCTCTGGTCGAGCAGTGGGGCCGGCGACCGAAGCGCCGAGGACACCGCGTCCACCGCCAGCGAGCCCTGCACCGGCGCCATCCGCGGCGCCGAGCGGGACCCGCCGCCCACCGTGACCGGGTCACCGCCGGTCGCCGGGTCCGCGCGGTCGAGGGAGCCGAGCGCGCGCGCCGGACGGGGGTCGGGCACCTGGTCGGCGTAACGGCCACCGTGCACCTCACCGTCCCGGTCGGCGGCACCAGCCCGGGGCCCGCCGCGGGAGTCGTCCCGGTAGGGGTTCTGATACCGCGGCCGTTCCTGGTCCGGGTACTCCGGTTCGCGCCAGTGGCGCTGGTTCTGCTCCGGTCGGCCGTAGTCGGGGTCCTCGTAGCCATACTCCTCGGCGTAGGCATCCATGTCCTCCGGAGGTACCATCCCGAAGTACGCCTTCAGCCGGTAGAGCGTGCTCATGGCCACGGCCCCTTTCTGATTTCGTCACCCTGTCCGGGTACCACGAACACACGTCACCGAGCCGATTGGCCGATCCGGTGACGCCCCGTCATCTCTCACGGCGAGATTAATGGCCGGTCACCCAGTAGGGCCGTTCCGACACGCACGCACGTCGATCCGTTACGGATTGCCGCCTCCAGGTCGGCGGTCATCCCGGCGGAGATCACTCCAGCCCCGGGGTGGTCGGCCCGGATCGCGGCCGCGGTCCGGCTCAGCGCGGCGAACGCGCGGTCCGGGTCAGCGTCCCGGGGCGCCACGGCCATCACCCCGCGCAGCAGCAGCGACCGGCTCCCGGCGACGGCGTCGCTCAGCGCCGGCGCACCGGCCACCGGCACCCCGCCCCGGGCCGGGTCGGCATCCAGGCTGATCTGCACCAGCACGGGGAGCGGGTCGTCCCGCCCGCCGGCGTCCCGAACCCGGGACACCGCGTCGTCCAGGGCGCTCACCAGCCGCGCCGAGTCGATCGACTCCACCCGCGCCGCCCAGCTGGCCACCGAACGCGCCTTGTTGCGCTGCAACCGTCCGACCAGGTGCCAGCGGGCATCCGCGTCGGGCCGCAGCCGGCGCAGCTCGGCGGACTTCGCGGCGGCCTCCTGCGGCCGGTTCTCCCCGAACGCGGACACCCCCAGGTCGAGCAGGATCGCCGCGTCGGTGGCGGGGTGGGTCTTGGTCACCGCCAGCAGTTCGACCTCGTCGGGCCCACGTCCGGCGGCCACACAGGCCGCGGCGACCCGGGTACGCAGCGCGGTGAGCGCGGAGGCCAGCTCCGCACGGCGCCCCGCCGGCCCGCTCACCGCCAGGCCGTCGCACTCACGAACCACGACGCCGCCCGGCCGACCTGCGCACGATCCGACCAACTCACGAGCTCACCTCGCTGCGCTCGGCGCGCCCGCGAGCGGACGTTGCTGCGACATTGGCTCGCTCGCTCCGCTCGCTCCCGAGCCGTCCCACCAGCTGAGGGCGGCTAGCCGGCCGGTCCGCCCGTCGCGGCGGTGGGAGTACAGCGCGGGATCCTCCACCGTGCACCGCGGATCGGTGTCCAGCCTGGTGACGCCCAGCATCGCGAGCTGCGCGCGCAGCCCGGCGCGCAGCTCCAGGCCGGGGGTGCCGGCCCGGGTACGACAACCGCTGCCCGGCAGCGCAGCGGCCACCTCGTCACGCATGGCGGCAGGTACCTCGTAGCACTCCCCGCAGACCGCCGGCCCCAGCAGCGCCTCGATCCGGTCCGGCCGGGCGCCCAGTTCGACCATCGACGCCACGGCCGCCGGGACCACCCCGGCCGCCGCGCCGACCCGGCCCGCATGCGCCACCCCGAGCACCCGGGCGACCGGGTCGGCCAGCAGCACCGGTACGCAGTCCGCCGCCAGCACCGCGAGCGCCAGCCCGGGGCGGTCGGTGACCACGGCGTCCACCCCGTCCAGCTCGTGGGCCGATGGCCCGCTCACCACGGCGACCCGGGTGCCGTGCACCTGTCGCATCCAGATCACCGCGTCGGCGGCCAGCCCGATCGCCCCGGCCAGGCGCCGCCGGTTCGCGGCCACCGAGGCCGGGTCATCACCCACACCGGCGGAAAGGTTGAAGGAGTCGAAGGGCGCGCGGGATGCCCCGCCGGACCTGGTCGTCACCACCCGACGTAGCCGCACCGTGCGCTCCGGGGTCAGCGCCGCATGAACGGCGGGACATCCACCTCGTCCTCGTCCAGCTCCAGCACCGTGCGGGCCGCGGGGGGCGCCGACTGCTGGGGCGGGATCGCCGGGGCGGCGGCCTGCGCCGGCGGCTCGGCGCGCCGAGCCGCCGGCGCCTGGGACGACCCGTTGGCCACCGGGGCCCGGCCGGAGCCGGACGCGCCGGT
The DNA here is from genome assembly GCA_052386505.1 of Pseudonocardia sp. Taxonomy (GTDB): domain Bacteria; phylum Actinomycetota; class Actinomycetes; order Mycobacteriales; family Pseudonocardiaceae; genus Pseudonocardia. The sequence continues at coordinate 14,535 of JBQTKB010000034.1, forward strand.
GGCCACCGGCGCGCCGGCACGTGGCGCCCGGAAGGCCGCCGGGTCGAGCTTCTTGTGGGTCGGCGTGCCGCTGTCGAAGCCGGCGGCGATCACCGTGACCCGCACCTCGTCGCCGAGCGAGTCGTCGATCACTGTGCCGAAGATGATGTTCGCCTCGGGATGCGCGGCCTCCTGGACCAGCGAGGCCGCCTCGTTGATCTCGAACAGGCCGAGGTCGGAGCCGCCAGCCACGGACAGCAGCACGCCGCGCGCGCCGTCCATGGAGGCCTCCAGCAGCGGTGAGTTGATCGCCTTGCCGGCGGCGCTCACCGCCCGGCCCTCGCCACGCGCCGACCCGATGCCCATCAACGCGCTGCCGGCGCCGGACATCACCGACTTCACGTCGGCGAAGTCCAGGTTGATCAGACCAGGGGTGGTGATCAGGTCGGTGATGCCCTGCACACCGGACAGCAGCACCTCGTCGGCCGAACGGAACGCGTCCATCAGCGACACCCCGGCGTCGCCGAGCTGCAGCAACCGGTCGTTCGGGATCACGATGAGCGTGTCGCACTCGTTGCGCAGCTCGGAGATGCCGTCCTCGGCCTGGCCCGCGCGCCGCTTGCCCTCGAAGGTGAACGGTCGGGTCACCACGCCGATGGTCAGCGCGCCGAGCTTACGGGCGATGCTGGCCACCACCGGTGCGCCGCCGGTGCCGGTCCCGCCGCCCTCCCCCGCGGTGACGAAGACCATGTCGGCGCCCTTGAGCACCTCCTCGATCTCCTCGCGGTGGTCCTCAGCCGCCTTGCGCCCCACGTCGGGGTTGGCGCCGGCGCCCAGGCCGCGGGTCAGCTCACGGCCGATGTCCAGCTTGACGTCGGCATCCGACATCAGCAGTGCCTGGGCGTCGGTGTTGACCGCGATGAACTCGACGCCCTTGAGGCCGTGCTCGATCATCCGGTTGACCGCGTTCACGCCGCCGCCACCGATACCGACGACCTTGATCACCGCAAGATAGTTGTGCGGGGGCGTCATGCGCGGCACCTTCCTCACTGGCCTTCACACGCGGGTCGCGCGTGCCGTGCGCATCGACCAGGTGGCCGCTACGCGATACTGTCAACCTCGACCAGAGACTGAGAGTTATGTCAGCCGTCTGCCTCGCACTCGAACCGTAGGGTCGGCCCCGGCTCTGGTCCAGCAGGCGCGCCGAACAGGCCGATTCAGCCGGTCAGCGGCGCACGGTCGGCAGGTCCGGGGCGGACACGTCGTAGACGTCGGCCGACTGCGACATGAGTACCGCGAGCACCGCCGCCTTGCGCTCGGACTGCTCCGCGGTCCCCCACCGCACCTGTTTTCCCCCGGCCAGCCGCAGGATCACCCATCGGGGCCCGGCGGCCTCCACCACCTGCAGTTGCCCACGCACCGTCGCCGGGAGCGCGGCCAGCACCGCGAGCCCGGCCTCGGTGGCCGGGTCACCCGGGGCGACCCGGGTGGCGGCCAGCCGGGGTAACGGCGGAGGCCGCTCGCCGGCCGACCGGTAGGCCATTCCGGTGCGGTCGACCAATCGGGAGCCGGTGACGGAGGCGGCCAACGCGACCGGTGTGCGTTCGGTCACCCGAATCTCAACCGTGTCGGGCCAGCGGCGCACCGCACGGACCCCGGCCACCGACGGGATCGTGGCGACCCCCCGCTGAGCCGCGGCAAGGTCGACGGTGAGCAGCGGAACCCCGGCGCGCAGCCCGGACGCCGCCCGCACGGTCGTCGCCGCAACCTCGCTCGCCCCGGTCACCGTCACCGCGCTCAGCGCGAACCGCGGCGAGCGCAGCAGCAGCTCCCGACCGCCGACCACCAGGCCGACCAAGCCCAGGGCCAGCAGCACCCAGGTGGCGGCGCGTCGACGGCGGCGGTAGCGCGCCAGGTCTGGGCGGACCGGTGCCTCCGGCCCTTGCCGGCTCACGCCCCGGCTCCGGCGCCCGAGCCGGCGTCGCAGGCCGGGCCGGTGTCGGCTCCGGCGCCCGGCATGTCATCCCGGCCGGTGCCGTCGGCCGCGCGGCGCCCCAGCTCCGCCAGCACCTCGGGCCCCAGCACGGTGACGTCCCCCGCGCCCATGGTGATCACCAGGTCGCCGGCCACGGCCAGGCCGGCCATCACCTCCGGCACGTCGGCCCAGCGCGGAACGTAGTGCACCCGCCCGGCCGGCAGGGGGACGGCGTCGGCGATCAGTGCCCCGCTGACCCCCGGCACCGGGTCCTCGCGGGCACCGAATACGTCCAGCACTACGACCTCGTCGGCCAGCCCGAGCGCCGCGCCGAACTCGCGGTGGAAGTCCCGGGTGCGGGAGTACAGGTGCGGCTGGAACGCCACCAGCAACCGACCCTCGGTGACCTCCCGGGCCGCGGTGAGCTGGGCGCGCACCTCGGTCGGATGATGGGCATAGTCGTCGTAGACCGCGACCCCGTCCGCCCGGCCCTTGAACTCGAAGCGCCGGCGCACCCCGGAGAATCCGGCCAGGCCCTCCAGCAGCCCGGCGAGCGGCGCGCCCAGCTCCAGGCCGGCCAGCAGCGCGGCCAGCGCGTTCAGCGCCATGTGCTCGCCCGGCACGGCGATGGTGACCGTGTGCTCGCCCCCGGCCACCCACAACCGTACCCGGCCGCCGGTGCCCGCCGGGCGGTGCTCCAGCAGCGCTGCCCCGTCAGCACCGTCCCCGCCGCCGGTGATCGCGCGCCCGTAGCGACGGACCCGCAGCCCGGTCACCTCGGCGCGCGCCGCCAACCGCTCGGCACCCGAGTCGTCGGCGCAGCTGACCAGCGCGCCACCGGGAATGATCCGGCCCAGGAAGTCGTCGAAGGCCCTCGTGTAGGCGTCCTCGCTGCCGTGGTGGTCGAGGTGGTCGGCCTCGACGTTGGTGACCACCGCCACCCGGGGGCTGAATCGCAGGAACGAGCCGTCGCTCTCGTCGGCCTCGGCGACGAAGATCGCGCCGGCGCCGTGGTGCGCGCCGGAACCGGCCACGGCCAGGTCACCGCCGATCGCGAACGACGGGTCCATACCGCAGTGCTGCAAGGCCACGGTGAGCATCGAGGTGGTGGAGGTCTTGCCGTGAGTGCCCGCGACACAGGCCACGTCGTGGCCGGTCATCAACGCGGCCAGCGCCTCGGACCGGTGCAGCACGCCGAGCCCACGCCCCCGCGCGGCGGCCAGCTCGGGGTTGTCGGGGCGGATCGCGGTGGACACCACCACAGTCGGCGGCCCGTCCAGCTGGTCGAGGTTGGCCTCCGTGTGACCGACCGCGACCTTCGCGCCCTGGGCGCGCAGCGCGAGCACCACCCGGGAGTCCTTGGCGTCCGAGCCGGACACCGCCGCGCCGCGAGCGAGCAGGATCCGCGCGATGCCGCTCATCCCGGCCCCGCCGATCCCGATCAGGTGGACCCGGTCCAGTGCGGCGCTCACCGGCCGGCCGCCTCGAACACCAGCGCGGCCAGTGCCTCGTCGGCCCCGGCGTGCCCTCCGGCCCGGGCCGCGGCACTCATCGCGGCGAGCCGGACCGGGTCGGTGAGCAGCGGTAACAGCTCGTCGATCACTCGGGCCGGGGTCAGCTCGGCATCGGACACCAGGGCCCCTCCCCCGGCGGCTACCACCGGCGCGGCGTTGAGCGCCTGCTCCCCGTTGCCGTGTGGCAGCGGGACGTAGACCGCCGGCAGGCCCACCGCGGCAACCTCGGCGACCGTCATCGCCCCGCAGCGGCACAGCACCGCGTCGGCTGCGGCGTAGGCCAGGTCCATCCGCTCCAGGTAAGGCAGCGCCACGTACCGGTCGACGTCGGGCACCCCGGCCGGCACCGGGACCTGGTGGCCGGCGCCCTGCGCGTGCAGCACCGCGACGCCCGCACCGAGCAGCCCCGCGGCGGCGCCCGCCACAGCGGTGTTCAGGCTGCGCGCACCCTGCGACCCGCCGAACACCAGCAGCACCGGACCCTCGGCGGGCAGCCCGAAGTACGCGCGCGCCTCAGTCCGGCGGGCCATCCGGTCCAGGGTGCTGATCTGGCGGCGCAACGGGATACCGAGGACCTGTGCGCCGGGCAGTCCGCTGTCCGGCACAGCGGCGGCGACCCGGACCGCGAACCGGGCGCCCACCCGGTTGGCCAGCCCGGCGCGGGCGTTGGCCTCGTGCACCACGATCGGCACCCGGCCCCGCGCGGCGAGGTAGGCCGGCAGCGCCACGTACCCACCGAAGCCGACCACCACGTCCGCGCCCACGGACTCGAGCACGTCACGGGTACGACGGACCGCATGGCGCACCTTCGCCGGCAGCCGCAGCAGGTCGGGCGTCGGCTTTCTGGGCAGCGGGACCGGTGGGATCAGCTCCAGCGGGTAGCCCCGGGCCGGGATCAGCGTGCGGTCCAGGCCCCGCTCGGTGCCCAGAGCCGTGACCCGGGTGCCCGGACGCAGCCGGCACACCGCGTCGGCCAGGGCCAGCGCCGGCTCGATGTGCCCGGCCGACCCGCCGCCGGCGACCACGACCGACAGCGCGGCCATCAGCGGCCCCGCTGCCGGGGAACCTGCGCCCGGGCGGATCCCCGGCGCGGCGCCTGGGCCGGCCCGCCCGCGCGGGTCCGCCGCCGGTAGGGCTCCGGCAGCGACAGGCCGAGCAACCTGGCCACCCGGCCCTGGCCGTGGGTGCGCAACGCGGCCACCGCTTCCGGCTCGTGCCTCGCGGCGTTGGCCAGCAGGCCACCGACGAACAGCGCGGTCACCAAGGCCGAACCTCCCGAGGACACCAGGGGCAACGGTATCCCCGTCACCGGGAGCAATCCCACCACGTATCCGATATTGATCAAAGCCTGGCCGACCATCCAGATGGTCAGCGTGGCGACCACCAGCTTCAGCCAGGGGTCGACGCTGCGGCTGGCGATCCGCAGTCCGACCAACGCCAGCGCGCCGAACAGGCCCAGCACGGCCAACGCCCCGAGCATGCCCAGCTCCTCGCCGATGATGGCGAAGATGAAGTCGTTGTGCGCGTTGGGCAGGTAGTCCCACTTGGCCCGGCCCTGGCCCAGCCCGACACCGAACAACCCGCCGTCGGCCAGCGAGTACAGCGCCTGGCGGGCCTGGTAAGAGGCGCCGAGCGGGTCGCTGTCCGTCGGGGAGAGGAACGCGGCGATCCGGGCCTGCCGGTAGCCGGCCGACAGGCCCAGCGCGACCGCACCGGCCAGCCCGCCGACGGTCAGCGCGGCGAGCAGCCGCATCGGCACTCCGGCCACGAACAGCAGCGCGTAGAGCACGATGGCCAGCGACAGCGCGCTGCCCAGGTCGGGCTCCAGCACGATCAGGGTGAACAGCACGCAGGTGACCGGCACCAGCGGGGACAGCGCCTGGCGCCAGTTGTGCAGCAGTCGCTGCCGCGCGGCGAGCACATGCGCCCCCCACAGCGCGAGCGAGACCTTGGCCAGCTCGGTGGGCTGTACCGAGATCGGGCCGAGCACGAACCAGCTGCGGGCGCCGCCGCGCACGTGGCCGATCCCAGGCACCAGGACCAGCACCAGCAGCAGCATCGACCCGGCCAGGCAGGCCGGAGCCAGGGCCCGCAGCATCCGTGGCCGGATCCGCAGCCCGATCCAGAAGGCCACCAGACCCACCAGGCAGAACAGCAGCTGCCGGGCGAACACCGCGTAGGACGACCCGCCCTCGGAGTAGGCCTGCACGCTGGACGCCGAGAGCACCATGACCAGCCCGAGCAGGGTGAGCAGCCCGAACACGCCGAGCACGATGTGCAGCGACGTCAGGGGACGGGCCAGCCACGCGGTCAGCGCTGCCTGGGCCCGCTCGGAACGGTCCCGGGCGGTGCGGGCTGCGGTGCCGGCAGCGGGGCGCGTGGAGCGTGGGCCGGCCGGAGTCACAGGCCCGCCGGCGGTCGCGGCCGCATTGAGGACAGGGTCGCCGGCAGGGCGGCCACGGCATCGGCGAAGGCCCGGCCGCGGGCGGCGTAGTCAGGGAACTGATCCAGCGAGGCCGCCGCAGGGGCCAGCAGAACCACATCGCCGGGAGCGGCCATCCCGGCGGCCAGGGAAACCGCGTCCGTCATGGGGTCATGCTCTCCCGAAGCAACCTCCGAGACCCGCACCTCGGGCGCGTGTCGCAACAGTGCGTCACGAAACGCCGCCCGATCGATACCTATCAGCACCACGCCAGCCATCCGATGGCCGTGCCGTTGCACCAGATCCGTAACCGAAGCGCCTTTCAGCTGGCCGCCGGCGATCCAGATCACCCGTCGGTGTCCGGCGAGCGCGGCGTCCGCCGCGTGCGGGTTGGTGGCCTTGGAGTCGTTCACGTACCGCACGCCGCGGTGCTCTCCGACCACCACGCCGCGGTGCGGCCCCGGCCGGAACCCGCGCAGACCCTCGCGGACCTGCTCCGGGGTGACCCCGGCGGCCCGGGCCAGCGCGGCGGCGGCCAGCGCGTCGACCAGCCCTGGCGGGCCGCCCGGACACACCTCGGTCGCATCGATCAGCGCCAGCGGCCGGTCGGCGAATGCGCGGTCGGTCAGTACCCCGTCCAGCACGCCGAGCTGGCCCGGCGCCGGGCGGGAAAGGGTGACGCCCACCCGGGTCGGCGCCGGGCAGCGGGCCAGCGCGGCAGCCGCCACCGGATCGTCCGCCCCGGCCACGGCGACCGCGCCGGTCAGCGCGCGCTCCTTGGCAGCGGTGTACCCGGCCATCCCGCCGTGCCAGTCCAGGTGGTCCTCGGCGACGTTGAGCAGGCAGCCAGCGGCCGGCCGGACCGACGGCGACCAGTGCAGCTGGAAGCTGGACAGCTCCACGGCGAGCTCACGGTGACCCGCGCGCACCGCTTCGATCACCGGGGTGCCGATGTTGCCGCAGGCCACCACGTCGCGCCCGGCTGCGGCCAGGATGGCGGCCAGCATCCCCACCGTGGTCGTCTTGCCGTTGGTACCGGTGACCACCGACCAGCGCGGCGGCCCCGACCCCGGGCCAGCACCCGAACCGCCCGGTGGCGACCAGCGCCAGGCCAGCTCCGGCTCACCGATCACCTCGACCCCGGCCAGCTCGGCGGCCCGCAGCAACGGGCTGTCCGGGCGCCACCCGGGGCTGGTCACCACCAGCGCGGTGCCCGCCGGCGGCGCGCCGAGCGCGCTGACCGGGACACAGCCGTCGGGCAGCGCGGCCAGCCGGTCCAGCGCCGTGTCGCAGACGGTGACCCGGGCGCCGAGCTCGAGCAGCGCACGGGCTGCCGCCAGCCCGGACACCCCGGCACCGGCGACCAGCACCGGCCGGCCGCGCAGCCCGGACAGCGGGGTCCACGGCTCGCCGGTCACACTCATCCGCCGGAGGCTTCGGTCAGCCACTCGCTGTAGAAGATGCCCAGACCGATCGCGCAGCAGATCGCGGCCAGCAGCCAGAACCGGATGATCACCGTGGTCTCGGCCCATCCGGCCAGCTCGAAGTGGTGGTGGAACGGCGCCATCCGGAACAACCGGCGCCGGGAGGTGCGGAACACCACGATCTGCAGCGCCACCGACAGCGCCTCCACCACGAACACCCCGCCGATGATCACCAGCAACAGCTCGGTACGGGTCACTATCGAGAGACCGGCCACCAGGCCGCCCAACGCCAGCGAACCGGTGTCGCCCATGAAGATCCGGGCAGGCGCGGCATTCCACCACAGGAACCCGATGCATCCGCCGGCCGCGGCGGCGGCCAGGATCGCCACGTCGAGCGGGTCGCGCACCTGGTAGCAGCCGGCCGCGTTGGTCAGCGAGCAGCTGTTGCGGAACTGCCAGAACCCGATGATCACGTAGGTGGCCAGCACCATCGCAGAGGTCCCGGCGGCCAGCCCGTCCAGCCCGTCGGTCAGGTTCACCGCGTTCGACCAGGCACTGACCAGCAGATAGCAGAACAGCACGAACCCGATCGTGCCGAAGGACAACACCAGAATGTCGCGCACGAACGAGGGCCGCACCGACGCCGGGGTCAGCCCGTACGCGTTCGCGAACTTCAGCGCGAGCACCGAGAAGATCACCGCGGTGATCAGCTGGCCGATCAGCTTGGCAGTCTTGCTCAGTCCCAGGTTGTGCCGCCGGCGCAGCTTGATCAGGTCGTCGAGGAACCCGACCGCGCCGAGCGAGGTCGTCAGTAGGAGCACCAGCCACGCCGACGCGGTGGGCGAGCCACCGGACTCCCCGGTGCTCAGGTGTGCCACCAGGTAGCCGATCCAGATCGAGACGATGATGGCCACCCCGCCCATCGTCGGGGTGCCCCGCTTGGCCTGGTGCGACGCGGGGCCCTCGGCGCGGATCTCCTGGCCGAAGCCCTGCCGGGCGAAGAACCGGATCAGGTACGGCGTGAGCAGGATCGACACCGTGAGGGCGACGCCGGCGGCGATCAGAATGCCTCTCACCGGTCGTCCTCACCCGCCCCAGCCGCGCACTGCCCGGGGCCCTCGGCGAGCAACCCGGCCGCGACCCGCTCCAGCCCCGCCGACCGGGATGCCTTGACCAGCACCACGTCGTCGGGACGCAACCGCCCCCGGAGCAGCTCCAGGGCCGCCGCGACGTCCGGCACCACCATCGAGTCCTTCCCGTACCCTCGTGCGTACTCCGGCGCGCCCACCCCGACCAGTTGCTGCACGCCGATCTCGGCCGCCAGCACACCGATCTCGAAATGCGCGGCGGCGCTGGTGGGGCCCAGCTCAGCCATCGGTCCGAGCACCGCCCAGCGGCGGCGGCGGCGGCCGATCGTGGTCAGCGCGTTCAGCGCCGCCCGCATCGACTCCGGGTTGGCGTTGTACGCGTCGTTGATCACGGTGACGCCGTCCCGACGGTCGGTGACCTCCATCCGCCACCGCGAGGCGCCACCGGCGCCGGCCAGCCCGGCGGCGATCTGCTCGAGCGTGAGACCCAGCTCCGACGCGGCGGCGGCGACGGCCAGCGCGTTGGACACCTGGTGCTCGCCGACCACCCGCAACCGCACGGGTGTAGAGCCCGCCGGGGTGACCAGCCGGAAGCCCGCCCGCCCGCGCTCGTCCAGGACGACCTGCTCGGCGCGCACCTCTGCGGGCGCCTGCCGGCCCACGGTGACCGCCCGTGCGGCGGTCCGTCCGGCCATCGCGGCGACCCGGGCATCGTCGGCATTGAGCACTGCGACCCCGCCGTCTGCGGCCGGGGGCAGGGCCTCGACCAGCTCGCCCTTGGCTCGCGCCACCGCGTCCGGGGAGCCGAACTCGCCCAGGTGCGCGCTGCCCACGTTGAGCACGATGCCGACCCGGGGCGGGGCCACCGCGCACTGCGCGGCGATGTGTCCGAGCCCGCGGGCGGCAAGTTCGAGCACCAGGTGGCGGGTGCGCTCGTCGGCCCGCAGCACGGTCCACGGATGTCCCAGCTCGTTGTTGAACGAGCCGGGCGGGGCCACCACCGCGTTGGGAGCGCCGCCGTGTGCGGCGGCCAGTACGCCGGCCAGCAGGTCCTTCGAGGTGGTCTTGCCGGACGACCCGGTCAGCGCGACCACGTCGGTGCCAGGCAGCCGCCGCGCCACGTGACCGGCCAGCCGGCCGAGCGCGGCGAGCACTCCGTCGACCAGCACCGCCGGCACCCCCACCGGACGGGCGGCGAGTACCCCCACCGCGCCCGCCGCGTGCGCCGCGGCGGCGTAGTCGTGGCCGTCCACCCGCTCGCCGGCAAGCGCCACGAACAGCCCCCCGGGGCCGACCTCGCGGGAGTCGAACTCGGCTGTGCCGGTGATCGTCTCGGTGCCGTCCGCATCGGCCAGCCGACCACCGACCGCCGCCGCCACCTCAGCCAGCGTCATCCGGATCACGAGCGAGCCTCCCGAGCCTGGATGGCCGCCGCGAGCTCCTCGACGTCGGAGAACGGGCGGACGGTCTCGCCGACCCGCTGGCCGGTCTCGTGGCCCTTGCCGGCCACTACGACCACGTCACCCGGGCGGGCCCGGTCCACCGCCGCGGCGATCGCGTCTCGCCGGTCGCCGACCTCGATCAGCTCGCCCAGCGGCGGGGCGGCCAGCGCGCCGGCCCGCATAGCCGCGCGGATCGCGCCCGGCGGCTCGCCACGCGGGTTGTCGTCGGTGATCACCAGCAACTCGGCGCGGGCGGCCGCCGCGGCGCCCATCAGCGGCCGCTTGGCCGCGTCCCGGTCGCCACCGCAGCCGAGCACGACGAGCAGCCGTCCGTGCGACCCGACCCCGGCGCGCAGGGTGTCCAGCAGCGCCGCCACCGCGCCCGGCTTGTGCGCGTAGTCGACCAGCGCCAGGTAGGGCTGTCCGAGGTCGACCCGCTGCAACCGGCCGGGCACCGCCACGTCGGCCATCCCGGTGGCCGCGGTCGGCGCGGGCACCCCGACCGCGTCCAGGCAGGCCAGCGCGAGCAGCGCGTTGGCCACCATGAACGCCCCGGGCAGCGGCAGTGAGACCGCGGTCCGGGAGCCCGCGGGATCGACCGCCACGAACTCCTGGCCGCCGCCGGCGGTGGGCCGCACCCGCTCCGCCCGCCACCTCGCGTCGGTACGGCCCGCGGCGGAGACGGTGACCGAATCCGGCCTGATCAGCCGCCGCGCCCACTCGTCGTCGGCGTTGAGCACCTCGGTGGCGGCCCGGCCGTCGAACAACATCGCCTTGGCCGCGAAGTAGGTGTCCAGGTCGCCGTGGAAGTCGAGGTGGTCCTGGGACAGGTTCGTAAATGCGCCCACCGCGAACCGGGTGCCGCCGACCCGGTGCAGGGCCAGCGCGTGGCTGGAGACCTCCATCACCGCCCGCTGCACCCCGCGCTCCAGCATGATCGCGAACAGGGCCTGCAGGTCGGGCGCCTCCGGCGTGGTGAGCGAGCTGTCCCAGACCTGGTCGGCGATCGTGGTCCGGACGGTGCCGATCAGCCCGGTGCGCTGCCCGACCGCCCGCAGCCCGGCCTCGACCAGGTAGCTGACCGTGGTCTTGCCGCTGGTCCCGGTGATGCCGAGCACCCCGAGCCGGGAGGTGGGATCGCCGTACACCCGGGCGGCCAGCGTGCCGAGCACCTCCCGGGGCGCGGGGTGCACCAGGACGGGCACCCCCGGCGAGGTGTCGGCGACCCGGGCCGCGCCGGCCGAATCGGTGAGCAGCGCGACGGCCCCGGAGCGCACGGCGGCGGCGGCGTGCTCCGCGCCGTGGGTGCGGGTGCCGGGCAGCGCGGCGAACAGGTCAGCGGGGCGCACGTCCTCGGTCCGCAGCGTGATGCCGGTGACCAGTGGTGTGTCGGTGGCGGATGTGACCGGACCGACAAGAGCCGCGCCGATCATCCCGGCCAGCTCGGCCAGGCCCACGGCGACCGTTCCGGTCGGGCGCGGACCGGGCCCGGCGGCGGGCACACCGGCGGCGCCGGTGCTCGTCACGGTGGGGGTCGCAGACACGCGCGGAAGGCTACCGGCGCACCCGTCCGGGCCCGGGCGGGGCCGCCCCTCCCTCACTGCCGGCTCAGTGCCGATGGCTCGCCGCCGACGCTCGCTGCGCTCCTCACTCGCTGACGCTCGCTGCGATGCTCACTCACTGCCGGCTCAGTGCCGATGGCTCGCCGCCGACGCTCGCTGCGCTCCTCACTCGCTGACGCTCGCTGCGATGCTCACTCACTGCCGGCTCAGCGCAGGACGAGCGGGACCGGCGGCGCCGGCCGGGTCCCGACCGGGATCCGGTCGCGCCGGGCCAGGGTTGAGGCGATGTCGTGGAAGAGCCCGGCGGCGTTCTGCCCGTGCGCCGGGGCGTCCAGCATGATCGCCATCACGTAGCGTGGCTGGTCGGCGGGGAAGATGCCGGCGAAGGTGATCCAGTACTTCGACTCCGAGTAGCACTGGCAGGCCGGGTTCACCTGCTGGGCGGTCCCGGTCTTGCCGGCCACCCGGTAGCCCTCCACGGCCGCCTCCGGACCGGTGCCGCGCTGCTCGCCCTTACCCGCCTGGGTGACCGCGGTCAGCATCTCGCGCAGCGTGCGGGCCGTCTCCGGGGACACCACACGCACCGGATCGGGCCGGGGTTCGGCGGTCCGCACACCATCCGGGCCGACGGTGGCCTCGATGATCCGCGGCGGCACCCGCACCCCGTCGTTGGCGATCGCCTGATACATACCGGCCAGTTGGAGCACCGTCATCGACAGGCCCTGCCCGATCGGCAGGTTGCCGAACGTGGAACCCGACCAGTCCGCGCGGTCCGGTACCCGACCGGCGCTCTCCCCAGCCAGCCCGACGCCGGTGCGGACCCCGAGGCCCATCCGGGTCATCATGTCCGCGAACCGGTCCGGGCCCACGTCCTGGGCCACCAGCAGGGTGCCCACGTTCGACGAGCGGGCCAGGATGCCGGTGAGGGTGAACCGTTGGGTCGGGTGCTTCCAGGCGTCGTGCACCACCCGGTCGGCCACCGGCAGGCTGTCCGGTACGTCCCGCACCGCCATCGGGTCGGTCAACCCGGCGTCCAACGCGGCTGCCATGGTGATCACCTTGTTCACCGAGCCGGGCTCGAACGGCGAGGTCACCGCTGGGTTGCCCAGGGCCTCCCGGGATGCGGCGGCGATGTCCCTCGGGTCGAAGGTCGCGCTGTTGGCCAGCGCGCGCACCTGTCCGGTCTGCGCGTCCAGCACCACCGCGCTGCCGCCCTTCGCACCGCGGGCGGCCACGTAGTCGGCGAGCTGCTGCTGCACGGTGTACTGCAGATCGGAGTCCAGGGTGAGCTGCAGGTCAGAGCCGGGCACCGGTGCCTGCTCGGCGCGGGCGCTGCCGGGGATGACGGTGTTGGCGCCCTCCGCGGTGTCCACCACACGCAGGCCGGGGATGCCCGCCAGCGTCGCTTCGCGGGACGCCTCGAGACCGACCAGGCCCTTGAGCCGGCGCTGGTCTGCATCCCAGCTCGCCACCCCGATGACGTTGGCCGCCAGCGTGCCGCCCGGGTACCGGCGGGACTCCCGGGTCTCCTCGGCGATTTCTGGGAACCGTTCCCGGACCGCGCGCGCCACTCCGGGCTCCACCAGCGGAGCGAGCACCACGTAATGCTTGTCGGTGTTCAGCGCGGCGTAGAGCTGGTACGCGTCGATCCCGGTGAGCTGGGCCATGCCGAGCGCGATCTCGGTCTTGCGGGCGAGGGCGCCCGGGCCCCGGTCGCGGGAGATCAGGAATGGGTTGGCGACCAGCGCCCGGGCGGACACGCTGAACGCCATCGGCACCCCGGCGCGATCGAGGACGGCGCCGCGCTCGGCCGGAAGCGCCACCTTGGTCATCCGCTGTCTGTCGGCCTCGGTGCTGAGCTGCCCGGCCTGCACGGTCTGCACGGTAACCAGCTTCAACCCCGAGATGACCAGCAGTGACGCCAGCAGCAACCGCCCGATCGCCAGGCGACGGTTGGACACCTCTCCGGTGGCGCGAGTCCGGCGCGGCCGACGCCGGTGCGGCGCGGCCGGCCGGTCCGGCGAACGCCGCGCGGTGGCGGGAGTCCTCATCCGCGCCCGGCGCCGCGGTCGACCGCCGCACCTCGCGGCACGGCGACCACGGCCTGCTGCCGGGCAGCGTTCCCCTGCTGCCCGGCCGCGCCCGGCTGGACGGGAACCACAGCCTGCTGCCCGGGAACCACAGCCTGCTGGCCGGCCGCGCCCGGCTGGACGGGTGCTACGCCGGGCAGCGCCGGGGGCAGCACCCCCGGCGGCGGCGCGGGCGCCACGGCGGCCTTGGGGGTTCCGACCACAACGACCGAACCGTCGGGCATGGCCACCAGCCGTGCCACGTCGGAGGTCGGCACCATGCCCTGTGCCCGGGCGGCCTGGGCGAGCGCCGGGGCCGAACTCAGCGCGGCGATCTCGGTGCGCAGGGTCTCGGTGCGCTCGGAGAGGTCCCGGGTGGCCCGGGTCGCCTCGCTGAGCCGGTAGGAGTCGGCCGCCGCGGTCGTGGACAACCACAGCGAGGCGACCAGCCCGGTCGCGAACAGCGCCATCACCAGCAGCACGAACCGGGAGCGGCCGGCAGTTCCGGGCCCGACCGGCTCGACCAGTCGCTCCCTTCGCCCAGCCCGCCGGGCGTAGGCCTTGCCGACCGCGCCGCCGACCGCGCCGCTCGTTGAGCCACGCGCCGCGCCCACGTCGGTTCGGGGCGCGGGGATCGCCGCCCTGCGGGTGCGCTCGATCGTGGGTGCACTCATGTCGCCTCCATGATTCGTTCGGCCGCACGCAGCCGTACCGGGGTGGCCCGGGGGTTGTGCGCGATCTCGGCTTCGCCGGCGAGTTCGGCGCCCCGGGTGAGCAGCCGCCAGCGCGGCCCGTGCCCGGGCAGCTCCACCGGCAGTCCAGCGGGGGTGGTGGAACTCGCGGCCTCGGTGAAACAGCGCTTGACCAGCCGGTCCTCCAACGAGTGGTAGGCCAGCACCACCACCCGACCACCCACTGCGGTCGCGTCCAGCGCGGCGGGCAACACCCCGCGCAGCGCCTCGAGCTCGCGATTGACCTCGATCCGCAGCGCCTGGAACGTGCGCTTGGCCGGGTGCCCCCCGGTGCGCCGGGAGGCGGCCGGCACGGCGTCGTAGAGCAGCTCGACCAGCTCGTCGCTGGTGCGCAGCGGCCGCTGGGCCCGCCGCCGCAACACGGCCGAGGTGATCCGCTTGGCGAACCGCTCCTCGCCGTACTCGCGCAGCACCCGGATCAGCTCGGGTGCGGTGTAGGTGTTCAGCACCTCGGCGGCGGTGGGCCCGGAGCCGGGGTCCATCCGCATGTCCAGCTCGGCGTTCCGTGAGTAGGCGAACCCGCGCCCGGTGTCGTCCAGTTGCAGCGAGGACACCCCGAGATCGAGCAGCACCCCGTGCACCTCCGGGATGCCCAATTCGTCGAGCACCTCGGGGAGCCGGTCGTACACCGCGTGCACCAGGTGCACCCGGTCCGCGTGGGCCGCCAGCCGCTCACCGGCCAGGCCGAGTGCCTGCGGGTCGCGGTCCAACCCGACCACGGTGAGCTCCGGGTGGGCCGCCAGCAGCGCGGCCGAGTGACCACCGAGCCCGAGGGTGGCGTCGACCAGAACGGCCGGCCGGTCGCGAAGGGCCGGGTCGAGCAGCTGCAGCACCCGCCGCAGCAGTACCGGTACGTGCCGGGGGCCCGGCATGGACTCGGACACCGGCCGCTCCCCTCGTTCCCCGCTGACCGGTGGAGGACCAACCCGGGCGTCCCGGGGTCCCCGCTGGAACTCCCGGCGGACCTGGCACCGGGGAAGGTGCGCCAGGGCCACCAGCAGCTCCAGAGGAGGCCTCGGGACGCCCGCGCGGACCCCACCTCGACCTGCGCCGCCCGGCATCTCAGAAAATGCCGGGCAGCACCTCGCTCTGCGCTTGTGCGTACTCGTCCTCGTGCCGCTCCTGGTAGCTCTGCCAGGCTTGGGCGTCCCAGATCTCCAACCTGCTGACCGCGCCGATCACCACGCACTCCTTGCTGAGCCCGGCGTAGCGGCGCAGCTCGGCGGTGATCGGGATCCGGCCCTGCGAGTCGGGGTGCTGCTCGTCGGTCCCGGCGAACAGATAGCGCTGGTAGGCCCGTACCGACTCGTTGGTGAACGGCGCCTCTGCAACCTTGCGGGCCAGCTGCTCGAACTCCGCGCGGGGGAACACGTACAGGCAGTGGTCCTGCCCTTTGGTGATCATCAGCCCCCCTCGCAGCTCCTCGCGGTACTTCGCCGGCAGGGTGAGCCGGCCCTTGTCGTCGAGCCGGGGAGTGTGCGTGCCGAGAAACATCGACCCGCCTCCGTCCACACTCGCCGGCTCGACGACGGCGGTCGGACGAACCCCTCCGACCGGCCGTGCAGCCTCCCCCTGGCTCCACGGGACACCACATTACCCCACTTTGCGCCACAGTCAACGCACACCGGTTCGAACCGGATCACCTTGTGGGGCGTTCTCCCAGTTCAGAACCGGTGGTGTGAAGTGGGGAGGATCACCGGACCGGCGTTCGGCGCCAACCGACGAGCATCGATCCCCGACCACTCACTGCCACGTGACCAGCGCGTTTCCGGAGCAATGCCCCGGCCCCGGTCACCCTGGGTGCGCCCGGGGCCGGCCGGTGGGGGGCAGTGGGGAATCGGGGGCGGCCGAGGTGGGGAGAGGTGGGCGACCGGGGCGGATGCCGCGGTCGGCGGGGTTTGACAGACTGCGAGGGCTCGCTCACCCCTGGAGGTCGCATGACGACGACGAGCAGCCGACCCGTGCCGATGTCGGTGCCCGAGCTCGCCGACGTCACCGCCCGGATCACCGACAACGTGCAGCGGGTGATCGCCGGCAAGCCCGAGGCCGTGCGGCTCGCGCTGGTCACTCTGCTGTCCGAGGGCCACCTGCTGGTCGAGGACGTGCCCGGGGTCGGCAAGACCTCGCTGGCCAAGGCGCTGGCCCGGTCCATCGACTGCGCGGTGAGCCGTATCCAGTTCACCCCCGACCTGATGCCCAGCGATATCACCGGGGTGTCGATCTACAACCGGGAGAGCTCGGAGTTCGAGTTCCGGCCCGGCCCGATCTTCGCCAACGTGGTCATCGGCGACGAGATCAACCGGGGCTCGCCGAAGACCCAGTCCGCGCTGCTGGAGTGCATGGAGGAGCGGCAGGTCACGGTGGACGGGATGACCTACCCGCTGGGCGACCCGTTCCTGGTGGTGGCCACCCAGAACCCGGTGGAGATGGAGGGCACCTACGCGCTGCCCGAGGCCCAGCGCGACCGGTTCACCGCCCGGATCAGCATCGGCTACCCCGATCCGGGGGCCGAGCTGGCGATGGTCGACGGGCACTCGGCCGCCGATCCGCTGAGCCGGCTGTCCCCGGTGTCGGACACCCGAGAGCTGAGCTCGGTACTGGCCGGCGTCCGCCAGGTGCACGTGGCCCCGGAGCTGCGCCGCTACGCGGTGGAGCTGTCCTCGGCCACCCGCCGGATGCCGGAGGTGCGCCTCGGGGCATCGCCGCGGGCCACCCTGCACCTGGTCCGGGCGGCCCGGGCGCAGGCCGCGTTGGCTGGCCGGGAGTACGTCGTACCCGACGACCTGCACGCGGTCGCGGTGCCCGTGCTGGCCCACCGGCTCGTGCTCAGCCCCGAGTCGCTGAACGCCCGGCGCACCGCCCCGGATCTGGTGCGGGCGCTGGTCGCCCGGATACCGGTGCCGCACGGCCCGGGATGCTGACCGGTGGGCAGCCACCCGTCGCGGAGCCAGGCCTAGTGCCGGAGACGCCCACCGGGCTGACCACCCTGGGGCGCTGCCTGATCGCCGCGGGCATCGCGGCGATGGTGTGCGCGGTCGTGCTGGACGAGCGCGACCTGTTGCGCATCGGCGCGTTCGCCATCGCGCTGCCGGTGCTCGCGGCACTGAGGACCTGGGCCACCCGGCAGTCGTTGCGGGGCCGGCGCACGGTGCACCCCACCCGGGTGTCGGTCGGCGGCCAGGCCAGGGTGGAGCTCACCCTGCACCGCGTCGGTCGGCTACCCACCCGGCTCGTCCGACTCACCGCCCTCGGGATCCCGCCCGGCGCACGGATCGGCCGCCGGGCGGTGCTGGTGGACGCGGTACCCGACGCCCTGGGGCGCCCGCCCCGGCTGTCGGCCGTGCTGCCCGGCCGGTCCGGCGGTGCCATCGCCGGCCCGGAGTACTTGATCGTGCCCCTGGTCCGGGGATGTCACCATGTCGGGCCGCTCACCGTCCGGGTCGGCGACCCGTTGGGCATGGCGGAGTACGAATGCCGCCTGGCCGGGCGCAGCGCGCTCACCGTGCTGCCCCGGGTGACCCCGCTGCGCGGGCTGCCGGCCGGGTTGGGTCGGGGCGAGGGCGACAGCGGCTCGACCGGGCTGCGCCGGGGCCCAGGGGAACGCGACGCGCTGATCCGGCAGTACCGGCCCGGCGACGCCGTGCGCACCGTCCACTGGCGTTCCACCGCCCGCCGTGACGAGCTGATGGTGCGGCTGGAGGAACGGCCGTGGCACGGCGGGGTGACCGTGCTGCTGGATCGCCGCGAGCAGGCACACCGGGGAAGCGGCCCCGGCGCCAGCCTCGAGTGGTCGGTCGAGCTCGCGGCGAGCGTGTGCCACCACCTGCTCAGCCGGGGGCGACGGGTCACCCTGGTCGGCGAGGACGGGGTGACGCTGGCCACCGGCGCCGATCCCGACTCGCTGCTCGACTCGCTGGCGATGCTGCGGCCGTCCGCCCAGCCGGGCCTGATCCCCGACCCGGACGGGGGCGGAGAGTTGTTCGCGATTCTCGGCGCGGTCGACCCCGCCGTGCTCGGACCGCTCGTGCGGCGCTGGGCGGGCGGGTACGCGCACGCGGTCCTGCTCGACGTCGCGGCGTGGGGCGGCGGCGCCGGGTGCGGCGTGGCGGCACCGTCCGGGGTGTTGACCGACGCCGGCTGGACCGTGCTGGTCGGCACGCCCAACCGCCGCCCGGACGACGTCTGGGACGAGTTCTGCCGGCGGCTGCCGCTGCGGTTGGGCACCGGCCGATGAACACCGCGGCGGCGGACCCGGCGGGCGGTGGGACGGCCGCACGGTGGCTGACCCCGGTGATCGCCGGACTTACCGTCGCGGCTGGTTCGACCGCGCTGACCGGCGTGCTCAGCGGACCCCGGGTGTGGTGGACGGTAGCGGTCGCCACCGGCCTGGTGACGGCGGTCGGCCTGGGCGCCCGGGCGGCCCGCGCCCCGTGGTGGGCGGTGGTTCTGGCCCAGCTCGGCGCGCTGGTCCTGGCCATGACCGCGATGTTCACCCAGGGCGCGGTGCTCGGCGTGCTGCCCGGCGCCGAGGCGGTCGCCGAGCTGATCGGCCACCTCGGCGCGGTGGGCGGCCAGATCGAGGGCGCGCTGCCGCCGGTCCCGGCGACGACCGCACTGCTCGTGCTGGTCGCCCTGGCGCTGGGGCTGCTGACGACCCTGGTGGACGCGCTCGCCGCGGCCGGGTTCGGTCCGGCGGCGTGCGGCCTGGTGCTCCTGTGTACCTACACGGTGCCCACCACGCTGGCCCGCGACGCGCTACCGGACTGGACGCTGGCGGTGGGCGCGGCCAGCTACGGGCTGCTGCTGGTGGTCGACCACCTCCGTCGGCACCCCCACCCCGCAGGCGCCGGCCAGGCCGACCCCGCGCTCGGCGGGGGTCACGCTGCGCGGGTGAGCTCAGGGCCGGATGGCGGCTCCCCGGGCCCGGTCGCCGCGCTCGTCCGGCTGTCGCGGCTGCTCGCCGGGATCGCCCCCACCGTCGCGGTGACCGCACTCGCGGTGGCTTTCGCACTGCTCGTCGGGGGGTTGGTCACGGCGGTGGGCACCGAGGGTCGGTTCCCCGGCAATGCGGCCGAGCGCAACGGCAAGCAGGGCTCGCAGTTCGGGCTCAATCCGTTCACCTCGCTGCGCGGCCAGCTGGAGCAACCCGATCCGGAGGAGCTGCTGCGGGTGCGAGGCCTGCCCCCGGCCACCTACCTGCGGGCCCTGACCCTCACCGACTACGTGCCCAGCGCGGGTTGGCAGCTGCCCTCGAGGCGGCGGGAGGTCACCCTGGACCGGACACTGCCCACCGGGCTGCCGACTCCACCGACCGGCGGCACGGTCACCGTCGAGGTGGAGAACCTCGGCTACCGGGACCGGTGGCTGCCGATGGCCGGCTTGCCACTCGGCGTCACCGGGGTGGTGCCCGGCCGCTGGCGCTACGACCCGCTGACGACCACCGCCTACACCGACGGTCCGGTGATCGAACGGGCCTG
This sequence comes from Pseudonocardia sp., assembly GCA_052386505.1. Lineage (GTDB taxonomy): Bacteria > Actinomycetota > Actinomycetes > Mycobacteriales > Pseudonocardiaceae > Pseudonocardia. The sequence continues at coordinate 34,239 of JBQTKB010000034.1, forward strand.
GGTACAGCGCGCGGCCCTGCTCTCGCCCGGCCCCGAGGTGCTCGGCGCCCTGCCCCCGACCGTCGACGTGGATCCCGCCTATCTCGACACCAACGGGGTCGACCCGCGGATCCGCCGGCTCGCCGGTGCCCTCACCAGCCGGGCCGGAACCCAGTTCGCCAAGGTCGTGGCGCTGAACCGGTACTTCCTCGATCCGGCGAACGGCTTCCAGTACAGCCTGCGGACCGCGCCGGGGAACACCGGTGACGCCCTGCTGGATTTCCTGACCCGCGGCAAGGTCGGCTACTGTGAGCAGTTCGCGTCGGCGATGGCGATCATGCTGCGCGCGGTGGGAGTGCCGGCCCGGGTCGCGATCGGCTTCACCCCGGGCAGCGATATCGCCGGAGCCAGGACCATCACCACCACGGACGCGCACGCCTGGGTCGAGGTGCTGTTCCCCGGCCAGGGCTGGTTGACCTTCGATCCGACACCGCTGGGCGACAGCCGCGCCGTGACACCTGGCTACCTCGCGCAGGCCCCGGAGGTGCCGGTGACGCCGCCACCACCGGAGCTGCTCGCGCCACCCGAGCCCGAACCCGGGCGCCCGGAACTCGCCCCGCCGCCGCCTCCGCTTCCGGTTCCCGGACAGGCGGCCGACGGCGCGCCGCGGCCCGACCCCGGATCCGGGTCCGAGTCGAGCCAGGCCCCGGTCCCGGCGACACCCGGCGGTCCAGACGAGGGACAGCCCGGCGGCGCGCCGCCCGAGGACCCGCGACGCGTGGCCGCGCTGCTCGGCCTGGTGATCGGCGTGGTCGTGACCGCGATGCTCGCCGCGCCGTCGACCGCCCGGCGGTGGGTCCGACGGCGGCGGATGGCCAGGGCGGCGCGGGGCGGGGCCGGTGGCGCCTCGGCCGCCTGGCGGGAGGTGCTGGCCGAGTCCCGGGACCACGGCGGCGCTCCACCCGGCAACTCGTCGGTGCGCGCGGCGGCCCGCCGCCTGGTGGTGGCCCACCGGCTCGACCCGGAGGTCGACGTCGCGGTGCGCGCGGTGGTCGGCGCGATCGAGCGGAGTTGGTACGCGCCGCTGCCCGACCATGAGTCCGGACCGACCCTGGTCGCCGCGCTGCAGCGGATCCACACCGGCTTCGAGCGGGTGTCCCCGCTGGGAATCGGCGACCGGCTGTGGCCCAGGTCGGTCCGACCACGTTGGGCCGCTCCGGGGTCGCCGACCGACCCCGCGTCGGACCCGGCGGCCGGCAGAGCTGGCGGACAGGCGCCGGTCGCGCGGCACGCGAGATCCGCCGCCCGGACCCGGACGCCGGCCGGCTGATCATTCTCGCCCGATCACCCATCCCGACCGCTCATCGCCAGGCCGCCGCTCTCCGGTGCTTCGGACGCGCGAAAGCCGCCCCGCGCGTGGCACCGTCGTGCGCGAGGCGGTCACGAGCCCGCGGCTACTCCTGGTCGAACCGCCGACGGAACCGCTCTTCCATCTTGCCGCCGAACTTCCCGCGCTCCGGCTCGGCGCTCTTGGTGGTGGCCGCCTTGCCCGCGCCCACCGAAGTGATCGCAAGCACCGCGCCGCCGAGCATCACCAGGAAGCCCAGAATGCTGACGACCGGGACGTTGGCCAGCCAGATGGATCGCACCGCGACCCCGACGACCAACAAGACCAGACCGAGGACGAACAGGGCAAGACCCTGGACACGTCGACGGCGGGTGGGCCGGCCTCGGAGCCGGCCGGCCCGGACGGTCGACGCAAACTTCGGGTCCTCCGCGATGAGCGCGCGTTCGATCTGATCGAGCAACCGCTGCTCGTGCTCGGAGAGTGGCATCTCGTTCGCCTCCGGCACAGGGTCTGGCGCCGAGTGCATTCCGTGCCAGCACCACTCGGCGAGCGCCCGCGGGGCGGGCGTTAGTCACGAGGATACGAGCCCGGGCAAGCAACGACTACCCGGACCTGCAAAGTGGCCGACCAGATACGGTCGGGAAACCGCAGCGTGGCGGGCATGGTGGCCCGCCGCGGGGCGGGAACGGCCGGTCGGACGGCTGCGGGAAGATCATGGGCCGACAAATGTCACTCGATCGGGTGACAGTCGAAAGAGGTCGCACTAGCCGTAGTTGCCACGTTCCGCCCGGTCAAGGCGCCAAGTCCGGGCGCCTCGCGAGCACATGCAGCCGAGTAGCCAGCGCGAGCAGCTCCGGCACCCCCGCCATCAGGGTCTCCAGCTCGCCCGTCCCGCCCGGGTCGGCCGCGATCACCGACGGGGGCAACCAGCCGTGCAGCAGCCCCTCGCCCTGCATCAGCTCGACCGACAACCCGGCCACCGATTCCAACAACTCGCGCAGCCCGGACACGTCCAGTCGACGCAGCAGCGGATCCGCGGCCCCCCAGCGGCCGGCCGGGTCGGCGAGCACCGCTCGGGCCTGCGCGAGCCGGCCGGCGTGGGCCTGGGCGAGCGCCGCGGCGTACCGGCCCGCGACCAGGACCGAGACCGCGCCGCCAGGCACCGCGGCCGCCGCGAGCTGGACCACCGCGGTGGACAGCTCGTCCACCACCTCCAGCAGACCGTGCCCGAGCACAAGGTCGGCGTCGGCCGGAGCGACCGCATCGGCCAGGGTGTGCACATCCCCGTGCACCGCCCGGACCCGGTCGGCCACCTCGGCCCGGGTCGCCCGGCCGCGTAGCGCGGCCAGGGCGTCGGGGCTGGTGTCGACCACCGTCACCGTGCACCCGGCGGTCGCCATCGGCACCGCCCAGGCACCGGAACCGCCACCCACGTCGAGCACCCGGACCGGCTGCCCGGCGCGACGCTCCCGGGCCCGGTGGAACTCGGCGCGCAGAGCCTGCCGCACGACGTTCGCCGGCGACGCTCGGTCCGCTCCTCGCTCGCTGGCGCTCACTACGCTCGCATGGGGCGGCCGGGTCTGCACGGCCGGGAGCGTAACCACTCCGGTGGACTTCCGTCGCGGTCGGACAGCGGTAAGTTGTGCCGGTGCAGGTGGTCGCCGTGCTCAGCCTCAAGGGGGGCGTCGGGAAGACGACTGTGGTGCTCGGCCTCGCCGGCGCGGCCATGCAGCGCGGCCTGCGCACCCTGGTGGTTGATCTCGACCCGCAGGCGAACGCCACCTCGGCGCTGCAACCGGAACCCACCGAGGCCAGCATTGCCGAGGTGCTCGACGAGCCCCGCAGGCTCGTGGTGCACCGCGCCATCGGCGCCAGCGCGTGGAGCGATGATGTGGATGTCCTGGTCGGCGCGGAGAGCAACGAGCGGCACAACCACCCGGAACCGAGCGCGAAACAGCTGGCCCGGCTGGACCGGGCGCTGAGCCGGCTCACCGAATCCGATGGCGACGAGGGTTACGGCCTGGTGATCATCGATTGCCCACCGTCGCTGGGCCAGCTGACCCGGTCGGCATTGGTCGCCGCCGACCGCGCGGTGCTGGTTACCGATCCGACGATCTTCGCCGTGGCGGGTGTCCAGCGGGCGTTCGAGGCCGTCCAGGACGAGCGGGTGCGCGGCAACGCGCGCCTGCAGCCGCTCGGCGTTCTGATCAACCGGGTGCGCTCGCGCTCGGCCGAGCATGCGTTCCGGGTGGCCGAGCTGCGCGAGCTGTTCGGCCCACTGGTGCTGACCAGCACGGTGCCGGACCGATCGGCGATCCAGCAGGCCCAGGGTGCGTGCGTACCCATCCAACACTGGGACACCCCGGGCGCGCGGGAGGCGTCCATCGCGTTCGACAGCCTGCTCGCCCGGGTGCTGCGCAGTCGCTCACGGGCCCGCCCCGCCGACCCGGACCTGGTCAGCGGGGGCACACCAGCGACCGGCTGACCTCGATGAACTGCCCGGCCTGCCGCACCAGGTCGTCAGCCGCGCGCGCGCTGACCAGCCTGGTGATGCCCGCCTCGGCCGCGGCACGGGTGGCCGAGCCGGCGGCGAAGAACGCCGCCCACTCCCCCAACTCCGGAGCCACCCGGGCCAACAGGTGCCAGACGCTGCGCCCGGCGCCGCGACGCCCGACCGGCTGGGCCCGCACCGCGAGCACCGCCGCCCCCGCCCGCAGCGCGGACAGGTGCGCGCCGGCGAACCGCCGCGACGGGTCGGTCGCGCGCGCCGCCTCGCACAGGCCCGACTCCGCCTGCGCCAGCAGCGACAGCGCGGCCGCCGAGGGCGGCGGGCCGACCGTGGGCGGCGCCGCAGACCACCGACCTTCCGCAGCCACCGAGATGGTCATCGCACTCCTCCAGTTTCCGTCAGTCACCCACCCGCACCAGATCCCAGACCCCAGGCCCGGCACGCATCCGCAGCACGTACTCCTGCGCCGGCCCGTCGATCTCGACGGACGACTGGGCGAGAACCCGCCAGCACCGCACTCGATCCCCACCTACCGGCATCGGCGAGGGAAACGGCCACGGCGACTCCTCGATCCACCGCTCCCGGACGTCGGTCACCAGGAAGCGCGGCCCCTTGCGCATCGGGCGCCGCTGGAACTCGACCGGCTCGCCGTCCTGCCACCGCACCTGGATAGGCGTGGGCTGCCGGGAGCCGAACCGCCGCATCAGCGCATCCACCACTGTCCTCGCTATCGTCTCCGATACGGACACCAGCCGGCCGGCGGTCTTCCTCGTCCGCCAGGCGCCAGGCCCACCCGATATTCGAACGCATGTTCGAGATGTTCAGTACAGCGCGTCCGCGGCCCCGAGTCAAGTCGCGGCACCGCGGTCACCCACCCGGTCCATGTGGTGTCATTAGCGGCATGCGTGGCGCGTTGACCGCCTCCGGGGTGCCGCGGTGACCGCCGCGCCGGCACGGGTCACCATCGCGCCGCTGGCCGCCGCCCAGTTCCTCGACCGGTTGACCGAGGCGTTGACCGTCTACGTCACGGCGATGGGCTACCCCAGGCCGACCGTGCGGCAACGGGCCCCGCTGTGGCGCGAGCACGTCCGCCGACCCGGGTGGCGCGCGGTCGGCGCGATCGACGCCGAGGACCGACTCACCGGGGTCGCCTACGGCTACCGGGGCACTTCGGGGCAGTGGTGGCACGACGAGGTTCGCCGGGGTCTGGCCGCGGCTCGCCGGGACGGGTCCGGCTGGCTGACCGACTACTTCGAGCTGACCGAGTTGCACGTGCTGCCGGATGCGCAGGGCGCCGGACTCGGTGAGCGGGTGCTGCGGACGTTGCTGCACGACTGCCCCAGCCGCGCGGTGCTGCTGTCCACCCCCGAACTGGACCCGCGTAACCCCGCCCGGGCCTGGCGCCTCTACCGCCGCCTGGGCTTCCTCGACGTGCTGCGGTCGCACCAGTTCGTCGGCGATCCCCGACCGTTCGCGGTGCTGGGTCGTTCGCTGCCGTTACCGGGTCCGGCGTCGCCCGCTCCGGAGCTGCCCGGACACGACGCGATCTGACACCCCGGCAGTCCCCGGCCGCGAATCCGCGCCCGGTCGGCCCACCGCACGCGGCGCGGCATCCCGGCCCGGCTGGCACGATGGCGGGGTGTCCGCGCCGGCTCTCCCTCGGCCCGGCCGGTGCGTCGCCCGGACGCCCGGTCGGCGCACGCGTTGGGGCCCGCTCGGGTTGGTGCTGGCGGTGTTGCTCGGCGCGGTGTCACTGGGCGGATGCACCCGCGTGCTCACCGCCCTGGCCGTGCAGAGCGACGACACCGTCGCCGGGGAGATCGTGGTCGCCCGAGCCGGCGGCCCGCCGCCGTTGATCGCGCTGCCCCCGTCATTGGTGGGCCGGGTGTCGGTGGCGCCGTACGCGGCGGAGAGCTACCAGGGCTCCCGGTTGCAGTTCAGCGGCCTGCGGTTCGACGAGCTGAACTCGCTGGTCAGCGCGGCGCCGGAAGCCGAAGGCCGGTTTCGGCTGAGCCTGCGTCGGGTCGGCAACCGGATCGTGCTCGGCGGCCAGGTCGACCTTGCGTCGGTGCCGGTGGACCGGGCCGACGTCCAGCTCAAGGTCGCGCTGCCCGGTGATGTGGTCAACACCGACGGGACGGCGGAGGGCACCACCGTTGCCTGGGTGTTCACCCCGGGGCAGGTCAGCGAGTTCACCGCGGTTGCCGGATCCCCCGATCCGGCCGCCCCGTCGGTGGCACGCTGGACCTTGCTGGTCGCCGCGATCGTGGTGGCGGCGGCCGTCGGGGCCGTGCTGCTGGCCCGGGCACACCGCAATCCACCGGTCCGCGGCGAGGGCCGAGGACCGTGAGCCCCTCCGTACCCCGCAAGGAGCCGACGTGAGTCTCGACACAGCCGACCCGGGTGTCCCGACGGGCGGCCTGGCCGACCCGCCGACCGATCCCGACGACGCGGTGGTGGCCCGGGTCGAGGCGACTGTGACCGCCTATCTGCGGCACCGCCGCGCCGAGGCGGAGCTGGTCCATCCGGCGTTCGCCGAGGCCGCCGACGTGCTCACCGACTTCGTGCGGGCCGGCGGCAAGCGGCTGCGCCCGACGTTCGCCTGGTGGGGCTGGCGCGGCGCCGGGGGGGATCCGAACGGCGCGAGCGCCGAGCCGGCGATGCGGGCGGTGGCCGCGCTGGAGCTGATCCAGGCCTGCGCGCTGGTGCACGACGACCTGATCGACGCCTCGGACACCCGGCGGGGGCGTCCGACTGTGCACGTAGAGTTCGCCGAGCGGCATCGGCGGAAGAGCCTGGCGGGGCCGTCGGCACGCTACGGCGACGCCGTGGCGATCCTACTCGGCGATCTGGCTCTGGCCTGGGCCGACGACATGCTGGCCGGGGCCGGGCTCGACTGGCCCGCCTGGTCGCGGGCCCGGCCGGTGTGGTCGACGATGCGGACCGAGGTGCTGGGCGGACAGTTCCTGGACTCGTGGTGCCAGGCCGGGGCCGGCGAGGACCCCACACAGACCGGCCGACCCGGCGGCGCGGTCGAGGCCGCGCTGCGGGTGTGCCGGTTCAAAACGGCCGCCTACACGGTGGAGCGGCCGCTGCAGCTCGGCGCCGCGATGGCCGGTGCCGACCCCGACATCGAGGCCGCCTACCGCAGGTTCGGCGCGGACATCGGCGTCGCTTTCCAACTGCGCGACGACCTGCTCGGGGTGTTCGGCGACCCGGAGTTGACCGGCAAGCCAGCCGGAGACGACCTGCGCGAGGGCAAACGTACGGTGCTGGTCGCACTCGCCGTCGATGCCGCCCGCCGTAGCGGCCGGGCCACCGAGCTCGCCGCGCTCACCGACGCGCTGGGCGATCCGCTGCTGGACGCCGGCGGCGTGGACCGGGCCCGAGAGGCGCTGCACGCCCTGGGCGCGGTCGACGAGGTGGAGCGGCGGATCGCCCGGTTGACGGAGTCCGGGTTGGCCGCGCTGGCCGCCGTCCGGGTGGCCGCGCCGGCCGACTCTCGCCTGGTCGAGCTCGCGCACGCCGCGACCCGGCGCCGCTACTGATGGCCGCTCGCGGAGTCCCAGGGCGCACCGACCACGTGGTGGTGGTCGGCGCCGGACTGTCCGGACTGGCCACCGCGTTGCACCTGCTCGGCGCGGGCCGGCGGGTCACCCTGCTGGAGCGTGCCGGGCACCCCGGGGGACGCGCCGGCCGGCTGGACCTGGTCGGACCCACCGGCACCTACCAAGCGGACACCGGCCCCACCGTGCTGACCATGCCCGAGCTCGTGGAGGAGCCACTGGCAGCGGTCGGCGAGAAGCTGGCCGACCGGCTGGAGCTGATCCGGCTGGATCCGGCGTACCGGGCGTGCTTCGCCGACGGCTCGACGATCGACGTGCACACCGACCCGGACGCGATGGAGGCCGAGATCGCCGCGCAGGTCGGCCCGCGGGACGCGGCCGGGTACCGGAACCTGCGCCGCTGGCTGACCGAGCTTTATCGGGTGCAGATCGAGTCGTTCATCGGCGCCGACATGAGTTCCCCGTTGCGACTGCTCACTCCGGACCTGGTCCGGTTGGCAGCGCTCGGCGGGTTCGGCCGCCTGGGCCCACGGATCGGCCGGCACCTGCGCGACGAGCGGCTGCGCCGGATCTTCTCGTTCCAGGCGCTCTACGCCGGCCTGTCGCCGGACCGTGCGCTGGCTGTGTACGGGGTGATCGCGTACATGGACACCGTGGCCGGAGTCTGGTACCCCCGGGGCGGGATGCGGGCGCTGCCCACCGCGCTGGCCGACGCGGTCACCGACGCCGGTGGGACGATCCGCTACGGAGCGACGGTCACCGGGCTGGTCCGCCGCGGTGGTCGCGCGGTCGGGGTCCGGCTGCGCGACCACGACGGCGGGCTCGACCGGGTGGACGCCGACGCGGTGGTGCTGACCACCGAGCTGCCGACGGCGTACCGGCTGCTCGGCCGCGCCCCCCGCCGGGTGCTGCCGCTGCGCTGGTCCCCCTCGGCGGTGGTCGCCCATCTGGGAGGCGAGCGCGACACCGGCGGCGCGGCCGGTCGGGGCGACGGGTGCCATCACACGATCTCGTTCGGGGCGGCGTGGTCGCGCACCTTCGAGGAGATCCTGCACCGCGGCGAGCTCATGTCCGATCCATCACTGCTGATCACCACCCCGACCGTGACCGACCCCGGTCTCGCGCCACCCGGGCGGACCATGCGCTACCTGCTCGCGCCGTGCCCCAACACGGCCCGGGCGCGGCTGGACTGGGCGCGGCTCGGCCCGGCGTACCTGGAGGAGCTGCTCGAGGTGCTGCGCGGGCGGGGGCTGCCGCTGCTCGACGCGGCGCCCGAGGTGTGCCGGGTGGTCACCCCCGGCGACTGGGCGGCCGACGGGCTGGCCGCTGGAACCCCGTTCTCCGCTGCGCACACCTTCGCCCAGACCGGTCCATTCCGTCCACGCAACCTGGCGTCCGGTTGGGACAACGTGGTGCTCGCCGGATGCGGGACCACGCCGGGGGTCGGTGTGCCACCGACGCTGATCTCCGGGCGGCTGGCCGCGGCCCACGTCACGGGCCGGGACTGCCGGTGACCGGAGCCACGGGCCGGACCTGGACCGGGTCGCCGATCGAGGTCGTGGCAGCATAGGCGCCGAGATGACCTCCCAGCCCCAGCTGTCGACGAACGCGGTCCCCAGCCCCTCCCCGGGGTCGGTCGAACCGGCAGTCTCGACGGCCACCTCGACAGCCGGCCACACCACCCCGCTCGTCCCGCCGGATGGTGTGCCCGGGCTCGCCGCGGCGGACGCGGCCCCGCCCGCCGCCGGGCCCTCCGGCGGGCTCACCGGGCCCGCCCGGCTGTTCGGCGCGCCCCGGGTGTGGCCGCTGTTGCTCGGTCTGCTCGGCAGCGTCACCATCGCGGTGGCGGGGCTGGGCGCCGGCGGTGTCCTGGTTCGCGATCCGTTGCTCAGCGGCACCCCGCTGGCCGCGATGCGGTTCGGCCACGGCTACGACCTGGCCGTGCTCACGGTGTACCTGGGCCTCGGACTGCTGGTCTGGGCCTGGGTGCTGGTGGGGCGCGACGTGCTCGCCGGGCGGGTCGGCGGACGGGGCGTGCTGACCACGGCGTCGGCCTGGATCGCCCCGATGCTGGTGGCGCCGCCGCTGTTCACCCGCGACCCGTTCAGCTACCTCGCCTACGGCACGATGCCGCTACGCGGGCTGGACCCCTACGGTGGCGGGCCGAGCGCGCTGACCGGCCCGATCCCGGACAACGTGCACTGGTTCTGGATGGACACCCCGGCACCGTACGGCCCATTGTTCATCCTGGTGGCCAAGGCCGTGGTGGCGGTGACCGGCGAGAACATGGTCGCCGGGGTGATGTTGATGCGGCTGGCGATGCTGCCCGGGTTGCTGCTGTTCGTGGCCGCCCTGCCCGGCCTGGTCCGCCACCTCGGCGGCCGGCTGCCGGTGACGCTATGGCTAGCGGTGGCCAACCCGGTGATGGTGCTGCACCTGGTCGGCGGACCGCACAACGACCTGTTGCTGATCGGGCTGCTGGCCTACGGCTCGCTGCTGGTGCTCAACCGCCAGCACGTCGCCGGTATCGCGATGGTCACCTGCGCGATGGCGGTCAAGGCCACCGCGGGGTTCGCTCTGCCGTTCCTGGTACTGGTCTGGGCCGCGCGGATGCGCGGTGGTGAGTGGGCCCGGATCGTCCGGGCCGCGGCGACCGGCGTCACGGTCTTCCTGGTGATGTTCACCGGCGTGTCGGTGGCCGCCGGTGTCGGCCTGGGCTGGTTGCCGGCGCTGAACGCACCTTCGAACATCGTCAACTGGCTGTCGCTGTCCACCGGGATGGGCGAGTTGCTGCACGGTCTGGTCGAGGTGGTCTTCGGCAATCTCCCGGCGACCCCGTTCTTCACGGCGACCCGGATCATCGGGGTGCTGCTGTTCTTCTACATCGCGTTCCGGCAGTGGATGGCCGCACGTGATGGTGGGCCCGACGCGGTGCGCCGGGCCGGCGTGGTACTGCTGCTGTTCGCGATGCTGTCGCCGGCCACGCTGCCCTGGTACTACGCCTGGGGCATGGCGTTGCTGGCGGCCACCGCGTGGACCGCCCGGCGGATGTCGATCGCGATCTTCGTATCGGTCTTCCTGGTGGTGGCGGCGTTCCCGTCCGGTGAGGTCGCGCTCTACGCCTGGGGATACCTGCTGTTGATGCTGGCCTGCGCGGCGGTCGCCGCCCGCTCGCTGACCCGGCCCGATCCGCTGCGGCTGCGCGCCCCCCGGGACTGGGCCCGCGACCGTCAGACCGCGGCGGATGGCTGATCCAGCGGCCCGGGAACTGGACGCCGCGGGCATCACCTGCCCGCGGCTGCGCCGCGCATACGCACGCTGCCGGGCGTTGAACGCCCGGCACGGCCGCACCTACTACCTGGCCACCCGGCTGCTTGCGCCCGCGCAGCGGCCGTTCGTGCACGCCCTCTACGGGTTCGCCCGGTACGCCGACGACATCGTGGACACCACGCGCGGAGACCGGTCCACCGACCAGCGGGCCACCGAGCTCGACGCGCTGGCCGCCGGGCTACGTGCCGCGCTCGCTGAACGCCAGGTCCCCGATGGGCAGGTCGCCGACGACGCGGACCCGGTGCTGGTCGCGGTCTCCGACACCGCTCACCGGCACGACCTCGACCCGGGCCACTTCGAGGCGTTCCTCACCTCGATGCGGATGGACACGATGGTGCGCGACTACCCGAGCTTCGCCGAGCTCGAGGTCTACATGTACGGCTCCGCCGCGGTGATCGGGCTGCAGGTGCTGCCGGTGCTGGGCACGGCGGTACCCCGGGCCGAGGCCGAGCCGGCCGCGGCCGCACTCGGCGTGGCCTTCCAGCTGACCAACTTCCTACGCGACGTCGCCGAGGACCTGGACCGCGACCGGGTGTACCTGCCGGCCGACGAACTGGCCGCTTTCGGGGTGGACCGCGAGCTGTTGCTCTGGTGCCGCCACCGCGCCCGGGTCGACCCGAAGGTGCGCCGGGCACTGGCGCACCTGGTGGCCCGGACCCGGGCGGTCTACCGGCGGGCCGAGCCCGGCCTGCGTCAGCTCGCCGCCGGCTCACAACCGTGCGTACGGACCGCGTACACCCTCTACGGCGGCATCCTCGACGAGATCACCGCCGCGGACTACGACGTGTTCACCGCACGCGCGGTGGTGCCGACCCGCCGCCGGATCGCGGTGGCACTGCCTCAGCTCGCCCGGGCCCGGGCGTCCCGTGCACCGGCGAACCCAACGGTCAAAAGGCCATTGCCTGGGCCCGCCGCTTGACCTCGCGCCCCCGATTGGAGCGCAGGGCGGCGATGGGCGTACCAGGCAGCGACTCGTCCTCGGCGAAGAGCCACCGCAGGATCTCCTCGTCGGTGAACCCGCCGTCGCGCAGCACGGTGACCGTGCCCGGCAGGCCCTTGACCACAACCGTGCCGTCCAGGAAGTCCGCCGGCACGACCAGCCCGTCGGACCGCCGCACAGCCAGCAGATGACCGTCCCTGATGAGCTGGTGGACCCGGCTGACCGGAACCTCGAGCTGGGCCGCCACCTCGGCGACCGGTAGGGCGGGTACAGCGTCGGACAGCACCGCCGACGCGACGGGCGTCTCACTCACCGGTCAACACACTCCGCTCCGCTCGGCGACCGACCACTCGACTTCAGCGAAACAGCCTGCCACAGCCGGGCGCCCCGGGGCAGCCCCTGAGCGCCGGTTCTCGCAGCAACGGACCCTACCCCCTCACGCCCGCACACCCGCCGGACCGCGGTCGGACATGCGTACCATCGCCGACGTGGTCACCGTCCCGCACGACCTCTCCGGAGTGCTGCTCGAGGGGCGGTACCGCGTCGGTGAGCTGTTGGCGATCGGCGGCATGTCCCGGGTCTACCGCGGCACGGACACCAGGTTGGATCGGGCCGTCGCGGTGAAGGTGATGGACTCCCGCCTCGCCGCCGATCCGGCCTTTCGCGGCCGGTTGGAGCGGGAGGCCCGCGCGATGGCCCGGATCGAGCATCCGAGTGTGGTCGACGTGCACGACCAGGGCCAGCACGGAGCGGGCCCGGAGCCCCTGGTCTACCTGGTGATGGAGCTGGTCGAAGGCGCCACCCTGCGAGAGCTCATCGTCGAGCGCGGCTCGCTGGACGTGGCCGAGGCCCTCGCGGTGCTCGAACCGGTGCTCGGCGCGCTCGCCGCGGCGCACCGCGAGGGCCTGGCGCACCGCGACGTGAAGCCGGAGAACGTCCTGATCAGTCGGACAGGGACGATCAAGGTCGCCGACTTCGGGCTGGTCACCGCCGCGGCCACGTCACGTGACACCACTGCCGGGATGATCATGGGAACGCCGGCCTATCTGTCTCCCGAGCAGGTCGTCGGGGAGGGCGTCGGCCCGCGCACCGACGTGTACGCGACGGGTGTTCTGCTGTTCGAGCTGCTCACCGGGGCGCCCCCGTTCGGCGGCGACAACCCGCTGTCGGTGGCCTACCGGCACGTCAACAGCAACGTCCCGCCGCCCTCGACCCTGGTCCCGGGGCTGCCGCCCGAGCTGGACGCGCTGGTGGTCCGGGCCACCCGCCGGGCCGCCGAGGACCGGCCGGCCGACGCCGAGACGATGCTGTTTGCGGTCCGCGGGGTCCGGGCCGCGCTCGGGATCCCCGCCGTGCCGGTGCCGGTTCCGGCCGGCGCGCACGGCTCCGGCACCGGTGGGCGCACCCCGCTGCCGGGGACGACCACCACCGGTGGGTACGCATCGCCGGGCACGATCGGTATCCGGCCGACCGCCGTCGTTCCTCCGGGCGCGGCCCCCCCGCCACGGGCGACCCGCGCGCTGAGCCTGTCCGGGTACCCCGCCGAGGACGGACCGGCGCACGCCCGACCCGATGAGCGCCGCGCCGCGCCGCCGTCCCGGCGTCCGTGGCCGGCCCTCGGCGTGGGCGCCGTCGTGCTGCTTGGGGTGCTCGCCGGGGTCCTGGGCTGGAACTGGGGCGGCGGCAGCGGGGTCAGCACGCCGTCGGTGGTGGGTCTGGCCGAGCCGGACGCGCAGCGCGCGCTGACCGAGTCCGGTCTGTACGGGGTGGTCACCGAGCGGCACGACGACACCGTGCCGACCGGCGTGGTGGCCGCCAGCGACCCGGTGGCCGGCACCGACGTCCGGTCCGGCAGCCGGGTGACGCTGACCGTCTCGACCGGCCGGCCCCGGGTGCCACCGATCCCGGTCGGCTCACCGGTCGCCGCGGCCGAGGGGTTGCTGCGCCAGGCCGAGCTGACCTCACGGCTCGACGAGGCCGCCCGCCGGTTCCACCCCACCGCGCCGGCCGGCAGCGTGATCGGCACGGTGCCCCGGGCCGGCAGCGAGCTGGCGATCGGCACCCCGGTCACCCTGGTGCTCAGCCGCGGCCCGGCCCTCGAGCGCGACCAGGACAGCGACAACGGGCTCGGCGGCTCGATCAGCGAGCTGATCCAGCGCGAGCTGGAGCGCGCCCTCGGCGGCGGCAACTAGCCGAACCAGCGGTCGGCCAGGGCCGGCGACGCGGCCAGCCGCGGTATCGACCACGCGGCTCAGCCGCGGAGCATCTCGGCGACCAGGAAGGCCAGCTCCAGCGACTGCTGAGTGTTCAGCCGGGGGTCGCAGGCGGTCTCGTAGCGGCCGTGCAGGTCGGCGTCGGAGATCTCCTGGGCGCCGCCGAGGCACTCGGTGACGTCCTCGCCGGTGATCTCCACGTGCAACCCGCCCGGATGGGTCCCCAGGCCGTGATGCACCTCGAAGAACCCCTGCACCTCGTCCACGATGCGGTCGAAGTGCCGGGTCTTGTACCCGCTGGTGGACTCGTGGGTGTTGCCGTGCATCGGGTCGCACTGCCAGATCACCTGGTGGCCGGAGCCGGTGACCTTCTCCACGATGGCGGGGAGCACGTCGCGCACCTTCCCGTTGCCCATCCTGCTGATCAGGGTCAACCGGCCGGGCACGCCGTCCGGGTCGAGCCGCTCCACATACTCCACCGCCTGCTCCGGCGTGGTCCCCGGGCCGATCTTCAGGCCGATCGGGTTGGCCAGCAGCTCGGCGAACGCGATGTGCGCGCCGTCCAGTTGGCGGGTGCGCTCACCGATCCACAGGAAGTGCCCGGAGAGGTCGTACAGCCGCGGCTGGTCGGCCCGGGTGTCCAGCCGCAGCATGGCCCGCTCGTAGTCCAGCAGCAGCGCCTCGTGGCTGGCGTAGAACTCGACGCTGTGCAGGCTCGGGTCGTCCACCCCGCAGGCACCCATGAACCGCATGCCGCGGTCGATCTCACTGGCCAGGGCCTCGTACCGCTCGGCGGCCCGGGAGGTGCGCAGGAAGTCCTTGTTCCAGTCGTGTACCAGCGACAGGTCGGCCATCCCGGCGGCGGTGAGCGCGCGGACCAGGTTCATCGCGGCACCGGCGTTGGCATAGGCGCGGACCATCCGGCTCGGGTCCGGGATCCGCGCCTCCGGGTCGGGCTTGATCGAGTTGACGATGTCGCCGCGGTAGGAGGGCAGCCCCAGCGCGTCGATGGACGAGCTGCGCGGCTTGGCGTACTGGCCGGCGATCCGGCCCACCTTGACCACCGGCATGCTGGCGGCGTAGGTCAGCACCACGGCCATCTGCAGCAGGGTGCGGATGTTGCCCCGGATGTGCGGCTCGGTGTTGTCCTGGAACGTCTCCGCGCAGTCGCCGCCCTGCAGCAGGAACGCCTCGCCGCGGGCCACCTGCGCGAGCCGCTCGCGCAGCCGGTCGACCTCCTGCGGGACGGTCACCGGAGGCACGCTCTCCAGCACCAGCCGCACATGGCGCACCGCGTCCTGGTCAGGCCAGTCGGGCTGCTGCGCGGCCGGCCGAGCCAGCGCGTCGTCCAACCGGCTGCGCAGCGTGCCGGGCAGCGGGGGCAGCTCGGGCAGCTCGTCAGCCGGTACGTCCACGGTCCAGTTCACGGTTGACCACCCTATGCGCCCCGGCCCGCTGCGCACCCCCGGGTGCCGCATGACAGGAAACCACCGGGAGGTTTCGAAGTCCCCCGATCGGGTTACTCCTGCCCCATGTTGACAACTTTGTTGTGGATCCTGGCCGTCGTCCTCGTGGTGGCGGGAGTCTTCGCCCTGCTGCGCCGGGAGTTGGTGTGGGGCATCGTCCTGATCGTCGTCGGCCTGCTCGTCGGCCCCGGAGGTGTCAGCGTCTTCACCTGATCCGGTCCGGCACCGAATCACCCGAAGAAGACCTGGGCCTCGGCGTAGAGGGTGGGGTCCACGGTCTTCAACGTGTTGGTGGCCTCGGACAGCGGGACCCGCACGATGTCCGGTCCGCGCAGCGCCACCATCTGCCCCCACGCCTCGTCGTGCACCGCGTCGATGGCGTGCAGGCCGAAGCGGGTGGCCAGCCACCGGTCCCGCGAGCTGGGCGTACCACCGCGCTGGACGTGCCCCAGCACGGTGGTGCGGGCCTCCTTGCCGGTGCGGCGCTCGATCTCCCGGGCGATCGACTCACCGATGCCGCCGAGCCGGACGTGGCCGAACGCGTCCTTGTCACCGGCGACCAGCTCCATGGTGCCGTCCTTGGGGGTGGCCCCCTCGGCGACCACCACGATCGGGGCGTACCGGGTGCGGAACCGGCTCTCCACCCACCCGCAGACCTGGTCGATGTCGAACGGGACCTCCGGGATGAGGATGGCGTTGGCGCCCCCGGCCATCCCGGAATGCAAAGCGATCCAGCCGGCGTGCCGCCCCATCACCTCGACGATCAGCGCACGGTGGTGCGACTCGGCGGTGGTGTGCAGCCGGTCGATGGCCTCGGTCGCGATGCCGACCGCGGTGTCGAAGCCGAAGGTGTAGTCGGTGCCCGACAAGTCGTTGTCGATCGTCTTGGGCACCCCGACCACATGCACGCCCAGGTCGTGCAGCTTGGCGGCCACCCCGAGGGTGTCCTCACCGCCGATCGCGACCAGCGCGCGCACCCCGAGGTTGACCAGCGTGGAACGGATCCGCTCGACCCCGCCCTCGACCGCGAAGGGGTTGGTCCGCGAGGAACCCAGGACGGTGCCGCCGCGGGGGAGGATGCCGCGCACCGCCGGGACGTCCAAGGTCTGGGTGAGCCCCTCCAGCGGCCCGCGCCAGCCATCCCGGAACCCGACGAACTCGTAGCCGTACTCCGGCGCGCCCTTGCGGACGATCGCCCGGATCACCGCGTTCAGCCCTGGGCAGTCGCCACCACCGGTGAGCACTCCGATACGCACGAGCGGAAGGCTCTCACGCTCTTGACCGGTGCAGCAATCCGCCCGTTCGTACGAGCTGCTCCTCGATCACCCACCAGCGCGCGAGGTTGTGCCGGGCGTCGGCGAGCGCGTCGTGGGCGTCTCCCGGCGGGGATGGCAACGCCGGGCGGCCGGCGTCCTCCCAGCGCTGCCGCAGCTCGCGGGTGAACCGGGGCAATGGCCGGGGCAGGGCCGGCATCGCGCCCCAGAGCTGGCACAACGCCACGTGGTCATAGGCCGCGATCCAGGCCCACAGCTCGATGTCACCGCCGCCCTCGGTGAGGAACGCCAGCAGGTCCTCACGGATCCGGGTGCGGCTGCGCCAGGCGCCGTCGCCCGGGGAGGGCAGCTTGGGCAGCACGTTCGCCCGCACCCAGGCGCCGGCCCGGCGGTCGTCGAACTCGGTGGACACCGCATAGAACTCGCGGCCGGTGGTGTCGACCACCCCGATCGAGACCAGCTCGATGGTCTGGCCGTCTTCGATGAACTCGCAGTCGTAGAAGTAGCGCACGTCCGCGTCAGCTGGCCTTCGTCCGGAGCAACCCGGGGTTCGGGCGGCGTGGGGGACGCCGGGCCCGGTCGGCGTCCTCCTTGGCCTTCGCCGCGTACATGTCGACGTACTCGTTGCCGGACAGCTCCATCAGCGCGTACATGATCTCGTCAGCCACCGACCGCTGGATGAACCGGTCGTTCGCCATGCCGTAGTAGCGGGAGAAGTCCAGCGGTTCACCGATCCTGATCGTGACCTTGTGCGGACGCCACATCTTCGATCCGATCGGGTTGACTCTGTCGGTACCGATCATGGCCACCGGGATCACCGGGACCTCGGACTCCAGCGCCATCCGGGCCACCCCGGTCTTGCCCTTGTACAGCCGCCCATCAGGCGAGCGGGTGCCCTCCGGGTAGATCCCCACCAGCCACTCCTCGCGCAGCAACCGGATCCCGGTGTCCAGAGCCGCCCGCGCGGCCGACCCGCTGCCGCGGCCAACCGGGACCTGTCCGACGCCGGTCATGAACTGCTTCTTCAGCCAGCCGACCAACCCTGGCTGGGTGAAGTACTCCCGCTTGGCCAGGAAGACGATCCGCCGCTCCACCACCGCGGGCAGCAGGAACGAGTCGGCCACCGCGAGGTGGTTGCTGGCCAGCAGCGCACCACCAGTCTCCGGAATGTTCTCCGCGCCCTCGACCGTGGGACGACACCAGAGCCGGAGCAGCGGTCCGAGAAGCACGAACTTGAGCAGCCAGTACAGCACCGAACGCCGCCTTCCTCCCTCGACCGCGGACCTCAGCCTACGGAGCCGGGCGGGCGGCGGACAACGTGCGCCAGGTTCCCATCCCGCAGGGCATCCGTGTCACCATGAACGGGTGAGCCCGGCCGACTCCGACGACGACCGGCAGCCCGTCGGCCCGTCCGACTCGTCCGACTCGTTCGAGGAGATCGTCGCGGGTTGGCGCGCCGAGGGCGCGGTGCCGCATTGGCCGGACGAGCGGCCCGGTGGAGTGCCGACCCGCGCGGGCCTGGTCCGGCCGGAGGCGGGCTCCCCCGGTCCGCCGCGCTCGTCGTCCGGAGAATCTCGAGACACCGACGAGGACCTCGACCCGGACGACCACTTCTTCCCACCGGAGCCGCCGCCGATACCCCGTATCGGACGGGCGGCCGCGGTGGGAGTCGCGCTGCTCGGGGTGGGGCTGCTGTTGGTGATCGCGCCGGAGCTGGTGGGTATCGCCGACGGGACGGGGCTGACGCTGGGTCTGCTCACCCTGGCCGGCGGGCTCGGCTGGCTGGTGCTGCGCTCGTGGTCGTCCGACCCGCCGCCCGGGGACGGCGACGGCGAGGACGACGGTGCGGTGCTCTGACCGGGCGGCCGGTCAGCGGCGTGGGACTGCCAGATGCTCGCGGGCCAGCTGCGCTGCGCCGATCATGCCGCCCTCCTCGCCGAGCTGTGCGGTGCGGATCCGGGCCAGCGGCCGGTGGCGGCCGCCGGTCAGGATCCGCGCGTAGTGCTCGCGGGCCTCGTCCAGGAACAGCGGCGCGGACCCCGACACCCCGCCGCCGATCACCACCAGTTCCGGGTCGAACACGTCGGCGACCAGCGCCAAGCCTTCACCGAGCCAGCGGGCCAGCTCGGCCATCGCCAGCTGCGCGAGCGGGTCGCCGTCGCGAGCCGCGTTGGCCACCTGCCGTCCGGTGATCCCGCGAGACTCGACCGCGGCCAGCCTGGCCAGGGTCGGGGACTGTCCCGGGTGCGCCGCCAGCAGCTCGACGAGCGTGGTGACCAGCGCGGTGCCGCTGCAGTAGCGCTCCCAGCAGCCATTCTTGCCGCAGGCGCACGCTCGGCCGTCCGGCACCACCCGCAGATGGCCGAGCTCCGGGGCCACCCCGTGCGCACCCCGGTAGAGCTGCCCGTCCACCAGCAGCGCGGCGCCGATCCCGGTGCCGAGCGCGATGAACACCATGCTGCGGTTGCCCGACCGCTCCCCCGCGCCGAATCGGCGCTCGGCCAACGCCGCAGCGTTGGCATCGTGCTCGATGACCACCGGCAGCGCGCTGCGCGCAGCCAGCCGGTCGGCCACCCTGG
Source organism: Pseudonocardia sp. (assembly GCA_052386505.1). GTDB lineage: Bacteria > Actinomycetota > Actinomycetes > Mycobacteriales > Pseudonocardiaceae > Pseudonocardia. The sequence goes on from JBQTKB010000034.1 coordinate 53,443, forward strand.
TGTCCCGCCACGGCAGGTGCGGGGCGAACCGCACGGTGCGCCGGTCGGGCGTGACGAACCCGGCGAGCGCGAGTCCGACCGCGCGCGCCGGGTAACGGGCCGCCAGCTCCTCGACCACCCGGATGATCGTGGACTCCAGTGCGGTGTCCTGGCCGGGAGTGGCGGCGCGGGCGGTGTCCAGCACGTTGCCGTCGGCGTCCACCACGCCGGCCCGGACGCTGGTGCCGCCGATGTCGACGCCGATGGTCAGCACGGGTGCGACGGCGCGTCCTCTTCCCGGGCGACCGGGATCCGTTGCACGCCACGTGACCCGTCGGGCAGGACCGCGCCGTCCCCGCCCCGGGAAGCCCTGCCGGCGTCCGGGGCGGCACTGGCTGGGGTGGCACTGGCTGGGGTGGCACTGGCCGGGGTGGCACTGGCTGGCGTGGCACCGTCTGGAGTGGGCGCCGGGGCAGCGGCCCGCGCGCCTTCCTCGAGCGCGACCCGGAGCACGGCCAGCAGCCCGCCCACCTGTTCGACCGCCTTCACCGCCAGCTCCGACCGGCCACCACGCAGCACCGTGATGAGCGCGCACAGGGGGCACACCGCGCAGCTGGCCGGCTCCGGAGCCGTCGGGTCGGCCGGTCGGTCGCGCAGCTGGGCCAGCCACGGCTGCAGCAGGTCGAGCGCGCCGGTGGCGTAGTCGCGAAGCTCGTCGGCGAGCCCGTCGTGGCCCGCGCAGCCGGGGCTCATGCCTCGCCTCCGCGCTCGGTCCGCTCCTCGGTCGCTGGCGCTCCCTGGGTTTGACCCACCCCGCCGGCTCCGCCGGCTGCCGTCCCCCGGGATGCTCCCTCGCCGTCGGCTTCGGGGCTCATGCCTCGCCTCCGCGCTCGGGCCGCTCCTCGGTCGCTTGCGCTCCCTGCGATGCTCCCTCGCTGTCGGCTTCGGGGCTCATCGCAGCATCCAGACCGACGGATCCGGACGGAAGACGACCACCAGCTCGTCGTCGCCGATCCGGGCGCCGTAAACGGTGCAGCGGGCAAGCACCGAGGGCAACGCGACCAGCCGGCGCACCCCGCTCACCGTCACCGCGAGGTCGTCGTCGATCCGGGCCAGATCCAGCGGGGTGCTGTTGTCCAACCCGGGCAGCCGAACGGCCAGCTCGAACTCCGACTCCAGCGACGTATCGTCGCCTTCGGTGCGCCGCACCGACAGCAGGGGCGCGGCTTCGGCCCCGGCCAGCGGCTCGTCCGCGCCGTAGAGCGCGTCGGCGACCTCCACCAGAGCGGGCACCCCGATCGGTTCCGCCGCAGTGTAGGCCACCGTGCGCAGACCGGGGGCGTCGGCGGCGCCCGGCTGCCACGCGGCCAGCTCGGCCAGTACGTCCTGTTGCTCGGCCCGGCGGGCCCGGACCCAGCGGGCTGCCGGCCCCCGCACGGACGGCGCGATCGCCGGGACCACCCGGTTGACGATCAGCCCGTCCACCCGCAGCCCCTGCAGCGCCAGGGCGGTCATCGTGCGGCGGGTCTCCGCAGCGACCAGGCGCTCGGGAGTGAGCACCAGTCGGATGCTCGTGGTGTGGTGGTCGGCCAGCATCTCGCGCAGGCCGAGCAGCTGCTCGGCCAACCGGCCCAGCGCGCCCGCGGCCGCGTCCCAGCGGCGGGCGTTCGCGCCGGCAGCACCTACCCGACCCGTAGCCGGCGCCCCGGCCGCCACCCCGGCGAGCAGCCCGCGCACCGCGCGCCGATGCGCCGGGTACAGCCGCTCGAGGTAGCCGCTGATCGCCTCGGGCAGTGCGAGCAGCCGCAGCGTCTCCGCGGTCGGGCCGCAGTCGACGATGACCGACTCCCAGGGGCCGCTCCGAGCGTGCCGGCGGACCTCGCCGAGCGCCATCAGGTCGTCCACCCCGGGCAGCACGGTCAGCTCGTCGGCCACCAACTCGTCGACGCCGGCACCGGCGAGCACCGTGCGCAGGTGCCCCCGCAGCTCGCCCCAGGAGCCTTCGACCAGCGCCCGGGCATCGAGGTGCGCGGCGAACAGGCCGGGATCGACCTCCAACGGGTCGGCCCCCAGCGGGACGCCCAGCGCGTCACCCAGCGAGTGCGCCGGGTCGGTGGAGATGACCAGGGCTTTGCGCCCGGACCGGGCCAGCCGGGCAGCGGTCGCCGCGGCGAGCGTGGTCTTGCCCACGCCACCCTTGCCGGTGAACAGGACGATCCGCAACGCCACAAACCCCGCTTCGACGGTTCTGGTCCTCGACGGCCTTGACATGGTGCACCGCCGCATGGCCCGACACGGCGCCCGACGCCCCGACGCGGCCGGACGATCGACCAGGTGAGGATACCTGGCGGGTCTCAGGCCCCCCCGGTGCGCTCGACCCGGCGCTTGAGTTCCTTGAGCGCCTGATCGATGATGATCTTCTCGGCCTTGCGGCGGAGCATGCCTATCATCGGGATGACCAGTTCCACGCTCAGCGTGTAGGTCACGGTGGTGGAACCGTCTGCCGGGGCGAGCTGGTAGGAGCCACGCTGTGCCTTCTGCATCTGACCCTTGGTCAGCTCCCAGTACACCGCCAGACCGTCCGGAGCCCATTCGTAGGCGAGGGTGTAGGTGTCCTTGAACGCTCCGGCATCCAGCCCGAAGGCGACCTCGACCGCCGCACCGTCCGGACCCCGCCCCACGACCTCGGCCGACTTCACCGCGCCGGCCCACTCCGGATAGGCCGGGAAGTCGGCGATCACCGCCATGATCCGCTCCGGCGCGGCGTCGATGGAGATCGACTGTGTGGTCTGGTCGGCCATGGGCGCACACGCTACCGGCGGGCCCGGACCGAGCGGCCCGACCCTCCGAGTCGCCTCACCAGGTGAGCGAGTACGGCCGCTCGGAGCGCCGGAAGTAGCCGACGTTCACACACTCGGTGGCGCCGACCCGGGCCCGGCTGGCCAACGGCTGGTGCACGTGCCCGAACAACGCGGCACGTGGCCGGTCCCGCTCGATGATCTCCAGCAGCGCCTGACTGCCGGTCTCCGCGCGTCGGGAGCGCACGTCGTAAGCAAGCTCCGGCACCGAGGGCGGTACGTGGCTGCACAGCACGTCGACACCCGCCAGCGCGGCGCAGGCGCGGTCGAACTCGTCGCGAGCCCGCAGGTAGGGCCGCCATGGGCCACTCGAGCCGAGCGGCACCCACGGCGGCAGCGGCAGCCCACCCACGAATCCGAACCGCAGCCCGCCGATGTCGGTGGTCTCGCCGTCCAGCATCCGCACCCCGGCACCCAGGAACTCCGGCCACAGGTGCGGCAGGTCCACGTTGCCCGGGGTGAGATAGCACGGCGCCGGCAGCGCGGCGAACAACCGCTCGTACTGCTCGCGGACGGCGTCCTCCAGGGTGGCCTGCGCATCGTGCAGGCCGGCCCACAGCGAGCGGTGGTAGTCGACCAGCTCGCCCGGGCCACCGTTCACCCGCAGCGTTGCGAACCGGGCCACCGCGTCGGCGCCGAACACCTTGCCGAGGATGCCGCCGCCGTGATCGTCGTAGTCCACGTAGTCGATCAGGTCACCGAGCACCAGCAGCGCATCGGCGCCCTGGGCCGCCCGGGCCAGCGCGGCACTGTTGCCGTGCACATCCGAGACCACGTGAACCCGCACAGCGGCTGAACTTACGTGCCGCCCGGCGAGCCCGCGAGGCGGCGGCCCGAGGGTCAGGGCCGCCGGTCGCCCCGGGGTGGCTCGCCGGGCGGTCGCCCGTCCTCCAGCAGGTCCTTCAGCCCCAGCGCGATCGCCTTGGCGGCCTGCTGCCGGCGGGCCACCTCGACGATCGCCCGCCGCCAGGGCAGCGGGGTGGGCCGCCCGTCCGGGCCCGCCGGGTCGGCCCGCAGGTAGTAGTGCAGCAGGGTGCCGTCCAGGACGGGTTCGAGCCAGACCTCCATGCTGCCCACCAGCGCGCCCGTCACGATCCAGCGCAGACCCTGCTCGCCACGGTCGGTGCCCACCCGCAGCCGCAGGTCGGGCCAGAAGGTCCGCCAGCCGTCCGGGTCGCTGAACTCGGCGGCCAGCCGGCTCGGGGGGACGGTGATGAACGTCTCGTCCACCACGTCGACCGATGCCATGCGACCGATCCTGGCAGAGCGGGCGTCACCGGCGGCCGACAGGTCGGCGGCGGGATAGGTTGGCGCTGGTGGTCCGGGGCGGCGCGACGCGTGGGAGGGATCTTCGAATGCGGGAGTACATCGTGCCGGCGGTGAGTTCGGTCGCCGATGACGAGAGTCTGTCCGACGCGGTGTACGACAACGCCGAGGCGTTCCCGGACGCGGTGGCCTTCCGTCGCCGCGGCGGCGACGGCGCGGACGGGTGGACCGAGGTCACCGCCCGGGAGTTCGCCGACCAGGTCACCGCCGTGGCCCGTGGCCTGATCGCCGCCGAGATCGCCCCCGGAGACCGGGTCGCGGTGCTCTCGCGCACCCGGTACGAATGGACGGTGATCGACTACGCGGTCACGGCAGTGGGCGCCACCACGGTGCCGATCTACCAGACCTCGTCGGCCGAGCAGATCTCCTGGATACTGTCCGACTCGGGCGCCGCGGCGGTGGCATGCGAGTCCGACGAGCACCGGGCGACGGTGCAGCGGCTGCGCGACAGGCTGCCCGAGCTGCGCCACGTGTGGCAGATCGAACCGACCGACCCCGCCGAGCCCGCTGCGATGGACCACCTGGTTGAGCTGGGCCGGTTGGCGACCAGCGAGGACGTCGCCGCCCGCCGGGCCGCCGTACGCGCCGATGACCTGGCAACGCTGATCTACACCTCGGGCACCACCGGGCGGCCTAAGGGTTGCGAGCTGACCCACCGCAACCTGCTCACCGAGCTCAAGACAGCAACGGAGGTGTTTCCCGAACTGATGTCAGACCAGGGCTCGCTGCTGTTGTTCCTGCCGCTGGCGCACGTCCTGGCCAAGGTCATCCAGTGCGGCGGGGTCTACACCCGGACCACGATCGGGCACGTCTCGGACACGTCGAACCTGCTTGCCGACCTGGCCGCGTTCCGACCCACCTTCGTGCTCTCGGTGCCGCGGGTGTTCGAGAAGGTGTTCAGCGGTGCCCAGCAGAAGGCGCACGCGGCCGGCAAGGGAAAGATCTTCGACGCGGCGGCCGCCACCGCCGAGGCATGGAGCCGGGCCCAGCCCTCCCCCGGTGTGGCGTTGCGGGCCCGGCACACCGCGTTCGACCTGCTGGTCTACCGCAAGCTGCGGGCCGCGCTCGGTGGGCGGTGCGTGGCCGCGGTGTCCGGCGGAGCGCCGCTGGGCGAACGGCTGGGGCACTTCTTCCGCGGCATCGGGCTGCCTATCTACGAGGGCTACGGGCTCACCGAGACCAGCGGCGGTGCGACGGTGAACACCCCGGACGCGCAGCGGATCGGCACCGTCGGTCGCCCGCTGGCCGGGTCCGGGGTGCGAATCGCCGACGACGGCGAGGTGCTGCTGCGCGGCGACCTGGTCTTTCGCGGCTACTGGCGTAACACCGAGGCCACCGCGCGGGCAACCGCGGACGGCTGGTTCCACACCGGCGATATCGGCGAGCTGGACGACGGTGGCTTCCTGCGGATCACCGGTCGCAAGAAGGAGCTGATCGTCACCGCCGGCGGCAAGAACGTCGCTCCGGCGCCGTTGGAGGACCGGTTGCGGGCGCACCCGATGATCAGCCAGTGCATGGTGGTCGGCGACGACCGGCCGTTCATCGGCGCGCTGATCACCCTGGATCCGGAGGCGCTGCCCGGCTGGCGGGAGCGGCACGGTCGCCCGGCGCCGGCCGAGCCGTCGGACCCGGCCGATCTCATCGAGGACCCCGAACTGCTGGCCGAGCTCGACGCCGCGGTGAAGGAGGCCAACACGGCGGTGTCCCAGGCCGAGGGCATCCGCACGTTCCGCGTGCTGTCGACCGACTTCACCGAGGCCGGCGGCGAGCTGACCCCCACGATGAAGCTCAAACGCAACGTCGTCACCAAGACCTACGCCGAGCAAATATCCGCCCTCTACCGCCGCTAGTCCGCGAGTCACGCACTCCGGACCGGCGAGTCACGGACGCCGCGCCGGCAAGTCACGCCGTGCGGCCGGCTCCGCAGCCCGGGAGGCCGGCGCCCAGGAACCCGGCCAGCTTCCGCGCCGAGGAGTCCCAGCGCCAGGAGCGCCGCATCCACTCCCGGCCGGCCGCGCCCATCGCCCGCGCCCGGTCCAAGTCGGCGAGCAGCCCGACCAGGGCGTCGGCCAGGGCCGGGACATCGCGACCGTCGACCACCTCGCCGGTCTCGCCCGGGCGCACCGTCTCCGGAGCGCCACCCGATCGACCGGAAACCACCGGCAACCCGGCGGCGGCCGCCTCCAGCAGCACGATGCCCAGGCCCTCCACGTCCAGCCCGCCGCCGCGGGTGCGGCAGGGCAGCGCGAAGACGTCGCCCACCGCGTGGTGTGCCGGCAGTTCCTCCCAGCGCACCGGCCCGGTGAACACCACGTCCCGCGCGACGTCGTGCGCGGCGGCCAACGCGCGCAGCCGCTCGGCGTGCGGCCCGTCGCCGACCAGCAGCAACGCCGCGCCGGGTACCCGCCGCCGTACCTGCGGCCAGGCCGCAATCAACCGGTCCTGCCCCTTGCGGGCGACCAGCCGGGAGACGCAGGTGACCACCGGACGGTCACCGAGGCGGTAGCGGGCGCGCAGCACCGCGCGGGCCGCCGGGTCCGGCCGAAACAGCTCGGTGTCGATACCCGGGCTCAGGGGCTCCAGGGCCGTGCGCGGGCCGAACGCTGCGGCGAACCGGCGGCGGGTGTACTTCGACACCACGGTCACCACGTCCGAGTCGTCGCCGATCCGGCGCAGGGCCTGCCGGGCGCCCGGCAGCATCGACCAGCCCACCTCGTGGCCGTGCGTGCTGGCCACCACCCGCTCGACACCGACCGTGCGACGCAGCCACGGCCCGAGCAGCGCCAGCGGGGCGGCCGCGCCGAACCACACCGTGCGGCACCCGTGCCGGCGGACCAGCGCGGCGGCCCGGCGGGCCACCTCGGGCACCGGCAGCATCAGCGAACCGGGGTGGCGGTACACCGGGTAGGGCAACCCGGCGTCGTATCCGGGAGCCCCGGGCCAGGCCGGCGCGTACACCACGAGCTCATCGGACGGCAGCCGAGCGGTGAGCTCGGCCAGGTAGCCCTGGATCCCCCCGGCCCGGGGTGGGAAGTCGTTGGTCACCAGCAGCGCGGACACCGGGCGCAGGCTATGCCAACCCGACGTGGCGCCGACGGTCGGTGGCGACTCGGCGGCGTGGCGGCGACCGGGAGTCCCGGCCGCCGCCGCCCGTCGTGGGGAGCGGACAGGTCTTTAGAGCCGGCGCGCGCTGTGGTACTCCATCCGGGACAGGTCGCTGTAGCGCACGACGTCGCCGGTCTGTACCGCGTTGAGCACCTTGCCGTTACCGGCGTAGAAGCCGACGTGGCTCACCGGGGAGTAGAAGAACACCAGGTCGCCGGGCTGCAGATCGGATCTGTCGACGGGGCGACCGACCTTGGACTGCGCCGAGCTGGAGCGGGGCAGGGTGATGCCGACCTTCTTGAAGGCCCAGTACATCAGCCCGGAACAGTCGAACGAGCTCGGGCCGTCCGCGCCCCAAGCGTAGGGCTTGCGCATCTGGGTCATCGCGGCCTTCAACGCAAGCGCACCCTTGCCGGTACCGAGCACCACCCCCACCGGACCGCCCTCATCCCGGGTGCGCTCGTTCCGCTCCCGCGGGTCGAGCCGGGCCAGCAACTTCTCCGCCTCGTTGATCCGCACCTCGGCGGCCTTCTTGCGCACGGCGATCTCGTTGTAGGACGCCCGGGCCTCCTCGACGGCCTGCCGCGCGCGGGCCGCCGCGCCGTCGGCGTCGGCCTGCGCGCGGGTGGACGCCGAGACCAGCTCGACCATCTCGTTCAGCACCGCCAGCCGGTCGGCGGTGTAGCTGTCCAGCGTGGTCATCTGGTCGAGGAAGTCGCTGGGCGAGTCGCTCAGGATCAGCGCATTGAGCTGGTCGAGCTGGCCGCCCTCGTAGGCCTGGGTGGCCACCACGTCGACCGAGGTGCGGAAGGCCTCCTCGTTCGCCCTGGCCCGGGCCGCCGCCTTGCGGGCCGGCTCGACGGCGTCCCGCGCGCGTCGCGCCTCGCCCTGCTTGACCTCCACCTGGTCCCGCGCGGCGTGCCACTGCTCGGTGAGCTCCTCGGCCTCCCGCTGGGCCACCGCCAACCGCTTGGCCGCCTCGGAGGCGTTCGGCGGCGGTGCCGGGTCGGCAACCGCCGGAGCCACGCCGACGACGGTCACCAGCGCCAGCGACAGCAGGGCAACGGTGATCAGGCCGACGGCAGAGCGGAGGTGTCCACTGAACGCCACTAGCCGGTCTCCTCCCACCGCTCACCGCCGGGAGGAGCCATCACACGGGTAGCCGGATGTCGTCGGCTGGGCAGCGCGCGCGGGCCGTCACGGCGGCGATCCCGCGGCGCCGATCGGGGAGCGATTGGCTGGGGCCCGCAGGGATCACCGCGAGGCTACGTAGCGGACCGGGTGACGTCCAGATGCACCTACCGACGGCGTGGCGCAGTAAGGGAGGTAGGGTCAAATCTGACATCGAGTGACAATCGGACCATCCGTGGGCGGCACTCACTACCCAACGTCACTGAGATTGGTCCGTTGCGGCGAACTCGATGGCGACTGCCGCCGTGGCGCAGCCACCAAACGCAGTCGTGGAACCAGCCCTTGATCGGCCAGCACGTCGAGCGCGCGCCGCTCCGGTGCGTCGAGCTGCACGACTCGAGCGCCGGACGGCAGGTCCGGCTCGAGGTGGTCGTCCTCAGGGCGCGCGGAGATCGACGCCGGCACCCCAAGGAACACCCCGACCACACAGTCGCGGCAGGCGTCGCCGCGGACCACGCAGCGGTCACAGTCGATGATCATGAGGACTCCTGGTGTCTAGGTCGAACGTCGTCTTCCCGACGCTAACCGGCACCCCCGACAGTGCTGGCGGCTCAGTGCCGATGGCTCGCCGCCGACGCTCGCTGCGCTCCTCGCTCGCTGGCGCTCGCTGCGATGCTCACTCGCTGGCGGCTCAGTGCCGATGGCTCGCCGCCGACGCTCGCTGCGCTCCTCGCTCGCCGGCGCTCGCTGCGCTCCTCACTCGCCGGCTCCGCCGGCTGCGGTCTTCCGGGATGCTCACTCGGCGGCGTCTCAGCCGCGGGCCAGCCGCTCGAGTAGCACCGACGACGGCACCGGCCGCGCCCCGTCCCGACGCACCCCGTCGGCCACCGCGCGGTCCGAGCTGACCACCACCACCGGCCGCCCGGCCGGCTCGGCGACCACCAGCGCACGGATCACGTCGTCGGCCGCCACCCCGGGGTCGCTGAACAACACCCGGACCCCGCGCGGGCGCCGGTCGGGTGCAGCCAGCACTGACGCGCCGTCGAAAACGCAGGTCACCTCGGCCCCGGTACGCGCGGCCAGCACCCCCAGCTGGCCGACCAGCCGGGCGCGCTGGTCGAACAGCGCGAGATCGGGGTAGCCGGTCTTGCTGACGTTGTAGCCGTCCACGATCAGGTGCACGGCCGGCAGCCCGAGCAACCGCTCCAACCCGGCGGAGTCGCTCACCGCTCCGACGTCGGCCGAACGGTCACCCGCTCCGGTCACCAGATCGGCCGGCCGCGGCCCGCCCCCGCCGAGCGCCAGCTCACGGCGCAGGCCGGTCACCGCACCGGACAAGGTCTCCACCAGCAGCTCCAGCCGGGCCTGGTCGGCCTGGCGGACCCGACCCGCGGCGTCCTGCGCCTGCCCGGCAGCGACGCTGGCCCGGGCCGCCCGAGTCTGCATCTGGCCCGCCCGGGTGCGCTCCCGGTCGCGAGCGGCCTCGGCCTCGGACACCCGCACGGCGGCCGCGCGGCGCAGCTCGGACAGCTCACCGCGCAGCGCCTCCGCCTCGTCACGGGCCCGCCGCAACCGTTCGCCCTGCTCGCTGAGTTTGGCCCGCATCCGCCGGCTCTCCTGATCCTGCTCGGTGTCCCGACCCCGGCCGCCGTCGCGGGTGTCGGCCAGCTCGGCGCGTAGCCGTTCCAGCTCGGCGGCGAGTTTGTCGGCACGTGCGCGAGCAGCGTCCCGCTCGGCGCGCAAGGTCGCCGTGTCGGCCCGCTCGGCGAGCCGGGCGACCAGCGCGGCGGCCTCGGTGCTTCCGGCCAGCACCGCCTCGGCCGCCGCAGCCAGCGGGTCGGTTCCTTCGCCGGGTCCCTCGTGAGATCGCCCGTCGGCCCGGTGATCCAGCCACCAGGCCAACGCGGCCGCCCGGAAACCGGGTGATCCGGCCAGCTCGGCGAGCAGCGGGCCGCCGCCGACCCGGGCCAACTTGCGCGGGGTGAACCGGGAGAGCGGGCGCAGCGTGGCCGGCAGGTCGGCCGGCGGCAGCCCTCGCACGGCCGACGCGGCGATCTCGGCCAGCCGGGCGCGCAGCGGGTGCGGCAGCACGTCCCACACCGGCTGGTCGGGCGCCGGCCCGTGCGGCTCCCGCCCGGTCATCTCCACAGGGTAGGCCCGGGGCCCCGGCCCACCGCCGGTGCGCACCGGGAACGTCGGACCGCACCCGTACCGTCCACCCCGTGCACGCCGGAACCACACAGTTGTCATTCGACGAGCTGGGCACCCCACTCCGCGAGGTGACCTTCGTCGTGGTCGACCTGGAGACCACCGGCGGCAGCGCGCACGCCGACTCGATCACCGAGGTCGGCGCGGTCAAGGTGCGCGGCGGCCAGGTGCTCGGCGAGCTGGCCACCCTGGTCGACCCGGGCACCGGCATCCCGCCGGCGGTGGTCGCGCTGACCGGAATCACCCAGGCCATGGTCACCGACGCCCCGCGGCTGGGCGGCGTGCTGCCCACACTGCTGGAGTTCTGCGCCGGAGCGGTGCTGGTGGCGCACAACGCCCCGTTCGACGTCGGTTTCCTGCGTGCCGCGTGCCGGGCGCACGACGTGCCCTGGCCGCGTCCGCCGGTGCTGTGCACCGCCCGGTTGGCCCGCGCGGTGCTGGACCGTGCCGAGGCACCGTCGGTGCGGCTGTCCGCGCTGGCCGAGCTGTTCGGTGCCTCGACCCGACCCACCCACCGGGCGCTGGCCGACGCGCGGGCCACCGTGGATGTGCTGCACGGCCTGCTCGAGCGGGTCGGCAACCTCGGCCTGCAGAGCCGGGAGGAGCTGCTGGCGCTGGCCGCGAGCGCCGCAGGCACCCGCCCCACCGACGCCCAACGCCGCAAGCGCACGCTGGCCGACGGGCTGCCGCACGCCCCCGGGGTGTACCTGTTCCGCGGCGCCCGCGACGAAGTGCTGTACGTGGGCACCAGCGGCGACCTGCGCACCCGGGTCCGTTCCTACTTCACCGCCGCCGAGCGGCGGCGACGCGTGCGCGACATGGTCGCCCAGGCCCTGCGGGTGGACACCGTCGTGTGCGCCCACGCGCTGGAGGCCGAGATCCGCGAGCTGCGGCTGATCGCGGCGCACCGACCGCGCTACAACCGCCGTTCCCGCAACCCGATGCGGGCCTGGTGGCTCACCCTCACCGACGAGGCGTTCCCCCGGCTGTCCGTGGTCCACACGCCCCGGGAGGGCGCGCTCGGCCCGTTCGCCTCACGACGGGCGGCGCAGGACGCCGCCGAGTCGGTGCAGGACGCGGTCCCGGTCCGACGGTGCACCCAACGCATCCGGGCGCGCAACCCCAGCGGCCCGGCCTGCGCGCTGGCCGAGCTGGGCCGCTGCGGGGCACCGTGCGACGGGCGGCAGTCGGTCGCCGAGTACGCGATCGCGGTGGGCCAGGTCGCCGACCTGGTGGCCGGTCGGGCGAACCGGCCGCTGCGCATCTTGGCCGGCGAGGTGTCCCGGCTCGGCGAGTCCGGCCGATACGACCGGGCCGCCACCCGGCGCGACGCGCTGGCCACGCTGATCGCGGCGTTGCACCGGGCGCAGCGGTTGGCCGCACTGGCCGCGCTACCCGAGCTGGTCGCCGCCCGCCCGGACGGAGCCGGTGGCTGGGAGCTGGCGGTGGTGCGGCACGGTCGACTGGCGGCCGCCGACACCGCCAGCCGGGGCGTGCCGCCGATGCCGGTGGTAGAGGATCTGCGCCTACAGGCGCGGTCGGTTCGGCCCGGGGACGGCCCGCTGCGCGGGGCACCAGCCGAGGAGGTCGGGGTGCTGCTGCGTTGGCTGGAGCGGCCGGGCACCCGTCTGGTGCACTGCCCGGTGCCGTGGGCCGAACCGGCCCACGGCGCCGGCGCGTGGGCCGGGTGGCGGGAGCGTGCCCGGCAGGCGGCCGATCCGGGCGACGCGGGCACCGGTCGGGAGACCGCCGACGCCGGATTCGCCACGCGCTCCGGTACCGGACGGAGCCGCCGCCGTGCTTGAATCGGCGGCGCCCCCACCCCATGCCGAGACGAGGGCCAGTGACCGGACCGGACCGGGCCCGACCCGTGCGGATCGCACTGCGCACCACCCGACGTTCGTCGGCCACCGCGGTGCGGCGGATCACCGAGGACACCGTCTCCGGGACTCCCGGCCTGGGTGGGCCGGTCGGGGTCCGGCGGTTGGGCACCGACACCCGCCGGCGAGACTGGCTGGTCGAGGTCCAGGCGGACGACCCGATCGGCGCGCCCGGGTACGCGGCCGCCGCCTGGGAACTCACCCACCGGCTGTCGGACACCGGGGCATTCGCGCTGGTGGAGGCGGACGTCCCGGTCCCGGCGTTCGCGCCGGCCGCCCTGGACGGTGCCGACGCACCCCCTGCCGCCGACCCACCCCCTGCCGCCGATCCGCTCCACCGTGCCGACTCGCTCCACGTCCCCGGCGTGCCCGGCGCTGGCTCCCTCATCCGGGCCGCCGACCCGACCGCCGACCACGGCTGGCCACTCGCAGTGATCAACTGGGCGGCCGCGGACGCGGCCATGGACCCCGCCGTCCGGGGCGGGGCCGGCATCCGGGTCGGCCACCCCGACTCCGGCTTCACCGACCACGCCGCCCTGGGGCCGGTGGTGGACACCGGGTCCGACTTCGACGTGATCGACGGCGACCCGGACGCGACGGATCCGCTGCGCCCGCCCCGGTGGTCGATCTTCAACCCGCTGCCCAACCCGGGGCACGGCACCTCGACGGCCTCGGTCATCCTCGGCGTCGGCGACGACCAGGGCTTCCACGGCGTCGCCCGGCGCGCGGTACTGGTGCCGTTCCGGGCCACCGAGAGCGTGGTGCAGGTGTTCGACTCCGACGTCGCCGATGCCGTTCGGCGGGCCCGCGCGGCCGGCTGCCACGTGGTGTCGATGAGCCTCGGCGGTACCGGCTTCTTCGGGCTGCGGGAGGCCGTCCAGGAGGCGGTCGACGACGGCATGATCGTGATGGCGGCAGCCGGCAACGAGGTCCGGGTGGTGACCGCCCCGGCGTCCTACGACAACTGCCTGGCGGTGGCGGCGACCGACGTCGCCGACGCGCCGTGGGGCCGGTCCTCCCGCGGGCCGGCGGTCGACGTGTCCGCGCCCGGTGCCGACGTGTGGGCGGCGCTCTTCGACTTTCGCGTCGCCCCACCCGGGCGGATCGTCGGGCAAAGCAACGGCACCTCCTACGCCGTGGCCTACCTCGCCGGGATCGCGGCTCTGTGGTTGGCCCACCACGGCCACGCCGCGCTGTGCGAACGCTACGGCCGGGCACGGGTCCAGTCGGTCTTCCTGACCGTGCTCAACACCCCGGGGGTGTGCGTCCGGCCGCCGGGCTGGGACGACGACTTCGGTGTCGGGCGGGTCGACGCCGCCGCGCTGCTGGCCGCGCCGCTGCCCGACGCGGCGCTGCCCGGTGGGCTCGTGCGGGTGGCGGCCGGCTCGGCCGACGATCCGGTGGACCGGCTCGCCGCGCTCACCAGCACCGACCGGGGCCGGGTACACGACTGGCTGGGCGCGCTGCTGGGCCCCGAGGACCTGGACACCCGGACCCGCCGGTTCGAGGGTGAACTCGCGTATCTGCTGTTGGCGGACGACGACTTCCGGAACGGCCTGGTCGCGACCTCGCGCGCCGATGTGCTCATGATCCGCTCGGCACGGTCCGCGCCGGCCCCGGTCGACCTGCCACCGGCGGCCCCGGTCGAACTGCCACCGGCGGCATCGCCGACCCTGCGGGCGGCCCTGGCGCCGCGCTGAGCACGCGGGCGGCCGATACCATCGCGGTGGATCTCCAGAGCCTAGGAGCGTGCCTATGATCACCGCGTTCGTCCTCGTCAGCGTCGAAGCGCACAGCATCCCGGAGACCGCGCAGGCCATCGCCGATCTGGACGGGGTGAACTCGGTGTATTCCTGCGCCGGAGACGTCGACCTGATCGCCGTGGTGCGGGTCCGGGAGCACGAGCAACTCGCCGAGGTGATCGCCGGTGGGCTGAGCAAGGTCCCCGGCGTGGTGCACACCGACACCCACATCGCCTTTCGCTCGTACTCCCGCCGCGACGTAGAGGAGGGGTTCTCGGTCGGTCAGGGCTGACCGGCGACCGGGCGCCGCGCCGCGAGCAGCACCGCGGCCAGCAACGGGGCAGCGAGCAGCGCGACCCCGGCCGCCAGCACCGGGTAGGAACCCAGCGCGACGGTCACCCCGGCCAACACGCCACCGAGCGCGCCGCTGACGTTCATCGCGACGTCGGAGAGACCCTGCACGCCGACCCGGTCGACCACCGGCACCGACGAGGCGACCAGCGCGGACCCGGCGACCAGCGTCGCCGACCAGCCCAGGCCCAGGGCGACCAGGCCCACGGTCAGCCGCCCGGCGTCCGCGCCGTCGGCGGTGCCCGCGATGAGCCCGGCCAGGATCAGCAGCACCGCGCCGCCGCCGAGCACCGGCAGCCGCCCCACCCGGTCGGCCAGCAGCCCGTACACCGGGCTCAGCGCGTACATACCGGCCACGTGCAGGCTGATCACCAGGCCGACCACACGCAGCGAGGCGCCGCCGTGGTCCATGTGCACCGGCGTCAGCGACATCAACCCGACCATCAGTCCGTGGGCGAGCGCGACGGCGCACACCCCCAACCGGGCCGCCGGGGTGGTACGCAGCAGGCGCCAGGACGCCCCGCGCGCGGGTGACCCGGGTGTGCCGGCGACCGCCGTTCGGCACCCTGGTGCGGCGGTGCCGAACCCGGGGTCGGTGGTGGCGAGCCGGCGGGCGAGCAGCAGCGGGTCGGGGCGCAGACCCGCCACCACCACCACGGCGGCGGACCCGAATGCGACCAGGCAGAGCAGAAACGGCCCGCCGGCCGGGTCCAGACCGACCGCGGTCGCCACGCCCTGGGTGGGCGCGGCCAGGTTGGGCCCGGCCACCGCCCCGACGGTCACCGCCCACACCACCACGGCCAGCGTCCGCGCCTGCCGGGTGGGCTCGGCGAGGTCGGTCCCGGCGAACCGGGCGGACAGGCCGGCCGCGGTCGCGGCGCCGAACGGCAGCATCGCGGCCAGCAGCAACTGCCAGCTCCCGAGCTCGATGGCGAGCACCGACAGCCCCGCCCCGGCGGCGGCGACCAGGTACCCCAGCATCAGCGCCGGGCGCCGGCCACGCCGGGCGGCAGTCCGGGACAGTCCGAGCGCCGCCACCGCCGCACCGAGCACCATCGAGGTCTGCGCCGCGCCCGCCACCATGTCGGACCCGGACAGCCTCGCCGCGACCAGGCTGGCCACTGCGACCCCGGTGGCCACCCCCACCCCGCCGAACACCTGGCTGGCCACCAACACCACCAGCGTGCGCCGCCGGACCCGGGCCACCTGCTCCGTACCCACCGGCATCGACGCGGTCATGGACTGATCGTGCCCGGTGCCCGACAGGACGACCAGCCCCGGTGGCCCGCGCCCGACCCTGCCGGTTCAGCTCTCCGGGCGCACCCGCAGCTCGTAGTCCACCTCGGCCGCGTCGGTGGCGGTCACCCGCAACTCCCAGCGACCGGCCCTCGGGGCTGCCAGCTCGGCCCGCAGCACCGCCGGCTCGCCGTCCGGCGGCAACGCAAGCGACCCGGTCCAACACACGCCGTCGTGTTCGTCGCGCAGGGTCAGCTCAGCGGTGGGCGGGTCGGTTGGCGGTTCGTCGAAGTCGGCGCGAAGCATCCGAATCCGGGCGCTGAGTCGGAACGGCTGGTCGTCGGCCAGCCGCACAGGGTGGCGACCGGGGCGGCCCTCGGCCGCGCGGCCGCGCCAGACGACGCGCTCGCGCAGACTGTCCGGCGGCTCGGCGAAGCTCAGCGGGTGCTCGGCGGCCAACACGGCGGCAACGAAGCGGAGGTCGGCATCGGCCAGCCGGCGCTCCACCTCGGCGGTCAACCGGGCGCGCACCGGGGTGAGGATGCGGTGTGCCGCGGGGAGCGGCACCAGCCATCCGCGCACCCGCCGCCCGGCGCGCAGCACCCGCAGCTCGGTCAACGGACCGGGGGTGACCACCAACGTGGCCGGTTCGACGAGAGTGCGCACGGTGACCGGCAGCCGGGCCCGCACGGTCGCGCTCACCTCGGCTGGCCTCCGCCCGGAGTCCTTCGCCAGCCGCGCGTCGGCGACCAGGGTGATCCGGAACCGCAGCTCGCCGGCCGGTACCTCGTCCGGCTCGACCTCCACCTTCTGGGCCGTCACCTCGGCCACCGCGCCGGGCCAGGCCTGACCGACCAGGTCACCCACCTGCGCGAGCAGCGTGCGCACCGCCCCGGCGACGGTGACCCGGTCGAGACCGCGCCGGATCAGCGCGTCGCCGAGCTCGGCGAAGTCGATCCGTTCGCCGACCATGGTTCGGCGCAGCTCCTCGGCCCGGTAGACCAACGTCCGGGAACCGGAGTTGACCAGCCGGGCCCCGTACCGACCCGGATCGAGCAGGTCCGGGCTGTCTGCGGTGTCCAGCTCGGGCAGGACTCGGTGGACCGGCAACCCGACCTCGGCGGCCGGCTCACCGTCCGGGCCGGTCAGTGTCAGCGCGAGCGTGGACACCGGCGCCGCGCGCGGTGCTCCGGCCGCTGGCGGGTATTCGAGTCCCGCCCACAGCGCCACCCGCACCCGCTCCCGGTCGCCGTTGTCCACCACCCAGTCCACGCTCTCCCCGGGTCCGAGCGACCCGGTCCGGGGGCCGTCCGCGCCGGCGCTGGCGGCACCGGAGCCGCGGACGAGTTCCAGCAGGTCGACCTGGCGCTGGCCGGCAGAGGCGTCGAGCATCCGGTTCAACGCCCGGCAGAACACCGGTAGCGAGCGGTGCGCAGTGCGGGCGAGCCGGGACCCACCGCCCTCCACCAGCGGAAACGGCAGCCAGTCCGAGCGGCCACGGACCCGGAACCGCAGATCGTCGGCCCGGACCGGATCGATGTGGAACCGCACCGCGGCGGGGGCGAACGCCCGGACCCGGAGGGTGAGGACGATTTCGACATCGGCGTCGACTCCCATGCCGAACAATCGGGGACCGACGTCGGCCTCGAGCTGGGCGTCGATGGTCACCGCGAAGGCGCGTTCACCGGGGTCGGCGGACACCGACGTCGGCATCCGGACCTGCACCCCGACAACGTCGATCCCGAAGTCGGCCAGCGGCTCGCCGTCGGCAAGTGCACCGTCGATAGCCGCCAGCAACAGCCTGCGCAGCAACGCGGGGGTGAGCAGCTCCTCGACGACCGCCTCGCCGAACTCCCCGAAAGTGGCCGACCGGCCTCCCACCGCGAGGATGCGGCTGGGGACCTGTTGGGGGGATCCTGGCGGAAGGGCCGCCGAGAGACCCGGCACGGTTGATCTCCTCGGGAGCGGTGCGGTGTGGGCCGGTGTCGGACCGGGCCTTCATCGTCGGCGGCTGGGGCGAGTCTCGCACGCCGGAGCGAAATTATGCGATTGCCAAGGTCGGGTCAAATCGTCGGAGCCGTCCGCCCGCCGGCCCACGCCGCGAACGGTCGGGGGCGACGCGCATGATGGGCGAGTGGATCCGCTGGACGGTTTCTCCCGCGCGACCCGGAGCTGGTTCACCGGGGCGTTCGCCGCGCCGACCGCCGCCCAGGCCGGCGCGTGGGCGGCGATCCGGGCCGGCCGGCATGCACTGGTGGTGGCCCCCACCGGCTCGGGCAAGACGCTGGCCGCGTTTCTCTGGGCACTCGACCAGCTGGCCATCGAGGCCCCGCCGGAGGATCCGAAGGCCCGCTGCCGGGTGCTCTACGTGTCCCCGCTGAAGGCCCTGGCGGTCGACGTCGAGCGCAACCTGCGTTCCCCGCTGGCCGGCATCCGCCAGGCCAGCCACCGCCTCGGGCTGGCCGTGCCGGAGATCACGGTCGGCATGCGCACCGGGGACACCCCGGCGGACGAGCGCCGCCGCTTCGGCCGTACCCCGCCCGATGTGTTGGTCACCACACCGGAGTCGCTGTTCCTGCTGCTCACCTCGGCCGCGCGCGACTCGCTGCGCGGGGTTCGGATGGTGATCGTCGACGAGGTGCACGCGGTCGCCGGCACCAAGCGCGGGGCGCACCTGGCGCTGTCGCTGGAGCGGCTGGATGCGCTGCTGGCACCGGAGCAGGTCGGCGGCTCGGGCGGGCGGCGCGCGGTGGCCCAGCGGATCGGGCTGTCGGCCACCGTCCGGCCGGTCGACGAGGTGTCCGCGTTTCTGGCCGGCAGCCGCCCGGTGGAGGTGATCCGACCGCCCATCCCCAAGACGATCGAGGTCCGGGTCGAGGTACCGGTACCCGACCTGGCCGCGCTGGACGCTGCCCCCGAGCCCGGCGATCCGGACGAGGACGTGATCGGCTCGGCCGCCGGGACGGCGCGGCGGCCGTCCATCTGGCCGGCCGTGGAGCGGCGGGTGCTGGAGCTGGTCCGGGCACACCGCTCGACGATCGTTTTCGCCAACTCCCGGCGGCTGGCCGAGCGGCTCACCGCGAAGCTGAACGAGCTCGCGGCCGAGGACGCGGCGGATCTCGACGAGGTGGGGTCGCCGGGCGACCCGCATCCCGCCTTCCCGGCCGAGGTGATCGGGCAGTCCGGGGTCGGTGGGGGCGCCCCACCAGTGGTCGCCCGGGCCCACCACGGCTCCATGTCCCGAGAGCAGCGCACCGGCGTCGAGGAGGACCTCAAAGCCGGCCGGTTGCCCTGCGTGGTGGCCACCTCCAGCCTGGAGCTGGGCATCGACATGGGCGCGGTCGACCTGGTGGTGCAGGTCGAGGCGCCACCCAGCGTGGCGTCCGGGCTGCAGCGGGTGGGCCGGGCCGGTCACCAGGTGGGCGCGGTGTCCCGTGGGGTGGTCTTCCCGAAGTTCCGCGGCGACCTGGTGTCCTGCGCGGTGGTGGCCGAGCGGATGAGCTCGGGCGCCATCGAGTCGCTGCGCTACCCGCGCAACCCGTTGGATGTGCTGGCCCAGCAGGTGGTGGCGATGGTGTCCATGGAGCCCTGGACCGTCGAACAGGTGGCGGACCTGGTCCGCCGGGCCGCACCGTTCGCCGCCCTGCCGGACAGCGCGCTGCACGCCACGCTGGACATGCTGGCCGGACGCTACCCCAGCGATGACTTCGGCGAGCTGCGCGCGCGGATCACCTGGGATCGGGTCACCGACGAGCTGCGCGGGCGTCCCGGGGCGCAGCGGCTGGCGGTCACCTCCGGCGGCACCATCCCCGACCGCGGCCTGTTCACCGTGATGACGCCCGGAGGTGCCGATGGCGCGGGGTCCAGGGTGGGCGAGCTGGACGAGGAGATGGTCTACGAGTCCCGGGTCGGCGACACGTTCCTGCTGGGCACCTCCTCATGGCGGGTGGAGGACATCACCCACGACCGGGTCATCGTCACCCCGGCGCCCGGGGTCCCGGCCCGGATGCCGTTCTGGAAGGGCGAGTCGATCGGCCGGCCGCTGGAGCTGGGCCGGGCGGTTGGCGCCTTCGTCCGGGAGATGACCGCGCTGGGCGCCGACGAGGCCCGCGCACGGGCCACCGCCGCCGGGCTCGACGGGTGGGCGGCCGACAACCTGCTCGCCTACCTGGACGAGCAGCGCGAGGCCACCCGGCACGTGCCCAGCGACCGGACGATCCTGGTCGAGCGGTTCCGCGACGAGCTGGGCGACTGGCGGCTGGTGGTGCACTCCCCGTTCGGCTCACCGGTCAACGGTCCGTGGGCGCTGGCCATCGCCGCCCGGTTCCGGGAGCGGCGCGGCGTCGAGGTGAGCGCGGCCGGCGCTGATGACGGCATCGTGCTGCGGCTGCCGGACGCCATCGATGACACCGGCGCCGCCGTCCTGCCCACCGCCGAAGACGTCCTGCTGGAACCGGACGAGGTGGAGCGGATCGTGGTCGGCGAGCTGGGCGGGTCGGCGCTGTTCGCCGCCCGGTTCCGGGAGTGCGCGGCCCGCTCGCTGCTGCTGCCCCGCCGCGACCCGCGTCGGCGCACCCCGCTGTGGCAGCAACGCCAGCGTTCCGCGCAGCTGCTGGCCGTGGCGGCGAAGTACGAGCAGTTCCCGGTGTCGTTGGAGGCCATGCGGGAGTGCGTGCAGGACGTCTACGACCTGCCCGGACTGCGCGAGCTGATGGCCGACGTGGTGGCCCGGAAGGTGAAGGTCGTCGAAGTCACGACGGTCACCCCTTCCCCGTTCGCCCGCAGCCTGCTGTTCGGCTACATCGGGATGTTCCTCTACGAGCTCGATGCGCCACTGGCCGAGCGCCGGGCGGCGGCGTTGTCGCTGGATTCCACCCTGCTGGCCGAGCTGCTCGGGTCCGAGGCGATGCGCGAGCTGCTCGATCCCGAGGTGTTGGCCGAGGTGGAGGCCGCGCTCCAGCGGCTGGTCCCGGGACGGGCCGCTCGTGACCTGGAGGGCACCGCCGACCTGCTGCGTTTCGTCGGTGACCTGAGCACCGAGGAGGCCGCGGCGCGGGGTGCGCGCGAGGAGTGGCTGGTCGAGCTGGAGGCGGCGCGCCGGGTGATCCGGGTCCGGATCGGCGGGCAGCCGCGCTGGCTGGCGATCGAGGATGCCGGCCGGATCCGGGACGCGCTCGGCGCGGCGCTGCCGGTCGGCGTCCCGGAGGTGTTCACCGAGCTCACCCCCGACCCCTTGGGCGAGCTGCTGGGGCGCTACGCCCGTACCCACGGCCCGTTCGCCGCCGACGAGCCGGCCACCCGGTTCGGGCTCGGCGTGGCGGTGGTGCGCGGCGCGCTGGACCGGATGGTCGGCACCGGTCGGCTGGTTCGCGGCGAGCTGCGTCCGGCCCGCGAACAGCACGTGCCCGTCGGGGATCAGGAGTACTGCGACGCGGAGGTGCTGCGCCGGCTGCGGCGAGGGTCGCTGGCCCGGTTGCGGGCCGAGGTGGAGCCGGTGGAGCCGGCCGCGCTGGGCCGGTTCCTGCCGTCCTGGCACGGGATCGGCACCCGGGTCCGGCGGGCCCCGGGTCCGGAGGACGTGCTGTCGGTGGTGGAGCAGCTGGCCGGGGCACCTGTTCCGGCCAGCGCGCTGGAGTCGCTGGTGCTGCCGGCCAGGTTGCCCGGCTACTCCCCCGCGCTGCTCGACGAGCTGACCGCCGCGGGTGAGGTCACCTGGACCGGCTGCGGGACGCTGACCGGGACGGGTGGCCGTTCCGGTGACGGCTGGCTGTCGCTCGTCCCCTCCGACGTCGCCGACCTGCTGCTGCCCGACCTCGACCCCGAGCCACCGGACACCGCGCTGCACCGCGCTGCGCTGGCCACGCTGGGTGACGGTGCCGGTCGCGGCGCCGGTGGCGCGCTGTTCTTCCGGCAGCTGGCCGACGTGTGTGGTCAGGTGTTGATCGCCGCGGACGAGCCCGCGCCCACGGACGATGCGCTGGTCAGCGCGCTGTGGGACCTGGTCTGGGCCGGCCTGCTCACCAACGACACACTCGGGCCGGTGCGGGCCTTGACCGCCGGCGGGGGCGCCGCGCACAAGGCCCGCCGTCCACCGCCGCGGAGCCGCTACAGCCGGATGCGCGTCGGACGACCATCGATGCCCGGCCGCACCGGGCCGCCGACCGTGGGCGGGCGCTGGTCGCTGGTGCCGGCCCGGGAGCCCGACTCCACCCGCCGGGCGCACGCCCGGGCCGAGGCGTTCCTGGAGCGGCACGGGGTACTCACCCGCGGCGCGCTGGAGACCGAGCGGGTGACCGGCGGGTTCGCCGGGATCTACCGGGTGCTGCGGGCGATGGAGGACTCCGGCCGCTGCCGCCGCGGTTACGTGGTGGAGGGCCTCGGCGCGTCCCAGTTCGCGGCGGCGGGCGCGATCGACCAGCTCCGCGCACTGTCCCGGGCCGGCGAGTCCGGTGGTGCCGCACCGACCGCGATGGTGCTAGCCGCGACCGACCCGGCTCAGCCGTGGGGCGCGGCACTGTCCTGGCCGGCGAGCGTCTGCGCCGACCCCGGCGCCGCCCGGCACCGTCCGGGGCGCAAGGCCGGCGCGCTGGTGGTGCTGGTCGACGGGTCGCCGGCGCTCTACGTCGAGCGCGGAGGGCGATCGCTGCTCAGCTTTACCGAGGACGAGCCGGCGCTGCGGGCGGCCGCCGGTGCACTGGCCGGTGCGGTGCGCGAGGGCTGGCTCGGGTCGCTGGCCGTGCAGCGGGCCGACGGTGTCGCCTCGCTGGGCAGCCACCTCGCCGAGGTGCTCACCGACGCCGGCTTCCGAGCCACCCCGAAGGGCCTGCGGCTGCGTGCCTGACCGGGGCGCCGTGACCCGGCCGGTCCATTACGGGCGGTAGCGCAGCAGCACCACGTCGCCGACCTGGCGGGACTCGAGCAGCCGCATCCGCCGCCGCGGCCCACCGGGGTACCGGGCCGGGCCGAGGAACCGGGGCGCGGCGGGATCCCCGACGATCACCGGCGCGACGGCCAGCTGGAGCTCGTCGACCAGGCCGGCGGACAGCAGCGCGGTGTGCACCACGCCGCCGCCCTCGACCATGAGCGTGCCGATCCCTCGGCCGCCGAGGTTCTCCAGCACCGCAGGGAAGTCGACGGCCGGCCCCAGCGGCACCACCTCAGCGAGTCCGGCCAGCCGATCGCGCAGCCCCTGGGCGCCTGCGTCCGTGGTGTAGACGATCTTCTCGCCACCGTGCCGCCAGAACCGCAGGCCGGCGTCCAGCCGGCCGCCGGCGGTCAGGGTGACCTTCACCGGGTGTTCCGGCGCGCCGCGGGCCACCCGGGCGGCCCGCCGGGCGGCGTCCCGGATCACCAGCCGCGGGTCGTCCGCTCGGACGGTGCCGGCGCCCACCAGGATCGCGTCCGCCGCCGCGCGCAGCTGGTCGACCCGGTCGAAGTCCTCCGGGCCGGACAGCAGCAGCCGCTCGTCGCTGGCGTCGTCCAGGTAGCCGTCCAGGCTCACCGCCGCGCTGAGCAGGACGAACGGACGGGTCACCGGGCCGACGACTCGTGCTCGACGAGGAACTCCCCGATCCGGTTGACCGCCGTGCGGATGTTGTCCTCGGTGTTGGCGTAGGACACCCGCAGGTGGCCCTCACCGCCGTCGCCGAAGTCGGTACCGGCGAGCAGCGCCACCCCGGCCTGCTCCAGCAGCGCCGAGGCCAGCGGCCCGGCCGTCCAGCCGGTGCCGCTGATGTTCGGGAAGGCGTAGAACGCCCCGCGCGGAGTCACACAGCTCACTCCCGGCAGGCTGGACAGCAGCCGCGCGGTCACTCGGCGACGGCGGTCGAACTCGCCCACCATCTGGTCCACACAGTCCTGCGGACCCTCCAGCGCCGCGATGCCGGCGTACTGCGCCGGAGTGTTCACGCAGCTCCACGAGTTGACCGCGAACCGCCGGATCTTGTCGGTCAGCGTGGTCGGCCAGATCGACCAACCCAGTCGCCACCCGGTCATCGCGTAGGTCTTGGACCAGCCGTTGAGCAGGATGAGCCGGTTGCGGATCTCCGGGTAGCTCACCAGCGACACGTGCTCCGCGCCGTCGTAGACCATCCGGTCGTAGATCTCGTCGGAGAGCACCACGACCGACGGGTGGTCCAGCAGCCCGGCCACCAGCCGGTTGATCTCACCCTTCGGCGTCACCCCGGCGGTCGGGTTGGCCGGGGAGTTGAGGATCACCAGGCGGGTGGCCGGGGTGATCAACGACAGCAGCTCGGCGGCACCGACCCCGAACCCGTTGCGCTCCCGGATCGGCACCGGTACCGCGCGGGCCCCGGTGAACTCGATCATCGAGCGGTAGATCGGGAACCCCGGGTCGGGATACAGGATGTCGACACCCGGCTCGCCGAACATCATGATCGCGGCGAACATGGTCACCTTCGCGCCGGGCACGATCATCACCCGGTCGGCCGGGATGCTCACCCCGGTGCGGGTGGCCACGTGCGCGGCGACCGCCTCACGCAGCGGCGGGATCCCGGTGGGGTCGGTGTAGCCGTGCCGGCCGTCCCGCAATGCCTTGACCGCGGCCTCCACGATGTGCTCGGGGGTCGGGAAGTCCGGCTGGCCGATGCCCAGGTTGACGATGTCGCGGCCCTGATCGGTGAGTTCGGCGGCCCTGGCCAGCACGGCGAACGCGTTCTCGTCGCCCAACCTCTCGAACGCCTCGATCGTGCGCACCATCCTGATTTCCTTTCGACGGTCGATTCCGGGCTCGCTCGCTGGCGCTCGCTGCGATGCTCACTCGCCCTCCATCTCCCGCTCCTTTCCGCTCACTGGCACGATCGTGCCTCATGCCCGAGGGCGACACCGTGTATCTCACCGCGCGTCGGCTCGACGCGGCGCTGGCCGGCCGCCGGCTGCGCCGCGGCGAGCTGCGCCACCCCCGGTGGGTGACCCACGACCTGGCCGGCCGGGTCGTGCTGGCCGTGCGCAGCGTCGGCAAGCATCTGTTGACCCGACTCGACGACGGTCGCACCCTGCACAGCCATCTGCGGATGGACGGTAGCTGGCACCTCTACCGGCCCGGCGAGCGCTGGCACCGGGCGGCCCACCATGCCCGCGTGGTGCTGGCCACCGACGGTCCCACGGCCCGGCAGGCGATCGGTTTCCGACTGCACGACCTGGAGCTGCTGCCCACCGCCGACGAGTCCCGGCTGGTCGGTCACCTCGGCCCGGACCTGCTCGACCCCGACTGGTCGAGCACGCACCAGGCCGAGGCGGCGGGCCGGCTGACCGTCGCCGAGGACGCCGAACTCGGGCTGGCGCTGCTCGACCAGCGGGTGATGGCCGGCCTGGGCAACCTGTACCGATGCGAGGTCTGCTTCCTTCTCGGGGTGTCACCCTGGACACCGGTGACCGACCTGGCCGATCCCGCGCGGGTGGTGGAGCTGGCGCGCACCTTGCTGCTGCGCAACGCCGACCGACCCGAGCAGTCCACCACCGGTGAACTGGGCCGGGGCCGCCAGCATTGGGTCTACCAGCGCGACGGTCAGCCGTGCCAGCGCTGCGGCACCCGGATTCAGCGGCACGAGCAGGGCGACGGCCTGTATGCCCGGTCGGTGTACTACTGCCCCCGCTGCCAGACCGGACCCGGGCCGGCGGACCGGTGACCGCCAGCGGCCCGAACCGCCGGTGACGAACGGCGGAGCCGGGTGGCCGGCCCGGTGACCATCGGCTCACCGGGCCGCTGCCCGGACCCGCCGACCGTCAGGCCTGGTTGGGCCGGGTCGCCGGATCCGGGGTGCCTTCACCGATCTGCTTGGGGGCGGTCGCCCCGAGCTGGTTCTGCGCCCCCGCGCCACCACCCATCGAGGCCCGGATCTGCTCGAGCCGGGACGAGCCCGCCATGTCGTGGGTGGCCTGCTGGATCTCCAGCATCCGGCCCTGCACCGAGTCCTGCGCCAGCTCGGCGGACCCGATCGCGTTCGCGTACCGACGCTCGATCTTGTCCCGGACCTCCTCCAGTGACGGGGTGTTGCCCGGCGCGGCCAGCTCGGTCATCTGCCGCAGCGAGGCCGAGGCCTGCTCCTGCATCTTGGCCTGCTCGAGCTGGCTGAGCAGCTTGGTCCGCTCGGCGATCTTCTGCTGCAACATCATCGCGTTTCGCTCGACGGCCTGCTTGGCCTGCGCGGCCGCGCCGAGCGACTGGTCGTGCAGCACCTTGAGGTCCTCGATGGACTGCTCGGCGGTGACCAGCTGGCCGGCGGTGGCCGTGGCGGCCTGCTCGTACTGACCGGCCTTGGTCAGGTCGCCCTTCGCGCGTGCGTCGTCGGCCAGCACCAGCGCCTGGCGGGCCGAGTTCTGCAGCCGCTCCACCTCACCGAGCTGGCGGTTCAACTTCATCTCCAGCTGACGCTGGTTGCCGATCACCGCAGCCGCCTGCTGGGACAGCGCCTGGTGCTGCCGCTGGGCCTCCTCGATGGCCTGCTGGATCTGGATCTTCGGGTCCGCGTGCTCGTCGACCTTCGCCGAGAACAGCGCCCCCAGGTACTTGAACCCCTTCACGAACCCGTTGGCCATTCCTCCGCCTGCCTGTCGTCCCGGTGCTCCGTGCGCGGCCTGTCGCGCACCCCACGACTTCCCATGGTGTCAGTACCCCGGTCCGGCTTCCACCACGACCCGACGATATCCGCCGCCGGGACCCAGCGCCCACCGGCCGGCGAGACCACCGATCCGCGCGGTCGGGCTCAGGCCGCGACGCCGACCAGCCCGGACGCCGACGCAGGGGCACCGTCGCGGCGCAGCGGCGCGGGCGCCCGGCGCAGGTCGGCATGCCTGGTGCCGATAGGGACGGCCGGCAGAGCCACGGCGGGCTGCGGACGCAGCGTGTCGGCGGCTTCCACCAGCAACTCGGACAACGGGAACTCCAGCGCGTCGCAGATCGCGGCGAGCAGCTCGCTGGAGGGCTCCTTGCGGCCCCGCTCCACTTCGGACAGGTAGCCGAGGCTCACCCGGGCCCGGCCGGCAACCTGACGCAGAGTGGCCCGGCGTTCGGTCCGGGCGCGGCGCAGGCTGTCGCCGATGGCCTCACGCAGCAGCAGGGTCATCGGCTCCTACCTTCTCGGGGAACTCGGCCGGGCAGGCCGCTCGGATTGACCACAACGTCTCCCGCTCACGTTACCCACAACCGGACGGCACCGGCCGGCGTCAGGGTGTTCGCCCACGGCGAACCGCCGCGTCGGGCAGGTCGGCCAGCGCGCCGGGGCGGGGCAGCCGGGCCGCCGCGAGGCCTCGCGAACGCAGCCGCAAGGCCCGCACCACGTAGTCCAGCCCGGTCACGACGGTCAGCACCACAGCGCAGGCGATCGACCACCACCGCACGTCGGCCACCAGCGCCGGCGGGCCGAACACCGCCTGCAGCGGCAGCACGTACAGCCCCAGCGCGACGCCCTGAACCAGCGTCTTGACCTTGCCGCCGCGGCTGGCCGGGATGATCCCGTGTCGCATCACCCAGAACCGCAGCAGGGTCACCCCGAGCTCGCGGACCCCGATCACCACCGTCACCCACCACGGCAGCTCACCGAGCACGCTGAGCCCGACCAGCGCGGCGCCGGTCAGCGCCTTGTCCGCGATCGGGTCGGCCACCACGCCGAACCGGGTGACCAGCCCGTACCGGCGGGCCAGGTGCCCGTCCAGCCGGTCGGTCAGCGACGCCACCACGAACACCGCGCCGGCCAGTGCCCGCCAGCCCACCTGCTCGCCGTCGGCGGTCAGCAGGCAGTAGAGGAACACCGGCACCAGCAGCAGGCGCAGCGTCGTCAGCGCATTGGCGATGTTGACCACCGGGACGTCCGGTCGGCCGGCCGGCCCGGTCATGGTGGGCCCGCCCGGGCCACCACCAGGTCGACCCCCTCCGACTCCAGCACGGTCGCGTCCACCAGCTCCCCCACTGACCAGCCCGGACCGGTCAGCACGCACTCGCCGTCGGAGTCCGGGCCCTGGTGCGCGGCTCGCCCCAGACCGACGGCCTCGCCGTCCTCCCCGTCGGTGTCCGGGTCGCCCAGTTCCTCGACCAGCACCCGCACCCGGTCACCGACCCGGTCCTCGGCCCGCTGCGCGGTCAGCTCCTCGACCAGGGTGGCCAACCGCTCCACCCGCCCCGCGACAACCTCCTCGGGTACCTTGTCGGGGTAGCCGGCGGCCTCGGTGCCCTCCTCGTCGGAATAGCCGAACACGCCCACCGCGTCCAGCCGGGCCTCGGTGAGGAACCGTTCCAGCTCGGCCACGTCGTGCTCGGTCTCCCCGGGGAACCCGACGATGACGTTGCTGCGGATGCCGGCGTCCGGGGCGAGCTCACGGATCCGTCGACACAACGCCAGGAACTCCTCGACCGAGCCGAAGCGCCGCATCCGGCGCAGCACCGGTGCACTGGCGTGCTGGAAGGACAGGTCGAAGTAGGGCGCCACGCCGGGGGTGCCGGCGATCACCTCCACCAGTCCCGGGCGGGTCTCGGCCGGCTGCAGGTAGCTCACCCGCACCCGGTCGATGCCGGGCACCCTGGCCAGGGCCGGCAGCAGCTTCTCCAGCGCCCGCAGGTCGCCGAGGTCCTTGCCGTAGGAAGTGGAGTTCTCGCTGACCAGCACCACCTCCCGGACTCCCTCGCCGGCCAGCCAGGCCGCCTCGGCGAGGATCTCACCGGCCGGGCGGGAGACGAACGCACCGCGAAAGGACGGAATGGCGCAGAACGCGCAGCGCCGGTCGCAGCCCGAGGCCAGCTTCAGCGGAGCCACCGGGCGCTCGTCCAACCGGCGCCGCCGCCCGGCGATGGCGGCCAGGTCGGACGTCGCCAGGTCGGGCACCCAGGCGTGACCGGGGATGGCCACCGTCTCGGCCGCCGCCGGGCGCTGCACCGGGCTGATCGGCAGCAGCGTCCGCCGGTCCACCGGGGTGTGCGCGGCAGGCGCGCGCCCGGCGAGCACGTCGTCGAGGCGCTCGCCCAGCGCGGCGTAGTGGTCGAAGCCGAGAACCGCGTCCGCCTCGGGCAGGCTGGTCGCCAGCTCGGCGCCGTAGCGCTCGGCCAGGCAGCCGACCGCGACCACTTTCGCGGCCGTGGCTTGTGCGATCTCAGAAGCGGCGAGCACCGTGTCGATGGAGTCCTTCTTGGCCTGCTCGACGAACCCGCAGGTGTTCACCACGATTACGTCCGGGGCCTGGTCACCGTCCGCCTCGGCGTCCACCAGATCCCAGCCCTGGGCGGTCAGCCGACCGGCGAGCTCCTCGGAGTCCAGGTCGTTGCGGGCGCAGCCGAGGGTCACCAGGGCCGCGCGTCGGGTCCCGTCGGCGGCCTGGGCCGCGCCGCGGGAGGTGGACTGTCCGGAAGGCACCCGCTCAGCGTATCCGCCGTCCGGAGACGCAGACCGAGTGAGCATCGCAGCGAGCCCCGGCGAGCGAGGAGCGGAGCGAGGTCGGAGTCGACCATCAGGATCATCTATCGTCACCAGACGTGACGGCCAGTGCCAGCCCGGCGGATGCCCGGCGCGCCCGTACCGGTGACGTCGTCGGTATCAAGGCACTGGTCGACCAGTATGCCGGGCGGGTGCTGCTGGCCAAGGACATGATCACCCTCTACGAGGACGTCCAGGAGTTCTGGGTCGTGGAGGACGCCGGCCGGGTGGTGGGGTGCGGCGCGCTGCACGTGTTGTGGGCCGACCTGGCCGAGATCCGCACGGTGGCGGTGGATCCGGCCATGGCCGGGCGGGGCATCGGCGGCGTGCTGGTGGAGGCGCTGCTGGCCACCGCCCGAGAGCTCGGCGTAGGTCGGGTGTTCGTGCTCACCTTCGAACGCGAGTTCTTCGGCCGGCACGGGTTCGTGGAGATAGACGGAGCGCCGGTCGCCCCCGAGGTATACGAGCAGATGCGGCGGTCCTACGACGCCGGTGTGGCCGAGTTCCTCGACCTGGCCTACGTCCGACCCAACACCCTGGGCAACGCCCGGATGCTGCTGCAGCTGTAACTCCGGGCTCTGCCCGCGGTTCGCCGACGGGACGAGCCGAGCGGCTCGTCGGTGCCCCGCGCGGCGTTTGCCCGGCGCGGCTTCCGGGAAAACACGGTCGGTTGTTGATCCCGGCGGGTTGCCTCGACGGCAGCCGGTCGCTCCCCGATGTCGAGATCCAGAGCTGAGGTGCCGTGTCCGGTCGCTCCACCGACGATCTGGTGGCCGAGCTCGCACGCGAGCGGGCCTCAGCCGCCCGGCTCGGCCTGCTCACCAGGGCGAGTCTGGCTTTCGCGCGTGCGGTCACCCCGATGGAGGTTGCCGACGTCGCGGTGGAGCACTTCGGCCTGCTGATGGGCACCGACTCGGTGGCGGTCTACGAGTTGCGTGGCGCGGAGAGTCTCGACGCGGTGACGTTGGGCGGTTGGGTGCAGGGAGCCCGCGAGGGGTGGACCACGATGCCGTTGGACGCTCCCGCGCCGGTCGCCGACGCCGCGCGCGGCCGCATCGCGGTGTGGTCGGAGGCTGATTCGGCATGGCGCGACCGATACCCCCACCTGGTCGACATGCTCGGCGAGTACGGCTACCAGGGGGTGGTGGGCCTGCCACTGTTGATCGGCGACGATGTCGTCGGCGCGATCGGCATCGGCTTCGTCCACGACGTCACCCTCGACGAGCCGGTACGGCGCGACGCCATGACCCTCGCCGACCAGTGCGCACTGTCGTTGCGCCGGTCGAGGTCGCTGCAGGTCGAGAGCGACGCGAGACGCTCGGCCGAACAGCTCACCTCCATGGTCAGCGCGCTGTCCCGAGCCCGCACCCCGGACCAGGTCCGCCGCGCCATCGCCGAGGCAGCCGCCGCGTTCGGCGCCCGGACGACCTACGTGGCCACCTGCACCGGCCCAAAACTGCACATCGTCTTCGCGCAGGTCGATGCCACCCCCGGTGGCACAACGTCCGGAGAGGACCCGCCGGCCGAGCTCCCGCTGTCCGCCGCGCACCCGCTGGCCTACACCGCGCGCACCGGTGAAGCGGTCTGGCTGGCCAAGCGCTCCCAGCTCGCGTGGCAGGAACGCAGCTTCACCGCGGCCGAGCAGGTTCCGGCCGTGGATATTTCGGTGCCGCTCGTCCTCGATGACACCGTGACCGGTGCTCTGGGCATGTCCTTCGACCACGGGGCGCCGGACCTCTCCCCGCAACAGCGCAGCACGATCCTCGCCCTGGCCGGGCAGAGCGCGCAGGCACTCGAGCGCGCCCGCTTGCATCAGGCTGAGCACGACATCGCGGAAACGTTGCAGCGCAGCTTGCTGCCCGCCGGGATTCCGTGCCTCGAACGCATCGAGTTCGCCGCCCATTACCTGCCCGCGGCGGACGTAGCCCAGGCCGGCGGTGACTGGTACGACGTGCTGGACATCGGCCAGCACACCGTGGCTATCGCCGTCGGCGACGTGGTCGGGCATGGTCCGGCCGCCGCCGCGCTGATGGGTCAGCTGCGTACGGCGCTCGCGTTGTGCCTACTGCGCGGCGACTCGCCCTCGCGGGCCCTGCACCAGCTGGACCGCTTCGCCGCCCGGATTCCGGGCGCCCGGGGCTCCTCGGCGATCTGCCTGCTGCTGGATTGCCTCAGCGGTGACGTGCTGTGGGCCAGTGCCGGACATCCTCCCGCGCTGTTGGTCACCCTCGACGGCACCCGCTTCCTCGAGGACGCTGTACCAGGCCCGGTCCTCGGCCTTCCCCCCACCGTTCGGGCAGCCCCCTACCGCGACCATTCGGTCACCATCGCGCCCGGTTCCACGGTGATCCTCTACACCGACGGCCTGGTCGAACGCCCCGCGAGCCCGGTGGGGCACGACCTGCGTCGACTGGCGGAGACCGCCGGTCGGCTCGCGGCTCACGGACCAGCACGAGCGGCCTCGGCGATCCTGCGGGAGTTCGCCGACGATCCATCCGCTCCGGACGACATCGCGTTGATCACCGCCAGGTTCATGCCGGCACCGATGCGCCGACGACGGCCGGCCGACCCGGCGGAGCTCGCCGGCGTGCGCACGGAAGTCGGCGTGTGGGCCGGCCAGTGCGGGCTGCCCGAGGACATGTGTCAGGACCTGCAGTTCGCCCTCGGAGAGGCGCTGGCGAACTCCATGGAGCACGCCTACCGCGACACCGAGCCGGGCTCGGTCGAGTTCGAGCTTGCCAGGACCGCGGACGGCTCGGTTGCCGTGACCGTCACCGACCTCGGCCGGTGGCGCCCGCCGCCGGACGATCCGGGCCACCGCGGCCGCGGCCTGTCCATGATCGGCGTGCTCGCCGACGACGTGGACGTACGCCACGACACGGCCGGAACGACCGTGCGTTTCCGCCTCCCCCCGGCACCGACCGGGGAGGACCTGCCGCCCGGGCAACCGCCCGCGCCGATGCCGCGATCCGACCGGCCCACCCCCGCGGCGGCGACCGCGGACCAGGTCGTACTGCCTGGGCACGTCGACCTCACCAACGTCCACACCCTGCGCGCCGAGCTTCTGGACGCGGTCCGGCCCGGGGACGATCCCACACCGCTGACCCTGGACCTACGGTCGACAACCTACCTGGCCAGCGCCGGGGTAGCCCTCATCATCGACGTCGTCGAGCGCGGCGAGACCCTCGGCCGAACCGTCGCCATTCGGGTCCGGCCCGGCAGCGCGGTCGCCCGGACCCTGACCCTCTCCGGGCTGGACCACGTGACCGGGTCCGGCGAGGGTGGACGCAACCCTGACCGGATCACCACGATCCAGGACGCGGCGGCGCCATGAGGTCGGTGGCGCGGACCCCCGAGCAGGACGTGACGGGCGCGCCCGCGGTCAGTCCGGGCGCACCCAGACCGTGGCGTCGGTCGGCACGCCGCCGGACGGGCCGAGGTCGGCGGTGGCCAGCACCACCCGCCCCACCTCCGCCGGGAGCCTGCACGGCCCCGGCCCCAGGTTCGCCACCACCAGCACCGGGCCACCGGGACCATCCAGCCGAAAGGCGAGCACGTCGTCCCCGGCTCCCCCACCGCCGCAGACACCGTCCGCCCAGCTCAGGCCGCTCTCACCGAGTCGAAACGCGCGACGCAGGCGCAGCATCCGGCGGTACAGCTCCAGGGTGGATGCGGGATCACCGCGCTGAATGTCGGCGGCGTACCGGGCGTATCCGGCGGGCTGGGGCAGCCAGCCGCGCCCACCTGTCGAGAACCCGAATGTCGGCACCCCGGCCTCCCAGGGGATCGGCACCCGGCAGCCATCCCGGCCGGCGACCGTCCCACCGTTGCGCAACCAGGTCGGGTCCTGGCGCACCTCGTCCGGCAGCGTGGTGTGCTCGGGCAGCCCCAGCTCCTCGCCCTGGTACAGGTACGCGCCGCCGGGCAGCGCCAGCATGATCGCGGTCGCCGCCCGGCCCCGGCGCAGCCCGAGCGACTCGTCCGGTTGCGGGTCGTGCGGGCCGATGCCGTCCGGGCGCTCGCCTGGGGCAAGCGTCAGCCGGCTGGTGTGCCGCACGACGTCGTGGTTGCTCAGCACCCAGGTGGGCGGCGCGCCGACCCCGGCGTTGGCCTCGATCGACGAGTCGACGGCCGCCCGGAGCCGCCGCGCGCTCCACCCCGCGAGCAGGAAGTCGAAGTTGAACGCCTGGTGCATCTCGTCCGGTCGGACGTAGCGGGCGAGCCGTTCGGGCGGGGCCACCCACGCCTCGGCGACCAGCATCCGCTCCCCCGGATAGCTGTCGACCACCCGCCGCCAGGCCCGGTAGACCTCATGCACGCCGTCCTGGTCCCACATCGGTGCTCGCTCGCTGCCGGCGGTGATCAGCTCGTGCGGGCGGTCCCACTCGGGCAGACCGTCCGCCTTGACCAGCCCGTGCGCCACGTCCACCCGGAACCCGTCCACACCGCGCATCAGCCACCAGCGCAGCACGTCCTCGAACTCCGCGTGCACCTCCGGGTTCGACCAGTCCAGGTCGGGCTGGCGGGAGTCGAACATGGCCAGGTACCACTGCCCAGCGCGGCCGTCCGGTTCGGTGACCCGGTTCCACGCCGCCCCGCCGAACACGCTTTGCCAACCGTTCGGCGGCCGCGCCCCGTCCGGGCCGGCCCCCTCCCGGAACAGGTAGCGGGCCCGCTCGGAACTGCCCGGGCCGGCGGCCAGCGCCGCGCGGAACCACGGGTGCGCGTCGGAGGTGTGGTTGGGCACCAAATCCACGATCACCCGCAGCCCGAGGCGGTGCGCCTCGGCGATCAGCCGGTCGGCGTCGGCCAGGGTGCCGAACAGCGGGTCGACGTCGCGGTGGTCGGCCACGTCGTAACCGGCGTCGGCCATCGGTGAGACGTAGAACGGGGACAACCAGACGGCGTCCACCCCCAGGTCGGCCACGTACGCCAGGCGGGCGGTGATCCCGGGCAGGTCACCGACGCCGTCGCCGTCGGAGTCGGCGAACGAGCGGGGGTAGATCTGGTACACCACCGCCGTGCGCCACCACGGCGCGGCGCGGGATTCGACGTCGGTCGGGTCGGAGGTCGTCACCGCCTCATCCTGGGTGCGGCGCCCGTCCCCCGCCGGGTCGGCGACCTCAGCCGACCGCCCCGGCACGGGCCTGCTCGACCTGCGCGGCCCGGTCCTCGCCGGCCAACCGGGTCAGCTCCGCGCCGGCCTCGGCGTCCCGGGTGAGGTTGTCTCCCGACGCCGGGTCGAAGACGTGCACCTTGCGGCTGTCCAGCCAGAACTGGGCCTCTTGGCCCTCCCGCAGCCGGCTCGCCGCATCGATCGACACCACCGCCTGGGTGCGCAGCTGGTCGCTGTCCAGCTCCCGCGAGAGATCCCGGAGCTGTCCGGTGACCTCCGGCGGGGCGTCGAACGGGAGGTAGGCGTACTGCGAGTCACCCAGCCACTCGGTCACGTCGACGGTCGCCCGGAACACCGTGCCGTGCTCGCGCTTGGCCTCGTCCACCAGCGAGGCGTCCTCGAAGTACTCCGGCCGGATCCCGACCAGCACCAGCTCGCGGTCACCCACCGCGTCCACCCGACGCTGGTCGAGCACGATCGTGCCGAACGGGGTCTCCAGCTTGCCGCCGTGCGCCTTCGCCGGGAGGAAGTTCATCGGCGGTGACCCGATGAACCCGGCGACGAACAAGTTGACCGGCTGCTCGTAGAGCTCGCGCGGCGAAGCCACCTGCTGGATCAACCCTTTGCGCAGCACACAGACCCGGTCGCCCAAGGTCATCGCCTCGGTCTGGTCGTGGGTGACGTAGATGGTGGTGATGCCCAGCCGACGCTGCAACCGGGCGATCTCGGTCCGCATCTGACCGCGCAGCTTGGCGTCCAGGTTGGACAGCGGCTCGTCGAACAGGAACGCGTCGGCGGCCCGCACGATGGCCCGGCCCATCGCCACTCGCTGGCGCTGCCCGCCGGACAGGTTGGCCGGCTTGCGCTCCAGGTGCTCGTGCAGCTCCAGCACGTCGGCCGCCTCGGTGACCCGCCGGCGGACCTCGTCGTCGGAGACCTTCTGCAGCCGCAGTGGGAAGGCGATGTTCTCGTAGACCGACAGGTGCGGGTAGAGCGCGTAGTTCTGGAAGACCATCGAGAGGTTGCGGTCCCGGGGCGCCTTGTCGTTGACCCGTTGACCACCGATGAGCATGTCGCCGCTGGTGATGTCCTCCAGCCCGACGACCATCCGCAGCAGCGTCGACTTCCCGCAGCCGGACGGGCCCACCAGGATCATGAACTCGCCGTCGGCGATGTCCAGGCTCACGTCGTTGACCGCCGGGAACCCGTCGCCGTACTTCTTGACGATGTTACGCATCTCGACCGATGCCATGACGTGTCCCTACTCCGATGGTCGATTCCGGGCTCGCTGCGCTCCTCGCTCGCTGGCGCTCGCTGCGATGCTCACTCCCCCTGCATCTCCTACCCCTTCACCGCGCCGTTGGTGAGTCCGGCGACGATCCGCCGCTGGAACAGCAGAACCAGCACCACGACCGGGATGGTGACGATGACCGCGGCCGCCGCGATCGGTCCGTTCGGCGACTCGAACTGCGACGCGCCGGAGAACAACCCCAATGCCGCTGGCACCGGCCGCGACGCACCCGTCGAGGTCAGTGAGATGCCGTAGACGAAGTCGTTCCAGGCCAGGAAGAACGCGATGATCGCGGTGGTGAACACCCCGGGCGCGGCCAGCGGGACGATCACCTTGGTGAAAGCCTGCCAGGTGGTGGCGCCGTCGACCTGCGCGGCCTGCTCCATCTCCCACGGGATCTCCCGGAAGAACGCCGACAGTGTCCAGATGGAGATCGGCAACGTCAGCGACAGGTAGGGCAGGATCAGCCCCGGCCAGGTGTCGTAGAGCCCGATCTGGCGCCACAGGTTGAACAGCGGCGTTACGATGGAGATCACCGGGAAGATCGCCACCGCGAGCGCGGTGGACAGGATCAGCTTCTTGCCGGGGAAGTCCAGCCGGGCGATGGCATAGGCGGCGAACATGGCCAGCACGCAGGAGATCGCGGTGGCGATCAGGCAGATGCCGAACGAGTTGCGCAGCGCCGGCAGGAACAGCTCGGCCGCGTCGCCGGTGAAGATGGTGGAGTAGTTCTCCCAGCTGAACACCGTCGGCAGGAACTGACCGTTGGCGATGTCGGCCGACGACTTGAAGGACAGGGACACGATCCAGGCCACCGGGAACAGGGTGTAGATCACGATGACCAGGCCGGCGACCAGCCACCAGTTCCGCTCGCGGGTGGACATCAGCGGTCTCCTCGGGTTGCCGACAGGTCGACCTTGAAGCCCTTGATGAACAGCACGCTGATCAGCACCACGCAGAGGAACAGCATCACCGACACCGCGGAGCCGAGCCCGATCTCCAGGCGGGCGATTGTCTGGCGGTAGGCCAGGAAGGCGACGCTCTCGGTGTTGTTGGCCCCGCCGGTCATCACGAAGATGGTGTCGAAGATCCGGAACGCGTCCAGGCTGCGGAACAGCAGCGCGACCATGATCGCGGCCTTCATGTTCGGGATGGTGACCCTGGACATCCGTTGCCACCAGGTCGCCCCGTCGACCTTCGCCGCCTCCTGGAGCACCTCGGGCACCTGCGCCAGACCGGCCAGCAGCAGCAGCGAGATGAACGGGGTGGTCTTCCAGATCTCGGTGAGGCAGATCACGAACAGCGACGACCAGGTGCCGCCGAACCAGTCGGTGTCCGCCGCGATCCCGGGCAGCCAGCCGAACCAGGAGTTCACGAACCCCGAGTCCAAGGAGAACGCGTACTGCCAGGAGAACGCGGACACCACGGTGATCACCGCGTAGGGAATGAGGATGGCGGCCCGGATGAACGGCCGGATCGCCCTCAACATTTTGATCATGACGAGCGCGAGAGCGAATCCCAACACCAGCTCGACGGCCACCGTGACCGCGGTGATGAACAGCGTCACCCCGATCGAGGTCCACCAGATCCGGTCGGTGATGATCACCGTGTAGTTGTCCAGCCCGACGAACGAGCGGTTGGTCGGATCGGTGAGCCGGAAGTCGAACAACGAGTCATAGACCGCCTGCAGGATCGGGTAGGCGGTGACCAGCAGCATCACCCCGAACGCGGGCCCGGCCAGCATCCACCCGAGCCGGCGCTCGGCGCGGGACCGGTCGCTGATCGCGGGGGGTCTCGTCGCCGCGGGTACCGAGGTGTCCGACGGAGGCGGCGCGGTGGTCGTCACAGTAGCTCCTTCTTCGCCAGGACCGCCGCGATCAGTGCCGCGGCCTCCGCTCCGGTCTGGCCGGGCACCACTTCACCGGGCGGGTGGTAGACCCGCTGCAGGCTCTCCGAGACCTCGCTGTAGTAGGCCGTCTTGGGTCGGGGCGCGGCCTGCTCCAGCGAGTCGCGGATGGTCGGGGCCATCGGGAACTCCCGGAGCACCGTCGGGTCGTCGTACACCGAGGCCCGTGCGGCCGGGTTGCCGTTGGTCACGAAGTAGTAGGCCTGGTTCTCGGCGGTCGTGATGCACTCGGTGGCCTGGTATGCCAGGTCGGGGTGGCGGCTGAAGGCGCCGACGCCGAGGTCGATCCCGCCCAGCGGTGGCGCGCTCGGGGTACCGGCCACCACCCGCGGGTAGAGCGTCCAGCCGTAGTCCGCCACGACCGCCGGGTCGAGCGTGCCACCCTCGACGCCGGACTTCGCCCGTCCCCAGACGAACGGCCAGTTCACCATGAACCCGGCCGCGCCGTCCTCGAACGCGGCGACGTTCTCGTCCTCGCCGGCGGTGGACAGCGCCGGGCCACCGACGCCCGCGTCGGCCACGCCGCGCATCACCTCGGCGGCGCGCACCGCCGGCTCCTCGGTGAGGCCGAGCTTGATGTTCTCCGGGTTGCCCACCGACGGGTCGACGATGATCGAACCCCCGGCCGACTCGACCAACGCATTGATCCACACCGTCAGGCTCTCCGCGCGCCGACCCTGCACCGCCAGTTGCGTGCGCTGGGCCTGTGCGGCCCGGATCAGCTGCTCCCAGGTCACCGGCTGGGACAGGTCCAGACCGGCCGCGGCGGCCACCGACCTGCGGTACCAGAGCAGCTGGGTGTTCGCCCAGAAGGGGACGGCCACCAGTCGGCCCTGCCAGGTGGCGCCCTCGAGCGCACTGGGCAGCACGCCGTCGCCGGCCCGGGCCGCCACGTCCGGCGGTACCGGGGCGAGGAAACCGGCCTGGGCGAACTCGGGCACGTACGGCGGGTCCAGGCTCATGATGTCGATCGAGGAGTCGTTGGCGGCGAGCCGCCGGATCAGCTGCTGGCGCTGCTCGGTGGCCTCCCGGGGCAGCTGGGAGACATCGATCCGGTAACGGCCGTTCGCGGCGGCCGTGCACCGCTGCGCGATCTCCGCCTGCCCACCGTCGTCGGGGTTGATGTACCAGGTCAACGTGGGCGGACCAGCCTCGGCGCCGCCGCAGCCGGCCAGCGTGGCGAGCAGCGCGACCACGGCCACCAGCACCGGACCGCGTCGGCGGGCGGGATGGCTCATGGGTCCTCCGCGGTGTGCTGGAAGATGGACGGGCCGTGACCGACGTCCCCCGAACGTGTTTCATCATCCTGTGACCGCACTCACCCGGCAACCGGGAGGTGTACCGATTGCGCTTCGTCTTCGTCCCCCCGGCCGGGCCGACCGGGCCGACCGACGAGTCACCGGCCGACCTGCTCACGCTGCCGTGGCGGGAGCCGCTGACCGACTGGGACGACGAGCGGTTGGTGGAGGTCCCCACCCGGGGTTTGCACCGGCACGTCGTCCGGTTCGTCGAGCAGGACGGCGGGGTGTTCGCCTGCAAGGAGCTGCCCGAGCGGCTGGCCCGGCGGGAGTACCGGTTGCTGCGCCGGGTGGCGCAGCTGCACATCCCGACGGTGCAGGTAGTGGGCGTCGTGGTGGAGCGCCCGGACGGGCAGGACGCGGTGCTGGTCACCCGGTTCCTGGAGTACTCCTCGTCCTACCGGGCACTGTTCGCCAACCCCCGGGGCCGGCATCCGACCGACCGGCTGTTGGACGCCCAGGTCGAGTTGCTGGTCCGGTTGCACCTGGCCGGCTTCATGTGGGGCGACTGCTCACTGTCCAACACGCTGTTCCGGCTCGACGCGGGCGCGCTGGCCGCGCACCTGGTGGACGCCGAGACGGGCGAGCTGCACGAGACCCTGTCCGACGGCCAGCGCGGCTACGACATCGAGACCGCCCGGCACAATGTCGGCGGCGAGCTGCTCGATCTGGCGGCCGCCGGGTTGCTGCCACCGGGCATCGACCCGGTGACCATCATCGACGACCTGGACCGGCGCTACCGCGCGCTGTGGGACGAGCTGACCCGCGAGGAGGTGTTCACCCCGGGCGAGCAACGCTATCGGGTCACCGAGAAGGTCCGGCGGCTGCACGACCTCGGGTTCGACATCGACGAGATCGAGCTGGTCGAGGCCGGGGCGGGCAACCGGCTGCGGCTGCGCACCCGGGTTGCCGAACCGGGCCACCACCGGCGCCGGCTGCGGGCGCACACCGGCCTGGACGTCGGGGAGAACCAGGCCCGCCGGCTGCTCGACGACATCCAGGGCTACCGGGCGCACCTGGAGCGGGTGCTGCGCCGGCCGATGTCCGAGTCGGTGGCGGCCACCCGTTGGCTGGACGAGGTTTACCGGCCCGTGGTGGAGGCGATCTCACCGCGGCTGCGCGGCAAGCTGGACGAGGCGGAGGTGTTCCACGAGGTACTCGAGCACCGCTGGTTCCTCTCCGAGGCCGCCGGGCGCGACGTGGGCACCGGCGCGGCGACTCGCGACTACCTGGCCACCGTGCTGCCCGCAGTACCCGACGACCTGGTCAGCGACAACCCGGGTCAGCACTCACCCGAGGCGTTGTGAGGGGACCCCGACCGCATCCCCGGGCTCGGCACCGGGCCGTCGCCGCAACCAGGCCGCAACGGCGGCGTCGATCTCTTCGTCACACGATCATCCTACTCGGCTGGGCTCGGAGTCCTCGTCTTCGTCCGGGCCGTCGTCGCCTGCAGGGCCGCCGCTCTGCCCTCCTCGGATCAGCCACAGCAGCCCGTCCAGCTCCTCCGGCTTGACCAGCACGTCGCGGGCCTTCGAGCCCTCGGACGGGCCGACCACGCCTCGGCTCTCCAGCAGATCCATCAGCCGGCCGGCCTTGGCGAACCCGACCCGTAGCTTGCGCTGCAGCATCGAGGTCGAGCCGAACTGCGAGGTCACGATCAGCTCGGCGGCCTGCAGCAGCACGTCCAGGTCGTCGCCGATCTCCGGGTCGACCTCGCGCTGCTCGCCGGCCTTCTGCGCGGTGACGGTGTCGTTGTACTCCGGCTGAGCCTGCTCCTTGGCGAAGTCGACCACCGCGCTGATCTCGTCGTCGGAGACGAACGCGCCTTGCATCCGGACCGGCTTCGACGCGCCCATCGGCAGGTAGAGCCCGTCACCCATGCCGATCAGCTTCTCGGCGCCGGGCTGGTCCAGAATGACCCGGGAGTCGGTGAGCGAGCTGGTGGCGAACGCCAGCCGGGACGGCACGTTGGTCTTGATCAGACCGGTGACCACGTCGACCGACGGGCGCTGGGTAGCCAGTACCAGGTGGATGCCGGCGGCGCGGGCCTTCTGGGTGATCCGGACGACCGCGTCCTCCACGTCGCGCGGCGCGGTCATCATCAGGTCGGCAAGCTCGTCCACGATGGCCAGGATGTACGGGTAGGGCCGGTACACCCGCTCGGAGCCCAACGGCGTCGAGATCTCGCCTGATCTCACCTTCCGGTTGAAGTCGTCGACGTGCCGGACCTTGCTGGCCTGCATGTCCTGGTAGCGCTGCTCCATCTCCTCGACCAGCCAGGACAGCGCGGCGGCCGCCTTCTTCGGTTGGGTGATGATCGGGGTGATCAGGTGCGGGATGCCCTCGTACGGGGTCAGCTCGACCATCTTCGGGTCGATCAGGATCATCCGGACCTCGTCCGGGGTGGCCCGGGAGAGCAGGGAGACCAGCATCGAGTTGACGAAGCTGGACTTGCCGGAACCGGTGGAGCCGGCGACCAGCAGGTGCGGCATCTTCGCCAGGTTGGCGCAGAGGAAGTGCCCCTCGATGTCCTTGCCCAGCCCGATCACCATCGGGTGCTGCTCCTTGCGGGCGTTGCCCGAGCGCAGCACGTCGCCCAGGCGCACCATCTCCCGGTCGGTATTGGGCACCTCGATGCCCACCGCCGACTTGCCCGGGATCGGCGCCAGCAGGCGGATGTTGTCGTTCGCCACCGCGTACGCGAGGTTGCGGGTCAGCTGAGTGATCTTCTCGACCTTGACCGCCGGGCCCAGCTCGATCTCGTAGCGGGTGACCGTCGGGCCCCGGGTGAAGCCGGTGACCTGCGCGTCGACGTTGAACTGGTCGAGCACCCCGGTGATCGCCTCGATCATCGCGTCGTTCGCGGCGCTGCGGGTCTTCGGCGGCGCGCCGGCGGGCAGCAGATCTTCTGGGGGCAGCTGGTAGCCGCCCTCGCCGGACTCCGGACGGTCCCGCACGTCGAACCGGTCGGCATCGGCCGGCTTCTCGGACGCATCGGGCTTACCGGACCTGTCGTCCTTGCCCGTCCTGTCGGGCTTGCCGGAAGTGACCGGCTGCTCCGGGCCGGCGGCCTTCTCCGGCACCGAGGTGGGCGGCACAAGGGCTGCCGGGCGCGGGGCGGACCGTGCCGACGGCGTAGTCGAAGGCGGGTCGTCCAGCACGGCGCCGGCGAACGCCTCGTCCACCGCGTCCGCGTACCCGGACGCCTGCCGGCGGCGGGCCGGACGGCGCAGCCGGGCCGCGTTCGGCTCGCTCGGCGCCAGGTCGTCCGGCCCGGGTTGGTCGCCGTGGCCCGGCTCGGCGTCCGGCTCCCGCATCGGCCCGCCGAACACGGCGCGTACCCGAGCGGGCACCTCGCGCACCGGGGTGCCGACCAGCAGCAGGACCCCGTACAGCGCGGCCAGCGCCAGCACCGGCGCTGACACCCACCCGGTCAGCCCGACGGTCAGCGGCGCTCCGGCCACGTAGCCCAGCGCGCCACCCGCGCGGCGCCACTCCGGCAGCTGCAGCGGTGCCCCGGCGAGCACGTGCGCCAGCCCGAGCCCGCCGAAGGTGAGCAGCAGCGCACCGAACACCACCCGGGGTCGGGCCTCCGGAGACGCCGGGGTGCCCATCAGGTACAGGCCCAGACCCACCATGAACACCGGCAGCGGGTAGGCCGCCGCGCCGATCACCGTGGTCAGCCCGATGGTCACCCCCCGACCGACCGGACCGCCGCCGCCCCACCACACGCCGGCCGCCACCACCACGGCCAGTCCGATCAGCACCAGGGCGATGCCGTCACGACGGTGCCCCGGGTCGATCTCGGCCACCCGCCCGACGCCCCGACGCAGCCCGCCGAGCAGCCGGCCCAGCAGATAGATCACATCCTTGGGCGGGCCGGAGGGTCGGGGCCGCGCGGTCCGGGCGGTCGATCCGCGACGCGCCGCGGGTTGCCTGCCCCGGGTCGTGCTGGCCCGTCTGCCCGTGGTCGATCGTCCCGCCATGGCCGACACGGTAACCCGACGGGGGGACGAAACGGCGGAGGCGGGCCCAGGTCGAGCGGGCCGGGTGGCGTCGCCCACCGCGAATTCCGTGCCGGGCCGGCGGGGCGCAGCCGCGGACCCGGATCCGTCAGACAGCCGCCAGTACCGGGTCGAACGCCAGCTCGGCGGCCCCGACGAGCTGCGCCTCGGTGCCCAGCGCCGAGCGCACCACCCGGGTGTGGCCGATCGCCCGGCTCACCATGCTGCGTTCCCGCACCCGGTCTGCGACCGTGCCGAGCACCGGTTGTGGCAGCGCGGTCAGCAGGTCACCGAGCACCACCACCTCCGGGGCGAACACGGTGACCACGTTAACCAGACCCAGGGCGAGCCAGTCGGTGAACTCGGCCAGCCGGGTCAGCGCGGCGGCCGGTGTCGCGCCGAGCTCGCGCAGCTCGGCGACCAGCTCGCCGCGCGGGGTACCAGGTTGCAGATCCAGTGCCCGCAGCAGCGCGGCTTCACCGATCTCGGTCTCCCAGCAGCCCCGGCACCCGCAGTGGCATCGCCTCCCGTCCGGTCGGACCACCATGTGGCCCAGCTCCCCGGGATAGCCGCCAGCACCGCGCAACGCCCGGCCCCCGGAGATCACCCCGCCGCCGACACCGACGTCGCCGACCACGAATACCAGGTCCGCCGCGCCCCGGGCCACGCCGCGGTGGTGCTCGGCCAGCGCGCCCAGCTCGGCGTCGTTGGCCACCGTCACCGGTATCCGCAGCCCGGCGGACAGCAGCTCGCCCAGCGCCACGTCCGACCACCCCAGGTGCGGCGACTCGCGGACCAGCCCGTCGGCCCGGCGCACCAGCCCGGGAACCGAGACGCCGGCAGCGACCACCTCGGTGTCCAGCTCCTCGGCGAGCAGCCCGGCCGACTCGATCACCCTGCTCAGCAGTTCGCGGGGTTCCCGGGCCCGGGCCCGCAGCCGCCAGCTCAGCCGGCCCAGGTTCTCCCCGCCCAGGCCCACCAGCGCCATCGACACCCGGTCCACCCGGATGTCGACGGCCAGCGCCACCGCCGAACGCGGTCGGGGCAGCACGAGCAGCGACGGCCGGCCGGCGCCGCTGCGCCGGGCCGGCAGCCGCTCGCTGACGAACCCGGACTCGGCGAGCCCGTCCACCACAGCCTTGATCGTGCTGCGGTTGAGCCCCAGCTCGCCGGCCAGCACCGCGCGGGTGCACGGCCCGCCGAGATGCAGCCGGCGCAGCACCGCGGTGCGGTTGTGCCGCCGGGCGTCGTCCGGCCGGGCGCCCTCGGTGCCGGCTCCTGCACTGGGCACGATCCGGTGACCGAGCCCGGAGCCGCCGGTCACGCCGGGCCGCCGGTCACGCCCGGCCGACGATCCCGGTCGCTCACCGACCCGCGCTGGCCTTGCGCCGGGACAGCGCGTCCACGCTCGCCGCGAGCAGCAGCACCAGTCCGGTGATCACGAACACCACCGCGGCGGGCTGGCGCAGCAACCCAAGGCCGTTGGCCACCATGGCCAGTACGGCGCCACCGATGACCGCGTTGCTGATCCGGCCCTTGCCGCCGAACAGCGACGTCCCACCGATCACCGCCGCTCCGACGGCGTAGAGCAGCACCGTGCCGCCACCCGCGCTCGGGTCGACCGAGCCGACCTTGGAGGAGTACACGATGGCGCCGATCGCGGCCACCGACGCGGAGATCACGAACACGCTGGCCCGGATCCGCGGCACGTTGATCCCGGCCCGGCGGGCCGCCTCGGCATTGCCGCCGACCGCGTAGATGTGCCGTCCGTAGCTGGTCCGGTCCAGCACGTAGG
Source organism: Pseudonocardia sp. (assembly GCA_052386505.1). Classification (GTDB taxonomy): domain Bacteria; phylum Actinomycetota; class Actinomycetes; order Mycobacteriales; family Pseudonocardiaceae; genus Pseudonocardia. The sequence goes on from JBQTKB010000034.1 coordinate 98,090, forward strand.
TGCCGACCACGAGCAGCACCAGCACGATCGGCACCACGTAGGGCACCCCGGTGATCTCGATCAGCGCGCTCTGCGAGCGGTTGCGGGTGAGCAGGATCGTGGCGACCGCGCCGAGCAGCAATGTCACGCCGACCTTGGCCGCCACCAGCGGGGTGGGCTGGGTGACCAGCCCGGCCCGCAGTCGCCGGTAGTGCCGGGCCAGCACCACGGCCGCGTACCCGCCGGCGGCCAGCACGAACAGCACCCAGCTGCCGGCGACCGAGAGGTTGCCGTTGGCCACCGCGAACAGGGTGTCGTCACGCAGCCCGAGGGTGCCGCCCTCCCCGATCAGCTGCAGGATCACCCCCTGCCAGGCCAGGAACAGCGCCAGGGTCACCACGAAGGACGGGATGCCGATCCGGGACACCAGGAACCCGGTGAGCAGGCCGATCGCGGTGCCCACGCACACGGCGAGCAGCATCTCCAGCCACGGGTTCGGCGGGATGCCGGCAAGTGCCATCGCCAGCGCCAGCACCGGTGGCACCGCGGCCGCCCACAGCCGCAGCTGCGCGGCCACCGCGACGGCCAGCGTCAGCAGCAGGCAGAAGACCACGAACACCGGGGTGCCCATGCCGCCGAGCAGGTTGCCGCCCGAGACCAGGTGCAGGGCGAGCACCGCGGCGGTCACCCCGGACGCGGTGCCGGCCGACAGGTCGATCTCGCCGAGCAGCAGCACGAATACCAGGCCCATCGCGATGATCGTGACCCCGGCGCCCTGGGCCAGCAGGTTGGCGATGTTGCCCAGGGTGAGGAAGCTGTCCGAGGCGACCGAGAAGACCACCCCCAGCACGATCAGTCCCAGCAGCGCGGGAAGGGAGCCGAGCTCGCCGCCGCGTACCCGGGCGGCGTAGTCGCGCAGCGCCTCGCCGGTGCTGCGTGCGGTGGTGTCGATCCCGAAGTCGGCCACCGCGCGGTCGGCCACGGAGTCGCGCGGCTTCTCGGGGGTGGCCGGTGCGCCGGCCGGGCTGGTATCGGTCATCTCGTCCCCCTCAGATGGTGACGGTGTCGGGTCGGGCGAGTCCCAGGTCTCCGGAACGCCCGGCGGTGATCAGCTCCACCACCTGGCCGTGGGTGAGGTCCCGGGTGGGCAGGTCCGCGACCAGCCGGCCGAGGTAGAGCGTCGCCACGCGATCGGAGACCTCGAAGACGTCGGCCATGTTGTGGCTGATCAGCACGACGCCCAGGCCCTGCTCGGCGAGCCGGCGCACCAGGTCCAGCACCTGGCGGGTCTGCGCCACGCCGAGGGCGGCGGTCGGTTCGTCGAGCAGCACCACCTTGGAGTCCCACAGCACCGACTTGGCGATCGCCACGGTCTGGCGCTGCCCGCCGGACAGCGACGAGACCAGGGTGCGCACCGACTTCACCGTCCGCACGGACAGCGTCGCCAGGGTCTCCCGGGCGGCCCGCTCCATGGCCGCCTCGTCCAGCGCCCAGGCCTTGCCGCGCTCCCGGCCGAGGAACATGTTCTGCACGATGTCGAGGTTGTCGGCCAGGGCGAGATCCTGGTAGACGACCTCGATGCCGAGCGCCGCGGCGTCGCGTGGGCCGGTCATCTTCACCGGCTTGCCCGCCCAGCGGATCTCCCCGGAGTCCGCCGGGTGGATCCCGGCGATGCACTTGACCAGGGTGGACTTCCCGGCGCCGTTGTCCCCGACCAGCGCGGTGACCTCGCCGGGACGGATCGCCAGGTCGACATCATGCAGCACGTGCACCGGGCCGAAGCTCTTGTTGAGCCGGGTCATCTCCAGGATCGGTGTGGTCATCTCAACTCCTCCGCCGAGCGGGCTGACCGGGCACCCGACGCGGGCCGGGCGTCCGGTCGGGGTCAGGAAATGCCGAGCTGGTCGCAGACCGGCTTCGTGTCCGCGACACAGATCTCGGACGCCTTGACACTGCCTTCGTCAGTTACCTGCTTGACGTTGTCCTTGGTCACCAAGATCGGGGTGAGCAGCACCGACTTGACCGTCCGGTTGCCCTTGGGATCTTGGGAGGTGGCCGTGGCCTGCGCGTCGGCGGCGGCCCGGTCGCCCTTGGCCAGCGCGGCGGCCAGCTTGGCGGTGGCCTCGGCCTCCTGCGCGATCGGCTTGAACACGGTCATGTACTGGTCGCCGCGCAGGATGGCCTGCAGCGCGTCCGGCGAAGCGTCCTGGCCGGTCACCGGCACCTTGCCGTTCAGCCCGACCTTCTTCAGCACGGTGATCACCGCGCCGGCCATGCCGTCGTTCGCGGCGAGCACGCCGTCCACCCGGCCGCCGTTGGCGGTGAGCAACTGCTCGAACACCACGCCGCCCTGCTGGTTGTTCCACTCCGGGATGCGCTGGCTGCCGACCAGCTTGTACTCCCCGGAGTCGTACTTGGCCTTCACCACGGACTGCTGGCCCTCGTAGAACAGGGTGGCGTTGTTGTCCGTCGGCGCGCCCTCGATCTCGATGATGTTCGCGCCGGGCTTGGCGCCGACCCCCTGCACCAGGCCCTCACCCTGCAACGCGCCGACCCGGGTGTTGTCGAAGGAGACGTAGTAGTCGGAGGTGCCGCCGAGGTTGAGCCGGTCGTAGTCGATCGTGGGGATACCCGCGGCCTGGGCCTTCTTGGCCACCGCGGCACCTACCTCGCTGTTCGGCGCGTCGATGATCAGGACCTTCACCCCACTGTTGATCATGCCGTCGCCAAGGGTGGAGAACTTCTGCACGTCGCCCTGGGCGTTCTGGATGTCCGGGTCGAGCCCCTCGGCCCGCAGCGCCTTGTCCAGCAGCGGCTTGTCGAAGCTCTCGTACCGGGCGGATGTGGCGGTCTCGGGCAGGATCACCCCGACCTTCACCCCACCGGCCGGCGCGGCCGCGCCACCGCCGGAGCCTCCCCCGGTGCCCGCCGTGTTCGCCCCGCATCCGGTCAGTGCGAGTACCAGCCCCGCACCGGCCGCGAACAAGGCCACGCTACTCCTGCCCATCTGACGTCCCTCCCACCGCGCCCGCCGGCCCGCGCGCCGGGGCGGCGTGCGGACCAAATAAGTTGTGAGCCACAACGTAGCGGGTGACACGCGTCACCCAAAAGGGTCGCTTGACCGATCCAGCGTCACATTTCGGCAACGTCGTGCTCATCATCTGGCCATCTCGGCCGAGGTCCGCCTGGCAACGACCCCGGTGTTCCGCGGGGCCAGATCCACCGGACGGACTACGGGAGCGGGCCGGGAACCGGCCGAACCCACCGGCCGAGGCGGACACGGAAGGCGCGACAATTCCGACATGGAGCGTCGACTGATCGTGTTGCGCCACGCCAAGTCCCTCTGGCCCGACGGCGTGGCCGACCACGAACGGCCGCTTGCCGAACGTGGCCGGCGGGAGGCGCCGGTGGCCGGGAGGTGGTTGCGCGACCAGGTTGGGCGGATCGACCTCACGGTCTGCTCGTCGGCGACCCGAGCCCGGCAGACCTGGGAGCTGGTGGCCGCCGAACTGGACACAGCGCCGGAGGTCCGCGTCGAGGACCGGCTCTACGACGCCTCGACCCGGGACCTGCTGGCCGTTGCCCGCCAGCTCCCGCCGACGGCCGAGTCGGTGCTGTTCGTGGGCCACAACCCGGGGCTGGAGGACCTCGTCGGCGAGCTGACCGGCACCTGGCAACCGATGAAGACCGGCTCGATCGCAGTGCTCACCGGCGTGGGCGGGTGGCTGGACGCACGGCCGCGCTGGGCCGTTCTCCTGGCCTTCGCCACCCCGCGGCCGTAGCCGCGACGGCGGTGCCGCGCCGCCGCCGAGCGGCACACCGTGGCTCTCGTTTCATGATCGGACAGCCAAGGTGTATCTCTCGCCGTGGCGGGTCCGTGGCCTTGAGTCAGACCGGGATCAGACCGGGATCACCGTGGGCACGATCATCGGTCGGCGGCGGTAGGTGTCGGACACCCACCGTCCGGCCACCCGGCGCACCGCCTGGGCGATCCGGTGGGTGTCGGTGACGCCCTCGTTCTCCAACCTCGACAGCTCGTTCTCGATCAGCGGCACCATGTCGCGGAGCGCCTTCGGGTCGTCGGAGAAGCCGCGGCCGGAGACCGTCGGCGCCGCCATCGCCCGCCCGTTGGCCACCGAGAACGCGATGGTGATGGCGATGAAGCCGCCCTCGCCGAGCACCAGCCGGTCGCCCAGGGTGGACTCGCCGATGTCGCCGACCGACAACCCGTCGACGTAGACCCGGCCGACTTCGACCCGGCCGGTGACGCTGGCCCGGCCGTCGACGAGATCGACCACGACGCCGTCCTCGGCCAGGACCACCGCGTCCTCGGGCACGCCGGTCTTGATCGCCAGCGCGGCGTTGGCGCGCAGGTGGCGCCACTCGCCGTGCACCGGCATCACGTTGCTCGGCCGCACCGCGTTGTAGAGGAACAACAGCTCTCCGGCGGGAGCGTGCCCGGAGACGTGCACCTTGGCGGTGCCCTGGTGCACCACCCGGGCGCCCAGCCGGGTCAGCCCGTTGATCACGCCGAAGACGGCGGTCTCGTTGCCCGGAATCAGCGAGCTGGCCAGGATCACCGTGTCGTCGGGCACGATCCGCACCTGGCGGTGCTCGCCGCGGGCCATCCGGGACAGCGCGGAGAGCGGCTCGCCCTGCGACCCGGTGGAGACCAGCACCAGCTCGTGGTCGGGCAGCTTGATCGCCTCGTCCAGCTCCACGAGCAGCCCGTCCGGCACCTTGAGCAGACCCATGTCGGCGGCCAGCCCCATGTTGCGCAGCATCGAGCGACCGACCAGGCAGACCTTGCGACCGCGGGCGGCGGCGGCGTCGAGCACCTGCTGGACCCGGTGCACGTGGCTGGCGAAGCAGGCCACGATGATCCGCTGCGGGGAGGCGTCGAACACGCCCTCCAGCACCGGGCCGATCTCCCGCTCGGCGATCACGAAGCCGGGCACGTCGGCGTTGGTGGAGTCGGACAACAGCAGGTCGACACCTTCGTCGCCGAGCCGGGAGAAGCCGGCCAGGTCGGTCAGCCGGCCGTCCAGCGGCAGCTGGTCGAGCTTGAAGTCACCGGTGTGCAGCACCAGCCCGGCCGGGGTGCGGATGGCCACCGCCATCGCGTCCGGGATCGAGTGGTTCACCGCGAAGTACTCGCACTCGAAGGACCCGTGCCGGCTGCGCTGGCCCTCGCGGACCTCGCGCAGGTGCGGGGTGAGCCGGTGCTCCTTGCACTTGGCGGCGACCAGCGCGAGGGTGAACTTGGACCCGACGATCGGGATGTCCGGGCGCATCCGCAGCAGGAACGGGATGGCGCCGATGTGGTCCTCGTGGCCGTGGGTGAGGATCAGTGCGTCGATCTCGTCGAGGCGGTCCTCGATGGCCCGGAAGTCGGGCAGGATCAGGTCGACGCCGGGCGAGTCCTCCGCGGGGAAGAGCACCCCACAGTCGACGATCAGCAGCCGGCCGCCGTACTCGAAGACGGTCATGTTCCGGCCGATCTCGCCGATGCCGCCGAGGGCCACGACCCGCAGCCCGTGCTCGGGCAGCGGGGGTGGCGGGGCGACCGGCAGCTCAGGGTTCGGCGCCGGCTCGGCGGGGCGCTCGGCGGGACGGGTGGATCGGCGGGAGTTCTGGTGGGAACGGCTCACAGGTCAACAACCTTCGCGGCCGGCAGCGCGCCGGCCATTGGTCATGTCGCCAGTCGAAAGGGACGGCGACGGGGCTTGGGGCACGCCAGCGGCGGGGTCACGGCGGCGCGCGTACGCGGCGCCGCCGTGTTCGGCTGAAGCGCGCATCGGCACCCATCGTAGCGCCGAACCGCCGGTCGACCGGCGCGCAGGGTCGCGTCGGGCGCGCCGGGCGCTCACCCGGACGGTTCTCACACCCGCGCGTGCCGACCGCTCCCTCCGCACCAGCGGCCGGATCAGAGTCCACGCGGGCTGGCGGTGAGCGCCTCGACGTCGGGTACCGCCCCCTCCAGCCGGACCTGGCCGACCTCGCGACCGAACGCGTGCAGCACCAGCTCCGACGGCATGCCCGACACGGTGACCAGGCCCCGGCCCGGTCGGGCGCTGATCTCGGCCGACCGCTCCCGGGTGGGGTGGCGCAACAGCACGCCCACCGGGCTGTGCCGGTACATCACCCGGGCGATCAGGCGCAACGCCGACCACAGCACTTCCTCACGCTCCGGCGAGGATGCGCGGGGCCCGCTCCATTCCGGCTGCGCCCGGGCCAGGTCCTCGTAGTGCACCACGAACTCCAGCAGGTTGGCCCGCTCGTCGACCGGGCCGAGGCGGAACGGTGACCACAGCGGCGGACCGGAGCGCAGCAGCTCGACCCGCCGGGACCACGGCCGGCCCGCGTAGCTCCGCATCGCCGCGTCGGTGATCCCGCTCAGCGGGCCGACCAGGATGCCCGGTGCGGCCAGCGGCTGCCGCTCGCGTACCAACAAGTGGGCCAGCAGATCCTCGGCCCGCCACCCGGGCAGCAGGGTGGGGGCCGCCGGGCCGGTGCGCTCGAACAGCTCGCCGAGCTGCTCCCGCTCGGCGGGGACCAGCCTCATCCCTCGCTCACCATCGGGCTCGAAGCGATCTCGGTGCCGTCGGCCAGCGTGGCGATCTCGAAGTCGGCGAACACGTTGGGCACCTCGGCCTGCAGCTGGCGCAGGCAGGCGACCGCCAGCTCACGGATCTCCACGTCGGCATGCTCGGTGGCCCGCATCGCGATGAAGTGCCGCCAGGCCCGGTAGTTGCCAGTGACGACGATCTTCGTCTCGGTGGCGTTCGGCATCACCGCGCGGGCGGCCTGGCGGGCCTGCTTGCGCCGCAGCGTCGCGTTCGGCTCGTCGGCGAACCGCCGCTCGAGGCCCACCAGCAACTGGTCGTACGCCTTGGCCGCCGCCTCGGCCGCCTCGACGAACACCCCGTGCAGCTCCGGATCGTCGGCGATCACGTCCGGCTCGACGAGCGCGGAGCCCCGGCCCGGCACGTACCGCTGGGAGAGCTGGGAGTAGGAGAAGTGCCGGTGTCGGATCAACTCGTGGGTCAGCGACCGGGACACCCCGGTGAGGTAGAAGCTCACCGTGCCGTGCTCGAGCACCGAGAGGTGGCCGACTTCGAGGATATGCCGAAGGTAGCCGGCGTTGGTCGCGGTGGCCGGATTCGGCTTGGTCCACGACTGGTAGCAGGCCCGACCGGCGAACTCGGCGAGCGCCTGGCCACCGTCCGCGTCGGTCTCCCATGGCACATCGGCGGGCGGGAGGAACTGCGTCTTGGCGACCAGCTGGACCTTCAAGCGGGCGGTGTCGGCCATGCCGCGAGCCTAACCGCGACCTCCGACGTCACCCCCGGCCGGCCGCCGCGACGCCAATAACGGCCGTCAGTGACAGTTGTACGACACTACTTATGGCGTCATGATGGCGTCATGGACCTCACCCCGTACGTCAGCGCACTTCGCGAGGACTTGCTCACCGCCGCTTCCGCCGGTGACGAGCAGACCCGACGCACCGCAGGCCTGCTGGCCGCCGCGATCGAGCCGGCCGCCCGGCTGGCCCTGCTGAACGCGCTGGCCGACATGGCGGCGGAGGTCACCGAGTCGCTCGGCGGCGAGCGGGTGGTGGAGGTCCGGCTGGATGGTCGGGAGGCGCGGATCGCGGTCGGGGAACCCGCCCGACCCGAGCCGGCGCCTGAACCGGCGCCCCCCTCGGGCGACGCCGGAGACATGAGCCGGATCACCCTGCGGCTGGTGGAGCAGCTGAAGGGACACGCCGAGCAGGCGGCCAGCTCGCAGGGGATGTCGCTGAACTCGTGGATCGCGCAGGCGGTGCAGGGCGCGCTGCGCGGGCAGCTCCCCGGTGGCGACCGGGGCCAGGGACGAGACCGGATGCGCGGCCCCGGCGAGCAGGAACGCCGACTGCGCGGCTGGGTGCAGGGCTGAGCGGTAGGACGACTGTGACCGGAGACATGGCGAACGACGACCAGCAGAACGGTGACCACCAGAACGGTGACCACCAGAACGGTGACCAGGCGAACGAGCTGCCCGACGACAACGCACCCGACGGCACACCCGGCGGCGAGTGGCGGACCGAGACCTGGCCGTGCGACGGCGTCGCCGAGCTCGAGCTGGCGATCGAGGTGGGCCGCCTGGAGCTGACCCTTGCCGAGCAGGGGTCGGCGGTCCAGGTGCGGGTCCGGCCCGACCCGGGGGCCACCGCACCCTGGAACCAGGGGCTGCCCGGCTGGCTGAGCTGGTTGGGCGAGGGCACCGGCACGGGCTCGATCAAGGTGGGCGGACGGAGTTTCCCGTTCGGTAGCGACCTGGACCTCGGCGAGCTGCTCGGCCGGGACCTGGACGCCGAGGCGGTGCGGGCCACCCGGATCCACTGGTCGGGATCGGCCCGACGGCTGCAGGTGCGATCGCCGGACGGGCTCCCGCTGCGGCTGGTGCCGCTGGTGGTCACCGTGCACGCGCCGGCCGGCTCCCGGCTCACCTTGGCCACCAGCGCCGCAGAGATCACCGTGACCGGGCGGGGCGGCGACACGACCGCCCGGTCCGGCTCCGGCGACGTCCGGCTCGACGTGGTGGACGGTTTCGCCGACCTCGTCACCGGAAGCGGCAACCTGGTCGCCGGCACCGTCAGCGGACCGGTCCGGGCCAAAACCGGTTCCGGCGACCTCACCCTGGCGGGGCTGGGCGGACCGACCGAGGTGAGGGCCGGCAGCGGCACGGTTCGCCTGGGCTCGGTCCGCGCCGACCTGACTGCGCGCACCGGCTCCGGCGGCATCACCGTGGACGACGCCGCGGCCGGACAGCTGCGGCTGAGCACCGGCTCGGGCGATCTGCGGGTCGGTGTGCACCCCGGAGTGAGCGCTGAGCTCGACATCACCTCCGGCTCCGGGCGGGTCCACAGCGAGCTGGAGGTACGCGGCCAGGCCCCGGAGCGACCGGCCGGCCTGGTCGTGCACGGGCGCACCGGCAGCGGCGACGTGCTCGTCCGGCGGGCCGCTCAGGCCGCCTGAGCCCGTAGCTCGGCCGCCAGCGGCCCGGCCAGGTCGCCCCGGTCACCGACCAGCACCCCGCCGAGCCCCAACCACTCGGCCATCGACCGCAGCTCGGCGGCCAGCTCGGCGGCGACCCGGGCCGGGCTGGTGCCCGAGGCCCGGGCGGTATCCGGCGACGCCACCGAGGCCGGGCCCGGCTCGCCGAACGCGCCCGGCACACGGAGGACCCCGGCCGCCCGGTCGGCCTTCAGGTCTACCCGGGCGACCAGTGCGTCGCCCAACAGGAACGGGAAGACGTAGTAGCCGTACTCCCGCCGGGCAGCCGGGGTGTAGATCTCGATCCGGTACCGGAAGCCGAACAGGCGCTCGGTGCGGGCGCGTTCCCAGATCAACGGGTCGAACGGGCACAGCAACGCGCGGGCGTCCACCCGCCGGGGCACCCGCGTGCCGGGTCGCCGGTAGGCCGGCGCCCGCCAGCCCTGTACCGGCACGGCCTCCAGTTCGCCGTCGGCGACCAGCTCCGCGACCGCCGCCCGGCACTCCGCCGGCCCGAGGCGGTAGTAGTCGCGCAGCTCCGGTTCGCTCGCCACGCCGAGCGCGGTCGCCGCGTGGGTGACCAGCCGGCGGGCCGCCTCCTCCCGGGCCGGCGGCGGGGCGGCCAGCACGGCCGGGGGCAGCACCCGCTCGGGCAGGTCGTAGAGCCGCTGGAAGTTCAGCCGGGTGCCGGTGGTGAGCTGGCCGGTGCCGAACAGGTACTCACAGATCCGCTTGACCTCGGAGCGGTCCCACCAGGAGCCGCCCGCGCCGGCCGCCCGGGGGGCACCGCCGAGCATCCGCTCCAGCTCACCGGCGCCGACCGGCCCCACCTGCTCGACCGCCGCGAGCACCTCCGCGACCAGCACCGACTCCCGCCGCGCCAGCTCGCCGTAGTGCCGCCACCAGCCCGCGCGCTTGGCCCCCGAACGCAACAACGGCCAGTCCGCGGCCGGCAGCAGGCACGCCTCGTGCGCCCAGTGTTCGACCAGCATCCGGGGCCGGCGAACCGTGTGCGGGGCCCAGGCCGCCTCGTCGAGCAGCTCGCGCGGATAGCCGCCGAGCCGGCTGAACACCGGCATGTAGTGCGCCCGGACCGCGACGTTGACCGAATCGAGTTGCAGCAGGCGCAGCCGATCGGTGAGTCGCGCCAGGTGGCGCCGGGTGAGCGGACCGCGCGGACGCGGCTCGGCGAAGCCCTGCGCGGCCAGCGCCGCCCGCCGCGCCTGGGAGATCGTCAGCGCCCCGGGCGACCCCGTCGTCGTGGTCGGCACGCCCGGCATGGTGCCAGCCACCCCGGACAGTCCGGGCCCCGGCACACCCGACAGTCCGGGCCCCGGCACGTCGGCGATCACCAGGGTTCGGCGACCGCCGCGATCAGCCGGCGGCTCTTGAGCACCGTCTCCTCCCACTCCCCCGCCGGACTGGAGCCCCAGGTGATCCCGCCTCCGGTGCCGAAGTGCAGCTGGTCGGCGTCGATCCAGAAGGTCCTGATGGCCACGTTCAGGTCACCGACGCCGCGCTCGGCGTCCACCCAACCCAGCGCCCCGCAGTACGGACCCCGGGGCTGCGGCTCCAGTCGAGTGATCATCTCGCAGGCCGCCAGCTTCGGCGCCCCGGTGACGCTGCCCGGAGGAAACGTGGCGTCGAGCAGTTCGCCCCAGCCGTAACCGGGCTTCAGCCGCCCCCGCACAGCGGAGACCAGGTGCACCAACCCGGGGTGGCGTTCCTGACCGAACAGAGTCGGAACGGTGACCGAGCCCGGCTCGCACACCCGGCCGAGATCGTTGCGCACCAGGTCGACGATCATCACGTTCTCCGCACGATCCTTCACCCCGAACACCACCGGCCGCCCGTCGCCGCCCGTCCCGTCGCCGCCCGTCCCGTCGGCCGGGGCGACGGTGCCCTTGATCGGCTGACTGAGCACGATCCGGTCGTCCCGGCTCAGGAATCGTTCCGGGGACGCCGAAACGATCGCCAACCCCCGCTCGGGCAGCAGCAGGTGCCCGGCGTGCGGCGCGGGATGACGCCGCGCCAGCAGCCCCGCCAGACCGCCGGCGAGCCGGTAGGGGTCCGATCCCGCCGGCAGCGGAGCGGACAGCCGTCTGGTGAGGTTGACCTGGTAGACGCCGCCCGAGGCGATGGTCGAGCGGATGGCCCGCACACCGGCCTCGAACGCTGGCCGGTCGAGGCCGGATCGCCACGACACCGGATCGAGGCCGGGCCAGGCACCGCGGCTCTGGGCCACCGGGGCCCGGTAGGGTCGGGCAAAGCGGGCGAGCACCGGTGGGCCCTCGAACGGCAACGCGACCGCCCACCAACCGGTGCCGTCGAGTGCGCCGAGGTCGTCGGTGACGTCCTGCAACTCGGTGGCGACCCAACCGCCCAGCGCGGCGATCCCGGCCGACACGACCGCAGCGTACCTTCTTCCCCCATGGCCCTTGCCACGGTGCGCGCCGCCACCCCGGACGACGTCGACGAGATCATCCGCATCCAGTCGGACACCTGGACGACCGCCTACGCCGAGCTGCTCCCGGAGGCCGCCCTGCAGCGATTGTCCGGTCCGGCGGCCCGCCGGGCGTGGGCCGCCTCAGTGTCCGCCGGCAAGGGCCAGCACGTGTTCGTCGCCACGGAGGGCAGTTGGACGGTGGGGTTCTGCGCGGCGAGCAGCGTTGAGCAGGACGACCCGGACGATCCCGACCCGGACGACACCCGGGGCACGCTGGTCACGCTGCTGGTGGAGCCGAGGTGGGGCCGGCGCGGGCACGGCCGGCGGCTGTTCGAGGCGGCCGCGGCGGCGCTGCGCTCGGACGGCTCGAAGTCGGGCTCGGCCTGGGTGCCGGAGCGCGACGTCGCGTCCCGGGCCTTCTACGCGCGACGGGAATGGACGGCCGACGGGCTGGTGCGGGTGCTGGACGCCGGCGACCGTGAGTTTCGGGAGATCCGCCTGGTCGGGTCGTTGGAGCGGCCGCCGGCCGACGGTCGGGACACCGAGGGGCCGTCGAGCCGGGACCTCTAACGGTCCGCCGGGCCGCCTGGCCGCGCGTGACCGACTCGACGGATCATCCGGCCGAACCCGCACCGCCAAGCAGCCCTGCCGGGCCGCGCCGAACGGCGCAGACCGTCGACTTTCACCCGTTCGGCCGCGCGACATGCGGTAACCGCCACACCGGACGCGCCGATACGCCGGGTCAGAGGTCGCTCCCCCACGCAGACCTCCTGGCCCCTGGCCACCGGTGAAGGCAGGACCCATGACTCGCACCCCCGCACGGCGTGGCCCCACCGCGCGCCGGGCCACGCTCGGATCGGCCGCCGTCGCCACGACCGCGGCTCTGGCCGTTCTGCTCACCGGCTCCGGGGGCGAGCCGGCCCCGGCCGCGGCCACCGTCCAGCGCTCCAGCGTGGTCGACAACGTCGTCGCCTCGGGCACACTCACCGCGCTGGCCTCGCAGTCACTCAGTTTCCCGGTAGCTGCGCCGGTCAAGGAGATCAAGGTGAAGGTCGGCGACCAGGTGAGCGTCGGCCAGGTGCTGGCCATCGTGGACGACTTCGTCCCCCGCCAGCAGCTCAACCAGGAGCTGGCCGAGCTGCGCCAGCAGCAGATCGAGCTCAACAAGATCATCAATGGGACCTCGCTGAGCAGCGCGCAGATTTCGCTGGACCAGGCCCGCAAGGTCTTCGCCGCCACCGAGCGCACCACCGAGGCCGGCCGCAGGTCCAACGCCAGCGCCACCGGGCGGGCCGAGACCCAGCTCCGGTTCAGCCGGCGTCAGCGCGAGGAGGCCGAGCAACGGTTGCGCCGGTGCCGATCCGCGCCACGGACCACGACCGCCACGCCGGAATCGGTGACCGCCGACGCGACGGACGGCTCGGCGGACCCGAGCGCACCGCCGACCAGCACCGGTCGCACCTCGTCCAGCTCCATAGTCCAGGCTTCCGACTGCTCCGACGAGCAGGACGCGGTCACCGGCGCCGACCGGCAGATCGTCTCGGACCAGACCTCGCTGGAGGCCGCCCGGCAGCGGGAGAAGACCGACGCCGCGCAGGCCAGGCTGACCATGGAGAATGTGCGGCAGTCGGTGCTGTCCGCGCAGAACGCAGTGGCAGCCGAGCGGGTCAATCGCCCGGCCGCGATCGCCTCGCAGCGGGAGCTGGTGAAGATCTCCGGCATCCAGGTGGCGCTGGCCCAGCGGGAGCTGGACAACACCCAGTTGCGGGCACCGGCGGCCGGCACCGTCTCGGCGATCAACGCCCGGGTCGGCGATCTGGTCGGCCCCAGCGTCGCGTCGGCGTCGCTGGCACCCGGCGGCGCGGCCACCCTTCCCGGCGCCCCGGCCACTGCGGCCCCGTTCACCGAGCCGCTGGGGACGGCTGCGGCTGGTGGGCCGTTCATGGTGCTCAGCAACCTGGACACCTTCCAGGTGGTGGTGCCGTTCACTGAGGCCGACGCGGTGCGGATCGGGGTCAACCGGCCGGCGAAGGTCAGCTTCGAGGCAATCCCCGGTCTGGTGCGGGAGGGCACGGTGCTCTCCCTGGCACCTTCGGCGACGGCCGTCGACGGAGCCGCTGCCTACCAGGCGACGATCACGTTGACCGGGAGCGACCCCCGGCTGCGCGACGGGCTGACCGCGTCGGCCTCGGTAGAGGTGAAGGCGGCGCACAACGTGCTCACCGTGCCCAACGAGGCGGTGCAGCGCCAGGACGACGCGACGATAGTCATCGTCGCCGGCCCGAGCGGCGAACCGCTGCAGATCCGCTTCCAGGCCGGGCTGGCCGGCGAGGAGCGCACCGAGGTGGTCGCCGGGCTAGCTGAGGGCCAGCGGGTCCTGATCACTCCGGGCCGGTCGCTACCGGCCGCCAACCGCACCGACCGGTAGCCGGGGGATCGGCCGCCAGGGCTCGGCACGCTAACCGATCCCGAGCAGCGGCTCCAGGCCCACGGTCAGACCCGGATGTTCGACGACGTGGCGCACCGCCATCAGCACCCCGGGCATGAACGACGAGCGGTGCAGTGAGTCGTGCCGGATGGTCAGAGTCTCGCCGTCGGTGCCGAACAGCACCTCCTGGTGGGCCACCAGCCCGGTCATCCGCACCGAGTGCACCCGGACGCCGTCGACCACGGCCCCTCGTGCCCCGGGCAACTCCCGGGTGGTGGCGTCCGGGATCGGCGCCGCGCCCACCGCGGCCCGCGCGGCGCCGATCAGCGAGGCGGTGTGCGCCGCGGTGCCGGACGGAGCGTCGACCTTGCCGGCGTGGTGCAGCTCGATCAACTCGCAGGACTCGAAGTACGGCGCGGCGAGCTTGGCGAAGTGCATCGCCAGCACGGCCCCGACCCCGAAGTTGGGCGCCACCAGCACCGCGACGCCCGGCCGGCCGGCCAGCCACCCGCGCACCTCGGCGAAAGCGGAATCGTCGAACCCGCTGGTCCCCACCACGCAGTGCACCCCCCGCTCGACGCAGTACCGGACGTTGTCCAGCACGGCATCGGGATGGGTGAAGTCGACGACGACCTCGGCGCCGCCATCGAGCACACCGGACAGGGCGTCACCGACGTCGAGTTCGGCCACCAGCTCCAGATCGTCCGCGCCGGCGACCGCCAGGCACACCTCTTGGCCCATCCGCCCCCGGGCACCCAGCACCGCGACCCGGACCGTCCGCTCGCCCACCGTCCCACCTCCACACCGAAGATCCGTGCCCGGCAGCCTACGTGCGCCCGGCGCCGCCGCGGTGAGTCAGCCCGCGAGCTCCCGCAGCTCCCGAGGCAGCTCGTCGGGCTCCGCGTAGGGGCCCACCACGGCGGCGGTGAGCGGTCTGGTCAGAACCTCGGCGGCCACCCCGGCGACCGCGTCGGCAGTGACCTCCTCGATGGCGCGCAGGCTCCGCTCCAGCGACCGCTGCCGGCCGAGGTCGACCTGGTGGCGGCCGATCCGGTGCATCCGCGATGCGGTGTCCTCCAGTCCGAGCACGAGGCCACCCCGCAGGGCCCCCTTGGCCCGGGCCACCTCGGCGGTGGTCGGCCCGTCGGCGGCGAGCGCGGCCAGCACCTCACCGGTGAGCGCGGCGACCTCACCGAGGCGCTCGGGCTGGCAACCCGCGTAGACCGCGAGTTGCCCGGCGTCGGCGTAGCTGGTGGTGGCCGAGTACACCGAGTACGCGAGCCCGCGCTGCTCGCGGACCTGCTGGAACAACCGTGAACTCAGGCCGCCGCCGAGCACCGTGTTGAGCACCTCCAGCGCCGGGCGGCGGGGATCACCGCGCTGGAGCCCGTGCGTCCCGAGCATCAGGTGCGCCTGCTCGGTGTCCTCGTCGAGGACGGCCAGCCGCAGCTGCCCGGTTGGTGCCGCCCCGCCCGGGCGAGCCCCCGGGGCCGGCAGCACCGGACCGTCCGGGAACGCCCGCCTGGCCAGCTCCACCACCCGCTCGTGCTCCAGGTTGCCGGCGGCGGCCAGCACCAACGCCGGCGAGCGGTAGTGCCGCCGCCAGAACTCGCCCAACCGGGCACCGGTCATCGCCTCGACCGAAGCCTGCGAGCCGATCACCGGCAGGCCCAGCGGGTGGTCGCCGAACAGTGCGGCGTCGAACACCTCGCCGAGCAGGTCCTCCGGGTCGTCGCCGCGCATGGCGATCTCCTCGAGCACCACCGCGCGCTCCAGCTCCACGTCCGCCGGAGCCAGGGTTGCCGCCGTCACCACGTCGGAGATGAGGTCGATGGCCAGCGGCAGGTCGACGTCGAGCACGTGGGCGTAGAAGCAGGTGTGCTCCTTGCCGGTGAACGCGTTGAGCTCACCCCCGACGGCGTCGATCTCCTCGGCTATCCGGGCGGCGCTGCGCCGCGCGGTGCCCTTGAACAGCAGATGTTCCAGGAAGTGCGCGGCGCCGGCCTCCTCCGCGGACTCGTCCCGGGAGCCGACGCCGATCCACACACCGACCGAGACCGAGCGGCAACCGGGTACCGCTTCGGTCACCACCCGCGGTCCGCCCGGCAGCGCGGTCGTCGCCACCGGGTCGCCCACGCCGCCGGACGGGGTTCCCGGCGGCGCGAGCAGGGTCAACTGACCTCGGCCTTCTCCGCGTCCGGCGCGGGAGCGGCCGGCGCGGGAGCGGCCGAGCCCTCGGCTGCGCCCTCAACCACCGGCACCAGCGAGACCTTGCCGCGGTTGTCGATGTCGACGACCTCGACCCGGAGCTTGTCACCGACCTTGCAGACGTCCTCGACCTTGTTGATCCGCTTGCCGTTGCCCAGCTTGGAGATGTGCACCAGGCCGTCCTTGCCCGGCACCAGCGAGACGAACGCGCCGAACGCGGCGGTCTTGACCACCGTGCCCAGGAACCGCTCCCCCACCTTGGGCAGCTGCGGGTTGGCGATCGCGTTGATCATGCCGATCGCGGCCTCGGCGGACGGACCGTCGGCCGCGCCGACGTAGATGGTGCCGTCGTCCTCGATCGAGATGTCCGCGCCGGTCTGCTCGGTGATGGTGTTGATCATCTTGCCCTTCGGGCCGATCACCTCGCCGATCTTGTCGACCGGGATCTTCACCGAGGTGACCCGGGGTGAGTACGGGCTCATCTCGTCGGGCTCGTCGATCGCCTCGGCCATCACGTCCAGGATCGCCAACCGAGCATCGCGGGCCTGGGACAACGCCCCCGCCAGAACGTCGGACGGGATGCCGTCGAGCTTGGTGTCCAGCTGCAGCGCGGTCACGAACTCCTTGGTGCCGGCGACCTTGAAGTCCATGTCGCCGAACGCGTCCTCCGCGCCGAGGATGTCGGTCAGCGCGACGTACTCCGTCTTGCCATCGACCTCATCGGACACCAGGCCCATCGCGATACCCGCCACCGGCGCCTTCAACGGACACCCGGCGTTGAGCAGGGACAGGGTGGAGGCACACACTGAGCCCATCGAGGTGGATCCGTTGGAGCCGAGCGCCTCGGAGACCTGGCGGATGGCGTACGGGAACTCCTCGCGGCTGGGCAGCACCGGCAGCAACGCCCGCTCGGCCAACGCGCCGTGACCGATCTCCCGGCGCTTCGGCGAGCCGACCCGACCGGTCTCACCGGTCGAGTACGGCGGGAAGTTGTAGTTGTGCATGTAGCGCTTCTTCGTCTCCGGGGACAGCGAGTCGATCTGCTGTTCCATCCGGAGCATGTTCAGCGTGGTGACGCCCATGATCTGGGTCTCGCCGCGCTCGAACAGCGCCGAGCCGTGCGCCCTCGGGATGACCTCGACCTCGGCCGCCAGCGGCCGGATGTCGGTGACGCCCCGCCCGTCGATGCGGACCTTGTCCCGCAGCACCCGCTGGCGGACCAGCTTCTTGGTCACCGCGCGGAATGCGCCACCCAGCTCCTTCTCCCGGCCCTCGAACTTCTCGCCGAGGCTGTCCAGCACACCGGCCTTCAGCTCGTCGAGCCTGGACTCGCGGTCCTGCTTGTCGGCGATGGTCAGCGCGGCCGCCAGGTCGGTGGAGACCGCGTCGTACACGGACTCGAACGCGTCCGGCTGGTAGGCGGGGTAGAGCGGGAACTGGCCGACCGGCTTCGCGGCGGCCTTGTGCAGCTTCTGCTGGGCCTCGCAAAGCGCCCTGATGAACGGCTTCGCCGCCTCCAGACCGGCCGCGACGACCTCCTCGGTGGGCGCGGCCGCGCCACCGGCGACCAGTTCGATCGTCCGGGTCGTGGCCTCGGCCTCGACCATCATGATCGCCACGTCGTCGTGATGGCCTCCGCCGCCGGCGGGCAGGGAAGCGATCCGGCCCGCGACCACCATGTCGAAGACGGCGCCCTCGAGCTGCTCGTAGGTCGGGAAGCCGACCCACTGCCCGTCGATCAGGGCCACCCGCACGCCGCCAACCGGCCCGGTGAAGGGCAGCCCGGAGATCTGGGTGGACGCCGACGCGGCGTTGATCGCCAGCACGTCGTACGGGTCCTGCGGGTGCAGCGAGAGCACGGTCACCACGACCTGGATCTCGTTGCGCAGGCCGTCGGCGAAGGTCGGCCGCAGCGGGCGGTCGATGAGCCGACAGGCCAGGATCGCGTCGGTGGAGGGCCGGCCCTCGCGGCGGAAGAACGAGCCGGGGATGCGCCCGGCGGCGTACATCCGCTCCTCGACGTCGATGGTCAGCGGGAAGAAGTCGAAGTGGTCCTTCGGGTGCTTCGACGCCGTGGTGGCCGAGAGCAGCATCGTCTCGTCGTCCAGGTAGGCGACGACCGAGCCCGCGGCCTGGTTGGCCAGCCGGCCGGTCTCGAACCGGACGGTGCGGGTGCCGAGGCTACCGTTGTCGATCGTCGCTGTTGTTTCGAAAACCGTGGATTCGAGCACCCCTTCGGGGGTGAGGTCGGACATGTAGCGATCGCTCCTTGGATGATGTCACAGGGGCGACCAGTGCCGACTTCGCCGGATCGAGGCCGGTCTTCGATCGAAGTCCCCGGGCGGCGCGAGGCGCCATCTCCGGGGACCACTACCGAGGACCGGCTGAACACGGGTGCCCCCGCTCCGGTGCCGCAATGGTCGCGTCCGTTGTGCAGTTGTCGGTGGTCCCGGTGCCGCGTCCGCGCCGGCGTTCGACATCGGGCGGCAACCGGTTCGGCGGGCGGTGCCGGACACTCTGGCCCGACACCGCCGCCGGTGGTCTTAGCGACGCAGACCGAGCCGCTCGATCAGGGCCCGGTAACGGCTGACGTCGACCTTGCGCAGGTACTGCAGCAGACGTCGGCGACGGCCGACCATCAGCAGCAGACCCCGACGCGAGTGGTGGTCGTGCTTGTGCTGCTTGAGATGCTCGGTGAGCCCGACGATGCGCTTGGTCAGCAGCGCTACCTGGGCCTCCGGGGAGCCGGTGTCGGACTCGTGTACGCCGTACTCGGTCAGCACGGACTTTTTCTCAGCGGCGCTCAGTGCCACGGGTGCGGTACTCCTTGATGGTGTGCGGTGCCGTGTGATACTCCCGCGGCACGACGGCACGCGCGGAATCGTCGAACAGGCCGGCCACCACGGACCGCAGCCAGACCTGATGGCGAGGCTACCAGGTGTCACCGACTGCCCGGACGGCACACCGCCCGACGCCCGGCCGGCGATCGTGGCGCCGGGCGGTCAGGACGAACGCGGGTACGCCCGCCAGGCGACGAGCACGCACGTCAGCATGATGCTGGCCACCAGCACCGGGGCCAGCACCTCGGGACGGCCGACCAGCACCGCCAGCGCCAGCGCCAGCAGGAACATCGACAGCCCGGCGACGACCCCGATCAGCAGCCGCATCGAATGCTGCCGCGGGGCGATGGTGCCCACACCGGCATCCTCCAGCCGCAGCCGGGCGACGATCTCGTCGAAGTCCGCACGCTCTCGCGGGCTCATGGCCATGACAGAACTCCTCGGGTCACTATCTCTCGCACCGGTCGGGAACCCGGCAGCGCCGCCGATGAGGGCCGAACGCACCGCTCCGACGCTCTCACCGTACTCAGCGATTCGGCGCGCAAAGGTTATCGGATCGTGACCTCTTCGAGTCCGGCGCCCCACGGCCGTCACCCTCCGTGTCCCGGCCGCCGCCCCGGTGCTGGTCGGCCCCGAGGCGACCTGTCAAGCTGGACACCGTGCGCAACAACGTCTCCCAGCCGAGCATCGGCCACGTGATCATGTTCGCGGCTGCAGCAGTTGGCTGGATGGTGCTGTTCCTGGTCACCGTCTCGTCCTCCGAGATCGGTGCAACGTTCTGGATCAAGGTGGTGTTCAGCGGGATACTGATGCTGGCCTCCGGGGTGTTCGCCGGCCTGCTGTGGCGCCGGGTGGCCCGGCAGAAGGACGCCAAGGGCTGACCCGAGCCGGTCACCAGGTGGGGCGGGCCGGCATCCCGGACGCCCCCCGCCCGTCCGGCCGCACGCCCAGCACCTGGTGCAGCTGGATGTTGTTGCGCTCGAACCCGAGCCGGCAGGCAGCCATGTACAGCCGCCAGACCCGGGCGCGCTGCTCGCCCACCTCGGCCACCGCCTGCGACCAGTGCGCCTCAAGGTTCGCCCCCCAGTCGGCCAGGGTGTGGTCGTAGTGTTCGCGCAGGTTCTCCTCGTGCCGGATCTCGAAGCCCTGCGCGTTCATCGTGTCGATCAGATGGCCTATCCCGACCAGCTGGCCGTCCGGAAAGACGTAGCGCTCGATGAACCCGTGCCGGTGCCGCACCGTCGGGGCGGCGTGGGTGATGCAGTGGTTGAGCAGCCGGCCACCCGGGCGCAGCTTTCCGTACAGCGTGGCGAAGTAGGCCGGTAGCTGACGAGCACCGATGTGCTCGGTCAGCCCGATCGAGGACACCGCGTCAAACCCGCTCTCACTGACGTCCCGGTAGTCCAGCTGCCGGACCTCCGCCAGTTCCGTGAGGCCCCGATCGACGATCTCCTTCTGCGCCCACTCGGCCTGCGCCCGCGACAACGTCACCCCCAGTGCCCGCACCCCCCGCGCCGCGGCGTGCAGCACCATGCCGCCCCAGCCGCAGCCGACGTCGAGCAGCCGCGTCCCCGGACCCAGTCCCAGCTTGGCCGCGACCAGCTCGTGCTTGGCCGCCTGCGCCTGCTCCAGGGTGGTCTCCGGCCGGGGATAGACGGCGCAGGTGTAGGTCATCGACGGCCCAAGCACCCACGAGTAGAACCGGTTGGACACGTCGTAATGGTGCGAGATCACATCCCGGTCGCGCCGGCGCGAGTGCAGCCGCCCGTGCGGGCGGTACTCGGTGTCCGGCACCGGGGCACGGTGGCGCAACCGGACCCCGAGCAGGTCGCGGGAGAGCCGGACCTGCTCCGATCTGGGAAGAGAGTGGAACGTCAGCTCGGACAGTTCGCTCAGTACGGAGTACAGCTCACCATCGACCTCCAGCTCACCGGTCACGTAGGCCCGGGCCAGCCCCAGCGACCCGGGCGCGGAGGCCAGGTAGGCCAGCGCCCTGGGCGAGCGAACCCGCAGCCCGGCATCCGCCTCCGGCGGCCCCGCCGCGCTCCCGTCGTAGGCCTGCACCCGCACCGGGACCGACGGCCCGGTCACCCGCTGGAAGAGCTCCGCCACCGACATCGTGCTCAACCCCCTTGGACACACTTGTGGAAGAGGTCGGGCAGCCGACCGTCGGGGTCGTATGCCCGTTTCACGGCGCGGTATCCGTCGCCGTTGTAGTACCGCCAGAACTCGGCCTCCGGGTAGAACGAGTCCGAGTACAGCGACTTGTGGCCGCCCAGCTCGGCGACCAACTGTTCGACGCGCCGGTTGTGGGTGCCCGGCTCGGCACCCTCGGGCAGCGGCACCGTCGACCAGAACCCGACGTTGACGTACAGCTGGGTGGGGTCCATCGGGTAGAGCGGCCACCCGGCCGGGTCGGCCAGCCGCACCGGGCACAGCCAGACCGGAGTGATGCCGATCTCGGCGTGGAACACCGACAGGAACTCGGCCAGCCGCCCGACCGGCACCTCCACGTCCTGGATCACCGGTTCCTCGGGCGCCCGCCCGACGCTCCGGCGCACCGCGGCGCTCAGCCCGGTGCGGCGGTCCAGCGCGACCAGCCGCCGGTAGACGTCCGAACGGCGGTAACGGCGCGGCCACAACCGACGCAACAGCGGGTGCTGAGCACCCAGCGACCGCGAGCACCAGAACCAGTCGGTATCCCACCGCCAGAGGTAGTCACGGACGGTGAGCAGGTCGGTCGGGCGCTCCCGGATCGACCGGTAGAAGATCCGCCGGCCGGTGTAGTCGCTCGGCGCCGACCCGTCCGGCGGGGTGTCGGCGAACCGCCCGACCGTCAGGTAATGGTCACCGGTGCCGATGCTCGTTCCGCTGGCGCTACTCTCGGTGCCGATACTCGTTCCGCTGGCGCTACTCTCGGTGCCGAACACCGTGCCGTCGCAGAAGTCGACCGGCTCCCCGGCGTGCTCCCCGGCCGCGCAGATCCGGGTGACCGCTTCGGCGCAGGCCACCGCATCGGCGAAGCGCAGGTGTCGCAGCGCCACATACCGGCGGACCGGGGTCAGCCGCATCCGCAGCGCCACGACGTAGCCGAGCGTGCCGTAGGAGTTGGGCAACGCCCGGAACAGGTCGGCGTGCGCGCCGTCCGGGGCGGCGGTGACCAGCCGCCCATCCCCGGTCAGCACCTCGACCTCGAGCACCGACTCGTGGGCCAGCCCATGCCGGAACGACGACGACTCGATGCCCAGGCCGGCCAGCGCGCCACCCACGGTGATCGTCTTCAGCTGGGGCACCACCGGTGGCATCAGCCCGTGCGGCAGTGTGGCATCCACCAGCGTCTCGTAGGTCGTCATGCCCTGCACGTAGGCCGTGCCGGCGGCGGGATCCACCTGCAGGACGCGGTCCAGGCCCCCGGCGTCCAGCCGCCGGACCGCGGCCGCCCCCGGGCGGGCGAACCGGAACAAGTTGGAGCTGGGCTTGCCCAGGCGCACACCGAGACCCTCGGGGATCCGGGCGTACCGCGACCTCAGATCGGCGCTGGCCGCCCGGTGCTGGGCGGTCGTGGTCACGGCGGTCGTGGTCACGGCGGTCCTGGTCGCGGCGGTCCCGGTCACAGCCTCGAACGCTAATTGTTCATGGCGTCCGTGCACAGGTCCCGGTCGCGGAACTATCCCGATCGGCTCAGGACACCGACGCGTCCGCGCCGCGCCAGCCCGGCGCCTCCGGGGCACCCGGGTAGGGCCGGGCGATCTCCAGCCACTCGGCGACCACCACACCATTCACCCGCAACCCCACCTGGGCGGGCGTCCGACGACCGGTGAGTACCAGGCACAGGTCCTCGGCAGTGCCGGTCACCCGGTCACGGGCCTGCTCCCGGCCCCAGGTCCACGCCTGGTCGTCGGGGCCGGAGAGCTCGATCCGCACCGGCACCGTGGGCACCGGCCGGCCCAGTGCCTCGAAACTGGCTCCCAGCGAGCGGATGCCCAACTCGGCGACGTGCCGCAGCCGGTTGGTGGGCACCCAGTTGGCACCGCACGCCGCGGCGACGTCCCGACCGTGCGCCCAGGTCTCGGCGATCCGCGCGGCGAGCGCGGTTCCCGCATCGAGATCGGTGCCGTACCAGGGCAGCAGGTGCGCCGGGTCGAGGCGGCGGTAGGCCCGGACCAGTTTGGTCTGCGCCGCACCCAACCAGCTCAACAGCTCGGGACCCGGGGAATCGCGATGCCGGGCGTCGATGTCGCCCAACCGCGGCGGACAGGCCATCCTGGACCGGCTGTGGGTGACGAACCGGGTCGGGGCGGTCACCGCCAGGGCCGCGGCCTCGTCCAGCAGGGCCAGCGCCGTGACGTGCTCGGCGATCGTCCAGTGACCGGAGGCCGGCCGGGCCCGCCATGCCGGCTCAGGCAACGGCCCCAGCAGATCAGTCAACCGGCTGCGCTCGGCGAGCAGATCGGCCAGCAGCTCGCCGGTACCCGCCGTCGGCACGGTCATCCGGTCGTTCCCTCCCCGGTGGACGCACCCAGCGGCGACGTGCGGCGCCGACACCCGGGTGGTGATCGGACACTTTGTACCTCACAAACGCGGCGGCGCTCGCGCGACGGGCCGGACGGCCGTCCGTCGTGATCCCTTTGCGACCTCGACCCGCACCCGGGCGGGCCGGGTCAGCGCGCGGTCGGCGCGCGCTCGATGAGGGTGAGCAACTGAGCGCGCACGCCCGGCCAGAGCCGCTCCGGCTCCCCCTCGCGCCCGAGGAACTCGACCATCGCGAGCCCGCGCAACGCCGAGAGCACCGTGGCCAGCACCGAGCGGAATCCGGGATGTCCGGCCAGCTCAGGCAGCCGGCGCTGACAGTGCCCGAGGATCTGCCGGGTGAGCTCGCGCTCGAACTCGGCCAGCGTGACCCGCAGCTCGGCATCGGTACGGGCGGCGGCCCACAGCTCCATCAGCGCGGGGAACACCCGGTCGCTGTGCACGGCCCAGAGCAGGTCCAGCAGCTCACCCCGGGCTGCGGACGGGTCGGTGCCCCGCCGTGGCGGCACCTGACCGACCTCGGCGGCGAGCCGGTCGCTCAGGTGCCGCAGGGCCGCCACCACCAGCTCGGCCTTGGTGCTGAAGTGGTGCGCCTGCGCGCCCCGGCTGACCCCGGCGCGGGCCACCACCGCGGCGGTGGTGAGCCGGGTGTACCCGAGTTCGAGCAGGCAGTCGACGCATGCCTCCAGCAGGGCCGTCCGGGTGGCCGCCCGGCGCTCGGCCTGGGTCCGCCGGGGCCGGATCGCCGGAACGTCGGAGCGGGGGCCGGTCATGGTCGCGGCGGGTGCGCGTGCAGGAACTCGTCCAGGTGACGCGACCTGGGCATCCGCCGCAGGTCAGCCAGGGAACCGGTGACGGCCTTGTCGACGACGTTCGACGCGGCCGCTGGAAGATCCATGAATCCCAAGGTTACATACCGGCGCGCACGTATGTAAGACTCGGAGCATGGATCGGGACATCTTCGACGACGACCACGTGGCGTTCCGCGACCTTGCTCGCACCTTCGCCGAGCGGGAGGTGGCGCCCTTCCACGAGCAGTGGGAGGAGGACGGCCAGGTCAGCCGGGAGGTCTGGCTCGCCGCAGGCAAGGCCGGCCTGCTGGGCACCGACGTGCCCGAGCAGTACGGCGGCGGCGGGGTGGACGACTTCCGCTACAACACGATCGTCACCGAGGAACTGGTGCGTATCGGCGCGAGCGGGGTGGGTTTCACCCTGCAGAACGACGTCGTGGCGCCCTACCTGCTACGGCTGTGCACCGAGGAGCAGAAGCGGCGCTGGCTGCCCGGGTTCTGCTCCGGCGAGCTGATCACCGCGATCGCGATGACCGAGCCGGGCACCGGCAGCGACCTGCAGGGCATCCAGACCACCGCGGTCCGCGACGGCTCCGGGCCGGACGCCGACTGGGTGCTCAACGGCTCGAAGACGTTCATCACCAACGGGATCATGTCCGACCTGGTCATCGTGGTCGCCAAGACCGACCCGGACGGGGGCAGCAAGGCGTTCAGCCTGCTCGTGGTGGAGCGCGACATGCCCGGCTTCGAGCGCGGCCGCCGGCTGAAGAAAGTCGGCATGAAGGCACAGGACACCGCCGAGCTGTTCTTCACCGACGTCCGGGTGCCGGCGGCCAACGTGCTCGGCGAGCTAGGCATGGGCTTTCTCTACCTGATGCAGAACCTGCCCCAGGAGCGACTGTCCATCGCGGTGGGCAGCGCGGCCGGCATCGAACGCTCCCTGGAGGTCACCGCCGCCTACACCAGGGACCGACGGGCGTTCGGCAAGCCGATCTCGGCATTCCAGAACACCCGTTTCGAGCTGGCCGAGATCGCCACCCAGGCCCAGGTCGCGCGGGTGTTCGTGGACCGTTGCATCAGCGAGCACGTCGCCGGGCGGCTGTCGGTGACCGACGCCGCGATGGCCAAGTGGTGGACCTCGGACCTGCTCAAGCAGGTGGTGGACCGCTGCGTGCAACTGCACGGCGGCTACGGCTACATGCTCGAGTACCCGATCGCGCGGGCGTTCGTCGATGCCCGGGTGCAGTCGATCTTCGGCGGAACCAACGAGATCATGAAGGAGATCATCGGCCGCAGCCTGTTCAGCTGATCGCGGATCGGGCGGTCAGCGCAGCAGCGGCGCGCAGGCCCGCTCGACGGAGTCCAGCGCGGCGGCCAACCTGTTCGGGTCCAGCTGCACCGTGGTCTCCGTCGGGTTCGCCCCGGGGGGCAGCGCCCGGGCAGCCTGGGCATCCAGGTCGTCTACCGCGGCCACGACCTCGCGCATCGCGGCGGCCACGCCCGGGTCCGCGGCCGCCGAGCCCTTCTCGGCCGCCAGCCGCGGGGTCAGCTCGATCAGCGCGATGAACGGTCCGAGCACCGGCTGCGCGCGCATCGCGTCGATCGGGGAGCGTGCGCTGCCCAGCGCGGACGTCATCTCGCGGCAGTAACCGGCGTCCCGGCCCGGGTCCGGCGGTGGGGGCGGTGCGGCGTCGAACGGCGCGCCCGCCGGGGGCGGGGGCTGGGACTCGCCGCAGCCGGCCAGCCCGCCGGCCGCGACCACCGCCAACAGCGCCGGCAACAGTCTGGTCAACCCGGTGTGGCTGGGTCCATCGCGGACAACGCGGCCAGTTCGGCCACCGGGTCGAAGTCCACCTCGGGCAGGCGTGGGTCGAGGTCGGTCAGCGTCTCCAGCAACAGCCGAGCCACCGCCCAGTCGCGGTACCACTTGCGGTCGGCGGGCACCACGTACCAGGGCGCGTGGTCGGCGTCGCAACGGCGCAGTGCCTCGGCGTAGGCGCACTGGTACTGACTCCATTTCCGGCGGGCGACCAGGTCGTAGGGGTTGTACTTCCACCGCTTGGCGGGATTCTCCAGGCGCGCACGCAGCCGCAGCGCCTGCTCCTGGGGCGAGATGTGCAGGAACACCTTCACGATACGCACACCCTGATCGACTAGCTCGCGTTCGAACGCGACGATCTGATCGTAACGCGCCCGCCACACCGGCTCGGGCACCAACGACTCGACCCGCGCGATCAGCACGTCCTCGTAGTGCGAGCGGTCGAACACCCCGATCTGGCCCGGTCGGGGGACCTGCGCCCGGATCCGCCACAGGAAGTCGTGGCGCAGCTCTTCCTCGGTCGGTTTCTTGAACGCGGCGATGTGCAGCCCCTGCGGGTTGACCAGGCCGGCCACCTGGCTGATCACCCCACCCTTGCCCGAGGTGTCCATACCTTGCAGCATCAGCAGCACCCGGCGCGAGCTGTCCCCGGTGCCCTCCGCGTAGAGCCGCTCCTGCAGCCGTTCGAGCTCGCCACCGAGCCGCGCCAGGTCGACCGCGGCCGATTCCTTGTTCCGGGGGCCGACCGGACGCGCGCCCGGGTCGAGAGTGGCGAGGTCGAGATCGCCGGCCGGCACCCGCAGTGCCGACCGGACGTCGAGATTGGCCATGGTGGCGAGCCTAGAGCGATCCCCGACCCCACCCTCGGCCCGCCGCTGACCCCACCCGCGGCCCGCCGCGTCGGCACCTGCGGCCCGCCGCCGACCCCACCCTCGGCCCGCCGCGACGGCAACCCCCGACCGTGATCTGATGCACGGGTGCTGCGGCTCTGGCCACCCGGCCACACTGACACCCCAACGGTCCCGCTCACCGACGCCGAGCTGGCCGAGGCCTACGCCTACCCGCCCGTCGACCCGGCCGACCCGGGCCGGCCGTGGGTGCGGGTGAACTTCGTGGCCAGCGCGGACGGCGCGGCGACCGCGGCCGGGCGATCGGCAGGGCTGGGCTCGGCGGCCGACCGGAAGGTGTTCGGCCTGCTGCGCGAGCTGGCCGAAGTGATCGTGGTCGGGGCCGGCACCGCCCGCGCGGAGAACTACCGGGGCGCCCGCCGGGCCAGCCGGGTCACCGGCCGCCCGCCGCCGATCGCGGTGGTCACCGCGACCGGGGATCTGGACCCGGATGCCGTGCTGTTCACCGACACCTCGGTACCGCCGCTCGTGGTCACCGGGCGGGCGTGTCCGGCGGGCAACCGCGGCCGGCTGCGGGCCGCCGGCGCCGACCTGGTGGTGCTGGACACCGTCCGGGTGACCCCGGCCGGGCTGCTGTCCACCCTGGCCGGGCGTGGGCTGCGCCGGGTGCTGTGCGAGGGCGGTCCCCGGCTGTTCGGTGACCTGATCGCCGAGGACTCCGTCGACGAGCTGTGCCTGACCATCAGCCCGGTACTCGCCGGCGGCGACGCCGGACGGATCGCCGACGGCGATGCCGGGCGGGAGCTACGCGGAATGCGGCTGGTCGGCGCGCTGACCGAGACCGACGCCCTGCTGCTGCGCTACGTGCGCGACCGGCGGGCGGCGGCGTGACCCGGGCCGGCCTCGGGATGCACACCGTCACCGACTCCCCCGCCGGCGTCGCCGAGCCGATCGACTTCGATCACCTCGCCGATCGGATGGTGATGTCGGCCGCCGTCCGGGGTGATCGGGCGGCATTCGACCAGCTTGTTCGCCGCCACACGCCCCGGATGTACCGGGTGGCGTTGCGGGTCCTCGGCACACCGACCGACGCCGAGGACGTGGTGCAGGACGCGTGGATCGCGGCCTGGCGTGCGCTGCCCGGCTACCGGGGCGACGCCGCGGCGGCCACTTGGCTCTACCGCGTGGTCACCAACACCGCGCTCGGCCATCTCCGGCGCAGGCGTCCGACCGTCGGCCTCGACCGGGCCGACCTGGAGTATCTCGTGGACACCGGGCCAGGCCCGGAGGCCAGCGCCGTTCGCTCCGCCGACACCGAGGCCGTGCACCGGGCGCTGGCCCGGCTGGAGCCGTCCCAACGGGCGGCGGTGGTGCTGCGGGAGTTCGAGGGACTGTCCTACGAGGAGGTGGCCGAGGTGCTGGACACGACGGTGGCGGCGGTCCGTTCGCGGCTGCACCGGGGGCGTGCCGCCCTGTACGACCACCTGCTGGCCGATCCAGGGGTGACGCGATGAGCAACCCGCCGCTGGCGTGCGGGCGAACCTCCGACTACCTGCTCGAGCTCGTCGCCGACGAGGCGGTGGACGGGCCGGTCCAGGCGGCGGCGCAGACCGACCGGGCCGACCTCGCGCACCTGGCCGGTTGCCGCTACTGCACGGCCGAGGCGGCGCGGCTTCGGGCCCGGTGGGCTCGGGTGCCCGCGGCGGCCCGGGCACCGGTGGAGGTGCCGGTGGCGCTGGTGTCCCGCACGCTGGCCACCCTCGGCGCGATCCGAGGCGGCCCGACGACCGGGCACCTCGAGATCGAACAGGCAGGCGGGACGCTGCGGGTACCGGACCGCGTGGTGGCGGTGCTGGTTCGCGAGCTGGCGCGCGACCTGCTCGGCGAGCTGTGCCGACGCGGGGGTCTGCCGGACGCGGCCTGCCGGGTGCTGGCCGTGGCCGGCGAGCCGCACGCGCTGACGGTGCAGGTCGCGCTGCCCTACGGCGGTCCGCTTCGCGAGTTGGCGGAGCAACTGCGGGTCCGGCTCGCCGGCGCGCTGCACGACCAACTCAGCGGCGCCGCCCCCACCGTGTCGATCAATGTGACCGAAGTGAGTCAGATCACCGGGCCTTGAGTACCGCCGATCGGGTGACGAACCGAGACGATCCGCGCGCGACGGGCATCTACCTGCTGACACCGAAGGACAAGTGAGGAGTCAGCAATGGCAGACAGCGCCAGCAACCAGGGCAGCGGAACCGTCCCGGCCCGACTCGCGGACGACACGTCCCAGGGCAAGACCACCATCGCCGCGTCGGTGGTGCAGAAGATCGCCGGAATCGCGGCCCGGGAGATCTCCGGGGTGCACTCGATGGGCGGCGGGGTCTCCCGCACCTTCGGCGCGTTGCGCGAGCGGATCCCCGGCGGCACCGGCACCAGCAACGTGGCGGGCGTGAGCGTGGAGGTCGGCGAGAAGCAGGCCGCGATCGACCTGGACATCGTGGTGGAGTACGGCGCCTCGATCGTCGAGCTGGCCCGGGCCGTCCGGCGCAACGTGATCGGCGCCGTGGAGCGGATGACCGGGCTCGAGGTCATCGAGGTGAACATCTCGGTCAACGACATCCACCTGGTCTCCGAAGACGGCACGGTCGGCAGCGACGACCCGGCGCAGCCCTCCTCGACGGCCCGGGTCGAGTGACCGACACCCGCCTGTCGGCCGCGGAGCTGGCCGAGGTGGTGCGGGCGCACCCGGCGGTGGTCTCGCTGTCGGGCGGCCCGTACGCCACCGTGGCCACCTACCTGCCCGGCGAGCGGCTATTCGGGGTGAAGTTTGGCGCCGCCGGGGAACCGGTGGAGATCGCGGTGGTGCTGCGGCTGACCGGCCCGCTGCCGCCGATCGTCGCCGAGCTGCGCCGCGAGGTGTCCGCCCGGTGCGGCGGCGCCCCGGTGGACGTGATCGTCACCGACGTTGTGGTGGACCCGCCGGCGGCCGGCCCGGCGGGCCGAGGACCGGATTGAGCGCCGAGGACCGCCGGGCACTGCGGGCGTTCGTCCGGGCCCACCACCCCGACGTCGGGGGTGACCCGGCGGAGTTCGTCGCCGGACTGGCGCGGTTGCGGGCCGCCACCGCGCCGATCGAGCGGACCGACCGGCCCGCCGATTGGCCGCCCGACGGGGACCCCCGACTGGACGCCCCGGTCGTCCTGCTCGCCGACCCGGTACCGGTCCGGGTCGCGCGGGCCCTGGCCCGCCGGGTGCGCCGAATGCTGCACGACCCGAAGAACACCCCGATCCGGATCGACTGAGCCCGGCAGCGAGCGAGCAGCGAACCGGGCGTCGTCGGCGAAACGTCAGCACTGACACACAGGGCCCGCGCCCGCCACCCGCGCCGGGTCACCGACCCGGACCCCGGGCCACACGAAAGGAACCACCGCGATGAACGCCACCCAGACCGGACTGTTCGCCGGGCTGTTGCTCGGCCTGGCCGGCGCCAGCTTCGGCCTCGTCGGTTTCCTGCTCACCCTGGTGCTCGGGGCGATCGGCTTCGCCGTGGGCCGCGCCCTGGACGGCGAGCTCGACCTCAACGGTCTGCTCGGCCGGGGGCGGGACCGGTGACCGTCGCCCCGGAACGGACCGCGACCGCGCAGCCCGCCGAGCGCGGACGGCTGGAGATCAGCGACTCGGTGCTGCGCAAGATCGTCGAGCACGCCACCGACCAGGTGCCGGGCACCGTCCGCGCGACCCGCCGGGTGGCCGGGCTGGACCTGGGCGAGTCCGGAAGCAGCGCCAAGGTCTCGGTCGGCGACGAGCTGATGGACGTCCGGCTAGACCTCGCCCTGCGCTATCCGGAATCGATCGCCTCCGTGGTCGCCAGGGTCCGGGAGCGGGTCGGCGAGGAGGTCACCCGGATCACCGGCCTCCAGGTGCGGACGTTCGACGTCACGGTCTCCGGACTGCACCACGAACAGACCACCCGGCTGCACTGACCCTGCTCGCGCCGGACCCCCACGGCCCGTACCGGGCCGGGCCCTCCCTCACCGACTGGAGACTATCGATGCGTGTGCTGCTGCGGGTGCTGGCGCCGCTGCTCGGCCTCGGCCTGGCAGCGGCCGGCGCGCTGCTGATGATCGAGGTGACGGCGGCCTGGCTGCTCGGCGACCAAGGCGTTCTGGTGCCCTGGCCGGCCTGGCAGTCCGCGCTCGACTCGCTGACCTGGCGCTCGCTGCTGGTGATCGCGGTGTGCGCGGCGGTCGCGCTGCTCGGGCTGCTGCTCGTGGTGCTCGCCGGCACCGCGCGGCGCCGCGACATCCGGCTGCAGGACCCGGCCGAGGATGTCTCGGTCACCACCTCGCCCCGGGTGCTCGCCCGGCTGGTCGGCCAGCGGGTACGGGCCGAGGAACAGGTGGCGTCCGCGTCGGTCACCGCGTCGGCCCGCGCGGTCAAGGTGGTCGCGGTCTGTCGCGGCGAGGTGCCGGAGGGGCTGTCGGCCGGAGTCGGGGCGGGCGCGGGCGCCCTGCTCGACGATCTCCCGCTGGCCCGCAGGCCCCGGCTGGCGGTCTCCGTGCGGTCGGACGGAGGTCCCCGATGAGCAGCCGTTCGCGGCGTGCGCTGGCCCGGTCCCGCACCGGTGAGCGCACGGTGATCACCTTGATCGGGCTGGCCGCGCTCGCGGCAGGGGTGCTCGGTGTGCTGGTCGGACTCGGGGTGTTCGGCGACCTGCGGTCGCGGCGCCCGCTACTGGACCCGATCGCGGTCGACCTGCTGCGCACGCAAGCCCTGCCGGCCCGGCTGGCCGCGATCGCGGTGGGCCTGGTGCTCGTCGTGCTCGGTGTGTGGTGGGCCGTACGGTCACTGCGCCCGGAGCCCCGGCCGGACCTCTACCTCTCCCCGGCCGCCGGGGCCACCGTGCGGGTGACCGCGTCGGCCGCGACCGACGCACTGGCCACCGACGCCGAGTCGGTGCCGGGGGTGGCTCGGGCGAAGGCACGGCTGGTCGGCCGGGAATCCACGCCGGCGCTGCGGCTGACCCTGTGGCTGACCGACGGCGCCGATGTGCGCACCGTCTGGCGCGACGTCGAGGACCGGGTGCTGGCCCGGGCCCGGTCGTCCCTGGGGGTCGGCGCACTGCCGACCGCTATCCGGCTCGAGCTCGACTCCTCGACCGGGAGGTCCCGGGTTCGCTGACCGGCTTCGGTTCACCGGGTTCTCACCACCCGTCCAGCACGCTGGACATGGTGCGGCGTGCCCCACGTGGTCGGGCGGCGCCGGTGGTTCGCCAGTGTGGCCGTCAGCGAGTCGTGACGAGGCGTAGGGAGACAGCGTGCCGCGATCAACCGGTCGGCGTCCGATGCCGGCCGTGTTGGCGGTGGGTCTGACGGTGGTGGCGGTGTTCACCTCCTCCTGTGCGGTCGGGCCGTCGGTCCGGCCACCGGTCGCGGTGCGCGGCGCCAGCGCGGTGGACGGAGTTCCTCCGCCCCCGCCGCAGGCGCCCGCCGTGCCGCCCGGGCCGGCCGTGCCGGTGCCCGATCCCGGTACGCCCGCCGTGCTGGATTTCGTGGACTGCGGCGAGGACCTGCGCCCGGTGCTGCCGGTACCGACGCCGCCGGACCGCCAGCTGCGCTACGAGTGCGCCGACCTGCCGGTGGTCGGCGACGCCTCCAACGGCCGCCGGCGGCAGTCCTCGATCGGGCTGATGCGGATCACCCTCGCCGGGCAGCCACCTAAGCCGCCGCTACTGGTTCTGGGCGACAGCGACGGCGAGACCGGCACCCTGCGCTCCGCCCGGCTGGGCTCGCAGGTGCCGCTGGGCCTGCTGCGCAACTTCAGCCTGATCGGGATGGACCGGCGTGGCCAGGGCACCAGCCGGCTGGACTGCGCGCCTCCGGACCTGCGATCGGCGATCGTGAACGCGGATCTCGCCGCCGGCGGCGAGACCGAGGCCGACAACCTGCTGGAGGACGTCCGCTCGGTGGTGCAGGAGTGCCAGCTGACCGAGGGTGAGACGGTCACCAGCTACGACACCCGCAACACCGCCCGGGACGTGGAGCGGGCGCGGCTGCTGCTCGGGGTGCGCACGCTGAGCGCGCTGGGTCTCGGTGACGGCTCCCGCGCGCTGTCGGTGTGGGCGCAGGACGAGCCGCGCTCCGTGGGCAGGCTGGTGCTCGACTCGCCACCGGACCCGACCGTCGACGCGATCAGCGCCGCGCAGGCGCGAGCCACCGCCGCCGAGGCCGCCTTCGACGCGTTCGCCAAGGACTGCGCGTCCCGACCGGGTTGCCCGCTGGGCGCCGACCCCAAGGCCGAGCTGCGCCGGCTGGGCGGTCAGCTGCGGGACAGCCCGCTCTACGGCCCCGAGGGCGACGAGCTCAGCTCCGGAGGGCTGACGAACGCCGTCCTGGTGGGCCTGGACGATCCGGCTGGCTGGCCGGGACTGGCCGCAGGGATCGGCGCGGCCCGGGCCGGCGACCCGACCGGGTTGCTACGTTACCTCGACGCCCTGCTCGGCCCGAACGGCCGTTTCGACCTGGCGCTGGCCACCGCCTGCAACGACACCGCGCAGCGGGTGAGCCCACCCCAGGTGCTCCAGCTGGTTCGCAAGTGGCAGACCGACCACCCGCTGTTCGGTGCGTGGGCCGCGCAGCGGCTGCTGCTGTGCACCGCGTGGCCGGTGCCGGCCGAACCGGCGCGGGTCGGCCCGGCCGACGACGCCCCGCCGATGCTGGTGCTGGCCACGGCGGTCAACCCGCGCGGTCCGCTGCAGGGCTACCAGCGGGCCGCCGACCAGTTGAGCCCGGCCAGGGTGGTCAGCTGGCAGGGCGTCGGCCGGGACGCCTACCCACGCACGCCATGCGTGACCGCCGCGGTGAACGGGCTGCTGGTCGACGGCACAGTGCCCGACGCCAGCGTGCTGTGCCCACCCTGACCACCGGTCCGGGCCGGGCCACCCATGGCACATGTCCGGTATTCTGACCGCATGGCCAGGACAATGACCGCCACCGAGTTCAAGAGTCGGGTACTCGCGCTGCTCGACGAGGTGTCCGAGGGCGACGAGGTGGAGATCACCAAGCACGGGCGCGTCGTGGCGCGCCTGGTACCCGCCGGCGGACCGCACGCCCTGCGCGGTCGCCTGGCCGGCCTGGCCCGCACCGCGACGACCGACGACGGCGTCTTCTCGACCGGCGAGAGCTGGAATGCCGGATGACGGTGCTGCTGGACACCCACGTCCTGCACTGGTGGTCAGCCGAACCGGACCAGCTCAGCGCGACTGCCGCGGCGACCCTGGAGAAGGCCGATGAGCTCGCGGTCGCCGGTATCACCTGGTACGAGCTGGCCTGGCTGGCTTCCCATGAGCGGATCGTCCTGTCGGTTCCGGTGGAGACCTGGCTGGCCCGGCTGGGGACGGAGGTCCGGACCATCGGGATCACCCCGTCGATCGCGCGCACCGCGGTGGAGTTGCCCTCGACGTTCCCCGGAGATCCGGCGGATCGGCTGATCTACGCCACGGCCGTCCAGCGCGGCTGGCCGCTCGTCACCAAAGATCGCCGGCTACGAAGCCACCCGCACCCGCGCGACGTGGCCGTCTGGTAGCGGTGCGGTGGATACGGCGACCGACGGAGCGCGGCGCTGGCAGACTGGCCGGCATGACCTGGTCCCTTGATCCGGACGGGCTGCGCGGCCGGGTGGCGGTGGTGGCCGGGGCCACCCGGGGCGCCGGGCGGGGCATCGCCGCCGCGCTGGGCGAGGCCGGCGCCACCGTGGTCTGTACCGGCCGCAGCAGCCGCACCGGCACCCTGCGCTCGGACTACGACCGCCCCGAGACGATCGAGGAGACCGCCGAGCTGGTCACCTCGCTCGGCGGCACCGGAATCGCCATACCGGTCGACCACCTCGACCCTGAGCAGGTGCGCGACCTGGCCGAGCGGATCCGCGCCGAGCACGGCCGCGTCGATGTCCTGGTGAACGACATCTGGGGCGCCGAGGACCTCAAGGGTGCCCCGCCGGAGTGGAACACCCCGATCTGGGAGCACAGCCTCGAGGTCGGCCTACGGATCCTCCGGCTGGCGATCGACACCCACCTGATCACCTCGCACCACCTGCTACCGCTGCTGGTCGAGCGGCCCGGCGGGTTGCTGGTCGAGGTCACCGACGGCACCACCGAGTACAACGCCTCCCGGTACCGGATCTCGGTGTACTACGACCTGGCCAAGGTTGCGGTGAACCGGCTGGCGTTCTCCCAGGGCCACGAGCTTGCTACGCGGGGGTGCACCGCTGTGGCGATCACCCCGGGCTGGCTGCGCTCGGAGCTGATGCTGGAGCACTTCCGGACCACCGAGCAGGACTGGCGGCAGGCCCCGGGCACCACCGCGCCACCGGACTTCGCGCTCTCCGAGTCACCCCGCTACGTCGGCCGGGCGGTGGCCGCGATGGCCGCCGACGGAGAACGGCAGCGGTGGAATCAGCGCTCGGTCAACTCCGGCCAGCTCGCCGCCGAGTACGGCTTCACCGACCTGGACGGCAGCCGCCCGGACATCTGGCGGTTCATCGAGCGGGTGCGCGAACCCGGCCTGGACGCCGACCCCGCCGACTACCGCTGAGTACCCGTTCGCGATCGCAAACGATCTCGGGAGAAGCACCACGGCGTCCGGTCCCGCGTAGTCAGATCACCCCTGAGGCAACGAACCGAGGGGATCACAGGATCGACCGGGCGTGCCGTGCCACAGCGGCCCTTGCGGTGACCGTCGCTGTCACGCTCAGCTGCACTCTTCTTGCCAGTGGCACCGCCAGCAGCTGGCAAGTGCCAGACTACGAACACCTGGGCTGGAAACGCCGGCGTCATCGGCGCCCAGTTCGGTCATAAGGACCAGAGTTACCAGCCGCACGGAAGTATCAGCCCAATTGACCTTCGCAGCGGCTTCCTGCTTCAGTTCGTGATCCAGCACGTGAACACGAGAGGCGAAGTGAGCTTCGGTGCCCCAAACGCCAGCTGTGTCATCCCCTGATTTCGCCGCTGAGCTTGCGGTTCGCCTCAACGCGGTCATGCCCGATGGCTTCGCGGTCATCGCAGAGGATGAGAACGTGATCCTGCGCCACGGAAGCGAGGTCATCGGCTCCACCGGGATGGCCGACCTCGTCGAATCGTCGGAGAATCTGGACCACCTCCCGGGGAACCTCGAAACCGCCGCCCGCGCGATCCTCGCCAACGTCCAGGACTGGGTTGCCAGCAGGTCGGCCCAACCGTGGCCCGGGGAACGGAGCCAACCCAACCCCGATGCCAGGGTGACTGGACAGCAGCTGCGGCTCTGGTACGGCGACCAGAACGATCCCGTGCTGGAGTTGCCGCCGGTGGAGCTGACGGGGACCTTGACTTGATGCCGGAGCATGTCAAGACGTCTCTCAAGGGTGCCCCGCCGGAGTGGAACAGCGGTATGCCCCTGATCGGGACAGCGATTCAACCGCTGTTTTCGCTGGTAGTACGCCTAGCCCGGGAGGGCTGGACCCGTTTGGGCTCGCCCGGCATCTTTGGGTACTCGGGGGGATAGGGCAGCTCGCCCAGGCCCCGGTCGCGCTGGTCAGCGGCGAACCAGTCCAGCGCAGCGCTCAGGTCCCCCACCGCCGAGTCCATCGTTTCGTGCGGGTCGCCGCGCTCGGCCAGCAGCGCGGGCACGGTGCGCAGGGTGAAGTCGGCAGGCTCGACCGCCGCCAGGTCGCCCCAGGCCACCGGCATCGAAACAGTTGCGGCGGGCAGCCCACGCACCGACCAGGCCGACGCGATGGTGCGGTCCCGGGCTGCCTGGTTGTAGTCCAGGAACACCCGCTGTCCCCGCTGCTCCTTCCACCAGTCGACGGTGGCCAGCGCCGGCACCCGGTCGGCCACCCGCCGGGCGATCGCGATCACCGCGCGGCGCACCTCGACGAACGACCACTCGGGGCTGATCCGGGCGAAGACGTGGATGCCCCGCCCGCCCGAGGTCTTCGGCCAGCCGACCAGCCCGGCCTCGTCGAGCACCTCGCGCAGCACCGCCGCCACCTCGCCGGCCTCGGCGAACCCGGTGCCAGGCTGCGGGTCGAGGTCGATGCGCAGCTCGTCGGGCCGGTCCGGATCGGCGCGGCGGACCGGCCACGGGTGGAAGTCCAAGGTGCCCAGGTTCGCCGCCCAGGCGATGATCGCCGGCTCGGTGGGCGCGACCGACTCGGCGGTACGACCGCTGGGGAAGGTAACCGTGACCGGTTGCAGGTAGGAGGGCGCACCCTTGGGCACCCGCTTGGCGAAGAACGGCTCGCCGTCGACCCCATCCGGGAAGCGTTTCAGGTTGGTCGGCCGGTCCAGCAACACCCGCAGCAGCGGTTCGGCGACCGCGAGGTAGTAGTGCACCACCTCACGCTTGGTGATGCCCAGCGCCGGGAAGTAGATCTTGTCCGGGTTCGACAGCCGGACGGTCCGTTCCCCGTGCGGGCCCGGCACCACGAGTTCCTCGGCGGGCGATCGGCTCGGACTCACGACTCGACCCTGACCAGCAGCTCTCGCGGGCTCACGGCGGCCACGCTACCGGCGGGGCTACCGTGGTGACATGTCCCGCCGCGATCCGGACGAGCGCCCCCACCCCGAGGAGTCGATCTGGCACTCGGAGGAACTGGTCGGCCTAGATCCGGACGACCCGGAGGCCCAGGCGTTCGCCGCGCACCTGGACCGGATGCAGCGCAGTCGGCCGGGCTTCACCGTGGAGGGCTACCTGGACGGGGTGGGCGACTTCGCCGACTCGGCGAACCGGGCCAGCGGTGGGCGGCGTCTGCTTGCGGTCGTGCTGGTCGGGCTGCTGCTGCTGGTGGCCGGGGTTCTGATCTGGGACGCGCTGCACTTCGTCGTCACCACCTGGTTCTGAGGCGCCTGTTGGAGAGCACGGGTGTGCGGCGGGCGCCCGCCCGTATTAGCGTGGAGCCATGAAACCTGTGACCGGTGATGCTCCGAAGGTCGCCAAGTCCGACCAGGAATGGCGCGAGCAGCTCTCCGCCGAGGAGTTCCACGTGCTGCGTCAGGCCGGCACCGAGCGCCCCTTCACCGGTGAGTACACCGACACCAAGACCATCGGGGTGTACCGCTGCCGGGCGTGCGACGCGGAGCTGTTCCGCAGCGAGACAAAGTTCGACTCACACTGCGGCTGGCCGTCGTTCTTCACCCCGCTGGCCGGTGAGGCGGTGATCGAGCGTACCGACCGCGGCCTGGGCATGAAGCGGGTCGAGGTGCTCTGCGCGAACTGCCACAGCCACCTGGGCCACGTCTTCGAGGGCGAGGGCTACGGCACCCCCACTGACCTGCGGTACTGCATCAACTCCGTTTCTCTGCGTTTGGAACCCGACGACTCGCAGTGAGCCGCCGTCGGCCAGCCGCCGTTCACTGTGCGCACCCGGTCGGTCGACGCGGCGACAGGTAGCGCCTCGATCGCCAGCCGGCCCGGGCCTGTTGCCCGGGGCCGATCAGCGTTGGGTCGACCGGCCCAGCGCCAACGCGGCCGCCACCGGCACGGCAAAGACGAGCAGGTGGATGAGCAGCTCGTCGAGCAGCGGGTATCCCCTCCACACGCCGACGAACATGTCCACCACAGAGAACATGAACCAGGCCACGCCGAACGCGGCCAAGCCCTTGCGCGCCGCCAACCCGGACCGCCGGCGGGCCACCGCGTACACCACGGCCAGCAGCGCCAGACCGACGACTATCACTACGACCGTGCGCACCGGACCTCCGTTCGGAACAGTCGGTCCTCAGCGATCAGCGCTGGCCGTGAGGACGGCGGGAGCGGGTGGGCGTGGCTCAGCGCCCATGGTTCGCCGCCGACGCTCGCTGCGCTCCTCACTCGCTGGCGCTCGCTGCGATGCTCACTCACTGGCGGCTCAGCGCCCATGGTTCGCCGCCGACGCTCGCTGCGCTCCTCACTCGCTGACGCTCGCTGCGATGCTCACTCACTGGCGGCTCACGGCAGTGTGGCGACCAGATCGGCGATGTCGCGACGCGGTCCGGTGTAGAACGGGATCTCCTCGCGGACGTGCCGGCGGGCCTGGGTGTAGCGCATCAGCCACATCAGGTCGACGATCCGGTGCAGCTCATCAGCCTCGAACGCCAGGATCCACTCGTAGTCGCCCAGACCGAAGCTGGCCACCGTGTTCGCCCGCACGTCGGGGTGCTCGCGGGCTTTCTGGCCATGCTCGGCGAGGATCTGTCGGCGTTCCTCGTCGGGCAGCAGGTACCAGTCGTAGGACCGGACGAAGGGATAGACGCAGACGTAGCCCCTGGGCTCCTCGCCGGCCAGGAACGCCGGGATGTGGCTCTTGTTGAACTCCGCCGGGCGGTGGATGGCCACCTGGCTCCAGACCGGGACGCTGGCCCGTCCCAGGGCAGTCTCGCGCCGGAGGGCGGCGTAGGCGGCCTGCAGCGGCTCAACCTGCGCCGCGTGCCACCACACCATGTAGTCGGCGTCGGCCCGCAGCCCGGACAGGTCGTACACCCCGCGCACCACCACCCCGGAGTCCTCGAGCTGCTTGAGGAACTCGGCGGCCTCGCCGGCAGCCTGCTCGCGGTGCTCGCCGAGCCGGCCCGGCTCGATCCGGAACACCGACCACATGGTGTACCGGATGGTGTCGTTGAGCGCCTTGTAGTCCAGGCGGGCGTCGGTCCGGGTCATGTCGCCATGCTGCCATCGCGCCGCTGCTCGCGGACGGTCAGGTCGGCCACGATCCGTTCGGCCGCGGCCCGGGCGGTCCCGACGCAGGCCGGCACTCCCACACCATGCAGCAGCGAGCCGGCCACCGCCAGCCCGGGCAGCCCGGCGACCGCGCGCAGCAGCCGGGCCACCCGCTCGCCGTGCCCGACGCCGTACTGCGGCAGCCCACCGCCCCAGCGCTGCACGTGCACCGCGACCGGCGCCGCGCCGATCCCGGTGAGCGCGCGCAGGTCCGCGCGCACCCGGTCGACGAGCTCGTCGTCAGGCACCCGCAGCGTGGTCGCGTCCCCGGCCCGGCCGAGCGAGGCCCGCAGCCGGACCAGCCCGTCACCGGCAGCGGCGGCCAGATGCGGCCACTTGCGGCTGGAGTGGGTGAACGCCTTCGCGAACAGCGGCTCATCGGCGGCGACCAGCACGCCGGAGGTGTCCGGCAGACCGGCGGCGTCCACCGACCGGTAGGCCAGCGCGACCACCACCGAGGACGCCAGCTCGACTCCTCCGGCTGCCTCGGCCGCCGCCGGGGCGGGCTCGGCGAGCAGCCGTCGCAGCCCCGGCGCCGGCACCGCGAGCAGCACCGCGTGGGCGCCCAGGAATCTCGGGGCGGCCGCCGAACCCAGCTCCAGCCGCCACCCGTCGGCCGTCCGGGTCAGCGCGCGCACCGGCGAGCCCAGCCTGAGGTGCACACCAGCCGCGTCCAGCAGGGCGTCCAGCAGCACCTGGTAGCCGCCCCGCAGCGCACCGAACATCGGCTCCCGCGCCCGCCCCCGGCCCGGGCCCGGCAGCAGTCGGTCCACCGCCGCGGTGAGCGAGCCGGCGCCGGCGTCCAATGCCGCGCCCAGCCCTGGCACGCACGCGCGGGTGCCCAGCTGGTCCACCCGGCCGGCGTAGACCCCACCGAGCAGCGGCTCCACCAGCCGGTCGGCCACCTCGTCGCCGAACCGCTCGCGCAACAGCCCGCCCAGACCACGGTCGGCGCCCGGGGCCCAGTCCAGCGGCCGGCTGGGTTCCTCGGCGGCCCGGGCCGACCCGGCGAGGCTCAGCACCCCGTCCAGCCGGGCACCACTGCCCGGGATGCCGAGCAGGGTGCCGGCCGGCAGCGGCGCGGTCCGCCCACCCGCCCGTACCGTCGGACCGGCGGTGGAGGGGTGCACGATCTGGTCGGCCAGCCCGAGCTCCGCGAGCAGCGCCGGCAGTTCGGGTCGGCGGGCCAGGAACGCCTCGGCGCCCACGTCCATCGGCCGGCCGGCCAGGGGCACCGTCCGCAATACCCCGCCGACCCGATCGGCACCCTCGAGCACGGTGATCCGGGCGGCCGGCCCGAGCAGCATACGCAGCCGGTGCGCGGCGGCCAGCCCGGAGATGCCGGCCCCCACCACCGCGACGTGCGGTGCAGCGCTCACAAAGAGTGCACCAGCTCCACCACCCGCGTCAGCACGTCCGGGTCGGTTTCGGGCAGCACGCCGTGGCCGAGGTTCATCACGTGCCCGGGGGCCGCCCGGCCCTCGGCGACGATCCGGCGCACCTCGGAGTCGACCGCGTCCGGGCCGGCGAACAGCACCGCCGGGTCGAGGTTGCCCTGCACGGCCCTGACCGGCCCGATCCGCCGGGTGGCCACGTCCAGCGGGACCCGCCAGTCCACCCCGACGACATCCGCGCCGGCCTCGCCCATCGCGGTGAGCAGCTCGCCGGTGCCGACGCCGAAGTGGATCCGGGGCACGCCCGCGTCGGCCAGCCCGGCCAACACCGCCGTGGAGTGCGGCATGACGAACCGGCGGTAGTCGCGCTCGGAGAGCGCGCCGGCCCAGGAGTCGAACAGTTGCACCGCGTCCACCCCGGCGGCGATCTGGGCACGCAGGAAGGTCAGGGTGAGCTCGGCGAGGTGGCCGAGCAGCGCATGCCAGGTGTCCGGATCGGAGTGCATGAGCGCCTTGGTGCGCTCGTGGTTGCGACTAGGGCCGCCCTCGACGAGGTAGGAGGCCAGGGTGAACGGCGCGCCGGCGAACCCGATCAGCGGTGTGCCCGCGGGACCGTCACCCAGCTCCGCGGTGAGCAGCCGGATCGCCTCGGCCACCGGGGCCACCGCGTCCGGCTCGAGCCGCGGCAACGCCGCCACATCCGAGGCGGTGCGCACCGGGGTGGCCACGACCGGACCGGTGCCCGGCACGATGTCGACCCCGATGCCCGCCGCGTGCAGCGGCACGACGATGTCGCTGAACAGGATCGCCGCGTCGACCCGGTGCCGGCGGACCGGCTGCAGGGTGATCTCGCAGACCAGCTCCGGGGTGGCGCAGGCGGCGAGCATCGTGGTGTCCCGGCGCAGCGCGCGGTACTCCGGCAACGAGCGACCGGCCTGCCGCATGAACCAGACCGGCGGGTGGGCCGGCGCGCGCCGGGCCACCGCGTCCAGGAACGGTGCGCCGTCCAGGTCGCGGCGCGGCCCCCGGGGCGCCGGACCGGGCCGGCGCCCCGGGCAGTCGTCGGCGGACTCGGCGGGGGCGGGGTCGGCGGGGGAACTGGAGGCGGCCCTGGAGCCGGGCGCGGCGAGCTCGGTGTTCATGGCCCCGCCATCCTCGCACGGCTCGCGGCGCGCCTGAGCGCCGCGGTGCACCCTGAGACATACTGTGCCGTGTCGTGAGTCCGCCCATCTTCCGCCAGGCAGTGGACGCGCTGCTCGCCGTCCAGCCGCGCCCGGAGTTGAGGGTGGTCGACATCGACGCACCACGACGGCTCGCGCCGCACAGCTTCGCGCTGGGTGTGGAGCTCAGCGGCGCGGGCGGCACCGCGATGTCCGCCGTCCCGGCCGACGTGACCGGCCGGCTGGTACTGCTGCACGACCCCGACGCGCAGGACACCTGGAACGGCACCTTCCGGATGGTCTGCTACCTGCGGGCACCGCTGGATCCCGAGCAGGCCGACGACCCGATGCTGCTCGCGGTGGGATGGTCGTGGCTGACCGACGCGCTGGAGCACTGCGGCGTCGGCTACGCGGCGTTGGGCGGCACCGTCACCCGAACCGGTTCCGCCCGGTTCGGTGAGATTCCCGGCCCGATCCGCAGCGACGACGTGGAACTGCGCGCGTCGTGGACGCCGACTGATCACGTGTTCGGCCGTCACGCGACCGCTTTCTACCGTCTGGTGACCCACGCGATCGGGTTACCCGAGGCGGGCGTATCTTTGATGACGGATCGTCACAATTGATCTCGACAGTCGTGCTCCCCGCGAGATCAAAACGCGACAATCTGTCCGAAAGTCACTCTGCGCAGTCAGCCTGATCGACTGAAGGGGTGACCTGAGTGGACCACTCTCGTGGATCCGGGAGGAAAATCTTCCGAGATATCCGCGCGGTTAGTCCGCTTGGGGGCTACCCTGCGTCCACGACACCTCCTCGGACGCGCGACCTGAATGGCCGAACGGACGAGGGCCCGGTGCCGGTCGGGGGGCACGACCGACTCCAGGGAGGTAAGTGACGTGGCTGTAGTTGGTCAAAGCGCCGTCGGCCAAGGCACTTCTGTAAGAGCACCACTCCGTCCAGACACCATGCTGCCGCCGGCGATGGTTCCGCACCCGCGGGAAGAGCTGTTCTCCGTACTTGTCGTCGACGACCACCCGCTGCTGCGGGAGGCCATCTCGGCGAGGCTGCGCACCATGGGTGCGGGCACCGTGCACGAGGCCGCATCGGTGGCCGAGGCGCGAGCCCGGGCACAGGCGAGCGGCCCGTGCGATCTCGCAGTGCTGGATCTGGGGCTGCCCGACGGCAGCGGCCTGGACCTGGTCACCGAGCTGCGCGCGGCCGGCTGGAACCGGCTGGTGGTCCTGGCCTCCTCGGACGACCCGTACGCGGTGCGTTCGGCGTTCCAGGCCGGTGCGCAGGCGTACCTGCTGAAGTCGGCGTCGGCGGCGATCGTCACCGACGGGGTCAAGCGGGTGCTGGACGGCGGGGTGTACGCCGACCCGACGGTGGCTCCGTTGCTGGCTACCGGCAGCCGGGTGCCCGGCACCGACAACACCCCGCGCGAGCTGTCGGCGCGCGAGGTCGAGGTGCTGCAGCTGGTCGCGGACGGGCAGTCCAACAAGGAGATCGGTGAGGCGCTGAACCTGTCCGCCCTCACGGTGAAGAGCCATCTGTCCCGCATCGGCCGCAAGCTGGGCACCGGCGACCGGGCACAGATGGTCGCACTGGCGATGCGCGCGGGAGTCATCCGCTGAGCTCGAACGCACCGTGCTCGGCCACCACCGCACACGGCCGGGACAGCCCCGACGTCCAGGCCCCGACAGCTGATGCCGCGGACCTCGACGTCGGCGCGGCCGCAACCGGCTCGGAAGGCGCCGCCCCACCGGACACCGGTGCGGCGGCGCCCGAGCCGGTACCGCTGCTGTCGCCGGCCGACGGCCTGCCCGAGGTGGTCGAGACGACCGCCGCGTTGCGTTCGCTGGCCGCCGAGCTGGCCGCCGGCCGCGGACCGATCGCGATCGACGCCGAGCGGGCCTCAGGGTTCCGCTACTCGGCCCGGGCCTACCTGGTGCAGATCCGCCGGGCCGGCACCGGGACCTCGCTCGTCGACCCGATCCCGCTCGGCAGCCGCTGCGACGCGTTGACCGAGGTGCTGGACGGTCCGGAATGGGTGCTGCACGCGGCGTCCCAGGATCTGGCGTGCCTGGCCGAGCTGGGGCTGCGACCGGCCCGGCTGTTCGACACCGAGCTGGCCGGCCGGCTGGCCGGGTTGCCCAGGGTGGGGCTCGGCCCGCTGGTCGAACGGTTGCTCGGTCTCCGC
Organism: Pseudonocardia sp.; assembly: GCA_052386505.1. Taxonomy (GTDB): domain Bacteria; phylum Actinomycetota; class Actinomycetes; order Mycobacteriales; family Pseudonocardiaceae; genus Pseudonocardia. The sequence goes on from JBQTKB010000034.1 coordinate 142,481, forward strand.
CTGGAGAAGGGCCACGGGGCGGCCGACTGGTCACGCCGACCGTTGCCCGAGGACTGGCTGGTCTACGCCGCGCTGGACGTCGAGGTGCTGATCGAGCTGCGCGACGCGCTCGACAAGCTGCTCACCGCGCAGGGCAAGCGGGAATGGGCGGCCCAGGAGTTCGAGGCGGTGCGCACCGCGCCACCCCCGACGCCGCGGGTCGACCCCTGGCGGCGCACCTCCGGCGTGCACCGGGTGCGCCGGCCACGGCAGCTCGCGGCCGTGCGGGAACTGTGGACCGCCCGCGACGAGCTGGCCCAGCAACGCGACATCGCACCCGGGCGGGTGCTGCCCGACGCCGCGATCGTCGACGCCGCCATCGCGGCGCCTGAGTCGGCCGACGACCTGGCCCGGCTGCCGGTGTTCCGCGGTCGGGCGCAACGCCGGCTGGCCGGATACTGGTGGTCCGCCCTACACGCCGCCCAGCAACTGCCTGCCGATCTCCTGCCACCGGCCACTCTGGCCTCCGACGGCCCGCCGCCGGTCAACCGCTGGGCCGACCGCGATCCGGACGCCGCGGCCCGCCTGGCGGCCGCTCGGGCCGATGCCGCCGCGATCGGTGAGCGCCACCAGGTGCCGGTAGAGAACCTGCTGCTGCCCGATCTGCTGCGGCGGATGTGCTGGCAGCCGCCGGACGTCCCGGTGGCCGAAGCGCTGCGGGCCGGCGGGGCCCGCGAGTGGCAGGTCGAGCTGATGGCCGAGCCACTCGAACGGGCGCTGCGGGTCCGCGTCTGACCCTTGCAGCGGTGTGGCCCACGGCGCTGCATGTGCCGGACGCGGTCAAGCTGGACCACCGGGACGACTGGCGTCGCCGTTTCGCGGAGCTCCTTGCGCTGCCGGCAGCCGCACGTTGACCACCAGACCACCGCCGTCCACCGCCTCCGCGGACACGCTGCCCCGGTGCGCCGACACCACCGCGCGCACGATCGACAGGCCGAGCCCCGACCCGCCGCCGGCGGCCCGGTCGACGCCGCGACGGAACGGTTCGAACAGCTCGTCCACCCGGCTCGTCGGCACCGGGGCCCCGCTGGAGGCCACTCGAAGCTCGCTGGACCCCGGGGCACCGCCAGTCTGGACCCGCACCCAGCCGCCGTGCACGTTGTGCCGTACCGCGTTCTCCACCAGGTTGCCGACCACCCGCTCCAGCAGCGCCGGGTCCCCGGTGACCGGCGCCGGCGCGGCGGACACCGTCACCCGCAGCGCCCGCTCGTCGGCCTCGCCGCGCACCGCGGCGACCGCCGGATCGACCAGCTGGGCGAGGTCGACCGGTACCGGCCGCCCGGCCACCCCGGACTCGGTGCGGGCCAGCACCAACAGCGCGGCGATCAGCGCGTCGGCCCGGTAGGTGGCAGCCCGCACCACCTCGGCCATCCGGCGCAGCTCGGCCAGGTCGGCGGCCGGGTCGGCGAGCGTCACGTCCACCTCGGTGCGCATCACCGACAGCGGCGTGCGCAGCTCGTGGCTGGCGTTGGCCACGAACCGCGCCTGCATGGCGAAGGCCGCGGCCAGCCGGTCGAGCATCGCATCGAAGCTGTCGGCCAGCTCGGTGACCTCGCCGTGCGCGCCGGCCAGCGCGATCCGCTCGTCCAACGACTCCGCGGACAGCCGCCGGGCCATCCCGGTGACCTGTCGCAGCGGGCGCAGCACCCGGCCGACCGCCACCCAGGACAGCACCGCGGCGGCGGCCACCACCAGCGGGAACGCGACCAGTCCAGCGCGCAGGACGTCGGAGCGGGCGGCCTCGGCCAGCGCCCGGCCGAGCGCGTCCGCCGGCACGGGTTGGTCGCGCAGTCGTATCGTGGTGCCCGGGGGCAACGCCGGCACCGCGCTCACCACCCGGCCCACCAGCAGCCAGCCCAGCCACAGCAGCAGCCCGCTCACCGCCGCGGCCAGCACCGTGCACAGCGCGACCAGCCGCACCCGCAGCCCCGGACCGTGCCGCCCGGCCATCCCGCTACCCCGCCGCCGGCACCCGGTAGCCGGAGCCGACCACGGTCTCGATGATCCCGGGGTCGCCGAGTTTCTTGCGCAGCGTCATGACGGTGACCCGGACGGTGGTGGTGAACGGGTCGGCGTGCTCGTCCCACACCCGCTCCAGCAGCTCCTCGCTGCTGACCACCGCGCCGGCGGCGGACAGCAGCACCTCCAGCACGCCGAACTCCTTGCGGGTCAGCTCCACCGGCTGGCCGGCCCGCCGCACCGTGCGGCGCGCCGGCTCGACCACCCCGTCGCCCGCTGCCCGTACCGGCGGGGTGGCCGGGGTGGCGCGCCGGGCCAGCGCCCGCATCCGGGCCACCAGCTCCGGGAAGTCGAACGGCTTGGCCAGGTAGTCGTCCGCCCCCAGGGTCAGCCCCTCGACCTTGTCGGCCAGGGAGCCGCTGGCCGTCAGCATGATCACCCGGGTGGTGCCGCCGTTGCCGGTGAGCTCCGCGCACAGCTCGTCACCGGACATCCCCGGTAGGTCCCGGTCCAGGACCACCACGTCGTAGCGAGTGATCGACGCCTTCTCCTGGCCCGAGTTGCCGTCGTAGGCGACGTCGACCGCCATGCCCTCCCGGCGCAGTCCCCGGGCCAGCGCGTCGGCCAGCGCCCGCTCGTCCTCCACGATCAGCACCCGCACTGCACCAGGGTATGCGCCGCCATCAGCCGTCGGTCGCGCCGGTCGGCAACGGGCGCTCGACCGAACAGTGCATCGGCCTCGGGCCATTGGCGCAGCCGAGGTTGGATCCGTGGACGCCAGCGCACCGACTCGTCCGGACGGTCCTAGCGCAGCGACCGGCAGCAGAGAACACTTTCCGATGGAAGGAGTCGTGGTGGTCAGCTACCTGTACCAATGCGGAGCGCACGGCTGCTTCGAGATCCGGCGCCCCATAGGCGACGCAGACATGATCGCCGACTGCCCAAGCTGCGGGACCGCCGGTCGCCGGGTGTACTCCGCGCCCCGGCTGGCGTTCGCGCCTCAGGACCGGATGGTCGCCATCGACCGCGCCGAGCGCAGCGCCGAGCAGCCCGAGGTGGTGTCCGCCCCGGAAGGCGGCCGCCGGCGCGGGCCCGGGGCGCCGCGGCCCGCCTGGGCGGCGAATCCGGCGTTGTCGCGGCTACCGCGTCCCTGAACGTCGGATCGTCCGCTACCCGGGTCACGCTCCCCGTCGAGGGTCTCCCCGACCGACCACCACAACGCGTCGACCCGCTGGACGGCGGGCCGCGAAGAGATGAGGGAGTTCTCATGCCAGAGGTCGTGTTCCCACTCGATTCCAAGAAACGGTTCACCGAGCAGCGCATCGTCGGTCACAACCGGTGGCACCCGGATATCCCAGCGCTGGTACAGGTCAGGCCGGGCGACGTGTTCCGCGTCGACTGTCGGGAATGGTTCGACGGAGCTATTCAGAACAACGACTCCGCGGACGACATCCTCAACGCCCCGCTGGCCGGCGTACACGTGCTGTCCGGGCCGATCTCGGTGCTGGGCGCCGAGCCGGGCGACCTGCTCATCGTCGACATCCTGGATGTCGGGCCGATCCCGCAGGAGGACTCCGGCCCGCTGGCCGGCCAGGGTTGGGGCTATACCGGGGTGTTCGCCACCCGCAACGGCGGCGGGTTCCTCACCGAGCAGTTCCCGGACGCCTACAAGGTGATCTGGGACTTCCGCGGCGGGATGGCCACCTCCCGGCACGTTCCCGGCGTTTCGTTCACCGGCATCGTGCACCCGGGTCTGATGGGTACCGCGCCCTCACGCGAGCTGCTGAGGACCTGGAACACCCGCGAGCAGGCGCTCATCGACACCGACCCGAACCGGGTACCGCCACTGGCCCTGCCCCCGCTGCCGGACTCGGCGATTCTCGGCAGCCTGCGCGGGCAGGAGTTCGACCAGGTGGCCCGCGAGGCCGCGCGGACCGCGCCGCCCCGGGAGAACGGCGGCAACCAGGACATCAAGAACCTCACCAAGGGCTCCCGGATCTTCTACCCGGTGTTCGTCGAGGGCGCCAAGCTCTCCATGGGAGACCTGCACTTCTCCCAGGGGGACGGCGAAATCACCTTCTGCGGCGCGATCGAGATGGGCGGGTTCATGGACCTGCACGTCGACCTGATCAAGGGCGGGATGGACACCTACGGGGTCTCCGAGAACGCGGTGTTCATGCCCGGTCGGACCGACCCGCAGTACAGCGAGTGGCTGGCCTTCTCCGGCACCTCGGTCACGCTGTCCGGCGAGCAGCGCTACCTGGACTCGCACCTGTCCTACCAGCGGGCCTGCCTGCACGCGATCGACTACCTACAGAAGTTCGGCTACAGCGACATCCAGGCCTACATGATCCTGGGCGCCGCGCCGATCGAGGGTCGGCTGTCCGGTGTGGTGGACATCCCGAACTCGTGCTCCACGGTGTACATCCCGACGGAGATCTTCGACTTCAACGTCCGCCCGGGCAAGGACGGACCGCACCAGGTCGACCCAGGTGCCGGGGTGCCGATGGCGCGCGCCTGACCGTCGGGAGCCGGAAAGGAGGCTGACGATGACGTCACAGCACGACACCGGACACCACGCGTTGGACTGGGTGACCGGGACCGCGCCGGAACTGGAGGAGCGGCTGCGGCCGCACCCGGTACTGGAGTTCTTCGAGGACTGCCTGCGCGGCGTCGGGCAGGTCATGTTCATGAACAACCCGCTCACCGGGCTGATGGTCATGATCGCGGCGTGGACGTACGACCCGTGGCTCGGGTTCGGCGGCACGGTCGGGGTGGTGGTGTCCACCGCGGTCGCCCTGCTGATGGGATTCGACCGCGAGGCGATCCGGTTGGGGCTCTACGGCTTCAACGGGGTGCTCTGCGGGCTCGCCCTGGCCACCTTCCTCGCACCACCCTGGGACGCGGTGTCCACGGTGTGGATCGTGGCGGTGAGTGCCGGATCCTCGATCGCGATGGCCGGATTGGCCGCGTTGTTCGGCGGAGCCTGGGGTGTGCCGCCGTTCACCTTCGCGTTCAACCTCTCCGTGGTGCTGTTCCTGATCACCGGGCTGCACGCGGTCCGGGGTCGGATCGGCGAGCTGGTCACGCCGACCACGCCGACGGTGAACGGTCCGTCGGTGAACACCACACTGCGGGAGAGCGCGGCCGCCGCCGGGGGCGACCTCACGCTCGGTGTGGTCAACGCCGTGTTCCGGGGCATCGGTCAGCTGTTCTTCGTCAACAGCATCCTCGGCGGAGTCCTGGTGCTGGTCGGCATTCTGATCTGCTCCCGGATCGCCGCGGGGTTCGCCCTGGTCGGTTCGGTGATCGGGATGTTGGTCGGGATGGCGCTCGGCGTCAACGGCGAGGCGATCTACAACGGCCTGTGGGGGTTCAACTCCTTCGATGCCTGCCTGGCCATCGCCGGGGTGTTCTACGTGCTGACCTGGCGATCGGCCCTGCTCGGCATGGCGTGCGCGGCGTACACCGCGCTGCTGTTCGGGGCGATCGCCTCGTTCCTCGGCCCGTGGGGGCTACCGGCGATGACCTTGCCGTTCTGCTTCGGGGTGCTCACCTTCGTGATGCTGAAGAACGCCTCGTCGCGGTTCGTCTGGGTTCCGCCCACCGAGATCACGACCCCGGAGGAGCACCTGCGCCGGGTACGCACCACCGCATCGCATCCGGACGCCGAATAGCCGGCCGGATGCGATGGTGACCGGACGCCCTCGCCGCGACTCAGTCGTGGCGGGGGTGTTCCAGCGACTCGGTCGCGGTGTCGGCGCCGTCCGCGGTGGGCAGCGCGGCGGCCCACTCGGTGACCCGCCGGGCCACGTCCTGGGCGGTGAGGCCCGTCGCGGCCAGCACGTCGGCGCGGCTGCCGTGTTCCAGGAACTCCTGGGGCAGCGCGCAGGTGCGCAGCGGGGTGTCCAGCTCCGCGGTCCGTAGCGCGGCGGCCACCGCGGAGCCGAACCCGCCGTGCCCACCGCCGTCCTCCACGGTGACCACCAGCCGGTGTCGCCGGGCCAGCTCGACGACCGCCGCGGGAACCGGAAGCACCCATCTAGGGTCCACCACGGTCACCCGCACGCCCTGGTCGGCCAACCGGTCGGCGGCGGCCAACCCCAGCTCACCGAAGGAGCCCACGCAGACCAGCAGCACGTCCGCCCGCTCGCCCACCCGGTCGGCCGTCCCGTCGGCCATCCCGTCGGCGCGGCCCGGCTCGCGCAGCACGTCCACCCCGCCCACCCGGCGCACCGCGGCCAGCTCCGGGCCGACCGCGCCCTTCGGGTAGCGCAGCACGGTGGGCCCGTCGTCCACCGCCACCGCCTCGTGTAGCTCCTCGCGCAGCGTCGGCTCGTCGCGGGGCGCGGCGACCCGGATACCGGGCACCACGCCGAGGATCGACAGGTCCCACATGCCGTTGTGGCTGGGGCCGTCGGCGCCGGTGACCCCGGCTCGGTCCAGCACCAGGGTGACCGGCTGGCGGTGCAGCGCCACGTCCATCAGCAACTGGTCGAACGCGCGGTTGAGGAATGTGGCGTACAGCGCCACCACCGGGTGCAGCCCGCCCATGGCCAGCCCGGCCGCCGAGGTCAACGCGTGCTGCTCGGCGATGCCGACGTCGTACACCCGATCCGGGTAGGCCGCCGCGAACGGCGCGAGGCCGACCGGGTGCAGCATCGCCGCGGTGATCGCCACCAGGTCGGGCCGCCGCGCGCCGAGCGCGACCATCTCCTGCCCGAACACGTTGGTCCAGCCGCCCTTGGCGGCGCCCACCGGTCCGCCGGTGAGCGGGTCGAATGCGCCGGGCGCGTGCATCTGCTCGATCTCGTCGTTCTCGGCCGGCAGGTAGCCACAGCCCTTGCGGGTGACCGCGTGCACGATCACCGGGCCGCCGAAGTCCCGGGCCCGGCGCAGGGCGGCCTCGCAGGCGGCCAGGTCGTGGCCGTCCACCGGCCCGACGTACTTCAACCCGAGGTCGGCGAACAGCGGCTGCGGGGCCAGCGCGTCCTTGATGCCGGCCTTCACCGCGTGCAGACCGGCGTAGGCGGTGCGCCCGAACAGCGGAACCCGGGACAGCGCCCGCTTGCCTGCGGTGAGCACCCGCTCGTAGTTGGGTTGTAACCGCAGCGCGGCCAACCGGTCGGCCAGCCCGCCGATGGTGGGGGCGTAGGACCAGCCGTTGTCGTTCACCACCACGACCAGGTTGCGGTCGGTGCCGACGGCGATGTTGTTCAGCGCCTCCCAGCACATGCCGCCGGTCAGCGCCCCGTCGCCGACCACCGCCACGACGTGCCTGCGGGCCCCGGTCTGGGCGAACGCCTTGGCGAGGCCGTCGGCGTAGGACAGCGCGGTGGAGGCGTGGCTGTTCTCCACCCAGTCGTGCTCGCTCTCCGCGCGGCAGGGATAGCCGGACAACCCGCCGGTCATCTTCAGCCGGGCGAAACCTTCCCGTCGGCCGGTGATGATCTTGTGTACGTACGCCTGGTGCCCGGTGTCGTAGACCAGCGCGTCGGTCGGCGAGTCGAAGACCCGGTGCAGCGCCATGGTCAGCTCGACGACGCCCAGGTTGGGGCCGAGGTGACCGCCGGTGCGGGCCACCGACGCGATCAGGAACTCCCTGATCTCGGTGGCCAGGGTCCGCAGCTCGTCACCGTCGAGCCGTCTGAGGTCAGCGGGGCCACGCAGCTTCTCCAGCAGGGACACCCGGCCGAGTGTACGGAGCGCGGCTCAGTCCGGCCGGTGCTGACCTCCGGTGGCACCCGGTAGGGTCGGACGACCAGCTGGTGGTGCCGCCGCGGCGTACCCTCACCGCTGTGACTGACACCACCTCGCCCGACCCCGGCGGGGCGGCCCGACCGGATCCGACCGGCCGCTCACGGCCCAACCAACCGAGCCGCTCACGGCTGAGCGCCTGGGGGTATGCGCTGCGCACCACGAACCCGCCGCCCGGGCCGATAGCGGAGCTCGACCTGGTTACCCGGTGGATCGTGGTCAGCCGGGCCGCGGTGCTGCCGATGACCCTGGTGGCCGGCCTGGTCGCCGCTCTACTCACGGTGGGGCAGCCCGGGCTGGACTGGCGCCTGCTGGCGTTGGCGATCCTGGGCATCACCCTTGCCCACCTGGCCAACAACCTGATGAACGACCTGTACGACACCAGCTCCGGATCGGACTCGGCCTCCTACCCCCGCGCGCTGTACGCCCCGCACCCGATCCTGTCCGGGCTGGTCACCCGCCGTTCGCTGATCGTCGCTGCGGTCGCGATCAACCTGGCGGACCTGGCCATCCTGGTGGTGCTCACCCTCGCCCGGGGCTGGCCTGTGGTGGCGTTCGCGTTGGCCGGCTTCGTGCTCAGCGTCGCCTATACCGCTCCCCCGCTGCGGCTGAAGAAACGCGGCCTGGGCGAACCCGACGTGCTGGTGGTGTGGGGACCACTGATGGTCGGCGGCACGTACTACGCCGGAGTCGGCTCGCTGCCCTGGCAGGTGTTGCTGGCGTCGCTGCCCTACGGGCTGCTGTGCGTGGCGGTGCTGATGGGCAAGCACACCGACAAGATCCCGTTCGACGCCCCGCTCGGCATCCGGACGCTGCCGGTGATCCTGGGGCCGGAACGGGCCCGGTCCGCGACGCTCGGGCTGATGGTCGGCTTCTATCTGCTGGTCGGGACATCGGTTCTGGTAGGCGCGCTGCCGTGGCCGTCACTGCTCGTGGTGGGCGCGCTGCCCCGGCTGGTGAAGGTGTGGCCGTACTTCCGGCGCCGGCCGCCGGACGAGCCGCCGGACGGGTTCCCGGTGTGGCCGCTGTGGTACGCCGCGCTGGCCTGGCTGCACACCCGACAGGCCGGTGCGCTGCTGGTGGTCGGCATCGGGCTCGGCGTGTTGAGCAGGATCTTGTTCGGAGTCTGAGATATTCGACGGGTGCGTCATCTGCTCGCCGGCCTGGTCGGCTTGCTGCTCACCGCGGCCTTCGCGGTGGCCGCCGGTCGCGGCGTGGCGCTGACCTTTCGACCGTTGCAGGTCGGCGACCTGGAGACGGCCAGCCGCACCCCCGGGCTGGTCTGGCTGCTCACCGCAGGAGTGTTCCTCGGGCTGCTGGTGCTCAGCCGACGGCTGTCCCCGGTCGCCCCGCTGATCGCCGGGATCGTCCTGCTGCTGGGCACCCTGATCGGGATCAGCTTGCCCGACCTGCTGCGCCCTGGTGCCCCCGGCGGTGCCGCATTCGGGGTGTACGTGCTCAATGGCTACGGCCTCGGCGTGCTGTTCGCGACGCTGCTGCTGATCGTGGCCGCCGTGCCCCCCGGTGCCCGTCGCGCGGCGTGAGCGTCCGTGCCCGTTCCTGTCCCCCGCCACCGAGGGCCACGAGCGTGCACCACGGCGGCGCGCAGTGGCAGCGACGGCTCAGGTGCTGCCTACGCCGAGAACTCGTCGGCGATCAGTGCACCGAGTTCGAGAAACGCGTGACGAGTCGGCTCGCGCAACGCGCCCAGATCGACCCGTCCACCCGTGGCCAGATGCGGATCGTACGGAATCTCCACCACAGCCCGCGACCGCGACCGGAAATGCGTCCGCACCCGATCCCGATCAATCTCCGGACTCACCCGGTCACACGACAACACCACCACCGCATCCGCCACCTGCTCGGCATACCCGTGCGCCACCAACCAATCAAGAGTCTTCGACG
>JBQTKB010000035.1:0-52804 GCA_052386505.1 Pseudonocardia sp.
GTCCTCGGAGTCGGTGCCCACCGCCGTGGCGCTGATGGAGTGGCTGACCTCCCCGCCGGCCGAGCAGCAGATCGTGGCCCAGGGCGAGTTCTCGGCCAACCCGGCGGTGGGCCCGGCGCCGCACATCCAGGACTGGGCGGACATCACGATCGACCCGATCGACGCCGAACGCACCGGCCCGCTGCTCGACGACGCCGTGGCGTTGATGCTGAAGGTCGGATGGCGGTAGGCGTGCCGGTGGACGCGGCCACCCCGGACGCGGAGCCGGCCGGGGGGACCGGCGGTCCTGCGGGACCGCGGGGGGGCCGGGCCCGGCTCCGGGGGGGCCGGGCCCGGCGCACCGGGCCGTCGCGGGCGTGGGCGGTGCCGGGCGTCCTGGTCGCATTGGCGGTGATCGGGCCGCTGGTGGTGCTCCCGCTGAGCTTCCTGCCCGGTGCCGCCCCTGGTGCCGATTCTGCAGCCGGCTCCGGAGCGGGCCGGGAGCTGCTCGACCCGATCGCGCTGGCCCTGCTGCCCTCGGCGCTCGGGCGCAGTCTGCTGCTGGGCGTCGGGGTCGCGGTGGGCACGTTGCTGGTGGGCGGCGGTTTCGCGCTGCTGGTGTCGTTCTGGGACTTCCCCGGTCGGCGTTGGTTGCAGTGGGCGCTGGTGCTGCCGATGGCGATCCCGGCCTACGTGCTGGTGTTCGTCCTGGTCGGCCAGGTCGGCTACGCCAACCCGTTGCAGAGCAGCCTGTTCGGCGGCGGTCTGGAGCTGCCCGGGCTGCGCGGCCCGGTCGGCGCGATCGGCGCGCTCACCGCGGTGCTGTACCCGTACGTCTACGTGCTCGGGCGCACCGCCTTCCTCGGCCAGTCCCGGCAGTCGCTGGCCGCCGCGCGCAGTCTCGGGCGCAGCTACTCGGGAGCGGTGTGGGGGGTGGCGCTGCCGCTGGCCCGGCCCGCGCTGGCCGCCGGAGCGGCGCTCGCGGTGATGGAGGCGCTGGCCGACTTCGGCGCGGTCAACCTGCTCGGCTACCAGACGCTGACCGACGCGATCTACCGGGTCTGGTACGGCGCCTACGACGAGGCGGCGGCGTTGCAGCTGGCCTCGGTGCTGGTCGGGCTGGCGCTGCTGATGGTGGTGGCCGAGCGGCTGCTGCGCGGCCGGGCGCGTTACCACCAGGCGCTGGCGCACGGCGACGCGGTGGTCCCGGTGCGGCTGCGCGGGGCCCGGGCGGCCACGGCCACCGCGTTGCCGTGCGCCTGGCTGGTGGTGGTGTTCGGGTTCCCGGTGCTGCAGCTGCTGGCCTGGTCGGTGGAGACCGTGCTGGACGGCCAGGTGGCCGACCGGCTGGGTGAGGGCGTGTTCAGCACGCTGCTGCTGGCCGTCGCCGCCGCGGTGCTCGCGGTGGTCACCTCGACGGCGGTGGTGTACGGCCAGCGGGTGGCGCCCTCGCGGGTCGGCGCGGTCGCCGCGAGGCTGGCCTCGGTCGGCTACGCGGTGCCCGGCACGGTGGTCGCGGTCGCGGTGTACGTGCCGCTGGTGTGGCTGGACCGCCGGCTGATCGCCGGGGCGGAGGGCGCGTTCGGCGTCGACATCGGGCTGCTGTTCACCGGCACGGTCGCCGGCCTGGTCGGGGCCTACGTGGTGCGCTTCCACGCCCAGGCGTACTTCTCGCTGGACGCCCGGATGGGTCGGATCAACCCCAACCTGGACGACGCCGCCCGGGCGCTGGGCGCCGACCGGGCCCGCACGCTGCGCCGGGTGCACCTGCCGCTGCTGCTGCCCGGAGTGCTCACCGCCGCGCTGCTGGTCATGGTCGAGGTGATCAAGGAACTGCCGGCGACGGCGCTGCTGCGCCCGCTGGGCAGCGACACTCTGGCGATCATGACGTGGGAGGCCACCAAGGACGCCCGGTTCGACGTCGCGGCACTGCCCGCGTTGCTGATCGTGGTCGCCGGGATGGTACCGGTGCTGCTGCTGACCCGGCTCTCGCCCTCGGGCGCCGCCGCGGTCGACCCGGCCGGCCCGGCGTCCCCGGCTGGCGTGGGTGATCGCTAGGCTCCATCCGTACACCCCGTCGCAAGGAGCGGCATGTCAGAGTTGGTCGAGGTCACCGCGTCAGCCCCGACGGTCGAGATCCGTCTCAATCGCCCGGACAAGAAGAACGCCCTCACCCAGCACATGTACACCCTCATGGCCGATGCGTTGGTCGCCGCCGAGGCCGACCCGGGGGTCCACTCGGTTCTGCTCAGCGGCGCCGGCAGTGCGTTCTGCGCCGGCAACGACCTGGACGACTTCTCCCGACCGGCACCCGGTGGCGAGACTCCGGTTGCGCGATTCCTGCGGACGCTCACCGAGATGACGGTGCCCGTCGTCGTCGCGGTGCACGGCGCGGTGGTCGGGGTCGGGGCGACCATGCTCCTGCACTGCGACTTCGTGGTCGCGGACAGCTCGGCGAGGCTGCAGTACCCGTTCGTGTCGCTCGGGCTGGTGCCGGAGGCCGGCAGCACATGGCTGCTGCCCCGGGCAGTGGGCCACCTGCAAGCCATGCGGTTGCTCATGCTCGCCGAACCGTTCGACGCCGCGCGGGCACTCGAGCTCGGGCTCGTCACCGAGGTGGTGGAGCAGGGCGAGCACGTCACGGTCGCGCGGGCGATCACCGCGCAGCTGGCGCAGCGGTCCGGCTCTGCCCTGCGGCACACCAAGAAACTCGTGCGCAGCCGGGAGAACGACCTGTCCGCGCGCATCCGGGAGGAGTCGGTGGTGTTCCGCCAGTTGCTGGCCGCCCCCGAGTTCGCGGCAGCCAAGGCCGCATTCGGCCGCAGGCGAGGTGCCGATGCCCCGGATGGTTGAGTTCTCGCCCGTTCGCTTTCCGGACCGGCCGGACATACCGGCCCGTTCGGACCCGAACGACCATCCGGACCGGAGCGTCAGCGAAGCTTGATGAGGGCTTCCGGGCCCGCCGGCGGGTCGGAGTCGATACGCAGCGCCGACATCATCCGAGCGAGCATCAGGTAGTGCCCGGCAACGAGCGCCAGCTCGACGATCTCGCGCTCGGGCAGGTGGGCCGCGACCGCGCCGTGGACGTCGTCGTCCACCTCTCCGGCGACGAAGGCGATGACGTAGTCGAGGATTGCCCGGTCTCTCGCCGCGAAGCTGTCCAGGTCACCCTTCTCGATCGCGTCGATCTGGGTTTGGGTGACGCCGACCGCGAGTGCGATGGGGACGTGCTGTTCCCACTCGTAGCGCGCCGCGAGGTGGCCTACCTGAAGGATGGCCAGCTCACGTAACGCGGGGTCGAGCGCCAGATCGTTGAGAACCGCGCCGCCGAAGCGCAGCCAGGGGAAGAACGCCGTCTCCGCATGCGCCATCAGACCGATCACGTGTAGGGACGAAAGTTCCTTGATCTTGTCCGCCACATCGGGCGGGGCGTTTTCGGGGGTGACGTACGAGACGCGAGCCATGGTGAGCACATTAGCCGGAGATGTCCCGGGCGAGTCGACATGAGCTGAGACGCGCCGGTCGGTGCCCGACGATGACGACTGGCCGGTCGGTGCCCGACGATCACGACTACCGTGGTGTCGCTCGTTCTTCGTGGGCCGCCCGTTCTTCGTGATATTCGGCCTCCACGTTGACCGACCAGATGTCGTGCTCGCCGAGGCCGAGGATGTTCTCCACGGTGAGCATCGCGGTGAGCATCGAGTGGTCCTGATTGTTGTACCGGTGCATGCCGTTGCGCCCCACCGGGTGCACGTTCGCCGCGTGCTCGGCCAGCCAGCCGCGCAGCACCGCCAGGTTGTCCCGGAAGCCCGCGTCGTAGACCGGGTAGGCCTTGGGCATTCGCACGACGTAACCGGCCTCGACCTCGTCGGCCCGAGCCAGCCCCAACGCGGTCAGCTCGCGGATTCCCAGATCGACCAGCTCGGCGTCGGGCATCCGCCACAGCTCGTCGCCCTCGAAGACGAAGTACTCCAGGCCCAGGCAGGTGCGCCCGGGTTTGACCATCCACTCCGACCAGGCGCCGAAGTTCTGCACCCGGCCGAGTTGCACGTCCGGGGAGTGCACGTAGATCCAGTTGTCGGGGAACGACCGGCTCGCCGGCACCACGAGCGCCACGGTGAGGAAGTCGCGGAAGCCCAGCCGGTCGGCGGCGGCGAGCACGTCCGGCGGCGGCGGTGGGTCGAAGCACCGCAGCAGGTCCGGCAGCGGCATCGAGGAGATCACCTGGGAGCACGGGTAGTGGGTCACCGCCCCGTCGATGGTGGTCTCCACCGCTACTGCCCGACCATCCGCGCGCCGGATGCGGGTCACCGGCGCCTCGAGGTGCACCTTGCTGCCGGCGGCCTCGACCAGTGCGGTGCAGCGTTCCCACATCATCCCCGGGCCGAACCGCGGATAGTGGAACTCCTCGATCAGCGAGGTGATGTCCTTGCGGTTGCGCCCGGGCCGCAGCCCGGAGAGCACCGCGTTGAGCAGTGACAGGTTCTTGATCCGCTGGGCCGCCCAGTCAGACTGGATCTCGGTGGCCGGCACCCCCCAGACCTTCTCGTTGTAACTCTGGAAGAAGTGCCGGTAGAGCCGGTAGCCGAAGCGCGCGGTGACCCAGCCGGCCAGGTGCGACTGGTCCGCCGGCGGGCGCAGCCGGGCCCACAGATAGGACAGCGCGCAGCGCAGCGCCTCCACCGGTCCGAGCGTGCGCAGCGCGCCGAGCGGACGCAGCGGATAGTCGAAGAACTTCGCGTCGTAGAGGATGCGGCTCTGCCGGGGGCGCAGCAGGAAGTCCCCACCGGGCAGGATCTCGTGCCAGAACGCCTGCACCCGGCCGACCTTGGTGAAGAACCGGTGCCCGCCGATGTCGAACCGCCAGCCGTCGCGCTCCACGGTCCGGCTGATCCCGCCGACCACGTCGTCGGCCTCCAGCACGGTCGCCGGAACCTGGTGGCGGGCCAGTTCGTAGGCCGCGGTGAGCCCGGCCGGCCCGGCGCCGATGATCACCACTTCCAGCGCTGCGGGGTCGTCCGGCGCGGGGGAGTCGGCCGGCGCCGGGGAATCGGCCGATGCGGGCGATTCGGACATCGGGGCTCAGACCGCGCGGGTCATCTCGGACCCGCCTGCCTCGGCCGCCGAGCCGTCCAGCTCGGCGCGGAACCAGGCCACGGTGCGCCGCAGCCCCTCGACCAGGTCGACCCGGGGCACCCAGCCCAGCTCGCGGGTGGCCAGGGTGATGTCCGGGCGGCGCACCGTGGGATCGTCCTCCGGGCGGGGGATGTGCCGCACCGGGCCGGTCGAGCCGACCAGCCGCTGGATCGTCCCCGCCAGCTCGATGATCGAGATCTCCTGCGGGTTGCCGATGTTGACCGGGCCGGCCAGCGTCGAGCCGAGCAGCCGCAGGCAGCCCTCCACCAGGTCGTCCACGTACTGGATCGAACGGGTCTGGCTGCCGTCACCGGCCACGGTCAGCGGCTCGCCGGCCAGTGCCTGGCGGATGAACGTGGGCACCGCCCGGCCGTCGCCGCGGCGCATCCGAGGGCCGTGCGTGTTGAAGATCCGCACGATCGCGGTGTCCACGCCCTCGGCCCGGCGGTAGGCCATGGTCATCGCCTCGGCGAAGCGCTTGGCCTCGTCGTACACCCCCCTCGGGCCGACCGGGTTCACATGGCCCCAGTACGTCTCCGGCTGCGGGTGCACCTGCGGATCGCCGTAGGCCTCCGAGGTGGACGCCAGCAGGAAGCGGGACCGCTTCTCCTTGGCCAGCCCGAGGGTGTGCAGGGTGCCGATGGAGCCGACCTTGAGCGTCTCGATCGGCATCCGCAGGTAGTCCAGCGGTGAAGCGGGCGAGGCGAAGTGCAGCACCACGTCCACCTCGCCGGGTACGTGCACGAAGTCGGTGACGTCGGCCCGGATCAGCCGGAAAGGGCCGTGCTCGGCCAGGTGCGCGACGTTGGCCGGGGAGCCGGTGGAGAAGTCGTCCAGGCACAGCACGCTGTAGCCCTCGCGCAGTAGCCGCTCGCACAGGTGCGAGCCGAGGAAACCGGCGCCGCCGGTCACGATCGCCTTCGGCCGAGGCACCGCCCACCGCCTTCCACACTGACTGGTTCGCGGCTCCCCCGGGCCGACCGGCCGGCTCGGGCGGTGTCCGCCCTGCCAACGGGAAGTTAGCCTATCCATACATGAGGGACAAGGTGGGTGGCCTCACCGGCGGACGGACCCGGGATGAGTTCTGAGAACCGGGCGCCCGATTCGGACCTGCCTCGGAAACACTGGTGACATGCCCGTTCCCAGCGACCTCGACATCGCCCGGGGCCCCGGCTGAAGCCGATCGAGGACATCGCCGCCGGGATGGTGCTGGGCGCGCACCTGTCCCGCTGGGTGGTGCCCGCGGCAGCGCGGCTGAGAGCCGGCCTGGGACGGCCTCCGCCGGGGTAGCATGCGCGGGTGCCGCGATACGAGTTCCGCTGCCGGAAGTGCGCCGATACCTTCGAGGTCAACCGGCCGATGAGCGCCTCCGGCGACCCGGCCGACTGCCCGGCCGGACATGCCGACACGGTGAAGCTGCTGTCCACCGTCGCGCTGGCCGGCTCGGCCCGGGGCCCGGCCGTGGGCGGGTCCGCGATACCGGCCATGCCTCAGGGCGGCGGTTGCTGTGGCGGCGGGTGCGGCTGCGGCTGAGCTACCGGCCTCCCGGTCCGGGTCGGTTGGCTACCGGCCTCCCGGTCTGAGTCGGCCGAGCTACCGGCCTCCCGGTCCGGGTCGGGCCACGGTGAGTCGTGGCAGTAGCACCTGCTCGGCATCATCCCGAGCGAGACGATGCGCGCGATCGAGGTACTGCTGCGCGCCGACCGCCCGACCCTGATCGTCTGGGGTGACCGGGACCGGCTCATCAAGTCCGGGTTCGCCCGCCGGTTTGGCCGCCCCGGGTGCCCGGTTCGAGTGGATCTCCGGCGCCCGCACTTCACTCCGATCGACGCGCCCGGGGTCCTCGTCCGGACCTCGCCGAGTTCGCTGCGGCGGGGATCCCCCGGGACCACTAGTGAGCGTCTGACGGATCGTGCCCCTTCACATGCGTGATCTGCGGCGCAGCCTGGCCACGCCCAAAATCTATGATCAACGGAACATAAGGCTCTTTGGGAGCGGGCTCCAACAGGCTGAGGTCGCTGTGTCGCTGTGTCGCCCGGTACTGACGCGTGCGGGAGCCGGCTCTGCTCACCCCGGAATCACCGGCCCGAACAGGGCGTCGGGCATCGGCTCGTCGACCGCCACGATGCGCGTCGGCGAATTCCGCCGGGTCGAGCATCGCCACCCACCGGTGGGTCTGGTACATCGGCTCGTCCTAGCGCAGCCCGTCGAAGGTGCCCGGCCGGTGGACCACGAGCCCGTCGCCGTCCAGGTCTGGCCGCGGTGCCGCCGTCCGCGTGCACGCGGACGGTGGGTCCGCACAGTTCAACGACTCAGTCGAGTCCGCCAAGCACGTTCTGGTCCCAATCCAACACCGATCCAGTCACCACGCCACTGCGATCGGACAGCAAAAGGACCGCCACCGCAGCAACATCGTCGGGTTCGCCGAGCCGGCCCATCGGCAGTCGGCTCGCCGCGCCGTCGCGCCAGCCGTCGTCGGCGCCGTGGAACCGGCGCTGGATGGCGTCCTCGCCCTCGGTGTCGGTCCAGCCGATGTCCAGGCCGTTGATCCGGATCCGGTCGAAGCGGTGCGCGTGCGCGGCGTTGCGGGTGAGTCCGGCCAGCCCGGCCTTGGCGGCCACGTACGCCGCGAGGTAGGGCTGCCCGCCGAGCTCCGACGACGAGATCACGTTGACGATGCTGCCCGGCGCGCCTCGCTCCACCAGGTGCGCCACCACCGCCTGCATCAGGAAGAACGGGCCCCGCAGGTTGATCGCGATGTGCTGGTCGAACAGCTCCCGGGTGGTGTCCAGCAGGCTGCCCCGGGTGCACAGCCCGGCCGCGTTGACCAGGCAGTCCACCCGGCCGAAGGACTGCAGCGCGCTGGTCACCGCGTCCTGGCAGGCCGCCGGTTCGGAGACGTCGCACGGGATGAACACCACGTCGGCACCGTCGGCCCGCAGCTTGGCCGCCATCGTCTCGCCGATCTCGGTGCGCCGGCCGGTGACCGCCACGGCGGCGCCCTCGGTGACCGCCGCCCGCGCCACCGCGGCGCCCACGCCCTGGGTGCCTCCGCTGACCAGCACCACCTTGTTCTCCAGCAGCGTCATCCGCCCACCTCCACCCATGCTCGACGTGCGTCCGAGGCTGATGCGCTCACGGCCGCCTCCACTACTTCAGCGGCGACCAGCGCGTCGGCCACCGTCGCGGTCGCCGGCGCTGGCCCCGCGTCGGCCCCGACCACCCTGGTCAGAAAGCCGGCCGCTTCGATCACCTTCAGGTCGTCGTAGCCCATCGCGATCCCCGGACCCGGCTGGAACCGCGGGTAGTCGCCGAAGCCGGCGTCGGCCAGCTCCGTGGTCCAGCCACCGGCGCCGATCCGGGCCACCCGCAGCTCGTTCATCCGCTCGAACTCCCAGGCCGCCGAACCCCGGGTGCCGTGCACCTCGCAGGTGAGCCCGCAGCGCGGCCCGACGGCCACCCGGGACACCTCCAGGGTGCCGATCGCCCCACCGGCGAACCGAGCCAGCACGACCGCCTGGTCCTCGTTGTCCACCGCACCGAGCGCAGCGTCCGGATCGCCGACCACGTCGAACACCGACCCGGCGCCCGGGCCGGGCAGCGGTCGCTCGGGGTGCACGATCGCGCTGCTCGCGCTGACCGACTCGATCCGGTCGCCGACCACGAACGACGCCAGGTCGCTGGTGTGGCAGAGCAGGTCACCGAGCACCCCGCTGCCGCCGGTCGAACGCTGGTAGCGCCAGGACAGCGCCACCCTCGGGTCCGCGGCCTGGCCGTTGAGGAACACGCAGCGCGCCCCGGTGACCCGGCCCAGATCGCCGTTGCGGACCAGGGCCCGCATCCGGGTGATCGCCGGTGCGTGGCGGTAGTTGAAGCCGACCGCGGTGACCACACCGGCCTTCGCCGCGGCGGCCACGATGTCGGCGGTCTCCCCGGCGTCCTGCCCGGCCGGCTTCTCGATCCAGAACGGCTTGCCAGCCGAGGCCACGGCCAGCGCGATCTCCCGGTGCAGCGCGTTCGGGGCGCAGATCGACACCACCTCGACCGCGTCGTCGGCGACGACGTCCCGCCACGACGAGCCGACCCGGGCAAAGCCGAGCGCGTCGCGGGCGAACGCCGCCCGGGCCGGGTCGATGTCGCAGCCGTGCGCCAGCCATGGTCGCACCCCCAGCTCCGGGTACCGGGTCGGCACCGCCAGATAGGCGCGGGAGTGCAGCCCGCCCATCCAGCCCAGGCTGATCACCCCGACCCCGAGTGGTCTCACCGCGTCCGCCGGCCGGCCACCAGGTACCCGGCCGGGTAGCGCTGCGAGCCGGGCAGGTAACAGGTGGGACCGGTCTGCACCGGCATGTCCGAATGCGCGACCGCGCCCTGCAGGGTCAGCACCGGGGACAGCCGGTGCACGTGCTCGGGATAGCGCTCGATCTGCTCGCCGGTCAGGAAACCCAGGTAGTAGTCGCGGTGCCCGACCTGGGCGGCGGCTCCGGGGTTGACCACGTTCGGCTGCGAGGTGACCTGGTAGCCGGGGCCCAGCCAGGCCTCGCTGACCCGGGCCAGGGCCTCGTTGGCGTAGTAGTCGACGAAGATCTCCGGGGCGCGCACGGCCAGCTCGATCATCACCACCCCGGGCCCGTCGGACAGCGCGGCGACCAGCTCTGCCGGCGGGGTGCCCGCCACCGCGGCGGCCGCGTACCCCAGGACCCCTTGCTCGATCCGGTCGGCGTGCGGATAGCGGGCCGGATCGACCGGTTCGCGCAGCACGTCGACCAGGTCGTCCAGCCGGCAGCCCTCGACGGTCAGCGTCATGGCAGGTCCAGGAACGTCATGGCAGGTCCAGGAACGTCATGGCAGATTCAGGAGCGTCATGGCAGGTCCAGGAACACGGTGCCGTCGCTGACCTTGGTCGGGTAGGTGCGCAGGCCGACCAGCACCGGCGCGCCCTGCGCGGAGCCGTCGGCGTAGCGGAACCGACCGAGGTGGCGCGGGCACTCGATCTCGCCGTCCATCACCAGCCCGTTGCACAGCAGCTCGCGCTCGTGCGTGCAGTGCCCGTCGGTGGCGAAGTACTCGTCGGCCGGGGAGCGGAAGATCGCGTAGTCGGCTCTGTTGTGCTGGACTCCGATCACGTCGTCCGGGTCCACGTCGTCAATGGCGCAGGCGGGTACCCACATCTCGGTGCTCCTTTCAGGCGGCCTTGGCCAGGGCTTCGTTGAACGGCGGGGCGCCGGACGGCAGCTCGCGGCGCACGTAATGACTCGGGTCGCGCAGCTGGCGCAGCACCGCCGGGACGATCTCCCGGTAGGCCGCCCAGATCGACGGGTACGCCGGCGCGAGCTGGTCCTTGATCTCTTCGTGCAGCTCGGGCAGCCGGTGGTAGGGAACCATCGGGAACATGTGGTGCTCCACGTGGTAGTTCATGTTCCAGTAGAGGAACCGGTTGACCGCGCACATGTGCACGGTGCGGGTGTTCAGCCGGTGGTCCAGGACGTTCTCGCCCATCCCGGCGTGCTGGGTCCACCCGTAGATCACGTGCATGAAGGTGCCGTAGATCCGCGGGCCGCCGATGTACATCAGCGGCAACCACGAGCCGGTCAGCACCGCGGTGAGCACGGCGACGACGTAGATCGCCACGTGGATCCGGGCGGCCCGGTACACCCGCCACCGTTCCTGCTCGGGCACGAACGTGCTCTCCTGCGCCCCGAGCCGCCCGGCCGCCTGGTTGAGCAACTTGCCCAGCCCGACCGGGGTGTCGACCAGCCCGAAGAAGTTGGCCAGCACCCTGGCCAGCCGCGCCGGGCGCATCACCTGGATCTCCGGGTCCCGCCCGACGATCAGGGTGTCGGTGTGGTGGCGGGTGTGCCCCCACCGGAACACCACCGGGTTGCGCATCATCATGAACGAACCCAGCTGGTAGACGACGTTGTCCATCCAGCGGGTCCGGAACGCGGTGCCGTGGCCGGCCTCGTGCCAGCGTGAGTCGCCGGCCGAGCCGTACAGCACTCCGTACACCAGGAAGCAGGGGAGAGCCCACCAGCTGCCCCAGGCCAGCCCGCCGGCCACCCCGGACCCGGCGATCAGCCCGAGCCAGATCGCGGTGTCCCGGATCGCCGGCCCGTCGGTGCGCTGCATGAGCTGCTTCATCCGCCGCCGGGGTACGTCCGCGCGGAACCACTCGCCGGTGGTCAGCCCGGCGTCCACGGCTCGTGCGCCCTCGGCGCCGACCAGGCTGTAGCGCTCGGTGGTCGTCTCAGTCATTGCCGTCGTTCCAGTCATTGCCGTCGTTCCAGTCATGGCTGCCTCCCAGCAGCGTGCGCAGATAGGTGACGCTGGTGTGCACGTCGGCCACCGGGCCGATCCCGGTCGGTTCCTCGGTGAGCGCGGTGTCCTGCTCCAGCACCCACCAGCCCTGGTAGTCCCGGGCCCGCAGGTGCTCGACGATGGCCGCGGTGTCGACGTCCCCGCTGCCCAGCGGCCGGTACATGCCCGCGCGGACCGCCTCGGTGTAGGTGCGGCGGCCGCTCTTGACCTGGGCGGCGAGGCGCGTGTCGACGTCCTTGAGGTGAGTGTGCGCGATCCGGTCCGGGGCCTGCCGGGCCACCTCGGCCGGGTCCGTGCCGCCGACCAGCAGGTGGCCGGTGTCCAGGCACAGCGCGATCCCGGAGCCCTCCAGCACCCGCCGCACGTCCTCGCCGGTCTGCACCATGGTGCCCACGTGCGGGTGCAGCACCGCGGTGACGCCGTGCCCGGCGGCGAGCGCGGCGACCCGGTCCAGGTTGGCCAGCAGGGTGGCCCACCCGGTGTCGTCCAGCGCCGGGCGGCGGTCGTAGCCGTCCAGGCCGGTGACCGCACTGAGCACCAGGGTGTCCGCGCCGCTCGCCGCGTAGCCGGCCAGTAGTCGGCGGACGTCGGGCAACGGGTCCCGCGCGGGGGAGTGCAGCAGCAGCGGGGTGAACCCGCCGACCGCGTGCAGCCTGTGCCGACGCAGCTCGGCGGCCATCGCGTCCGGCGCGGCCGGCAGGAATCCGTCCGGGCCGAACTCGGTGGCGCCCAGACCGACCTCGGCCATCTCGGCGAGCACCCGCCCGGGCCGTAGCTGATGGCCCCAGCCCGGTACCTCGCAGACTCCCCAGGAGATCGGCGCCCCGGCGATCTTCGTCGCACTCACCAGCGGGTCGCCTCCTCGGTGCGTACCTCGTCGATCTGGACCGGCCGGTGCTCGCGCCGGGACAGGGTGGCCGCCTCGGCGATCCAGCCGGCCGCCATCGCGTCGGCCACCGTGCACGGCGAGGGCGCCCGGCCGGCCACCAGCTCGGTGAACGCGACCAGCTCCGCACGGAACGCCGCGGCCAGCCGGTCGATGAAGAACCCGTACGGCCGCCCGGCCGGGAACGCGGTGCCGGGCTCGGCCGAGCGCACCGGTGTCGAGTCGTCCCAGCCCACCGCCACGCTGGCGCGCGCGCCGTGCACCTCCAGCCGCACGTCGTAGCCGGCGGCGTTGTAGCGGGTGTTGGACACCAGGGCGAGCGTCCCGTCGTCCAGGGTCAGCGTGGTGGCCGCCGTGTCCGCGTCGTCCATCTCGTCGAACGCCGCGCCCTCGTGCCGATCGCCCCGGTTGCCGCCGACCGCGTACACCTCGACGACCTCACGGCCGGTGACCCAGCGGATCACGTCGAAGTCGTGCACGGCGCAGTCCCGGAAGATCCCCCCGGACACCCGCACGTAGTCCGGCGGCGGCGGCGCCGGGTCGAGGGTGGTGGCCCGCACGGTGTGCAGCCAGCCCAGCTCGCCGGCCCGGACCGCGCGCCGCGCCTCGACGTAGCCCGGGTCGAAGCGGCGCGGGTAGCCGACCTGCACGCAGCTGTCACGCCCGGCCAGCCGGCGGGCCAGCGCCACCGCGTCGTCGATGTCCCCGGACAGCGGCTTCTCGCAGAACACCGGCAGGCCAGCGTCCACCGCGGCGGTCAGCAGCGCGGCGTGCGCATCGGTGGCGGCGGCGATCAGCACCCCGTCCACGCCGGCCGCCATCAGCTTCTCCGGCGACTCGGCCGGCTCGATGCGGGCGTCGGCGCGGGTGCCCAGCTCGGCGGTGATCCGCTCGATGGCCGCCGGCAGGGCGTCGGTGACCACCAGGGAGTCGACCTCGGCCAGCGACGCCAGGGTGTTGGCGTGGAACGAGCCGATCCGTCCCAGCCCGATCAGTCCGAGACGCACGACGACACCTCCGCGTTGGTGGGCAGGGCCGAGCTGGTCAGTACGGCCCGGTCGATGGGCACGGCCAGGGCGGGTCGCACCGGGAAACCGGCGGCCAGGTAGGCGGCGTCGATCAGCTCGGCGTTGGCCACCGCGTCGTCCAGGCCGGCGCCGATCTGGGCCGTTGCTTCGGCGCCTGTTTCGGCGCCTGTTTCGGCGTCTGTCTCGGCGTCACCGCGCAACGCGACCCGTAGCGCCGCCAGCTGGAAGTGGTAGGACGAGCGGCGGCCCAGCTCCTCGGTGCGTTGGCCGGTCTTGGTGCGCACGTGCACCCGGTCGTCGCGGTGCGGGAGCACGAAGTTGGCGGCGATGACCTCGCCGGCCTCGCCCACCACCCGCAGCGTGGCCCGCCAGTCG
The DNA here is from genome assembly GCA_052386505.1 of Pseudonocardia sp. Classification (GTDB taxonomy): domain Bacteria; phylum Actinomycetota; class Actinomycetes; order Mycobacteriales; family Pseudonocardiaceae; genus Pseudonocardia. The sequence continues at coordinate 13,723 of JBQTKB010000035.1, forward strand.
TCGTTCATCGAGCAGCGGACGAAGCCGCTGGCCCCGCTCGGGAACCCGAGGTCGGCCTCGAGCCACTCGTCCACGCCCTCGTGCCCGGGGCGCTCCTGGGCGCGCGCGCCGGTCACGCCGGGCTCGCCACCGGCCCAGCGGGCCAGCGAGCGGCAGGCGTGCAGCGCGTAGCAGCCCAGGTCCATCACCGCGCCGCCGGCCAGCTCCCAGGACCATCGCGGATCGTCGTCCGGCGGTGGGGTCATGGTGACGTGCGCTTCGACGTGGCGCAGCGCGCCCAGCTCGCCGGAGCCCACCAGCGTGTGCATCCGGCGCATCACCGGGTGGTGGACGTAGTGGAAGGCCTCGACGACGGTGACCCCGGCGGTGCGGGCGGCACTGGCCACGACCCGGGCCTCGCCGGCGTTGGCCGCGAACGGCTTCTCGCTGAGCACGTGCTTGCCGGCGGCGATCGCGGCCAGGTTCCACGGCGCGTGCAGCGCGTTGGCCAGCGGGTTGTAGACCACCTCGACGTCCTCGGCGGCGACCAGCGCGGCGTAGTCGGCGACCGCGCGCTCGACGCCGTGCCGCTCGGCGAACGCGGCGGCCCGGTCCCGGTGCCGGGCAGCGACCGCGACCAGCCGGTCACCGGTCTCCCGCGCCGGGGTGACCACGGCCCGCTCGGTGATCCGGGCCGCGCCCAGCAGCCCGATGCGGAGTGGACCGCCTGCGTCGAACCCCATCGCCCGCCTCCGTCCGCGTCGATCGTTTGCGCCTGGCTGTTTAAAGCGCTTCAAGTCCCTGTACTATCCGTCTGTCACGCAGGATGGTCAATGGGCCGAACGGGGGCGGAATGCTCGATCCGGCGGGGGAGGGCGGGTTCGACCCGGCGCGCCGGGTCCGGTTGGCGGACGTGGCCGCCGAGGTCGGGCTGTCCACCGCATCGGTCTCGCTCGTGCTGCGCGGTGCCCCCGGCCCCAGCGTGGCCACCCGACAGAAGGTGCTGGCCGCGGCGAACCGCCTCGGCTACCGCCCGGACCGGGCGGCCAGCCTGCTCGCCGCGCGGCGCAGCCGGCTGATCGGGGTGATGCTGGACGTGCGCTCCACCTTTCACGCCGAGTTCGTCGCCGAGCTGCACGAACCCGTCGAGGAGTACGGCTACGACCTGGTGCTCAGCACGATCACCCGTCGCCGCGGCGAGCAGCGCGCGGTCGAGACCCTGCTCGACTCCCGCTGCGAGGCACTGGTGCTGCTGGGCGCCGAGGCCCCGGTCGAGCGGCTGGCCGCGCTGGACCGTCAGCTACCGGTGGTACTGGTCGGGCGCCCCCTGGACAGCGCGGTGGTGGACATCGTGCGGGTCGCCGATGAGGCCGGTGTCCGGCAGGCGGTCGGCCACCTGCTGGCGCTGGACCACCGGGCGATCGGGTACCTCGACGGCGGCGACGGGACCATCGCCGCCGAGCGCCGGCGCGGGTACCTGTCCGCGATGCGCGCCGCCGACCTGCCGACCCGGGTGCTGCCCGGGGGGATGGACGAGGAGGCCGGCATGGCCACCGCCCGCTCGCTGCTGGCCGGCCCCGGGTTGCCGACGGCGGTGGTCTGCTTCAACGATCGCTCGGCGGTCGGCCTGATGGACGTGTTGGCCCGCGCCGGGGTGGACGTGCCGGGCACCATGTCGGTCGTCGGCTACGACGACGACCCGGTGGCCCGGCTCGCCCACGTCGCGCTGACCACGATCAGCCAGGGCACCCGCCGGCTGACCGAACACTCGATGGCCGCTGTCGTGCAGCGTCTGGACAATGGTCGTACCGAGCACCGCGAGGTCGTCCTGCCGCCGAACCTGGTCGTCCGTGCCACCACCGCCCCGCCCCGCACACCGGCCTTACCTAGGTGACCTTCCTGACCTTCCGCCCTGCGCTCACGCCGGCCGGGCGAGGCAGTGGATGCGATGATCACGCAGCCCGTAGAAGACCAGCGCGGTCGGCTCGCGGGCGGCGGCCACCACGCCGATGTTGCGTCCCCGACGCTCGCCGACCCGCTCGCGCAGGGCGCCCAGACTGGTATGGGCGGGTAGTCGTTGAACGGCCTCGACCGCCGCCCAACGCACCAGCCGGCTGCCATGCTTGGTGATTCGGCCGCGGTCGATGCAGATCCATCCCGACGATCTGCTTTCCCTCGTAGACTCCGCTCACAGGGGCCTCCTCGAATCGATGGCGTGAGCACCCCGAGCATGAACCGGGAGTCACCAGGAGCGGAGGCCCCGCTCTTTCATCGCATCAGGCACTCCGGCCGCCGCCCTGCTCACCGAGGCAGGGCCGGACTGCTCAGCAACAGTGCGGCGGCCAGCACCACGAGCAGCAGGCCGACCGCCAGCAGCACGTGGATCGTCGCTCGGCGACCGGGTGGTTCCGGGCCAGTGGTCGTTTCCGGGGCCGTGGTCGTCCGCCTTCCACCGCGCTGCCGCGGGATCACCGGCATCTCAGGCGTCGATGGCATCTCAGGCGGCGATGGCGGCGCCGGCGAGGGCGCCGCCGCGGCCGGGGCGGCCGGCGTGGTCAGGTCCGCGGGAACGGCCGGGAGCCACAGCGTCGGTTGGGAGACCATCCAGTCCTTCGCGGAACCGGCCATCCACTCCCGCAACGTCTGATCCGGAGTGGGTCGTTCGTAGTCGGGTGACCAAGGATCTTTCATGGTGGCCGAATCCGGTCGTGGATGGCTGGGACGGGTGCGCCAAACGGCGGATCAGCTACCGGACTCTTGGGTCTCGACTTCCTCATCCGGCGGCCCGTCCGCATTCACTGATTCGGCGGATTGCATCCTTATCGGAGCGGAGTCGTCGCCTGATGTGCGGCCGGAGGGGAATCTGAGTTCTGCGGCCAGCATCTCGTGCAATCGGCGTATCCCGGAGCGTGCCTCCTCTTGCACCCTGACCAGATGGTTCACTTCCCGCGCGGCGAGATCGCGCTGTTCCTGGGCGGCCTTCTCCGCCTGGGCGCGGGTCTGCTGGGCCAACGCCTCCGCGTGCTTGCGCACTCGCTCCGCTTCCTGCTCGGCGTCCGAACGCACCTCGTCGGACCGCTGCTTCGCGGCCGCCAACTCGGCGGCGACCTCGGCCTCCCGCTCCTGGATGACCGCGTCGCGCCGGGCTGACTCCTGGTCCAGGTTGGACGCCCGGATGATCAGCTGCCGCTCGGCGTCGTGCCGGTACGCCTCGGCCTCCACCCTGGCCTTCTCCATCAACGCGCCGGCGTCGTCGTTGGCCTTGCGGCGGATCTCGGCAGCCTCGAACTCGGCCATCCGGAGGATCTTCTCCACCCGGTTGCCGAAGCTCTGTGAATCCTCCGTGCCGGCTGGGCGCGCGACGTTCGCCAGCTCGTTCTCCGCCCGGCGCAGATCCTTCTTCGTCACCTCGACCCGGTTCCGCTCGGCCTCGAGCTGCAGTTGCAGGTCGCGGATGTGTCGACCGACCTGATCGCGGTCATAGCCGCGCCACACCACCTCGAACAAGTCGTCACTTGTGGAGTCGGTCTCGACAATGTCGTTGGGCGCCGAATTCATGACGCGGATGATAGCGAGTACGGACACCCGCGTGCGGGCGGGATACGCATTCGTGCGGGTTGTTGAATTTGTGACTGATCCGCCACGGCCCGTGGTCACCTTGCTGAGCTATTCGCCCTCAACAAAGAGGCAAACGGAAAACTTCACATACGACGAACGGCCGCCACCCGTCCGCCGGGCAGGCGAGTCGCGCACCTGGGTTCGGTGAGTCGCGCTCATCAGGATGTCCCGGGTCAGCACGGGTTGTACAGCGGGGGAGGGACGGGTATCTCCACCAGCTCGCGGGTGCCGCCGGCCAGCGCGCGCAGGGCGCCCTCGCAGACCGCGGTCACCGCGTACCCGTCCCACGCGCTCGGCCCGACCGCGCCGGCGCCTGCGCCGCTGTCACCCGTGCCGCCGCCACCCCCTACGCCGCCGTCTCCCGCGTCGTCCGGGCCGCCGCATTGCGAGTCCAACCAGGCGCGCAGCTCGGCATCGAACGCGTCGGCGAACCGCTCCCGCCAATCGGCGGGAACCGGCCCGCTGACCCGGCCTCCAGCCCGGCCGCCCGCGTCACCCGCGCCGCCGCCACCCGTACCCGGCGCGCCGCCACCACGCGCGCGCACCACGGCGCCGGGTGACTCCGACAGCGCCACCACGCCGTCCTCGCAGACCACCTCGCCGCGGATGTCGTAGCCGTAGCCGGCGTGCAGCGACACCTCGACGTCCACCAGCGCGCCGCCGCGCATCTCCAGCAGCATGAGCACCGGGTCGGCGAACCCGATGGCCCGCCGGTTGCGCCGCGGCGTGTGCACGGTGACCGCGGTGACCTCGTCGGCGAACAGCCAACGGGCCACGTCGATGTCGTGCACCGCGGGGTCGCTGATGATCATCTCGCCGGTGAAGTGCGGCGGGACGGATGGGTTGCGGTGCGCGGCGTGCATCAGCAGCGGGGCACCGAGCGTGCCGCCGGCCACCACGTCACGCACCGCCCGGTACCGTGGGTCGAAACGCCGCATGAACCCGACCTGGACCAATCGCCGGCCGGCCGCCACCTCGGCCGCCACGATCCGCGCGCAGGCCGCCACCGAGGTGGCCAGCGGCTTCTCGCAGAACACCGGTTTGCCCAGCGCCAGCGCGGCGAGCACGTACCGCTCGTGCGTCGGTCCCCACGAGGTGACCACCACCGCGTCGACACCCGCCGAGCCGATCAGCGCCTCGCCGTCGGAGAACGCCGCGCAGCCGGGCACCGTGGCGGCCACCGCTCGGGCCCGGGCCGTGTCGGTGTCGGCCACCGCGGCCGCCCGGGCACCGGTGAGCACCTGGGTGAGCCGACGGATGTGGTCCTGACCGATCATGCCGACGCCGACCGCGCCAACGTTGATCATGCGCTCTCCCCGGGTCGTGCGTGGTGAGTGCGGCCATAACCGCACTCGCCACGCACGGGCCGCGCGCTAGCGCTGCAGCTCGTGGGACAGAACGGTGAGCTCGCGCCCGCCGGCCATCTCACTGGTGAGTTCCTCGAGGCTGACCTCGTCGCGCTTCTTGTCCAGCACGCACCGGCCGAGTTTGAGGATGATGAAGTGGTCGCCGACCAGGTACGCGTGGTGCGGGTTGTGCGTGATGAACACGACGCCCAGCCCGGCGTCCCGGGCGGCGGCGGTGTACTTCAGCACCACGCCGGACTGCTTGACTCCCAAGGCGGCGGTCGGCTCGTCGAGGATCAGCACCCGCGCGCCGAAGTAGACCGCCCGGGCGATGGCCACGCACTGGCGCTGGCCGCCGGACAGGGTGCCGATCGGCTGGTTGATGTCCTTGACCGTGATGCCCATCTTCTTGAGCTCGGTGTCCGCGATCTCCCGCATGCCCTTGATGTTCAGCGGCGCCAACGGGTACTTCCCCTTGCGCAGCTCGGAGCCGAGGAAGAAGTTGCGCCAGACCTCCATCAGCGACACCACCGCGAGGTCCTGGTAGACCGTGGCGATGCCGTGGTCGAGCGACTCGCGCGGCGAGGAGAACCGGGTCTCGGCGCCGTGCACCTTGAGCACGCCCTCGGTATGGCCGTGCAAGCCCGAAATGATCTTGATAAGGGTGGACTTGCCGGCGCCGTTGTCACCGAGCACGCAGGCGACCTCGCCGGCGTTCACGGTCAGATTGACGCCCTCCAGCGCGCGGATCGCGCCGTAGGCCTTGCCCACGCCCTGCATCTCGACCAGCGGCGTGCCGGCCTTGAGGTCGGCGGCGGCGTGTTCGGCGATCGTGTCCGTCATCGTTCGCTCACTTCCTCGTCAGCGCGTAGTTCTTCACGTACAGGTTGACCATGACCGCGAGCAGCAGCATCGCGCCGAGGAAGGTGAAGAACCAGTTCGGGTCGAAGCCGGCGAACACGATGCCCTGGGTGGTCATGCCGAAGATGAACGCGCCGACCGCCGCACCGAGCGCGGAGCCGTACCCGCCGGTGAGCAGCGCGCCGCCCACCACCACGGCGATGATGTAGATGAACTCGTTGCCTATGCCCAGCCCGGACTGCACCGAGCTGAAGTTGAACATCAGGTGCATGCCGTAGAACCAGGCCAGGAACGCCACGCCCATGAACAGCCCGATCTTGATCTTGTCGACCGGTACGCCGACCGCGCGGGCGCTGGCCGCGTTGCCGCCGGAGGCGTAGATCCAGTTGCCGACCCGGGTGCGCAGCAGCATCCAGGTGGCGATCGCGGTGAACAGGATCCACCACACCACGGTGATCTTCACGGTGATGAAGCCCAGGTTCAGGTCGGAGGCGAAGATCGCCTTGCCGAGCGCGAACCCGTCCAGCTCCGACACGTTGGGGGTGGCGACCGTGCCGGTGACGCCCTTGGTCACGCCCAGGTTGATGCCGCGCAGCATGAAGAACGTGGACAGCGTGATCAGGAAGCTGGGGATCCCGGTGCGGACCACCATGTAGCCGTTGAAGAAGCCGATGGCCAGCGCGAGCGCCAGGCTGATCAGCACGCCGGCCCAGATGTTCAGGCTGAGCTGGAAGCTGACCAGCGCGGCGGCCAGCGCGGAGGTGACCACCGAGACGCCGGAGGACAGGTCGAACTCGCCGCCGATCATCAGCAGGCACACCCCGACCGCCACGATGCCGATCGTCGAGCTGGCGTAGAGCACGGTGGAGAACGCCGGCGGCGTGCGGAACGGCGCCGCGATGGCGAAGAAGAAGACGAAGATCCCGATCGCGGCGGCGACCGCGCCGACCTCGGGGCGGGTGAGCACCCGGGCGGTGAGCGACCGGGTGGCTCGCGGCGGTGCCTGGTTGGGGGTCCGTGGTGGTGGGACGACGGTGGGTGCGCTCATCGGTGGCTCCTCGTGGCGGGCGGTCCCGGGGGGAACCGGCGTGCGGCTTCCCCCGGTGGTGGCGCGACGGTGTCGGTGCCCGGCGGTGCCCGGCGGTGCCCGGCGGTGCCCGGCAGTGCCCGGCAGTGGGCGGCGCGAGGCCCGCGCCCGTCGCGTCGGCGCCGGCCGGTCAGGTGCGCGTCAGCGCCGGTTGTTCGCGGTGTAGGGCAGGATCTGGTCGATGTTGGTCTGGTCGACGAACGACGGACCGGTCAGCACCGGCTTGCCGCCACCGAGGTCGTTGCCGTTGGTCAGGTTCATCCACAGCGAGGTGACCGCCATGTAGCCCTGCACGTAGGGCTGCTGGTCGACGGAGAACCCGATCCGGCCGTCCTTGATCGCCTTCGCGGCGTCCGGGTTGAGGTCGAAGGTGACGACCTTGGTCTGGCTGCCCGCGTCGGCCTTGGCGTTCAGCGCGGCCAGCGCGTCACCGGCCCCGAGGGTGACCACGTGGGTGATCGACGGATCCTGCTGCAGCTTGGCGCCGATCGAGGCCTGCTCGGCCGGCTTGTCGGCGCCGTTGACGTAGATGTTCTCGGTGTTGGCGAAGGTCTTCTTCACCCCGGCGCAGCGGGTCTCCAGGGCAACCGAACCCTGCGCCTGGATCACGCACAGCACCTTGCCGCCGCCGTCGGCGGTGATCCGCCGGCCCACCGTCTGGCCGGCCAGGTCCTCGTCCGAGCCGAAGTACATCTTCGCTCCGGCCTGGGTGTACTGGTCGAATCCCTGGTTGAACACCACCACCGGGATCTTCGCGTCGGCGGCCTTCTTGGCCACCGGGATCACCGCGTCGGCGTTGGACAGGGTCACCGCGATGCCGCCGACCCGCGAATCGATCGCGTTCTGCACCAGGGTGGCCTGCTCGGGGCCGTTCTCGTTGTTGGAGTACTTGAGGTCGATGTTGTGGGCCCGCGCGGCGTCCTCGGCCCCGGCGCGGATCTTGTCCCAGAAGGTGTCGCCGGCCTGCTCATGGGTGATCATCGCGATCGTGTACCGCTGGCCGCCGGCGCTGTCACCGCCGGCCGCGCCCTGGTTCTGCGCGCCGCCGGAGCTGCTGCAGGCGGTGAGGGTGGCGAGTGCGGCGGCCGTGGCGAGGGCTGCCGCAACCCGCGGGAACTTCCTGGCGCTCGACATTGAGGACCTTCCTTCTGGGTTTCGGAACATGGGTCAGGTGGCGGTCGGGAAGTGGTAGGACGCCCCGGCCGAGGTGCCCAGCTGGGGCCAGCGGGCGGTGACGACCTTCGCCCGGGTGTAGAACGCGACTCCTTCGGGACCGTGCACGTGGTGGTCGCCGAACAGCGACTCCTTCCACCCACCGAAGGAGTAGTAGGCCATCGGCACCGGGATGGGCACGTTGATGCCGATCATTCCGACCTTCACCCCGCGCTGGAACCGCCGCGCGGCCGCCCCGGAAGAGGTGAATACGGCGGTGCCGTTGCCGTACGGGTTGGCGTTGATCAGCGCGATCGCCTGCTCCACGTCGTCCGCCCGCAGCACGGTCAGGACCGGGCCGAAGATCTCCTCGCGGTAGACGTCCATGTCCGGGCGCACCCCGTCGATCACCGTCGGTCCGACGAAGAACCCGCGCTGGTGGCCGGCCACGCTCAGGCCTCGGCCGTCCACGACCAGGTCGGCCCCCTGCGCGGCGCCGGTGCCGATCAGCCCGACGATCCGGTCCCGGGCGGCGGCGGTGACGATCGGGCCCATCTCGCTGTCCGGGTCGCGGCCGGGGCCGACCTTCACCGCGCGGGCCATGCCCGCCACGGTCTCGACCAGTTCGTCCGCGGCTGCGCCGACCGCCACCGTGGCCGAGATGGCCATGCACCGCTCGCCGGCCGAGCCGAACGCGGCCGCCACCAGGTGCTCGGCGGCGAAATCCAGCGGGGCATCGGGCAACACCACGGCGTGGTTCTTCGCTCCGCCGAGCGCCTGTACCCGCTTCCCGGCGGCGGTGCCGCGCTGATGGATGTAGCGGGCGATCGGGGTGGAGCCCACGAAGGAGACAGCGGCGACGTCGTCGTGGTCGAGCAGCGCGTCCACCGCCTCCTTGTCGCCGTGCAGCACGGTGAACACCCCATCGGGCAGCCCCGCCTGTGCCCACAGCTCGGCGACCAGCACGGAGGCGCTCGGGTCCCGCTCCGACGGCTTGAGCACGAACGTGTTGCCGCAGGCGATGGCAACCGGGTGCATCCACATCGGCACCATTACCGGGAAGTTGAACGGGGTGATCCCGGCGCACACGCCCAGCGGCTCGCGGAACGAGTACACGTCCACACCGGTGGAGACCTGATCGGAGAAACCGCCCTTGAGCAGGGTCGGGATGCCGCAGGCGAACTCCACGACCTCCAGGCCGCGCTGCACCTCGCCGAGCGCGTCGGAGACCACCTTCCCGTGCTCGTCGGAAACGATCTCGGCGAGCTCCCGCGCGTGGGAGTTGACCAGCTCACGGAAGCCGAACAGCACCTTCGTCCGGGTGGACAGCGAGGACTGCGACCAGGTTTCGAACGCGGCGGCGGCGCCGCGCACGGCGGTGTCGACGTCCTGCACCGAGGCGAGCTGCACCTCGGCCTGTTGCTCGCCGGTGGCCGGGTTCCACACCGGGCCGGTGCGGTCACCGATACCGCCTACCGGTTTGCCGCCGATCCAGTGCTGGATGGTCCTCAACTCGACGTGCCTCCTTCGTCGGCCCGGGGGTGGGGGGGGGGGGGGGGGGGGGGCACCCCCCCCCCCCCGCCCCCCCCGGGCGGGTGGGCCCTCACCGCGCGGGGCCCCGCGGGGGGCCCGGTGTGGGGGGTGGGGGGATATCCCCCCACCCCGCACTCACGGGCCCCAGCAGTGGTCGCTGGGCCAGCCGGCTCGCCTCGTAGGTCTTGCGGGCCCGCTGGGTGGAGTCCAGCGTGGAAACCTCGGCCACCGGTACGTCCCACCAGCTCTCACTGGACGGAACCGGGGCCAACGGGTCGGTCTCGATGTGGATGGCGGTGGTTCGGGTCGAGGCTCTGGCGGCCCGCACCGCCTCCCGGAACTCGTGGATGTCGTGTACCCGGATCACGTCCGCGCCGAGCGAGGCGGCGTTCGCGGCCAGGTCCACCGGCAGCCGCTCTCCGTCGAGGTGCCCGGTGTCGGAGATGCGGTAGCGGTAGCGGGTGCCGAAGCGCTGCGAGCCCACCGACTCGGACAGCGCACCGATCGAGGCGAACCCGTGGTTCTGCACCAGTACCAGGTTCAGCTTCACGCCCTCGGACACCGCGGTCACGATCTCCGAGGCCATCATCAGGTACGAACCGTCGCCGACCAGCGCGAACACCTCACGGTCCGGTTCGCCGTCCCGGACCCCGGCCATCACCGCCAGCTTCACCCCGAGCGCACCGGCGATCTCGTAGCCCATGCACGAGTAGGCGTACTCCACGTGATAGCTCTTCGGGTCGCTCGCCCGCCAGAGCATCTGCAGGTCGCCGGGTCGCCGGGCATCGAGCCGGCCGCCTGCACCACCACGTCGCTCGCGGGCAGCTCCTCGTTCAGCACGCCGAGTACCTCGGTCTGCGCCGGCAGCGGCTGATTGTCCAGGTGGTAGGCGCGGTCGACGGTCCGGTTCCACTCGCTCATGGACCAGGTGACGGTGGCCCGGTAGCCGGCCAGCGCGTCGGTCAGCGCCTCGAGGCCGGCACGGGCATCAGCCCGCAGCATCACGCCGGCATGCTTTGCGGCGTCCAGGGCGGCCACGTTGAGGTTCACGAACCGCACGTCCGGGTGCTGGAACGCGCTGCGCGAGGCGGTGGTGAAATCGCTGTAGCGGGTGCCGACACCGATCACCAGGTCGGCCTCGCGGGCCAGTGCGTTCGCCACCGGGGTGCCGGTGGCGCCCAGGCCGCCGACCGCCTGCGGGTGGTCCCAGGGCAGCGCGCCCTTGCCGGCGTGGGTGTCGGCGACCGGGATTCCGGTGGCCTCGGTGAACCTTCGCAGTGCGGCGGACGCCCGCGAGTAGACGACTCCACCGCCGGCGACCAGCAACGGCCGCTCCGCGCCCCCGATCAGCGCCACCGCCCGGGCCAGCGCGGCCGGCTCCGGCACCGGGCGGGCGATGTGCCACACCCGCCGGGCGAACAGCTCGTCCGGCCAGTCGTAGGCCTCGGCCTGCACGTCCTGCGGGAGGCAGACCGTCACCGCGCCGGTCTCGGCGGGATCGGTGAGCACCCGCATCGCGCCGAGCAGCGCGGACGGCAGCTGCTCGGGCCGCCATACCCGGTCGAAGAACTTCGAGAGCGGCCGGAATGCGTCGTTGACGCTGACGTCGCCGGAGTCGCCGCGTTCCAGTTCCTGCAGCACCGGGCTGGCCACCCTGGTGGCGAACACGTCCGACGGCAGCAGCAGTACCGGCAGCCGGTTGGTGGTGGCCAGCGCGGCCCCGGTGAGCATGTTGGTGGAGCCGGGACCGATGGACGCCGTGCAGGCCATGAGCTGCAGCCGGTCACGCATCTTGGCGTAGGCGGCGGCGGTGTGCACCATGCCCTGCTCGTTGCGGGCCAGGTGGTAGGGCATCTCGTCGGGTCGGTCGAGGCTGGACTCCAGCAGCGCCTGACCGAGGCCGGCCACGTTGCCGTGCCCGAAGATGCCGAAGCAGCCCGGGACGAGCCGCTGCTCCTCGCCATCGCGCTCGCTGTACTGGGCGGCCAGGAAGCGGATCACCGACTGGCCGACGGTGAGCCGGGTCATGGCTGCTCCCGCGTCGTGGTCAGTGGCAGCCGGGGGTCGATCATCTGGGTCTCCCAGGTACCACGCACCCAGGCGTGGTCGGGGTGGTCGCAGATCCGCCAGGCCCGCTCCTGGCCGGGGCCGGCCATCACGTTGAGGTAGTACAGGTGGTAGCCGGGGGTGGCCATGGACGGGCCGTGCCAGCCGTACGGGATCAGCACGGTGTCGCCGGTGCGCACCTCGGCGCACACGTCGATCTCCCGGTCCGGGCCGGAGGCGGACACCCGCTGGTAGGCGGTGCCCGGGGTGCCGTCCGGCCCGTCGGCCACCTCGAAGTAGTAGATCTCCTCGAGCCGGGACTCGCCCGGGCGGTCCTCGTCGTGCTTGTGCGGCGGGAACGACGACCAGTTCGCGGACGGGGTGAGCACCTCGACGGCGATCAGCCTCTCCGCCTCGAACACCCCCGGCATACAGAAGTTGTTCACCTGACGGCTGGACTGCCCGGCGCCGCGCAGCTCCACGGACACCCCCTCGGCCGGGCCGTAGCGGGCAGTCAGCCGGCGCTGACAACGGGCGGCGGGCAGCGCGAACCGCCCGCCGGCCTCGGAGCTGATGGTCACCCGGGCGTCGCGCGGCAGGTAGGCGAAGTCGCTCACCCGGGTGAACACGCCGCGCCGCCCGGCCAGCACGAACACGTCGCCGTCACACTCCACCACGCACGACCCGGACAGCGGCAGCACGATCGTCTCGTCCTCGTCGGTCCAGAAGCTCGCCGCCCGGCCCGGCTCCAGCTGCAGGACGCGCAGCGAGCTGTACCCCCACGACCCCGCTGATCTCTCGCTCCGCAAGCGTCGCTCGGCCCCCTCCGGGGTGACGACCAGCTCGAACCCGTCCTTGGCCGCCTCGCCGGCCCGGATGATGTGGCCGCTCATAGGAGCTCCACCGCCGCGTCGACCGCTCCGGCCACGTCGTCGTCAGCCGGGAAGAGCAGGCTGCGCCCGATCACCAGGCCCTGCACGGTCGGCAGGGCCAGTGCCTTGCGCCAGCTGGCGAAGGTGGTCTCCTGGTCCGCGCTGACCTCTCCGCCGAGCACCAGTGCGGGCAGCGTGGTCGCTTCCATCGCCCGGGCCATGTCGTCCACGATCGGCACCTTCAGCCAGGTGTAGGCCGATGTGGTGCCCAGCCCGGCGACCACGGTCATCGCCCGGATCATCGCCTCGGCGGTGAGCTCGTTGCGGACCTGCCCGTCCACCCGGTGGGAGATGAACGGCTCGAGCATGGCCAGCAGCCGGTGCCCGGCCAGCCCGCTGACCGCCCGCCCGCACGCGGCCAGGGTGTCCGGGGTGGCCGGGTCGGCCGGGTCGATCCGGGCCAGCATCTTGCCGCCCTCGAACCCGGCCGCCGCGATGGCGTCGGCGTCGTAGGCGGTGAACCGGTCGTCGATCTCGAACGCGGTGCCGGCCAGCCCGCCGCGGTTCATCGAGCCGATCACCACCTTGTCGTCCAGGGCGCCGAGCAGCAGCAGGTCCTCCAGCACGTCCGGGGTGCCGAGTACGCCGTTCACCCCCGGCCGGGACAGCGCCAGGCACAGCCGGTCCAGCAGATCCATCCGGTCGCCCATCGCGAACGGTCGGTCACCGGCGCGCAGGGCGCCCCGGGCCGGGTGGTCGGCGGCGATCATCATCAGTCGGCCGTGCCCGCCGAGCAACGAGGTCGGTCGGCGCCGGTGGGCGACGGCCTCGGCGACCGCGGCGGGGCGGTGCACCCTGGCGGCGAGCAACGCGCCGCGGCGGTCCTCACGCATCGACGGCCACCCCCAGCGTGGTTTTCATCAGCGCCGTCACCTCGTCCGAGGTGGGCATGGCGTCCGCGCAGGCCAGCCGGGAGGCCACCAGCGCGCCGGCCGCGTTCGCGAAGCGCATCGTCCGTTCCAGCTCCCAGCCGGCGAGCAGCCCGTGGCACAGCGCGCCGCCGAACGCGTCCCCGGCGCCGAGCCCGTTGACCACCTCGACCGGCACCGGTGGCACCTCGACCCGGGGCTGCCCGACGCGGGAGGCGAGGACCCCCTTCGGGCCCTGCTTGACCACCGCGAGCTCGACGCCGGCCGCGTGCAGCGCGTCGGCCGCCCGGTGCGGGTCGCGCGCGCCGACCGCGACGTCGCACTCGTCCTGGTTGCCCACCGCGACCGTGACCAGCGGCAATGCCTGGCTGATGGCGGCGCGGGCGGCATCGCGGGACGGCCAGAACATCGGTCGGTAGTCCAGGTCCAGCACGGTGAGGGCGCGGTGCTGAGGGTCGTTCCGCTGGCGCTGCTCGCTGCGGCCCCGGGCGCGCAGGGCGGTCAGGGTGGCCTCCCGGCTCGGCTCGGCGGACAGCCCGGTGCCGGTGACCCAGAAGACGTCCGCGGCACGCACCGCGTCCAGGTCCAGCTCGTCGGCGCGCAGTTGCAGGTCCGGCGCCGAAGGCAGCCGGTAGAAGTAGAGCGGGAAGTCGTCCGGTGGGAAGAGTTCGCAGAACGTCACCGGGGTGGGCAGGTCGGGGAACGGGGTGACCTGCCGGTCGTCCACCCCGAAGCCGCGCAGCGCGTCGTGCAGGTACTCGCCGAACGGATCGGCCCCGGTCCGGGAGATCAGCGCGGCGCGGCGGCCGTAGCGGGCGGCTGCCACCGCGACGTTGGCCGCGGTACCGCCGAGGAACTTCCCGAAGGTGCGTACCTCGCGCAGCGACACCCCGGTTTCCAGGGGGTAGACGTCCACCCCGAGGCGGCCCATGGTGAGCACCTCGGCCGCCGGGTGAGCGTCCATGGCCGTCCCCTCAGGTGGATACCGTCGTCCTCGGGCTCCAGGTGTACTCTTTCGGGTGATATCAAGTCAAGACTTTGTCTTTACATACTTTGTCACGACAAAGGGAGGTCGAGTGTGACCGTGGTGGACCTGCGGCGGACGACGGTGTGGGGTCTGGTGCCGGAGATCGCGCTGGACCGCCAGAGCCCGGTGCCGCTGTACTTCCAGGTGGCCACCCGGCTGCAACAGTTGATCGAGGACGGTGAGCTGCCGGTCGGCGGCCGGCTGGAGAACGAGGTCGAGCTGGCCGACCGGTTGGGGGTCTCCCGGCCGACCATGCGCCGGGCGATCGGCTACCTGGTCGAGCGGGGGATGCTGGTGCGCAAGCGCGGCGTCGGCACCCAGATCGTGCAACCCAAGGTGCGCCGGCCGGTGGAGCTGAGCAGCCTGTACGACGACCTGGCGAAGTCGGGTCAGCAGCCCCGCACCGAGATCCTGCTGATGGAGGCCCGTCGCGCGCCGGACGCGGTCGCCGAGGCGCTCGGTGTCCCGTTCGGCTCGGAGATCACCTGGATCGAGCGGTTGCGCTACGCCGACGACGAGCCGCTGGCCCTCATGCACAACGCGGTGCCGGTCGAGGTGCTCACCCCGAGGCTCTCCGACCTGGCCGAGCGGGGGCTCTACGAGCTGCTGCGCGCCGCCGGACACGTACCCAAGACCGCCAACCAGCTGGTCGGCGCCCGGGCGGCCACCGCAGCCGAGGCCAAGCTGCTCGACGAGTCCCGCGGCGCCCCTATGTTGACCATGACCCGTACCGCCTGGGACGCGACCGGCCGGGCGGTGGAGTACGGCTCGCACATCTACCGGGCCAGCCGGTACACCTTCGAGCTCAGCCTCACCAGCTGAGGGCCGCTCGCGGTCTCCGGCGGTTCGAGCTGGCCCGCGGGTCCGTGCTGCTGCCCGCCGAGGCCGTCCCGCGTCTGACCGGTCGCGCGGCGGCCTGCGAATCGACTACCCGCGAATCGACGACCTGCGAGAGCCCAGCAAGGCCCTGACCGCCGCCGTCAGGCCGCGCCCTGGCGGGCCTCCACGCTGCGCCGCAGCGCTTCCAGCAGGTCGGTGACCTCGGTCGCCTCCGGGGCCGCGGACGCGGCGACCACCTCGTTGCCGGCCAGTTTGTCCTCGATCAGCTGGCGCACCTGGTCGGTGTAGGTGTCCCGGTAGTCCTCCGGTCGCCACTGCGCGCTCATCGACTCGATCAGGGTGCGGGCCATGTCGAACTCACGACCGTCGGTCGGGCCGGCCTCGGGCAGGTGGTCCAGGCTCTCGGTGGGATCGCGCACCTCGTCGGCGTAGTTCAGCGTCTCCAGCGCCAGGGTGTTCCCGTGCGCCCGGACGGCGGCCAGGTACTGCTTGCCACGCATCACGAAGGTGGCGATCGCGACCCGGTTGGTGGCCGCCATCGCGCTGGCCAGCAGGGCGTAGACCTTGGCGTTCTCCTGCTTGGTGGGCGCGAGCCAGTAGGTCTTCTGGAAGTAGATCGGGTCTATCTCGTCGAGGTCGACGAACGCCTCCACGTCGATCGAGCGCGACCGGCCCGGTGCTATCTCCTCCAGCTCGCCGGGTTCGATCAGCACCACCTGGCCGTCGTCGGCGTCGAAGCCCTTGACGATCTCGCCGTAGGCCACCTCGTCGCCGGTGCGCTCGTTGACCCGGCGGTTGCGGATCCGGTCGGTGGTGCCGCGCTGGTACTGGTGGAAGTGCACCGAGTGGTCCTCGGTCGCGCTGAACAGCCCCACCGGAACGGTCACCAGCCCGAACGTGATCGAGCCGGTCCAGATCGCGCGTGCCATGCCTCCACCCTAGGTGGTGTCTCCGGTGAGAGCGGCGAGCCGCTGGGCCGCCGTCGCGTGGCGCCGCCTCGCGTCGCTCAGCCGCCGCTGAGCGTCCTCGCTCGCGCGGCGGGCGATCCGGGCGAGCTGGCGGGTGTGCTGTTCGTGTTGCTCGGCGGCGGTGAGTTGGGCACGCAGCGCGGCGACGGACCGCCCCGCGGCGGCCGCTGCCTCGGTGGCGTCGTCCAGGGCGGTGGCGGTGTCTGCCTCGGTGGCGAGCGCGTCGGCGAGGGCGGCCTTCCGCCGGTCCAGCTCGGCCCGCGCGGCCGCGACCCCTCGCTCCGCGGCGGGCGGAACCGGGCGCGGCGGCTCGGCCCGCGCGGCCGCGACCCCTCGCTCCGCGGCGGGCGGAACCGGGCGCGGCCGGACGGGAAGGGCCGGCGGAGCGGTTGGGGCCGGCGGAGCGGGTGGGGCCGGCGGGCGCGGCCTCGCGTCGGGGTCGGAGGCGGGCCAGGGCGAGGCGTCCGCCTCCAGGTCCTTCGCCGAGCTCAGCCGCCCGCTGATGAGCGTTGCGGCGGCGGCCGGGTCGGCCAGCGCGGCGGTGAACATGTCCTCCAGCTCGCGGGCCACCGCGTCGCTGACCGGGTGCCCCGCGTTCTGGCCGACCTCGCGACACCCGGCCGCCAGTCGGGCGAGCAGTGCGTGCCGGCGGGCGGACAGCGCGCGCAATGCGGCGCCGTCCAACTCCTGGTGCGCGGCACGCAGCGCGGCGCCCAGGTCGGTGAGCTCGCCCAGATCGGCCGGCCGGCGCCGGACCAGCTGGTTGACCAGCCAGGCCGCCGTGGTCGGCCGGCGCAGCGCCCCGATCGCCGTGGCCGACGCACGGTCCCCGGCGGCGCGGGCGGCCTTCACCCGTTCCGCGCGGGACCCGGTGAACTCGGCCGGCGGCAGCGCGTACAGCGCGTCGGCGGCGTCGTCGACATCCACCCGACCAGCGTGTCATGCCGGGGACCGGCAGGGCCGGCGCACGCGGGCCCGAGCCGGCGGGCAGCCCTAGCCCTGCCCTAGCCCGGGTTTCCCGCGCCGCGCCGTTGGACCGGCACCGGCCGCCCGGCCGGCAACTGGTCACCGCCGCTGAACGCTCGGGGGTCGCGGGCCTGTACGTCCTGGAACAGCGTCGGTTTCGCGCCCTCCCAGCGCAGCCCGGACACGTACATCGAGCGCTGCCCCGGCCGCGCGTAGGCGTGGAAGACCAGGTAGTCGTTCTTGGTACCGGGCACCACGTCCTGCCCGCCGGGGTTGGTCATGCCACCGAACGTGGTCTTGGTCAGCAGCGCGCCGGGGCTCTTGACGAACGGGCCGGCCAGTGAGTTGGCCGTCGCGTAGTTCACGAAGTAGCCGCCGCTGTTGTAGGCGTTGCCGGAGTAGAGCAGCACGTACTTGCCGTCGCGCCGGACCAGGGTCGGCGCCTCGACGATGTTGGCCTCCTCCGGCCGGTCGGCGGTGATCAGCGCCCGCCGCTCGCCGGAGGGAGTCAGCCCGTCGCGGCTCATCCGCTGCGCCCAGATCGTCGCCTTGCCCCGGCCGCTGGTGTAGAGCAGGTACTGGGCCCCGTCGGCGTCGGTGAACGACTTGGGGTCGATGCTGTCCACGTCCTCCGGACGGCAGACCAGCGGCTTGTTCCCGGCCGAGCGGAACGGCCCGGTCGGGGACTTGGCCAAGGCGGCGCCGATGCACTGCACGTTGTTCGGTGCGGCGGCGCGGGCGGTGAAGTAGAGCAGGTAGGTGCCGTCGCTGCGGGCCGAGACGTCCGGTGCCCACACGCTGCCGCCGTTGCCCTTGGCCACCCAGTCCGGCAGCGTCGGCATGGCGTCGCCGCCGTCCACCCAGGTGCCGCGAAGCGTGCTGGCCCGGGTCACCGGCACGTGCCGCACGCCGGTCCCGTAGCCGCTGGCGGTGGAGTAGGCGTAGTACGTGCTGCCCACAGCCAGCACGTCCGGATCCGGGAAGTCCCGGGCGATGACCGGCTTGGGTGGCGGGGCGGCGGCGGCCGGCGGTGGTTTCGGCGCGGGCGGCGCGCTCGGGGCCGCGCCCGCGGCCGGGGCGATCGCGGTGGTGAACGCCCAGGCGAGGACGACCGCGACGGTCAGCTGCGTGCGCTGGGGCAGGCGGAGCCGCCCGACACGGTCGTGGGGTCTCATCGAGACGGAGAGTAGCTTGGACGGCATCCCCTGGTGCGCATCTATTGCGCGATCGTGTGATCGTGTCGGGGGGCGACTACCTACTGGCAGAGAGTCGTTGCGGACCCAGCCTGGCCGCGGGCGGGTTCAGGCGGGTTGTCGCCGGTCAACTAGGCTATCCCGGCGGTCCGGCTCGCCCGGCGCCTGCCACGGCGGTAGGGAGTTCCGGGCGCCAGGAGCATTCCTGCGGTCGCGCTGTCCCGAGGAGGAGAGTCATGGCAGTCAAGAGTCGTGGTGCGGTCATCCGCAAGGCGCCGGGCACGTACGAGGTCGTGGACCTGATGGTCGACGATCCGCGGCAGGGTGAGCTGCGGGTGAAGATGGTCGCCTCCGGGCTGTGCCACTCCGACGACCACATCGCAACCGGCGACATGCCGGTGGGGCACTACCCGTTCTGTGGCGGCCACGAGGGTGGCGGGGTGGTGGAGTCGGTCGGGCCGCACACGACCGGGTTCGAGGTCGGCGACAAGGTCATCTTCTCCTTCCTGCCGGCCTGCGGGAAGTGTCGTTGGTGCGCCACCGGGCACTCCAACCTGTGCGACCTGGGCGCGTTGTTGCTCGCCGGGTCACGCTGGTCGGACCCGACGGACTTCCGGTTGCACCTGGAGGACGGCAGCCCGGTCGGCCAGATGGCCGGCATCTCCACCTTCTCGGAGTACACCACCGTAGCAACCGACTCGGCGATCAAGGTGCCGGACGACACCCCGCTGGAGAGGGCCTGCCTGCTCGGCTGCAGTGTCGGCACCGGCTGGGGCTCGGCGGTGAACACCGGTGAGGTGCACCCGGGCGACACGGTCATCGTGATGGGCATCGGCGGAATCGGGGTGAACGCCGTGCAGGGCGCGCTGCACGCCGGTGCGTCGAACGTGATCGCGGTGGACCCGGTGGCGTTCAAACGGGAGGCCGCCGAGTCACTGGGCGCCACGCACAGCGTGGACAACATGGCGGCGGCCACCGAGATCGCCCAGGGGTTCACCAACGGCCAGGGCGCGGACGTGGCTATCGTGACGGTCGGGATCACCAACGGTGGGCACGTGGCCGAGGCGTTCGGTGCGGTGCGCAAGCAGGGCACCGTGGTGGTGACCGGGCTCGGCGATCTGACCGAGGTCGGCCTGCCGATTCCGATCAGCCAGCTCACCCTGTTCGAGAAGAAGCTGAAGGGCTCGCTGTTCGGCTCGTCCAACCCCAATGCCGACATCCCGAAGTTGCTGGAGATGTACCGCGCCGGGCACCTCAAGCTCGACGAGCTGGTGACCACCGAGTACGCGCTGGACGACATCGCCCGGGGCTACGAGGACATGCACGCCGGTAAGAACATCCGCGGCGTGATCCGCTACTGAGTCCAACGCCCGGCCGCGCAGCTCCAGCGGGCTCCGCGCAGCTATCCCGACAGCTGCGCGGAGCCCGACCAGGCTGTGCGAGCGTGACGGGCGCCCCGCCGGGTGCTCAGGGGTCGGGATGGTTGCCGTGCAGGGTGCGGTCGGCGAGCAGGGCGGCGCCAAGTTCTAGTACGTCCGTGGTGAGCGGCCGGCCCAGTAGCTGCTCGGCCTGGGTCAGCCGGTAATTGACGGTCTTGTGGTGTACGTGCAGCGCCTGCGCGGTCCGGGCGCGGCTGCATCCCGAGGACAGGTACACCAGCAGCGTCTCGCGCAGCCGCGCGCAGGTCTCGTCCCGACCGGCGAGCGCGCCGAGCCGCTCGGCGGCGAACGCGCGGGCCCGCTCCGGGTCGGTGCACAGCACCCCGGCGAGCTGGACGCCGAGGTAGCCGACCACCGCCGAGCCCGGTCGGCTGGACAGCCGGGAGGCTCGGTCGGCCTCCCGGGCCTCCAGATGCGAGCGGCGGAACCCGGCGCGACCGCGTCCGGGACGGCCCATCCCGGCGAGCACCCCGTCCATCCGGACAGCGGCCAGCGTGGCCAGCCGATCCGGGCCGGGTGCGGCGGGCCAGGAGAACCAGGCCCACCAGGTGCCGTCGCCGACCGGCAGGCTGACCGCCGCGGCCCCGCCGGTCACCGCGGCCAGAGCGGCCAGCGCCGACGGCACGTCACCGTCCGCGGACAGCGGCGCCAGGACCAGCGCGACGTGGTGGCCCCGCACGTCGTAGCGCAGCACCGAGCTGGCGAGGCCCTCGTCGACCGGGCCGTCCTCGAGCAGTTCGTGGATCACCTCGCCCGGTGACCGGGCCGTCTGCGCCGAACCGCCGAACTCCGCCCGGTACTCCGCGGCCAGGTACTCGCATGAGCGGTCGATGAAGGTGAAGATGTGCTGGGAGGACAGCGCCAGCACCTCGGCGAGCAGTTCGGCGTCGTCCAGCCGCTTCCGGACGTGCTCGCTCCACCGCTGCCAGATCAGCTCATGGCCGTGCCGGTAGGCCTGCAGCAGGTCGGTGATCTGCCCGCCGCTGGCCTGCACGGCGTGTCGCAGCAGCCGCCGCGCGCCCAGGGGCGGCTCGGTGGCCGTGGCCGGCACCCCGAACGCCAGGGTGGACAGGATCGCGCCGATGTTCTGGTCGGTGCTCTCCCGGACCGCGTCGACTCCGTCGGCGGAGTCGGCTGACACCAGCCGGGGCAGCCGGGCCAGCACCTTGGCGCTGATCTGTGCCGCGATCTCGCCCGAGCGCGGCAGCAGCTCGTGCGCGCAGCGTTGCACGACCATCGCCGCCGATTCGCCGGTGGAGGACATCCGCAGACCGTAGTGGTCGAGTACTTATCCAGAAAGTGCGAATCGACTATCCATCGAGGATAGATGTCGTTCGGGTCACGTGTCATCTGGGGTCGGGGCACGCCAAATTGGATAGTTCCATCGAGGCGGCTTGACCAGGGTGGCCATTGGCCGCGTGACCGCTGACCGGCAGCATTCGACACGACGCGTTGCGGCCGTCACTCCCCAGCAGCGGCCGCCCGCTCCCGTCGACAAGAGGTGGACACGGTGACCGAGGCAGACGACTTCGCGCAGGTTGGCACCGGCCTGACGGTGTTCGAGCACGACGAGCCGGTCGAGGGGCCCGTGGTGTGGTTGGACTCGCCGGCCGCGGTGCTGGAGTTCTGCTCCGGCGGCGACGTGGCGAACTCGATCGTGCTCGCCCGCGGCGGCACCACCACCTTCCTCACCCCGGCGCTGTCGTCGGGGGTCAAGGGTGTGCTGACGTTGCAGGGCTCGCCGGAGAGCCACCTCGGCATCCTGAGCCGGGAGTACGGCATCCCCGCGTTGATGTCGGTGGCGTTCACCGAGGGCGTGCGCAGCGAGCGTGGCGAGACCATTCCGCCGGACGGCGCGATAGTGCGGATCGACGTGTCCAGCTCGCCCGAGGGCCGGGTGTCCATCGCGGAGGGCGACCGGAAGTACGGCGAGAACGTGGGGACCGGCGAGGGACCCGATCCCGAGGCGGCGGCCGCGGCGGCAGCCCAGGCCACGCAGCTCAAGGCGTTGATGTCCAGCTACCGGGGTGAGATCGCCGACGGCATCCGCGGCGACCGGCAGATGCGGGCGCGGTTGAAGTCCGGCGTCCTGGACAGCACCTCGGAGAACGTCCACCGGGACCTCACTGCCGACGAGGTGGCCGACTTCCTGGCCTATTCCGGCTGGAACCTCTGGGACCTGATCAAGGCCCGGCAGACCGAGGGCGAGTCCGGGCTGATCCCGCGCCAGGAGTACGAGACGGTCTCGTTCGTCCAGCAGTGGGCCACCTACGCCCGCCGGTTCGAGGACATCACCGAGAAGGTCGGCGTCGACGGGTTGGTCGAGCTGGGCGGACTGCCCCGCCGGGAGATCGGCACCAAGGCCAACTATGTGCATTCCTGGGGCCTGGGAATCTGCCCGCTGATCGGCAAGGCGATCACCTCCGAGCTCGGGGTGTCCAGCGACATCGACTGGCACCGCAACGCGAACACGATCATCCAGTTCCGCCGGCGGCTGCAGTACGGGCAGTGGGGCGAGGGGCCCAGCTTCATCTCCGGCCGGGGCTATCTGGCCCCGGTGCTGGAGTCGCACTGGATCGATCGGTTCCGCGACGAGGAGACCCGGCTGGACGATGCGGACCGGCTGGCCGCGTTCCGCTCCTTCAACGCCACCACCGAGCTCACCGGTTTCCTGCTGCACTACGACTGCCGCGCCGGGATGTCCGACACCGGGCCCTACCCGCTCCCTGACGGCGGCTTCGTGCTCGTCCGCGACCACTTCCTCTACGAACCGGCCTACGACTGGTCGGAGCCGCTGTCCGACCTGCCCTACTGCGTCACCCAGGCGATGTTCTTCCGTCCGGACGCCCCGGTGGAGATTCGGATCAACGACATCGCCACCACGTTCGCCCGCCCCGGCAACTACCTGAAGTACCTCTCCGGTGTCTCTGTCTACGCCCGCGACACCTGGGACACCCCGGTATCCCGGGTGCGCCGGCTCGACGACGCCGAGATGGCCCGAATCGTCACCCGCTGCAACGAGTCGATGCTCGCGCTGTACAGCTCGATCAGCCAGCTGAGCTGGGACGACCGGATCCGCAATGGCGTCAAGGTGTACTGCCGCGACTTCCTGCTGCCCTTCGCCCGGGTGGCCGGCGTGTGGGACGAGTGGATGGTCTCGGGCTACGACGACTTCGCACCGGAGACCGAGCAGGCCTATCCGATGCTGGTCAGCGGGAAGGCCGCGCCGGTGCTGGGCGCGGTGTTCCTGATGGGCCAGGGACTGGTGCCCGAATCCGGTCTGGGCACACCCCCAGAGGTGAGCGATCAGGCGTTGCCCGCGCTGCACGCGGTGGCGTTGCGTGGCAACGTCGCCGAGGTGCCCGGGGGGATGGCGGACGCGCTGCTGGACGCCGACCTGGTCGCGCACACCCCCGCCGGCTACCTGCTCACCGAGGCCGGCCACCGCCGCCACGGCGAGCTGCTGGCCGCTGAGCGCGCCGGCCTGGACACCGATCGGCTGGGCCGGATCTATGAGCGGTTCCTGGCTGTGAACGGACCGATGAAGGCCGCGTCCGCGAAGCCGGCCACCGACGACGACACAAGGTTCGAGCTGCTCGGTGAACTCGGCGAGCTGGTGGAGCGGGCCGGCAGCGCGCTGAAGCGGACCACCGAGCTGCTGCCTCGGTTCGGGGCCTACCAGCTCCGCCTGGAGGCGGCGCTCGGCCGTGTCGAGGACGGCGAGTGGGAGTACCTGACCAGCCCGAAGGTCGACTCGGTGCACACCGTCTGGATGGAGATCCACGAGGACTACCTGCAGACGTTGGGCCGCAGCCGCGAAGAAGAAGGCAGCTACTAGGCCATGGCGTGGACCTATGACTTCACCGACGCGGGGGACGCCGGTCGGGACATCCTCGGCGGTAAGGGCGCCGGGCTGGTGGAGATGGTCGGCCTGGGCCTGCCGGTGCCGCCCGGGTTTGTGATCGGCACCCCGTGCGGCCGGGCCTACCTGGCGGCGGAAGCGTTGCCGGCGGGGCTGGACGACGAGCTGGTGACCCGGCTGGCGGCGCTCGAGGACGCCGCCGGCCGTCGATTCGGGAACGAGCAGGACCCGCTGTTGGTGTCCGTGCGCTCCGGCGCGCCGGTGTCGATGCCGGGGATGATGGACACCGTCCTGAACGTCGGGCTGACCCCGCGCGGCGCCGGGCTGCTCGCCGAGCGCACCGGTGACGCCCGCTACGCGTACACCTCGCTGGAGCGGCTGCTGGACACCTTTGCCCGTACGGTGCGCGGGGTGGACGTCGGTGCGATCGAGGACGCCCTGCTGGACCTGCCGGCGGTCACCGAGAGCAGCGCCAGCGGAACGAGCACCAACACCGACCCTGGGGAGGCCGCCCTCGGTCGCTGCGAGGCACTGCTCAAGGTCATCGAGGTGGAGTCCGGCCGGCCCTTCCCGGACCCGCACGGCCAGCTCACCGAGTCGATCGAGGCGGTGTTCGCGTCGTGGCGCAGCCGCCGGGCCCGGGCCTACCGCAAGCACAAGGGCATCGACCAGAACCTGGGCACCGCCGTGGTCGTGCAGACCATGGTGTTCGGCAACCGGGACGAGCGATCCGGCAGCGGCGTGGCGTTCACCCGTGACCCGTCCACCGGCGCTCGGGGCGCCTTCGGCGACTTCCTGTTCACCGCGCAGGGCGAGGACGTGGTCTCCGGCGAACACGACACGCAGCCGTTGCCGGTGATCGCACAGCGGCTGCCCGAGGTGTACGAACAGCTGCTCACCACGTTCGACGCCCTGGAACGGCACGCCCGCGACCTGTGCGACGTCGAGTTCACCATCGAGTCCGGGCAGCTGTACGTGCTACAGACCCGGGTCGGGCAGCGCAGCGGGCGAGCCGCCGTGGCGCTCGCGGTCGAGCTGGTCGACGAAGGTCTGATCACCGAGGTCGAGGCCGTGCGGCGGGTCGACGACGAACAGCTGGGGGCGGCGAGCTCCCCGAGGTTCGCCGAGGAACCACCGGACGAGCAGATCATCGCGCGCGGACTGGCCGCCTCGCCGGGCGCGGTCACCGGCGAGTGCGCGTTCGACGCCGGGCGGGCCCAGGCGCTGCGCGACGAGGGCCGCGAGGTGGTCCTGCTGCGCCCCACCACCTCACCGGCCGACCTGCCCGGAGTGATCGCCGCGGTCGGCGTCGTCACCGGGCGCGGCGGGCGCACCAGCCACGCCGCCGTGGTGGCGCGTGGCATGGGCCGGGCCGCGGTGTGCGGGGTGGGCGAGCTGGTCGTGGCCAAGGACCGCCGCTCCGGCGTGCTGAACGGCCGCGAGCTCACCGAAGGCGAGCTGATCTCGGTGGACGGCGACCGGGGCGTGGTCAGCGCCGGCCGCCGGGAGTGCGTCCAAGCGGACACCGATCCGACACTGGCCCGGTTCCTGAGCTGGAAGGAAGGCCCACGATGAGTCTCGAACCCAAGGACGACCTGCGCCACCACCTGCGTCCCGGCCCGCACTCCCGGGAGAGCCTGTTCTACGACCTGGTGCTCCCGGACGAAGGTCTGCTGGTGTTCACCTACACCTGGGTGAATGCCGACGACCAGGCCGGGCACCTGTTCGCGGTGGTCGGCGACGACAACCGGAGGCTGGCGTTTTCCGCGGCCGAGAGCGTCGCGGCCGGGGGTGCGGACTTCGACGACTGGCGGGTGGAAGGCCCGGGCGGGCACGTGTGGGTCAAGCACCACGAGCTGCTGCGGACCGCCACGTACGGCGCAGCCGCGGAAGGTGCGTCACTGACTGCTGAGTTCGTCGGCACGCACGAGGCGTTCGACTACGCGCGCAACGAGGACGGTTGCCCCGACTTCATCGCGGACAACCGCTTCGAGCAGGCCGCCCGGGTCCGCGGCGAGCTGGTGCTGGGGGAGCGGAAGATCCCGTTCGACACCACCGGCCACCGCGACCACTCCTGGGGCACCCGCGACTGGGACGCCATCCAGGACTGGAAGTGGGTGTCCGCGCAGGTGGACGACAACCTGGCGCTCAACGTGATGGTGCTGCACGCCCGCGGCGAGACCACCTACCACGGCTACGTGGTGGCCGGCGGCGAGCTGTCCCCCGTCGTGCGGGCGAAGTCCCGCGCCCGGTACGACCGCAACTGGTGGCAGCAGTCGCTGACGATGAGCGTCACCGACGAGGCCGGCCGGGTCACCGAGCTCTCCGGCGAGCGGTACGCGCTGCTCAACTTCCAGGCCGGCGAGCGGATCACCCTCAACGAGGCGGCGTTCCGCGGCACGGTCAACGGCCGGGAAGCGCGGATGCACTTCGAGAACGGCTGGGACCGCTCCTACTCCGACGCCCAGACAGCGCGCCTCAGTCGACCCGGCTGAACCGGTGCCGCATCTCCCCGACCCCTTCGAGGTAGGTGCCGAGCTCGTCGCCCGCGCGCAGCGTGCGACGCGGTTTCCGGGTCCAACCGATGCCGGACGGCGTCCCGGTGAAGATCAGGTCCCCGGGCAGCAGCGGCAGGATGCTGGACAGGTACTCGACCAGGTGGGCCACCGAGAAGATCATGTCGCTGGTCCGGGTCTTCTGCATCTGGCCGTCGGCCAGGGTGCAGCTCAGTTCCAGATCATCCGGGTCCGGGAACTCGTCGGGCGTGACCAACGCCGGGCCGATGGGCGCAAACCCGGTGAAGGACTTGCCGAGGTTGTACTGCTGCGGTGCCGGCCCGGAGAGTTGGACGGACCGGTCGGACAGGTCCTGGCCGGCGGTCAGGCCCGCGATGTGCGACCACGCATGGGCCGCCGGCACGCGGTGTGCCCGGCGACCGATCACCGCGACCAGCTCCGCTTCGAAGTCGACCGCGTCCGAGGGCAGCTCGATCTCGGCGTAGGGGCCGGTGACCGAGGCCGGGAACTTGGTGAACACGAACGGTTCGGTGGGCAGGTCGGAGCCGGCCTCCAGAGCGTGCTCCCGGTAGTTCAACCCGACCGCGAACACCTGGGGCGGCAGCGGAACCGGCGGTCCCAGCCTCGTCTCGTCGACCGGCTCGACCGCGGACGAGTGGTCGCCCGCGAGGTGATCGTCGGCCCATGCCCGGAAGTCCGTCCAACGGGCGTAGACGGGCTGGACCTCGGGACCGAACGCGCCGCCGGAAGCCCGCTCGACGTCGAGCGCGCCACCGTCCACGGCGAGCGCCAGTCGCCCGTCGTTGTTGATGATCCTCATGAGGTCAGGGCCACGATCGGGTCGGGCAGGTCGGGGCTGGTCGACTGGGCCCAGCTCATCGTGGTGAGCTCGCTGACCTCCACTCCCTTGGCCCGTGCCTCGCGCATCTTCTCCGGTTCGAAACCGACGCCCACCGGGTTGCCGGCGTACTCGGGGCCCTCCATGTACGCGGTCGCCTCCGCAGGGGTGGCGAAGTTGTCCACCTGCAGCTCGACGAAGTTGTGGTCCGGGTCGCGGTAGTACAGCGACGTGGTGACGCCGTGCTGGATCGGCACCCTGGGCTCGATGCCCTTCTCCTTCAGCTCGCGGTAGCGCTCGAGCAGGTCGTCGAGCGACTCGAAGGTGTAGGCGACGTGGTGCATGCCGGTGGTGGTCGGGGTCTTGGGCTCCAGCGGCACCGGCGGGGCGAGGAAGGCGATGCGGTGGTGCTCCTCGTCGAAGGTCACGAACGACAGCCCGTTGCCTTCGAACACCACGTGACCGTCGAGCAGGGTGCAGTACCAGTTTCGCATCGCTTCGAGCTGTCCGGTCTGCAGCACTACGTGAGCGAACTTCGGTGTGGCCATGACAGTCCTCCTCTATCGGCCGAGCATTGCCTTATCGTCCGAGAACACTGGTCAGCGCGGCGGTCAGCTCCGTGGTGGGATCGGCGACGGTGTCGAGGGCACGGTAGGCGACGTGGTTGTCCGGGCGGACCAGCACCGCGCCGGCATCGGAGATCTCCCGGACCTGCGCCCAGGTTCCGTCGGTGTCGGCGAGCTCGCTGTCGGTGTGCTCGCCGTCGGCGGCGATCCGGACGACCTGCAGCCGCACCCCCAGCGTCCGCGCGGCCTGCTCGGCGGCCTCGGCCCACCCCGTCCCGTCCGGGCCGGTCAGCAGCGCGAACCCGCCTGGCCCGACGAGATCATGAGTCGAGACCAGGGCGCCCTCCGACCCGCGCAGCCAGGCGTGCGGCAACCGGTGGCCGGGACGGGTGGTCGGCACATACCGGTTGCCCCGAGGGTCTCGCGGTGCAGCCGTGCTGCCGTCGGCGACCACCGCGCCCGACGGGTAGGCGTACCCGAGCTCGACATCGTGGGCCTGGAACTCCCACCGCTGCGTGCCGATGCACTCCGCCGCCCGCGCCCGCAGCGCCTCGCCCATCAGCGTGTCCGAGAGCAGCTGCCGGAAGGCCTCGGTGTTGGCCTCCACCGGTGCCCCGGGGATGAGCCCGATCCCGGCGTCGATCACGAAGTGGTTCATGAACGCCAGCAGCGCCCAGTCCGCGCCGTGCGAGCTCACCGGCAGCCGCTCGGCCTCGTAGCTGTCCAGCAGCGCGTCGCTCGCGCGGCCGGCGAGCACCTCGGCCAGCTTCCACGCCAGGTTGTGCACGTCCTGGATCCCGGTGTTGAGCCCGAGCCCGGTGGTCGGCGGCTGGCGGTGCGCGGCGTCGCCGGCCAGGAACACGTCTCCGAAGCGCCAGCGCTCGGCCACGATCCGGTCCAGGATCCAGTGGCTGACCTTGTGCACCGTCAGCTCGAGATCGGGCAGGCGCAGCAGCTGGCGCATCCGGGGCACGATGGCGTCTTCGTTGAACCTGCCCTGCTGTTCCATCAGTTCGGCGTCGTCCGGGCGGAACGCGAAGTGCACCACCCACTCCTCGGACTTGCGCCCCCAGGTGGGCCCCATCTGCACCATCGCCCCGGCCCCCCACGAGCTCTCGCCCTCCGGGTTGAGGAACCAGGTGATCAGCGACTCGTCGTCCCAGTACTCCGACAGGTCCGCGGTGAAGTGGGTGCTGACCATGTCCACCATGTTGGTCGGGCCGGCCATCGCCACGTCCAGGCGCGGCCCGAAGGTCTTCCCGCCGTCGGCGGCGACCAGATACCGGGCGGTGACTCGGTACTGCTCCTGCGCGTCCCGGTCCAGCACCGTGGCTACGACGCCCTGGTCGAGCTGCTCCCAGTCCAGCACTTCGTGGTGGTACCGGATCCGGTGCGCGGCCCGGGCCTCCGCCTGTCGACGAAGCAGCGGTTCCAGCCGTAGCTGCGGATAATTGCTGGCCAGACAGGGGCTGTCCGCTTCGTACTGGGCCCGCAGTGAGCCGCCGCCGAACGAGTCCATCTCGTGGATCGTCTTGCGTTCCAGCTCGCCGTCGCCGCCGAGCGAGGTCAACCAGCGCACCTTGCCGAACTTCTCGATCGGGCAGCCGACCTCGTAGATCGCGTTCGCCATGCCGTGCTGCCGGAAGATCTCCATCGTGCGCTGGTTGAGGTAGTGCGCCTTCGGCAGGTGCGACGTCGTCGGGTGCCGCTCAACCAGCAGGTGGTCCACACCGAGGTTCGACAGGAACGACGACGCGGACAGCCCGCACCCACCGCCGCCGACGATCAGTACGGAAACGTTGATATCAGCCACTTGAGGACTCCTTCACGGGCGCGTGGTCCTGGTTTGCGGGGTGCGGGCTCGTTCGACCACAGCTTGCGCTCGCGCGACAGGCGCTGCGGCGGCCGTCATCGTCGACATGGCACTGGCTCGGGCGCGACGCAAACGGCTGTGTGCCACGACCATAGCCGGTATATGAAATAACACCAGCCGAGGTCCGCCTCCTTCTCCGTCTCCGAACGGGCGCGAGGGCTCGTGAGGTCGGAGCTTGTTGTTATCAGATATAGTCGCTACGGTGTCAAGGGACGCCGTGCCCCGGCCTCCGACAGCTACGCGACCTGTTTCTTGATCAAGGAGAGCAGCAATGACCGCTGTCATGCCCATCGACCACGACGCCGGACATCTGGCGGCGCTCGAGGAGATCCAGAAGCGGGTGCTCTGGCTCTCCACCGCGATCATCGATCACGCGAACCGGGTGCGTCCGAACCCGAGCGGGCTCAAGGTCGGGGGCCATCAGGCGTCGTGCGCGTCGATGACGACGCTGATGACGGCGCTGTACTTCGAGCATCTGCGGGCCGGTGACCGGGTCTCGGTGAAGCCGCACGGGTCGCCGGTGTTGCATGCGATCAACTACCTGCTCGGTGAGCTGGACGAGTCCTACCTGACGACGCTGCGGTCGTTCGGCGGGTTGCAGTCCTACCCGTCGAGGTTGAAGGACCCGGACCCGGTCGACTACTCCACCGGGTCGGTCGGCATCGGCGCGACCGCACCGATCTGGGGTGCGCTGTCCCGCCGGTACGTCAACACCCATGTCGGCAGCGCCAACACGGCCGGTACCGGGCGGCAGTACTCGCTGGTCGGTGACGCCGAACTGGACGAGGGCGCGGTGTGGGAGGCGATCCTGGATCCGATGGTCGCCGAGCTCGGCGAGGTCTGCTGGGTGGTCGACCTCAACCGGCAGTCCCTGGATCGGGTGGTGCCCAACATCGGGGTGACCCGGCTGCAGGGGATGTTCGAGGCGGCCCGGTGGCAGGTGCTCACGGTGAAGTACGGGCGGCTGTTGCACGAGCTGTTCTCCCGCCCCGGCGGGGACGCCCTGCGCCGGCGGATCGACGAGATGGAGAACCCCGAGTACCAGCGCCTGCTGCGCTGCACACCCGCGCAGCTGCGGGAACGGCTGCCGGACTCCGACGAGCTGCGCGCCCTGGTCGACTCGCTCGACGACGACACCCTGCACGCCGCGATCCGCAACCTGGGCGGACACGACATGCGCGCGGTCGGCGACGCCTTCGCCGCCATCGACGACACCCGCCCGACTGTCATCTTCGCCTACACCGTCAAGGGCCACGGCCTCCCGAGCGAGGGGCACCCGCAGAACCACTCGTCACTGCTGTCCGGCGACGAGATGGCGCGGCTGGCCGAGCGCTCGGGTATGTCGTGCGGGTCGCCCTGGCAGCGTTTCGACCCGTCCGCGCCCGCCGGGCGGCTGTGCCGGGCGAGTGCGGAGCGACTGCGTCGCGAGCCCGTCACGGCCGCCACGGTGCCGGCGCTGCCCACCGACATCGGCCGCACGCCGAGCGGGACCGCGACGACGCAGGCCGCGCTCGGGCGGGCGCTGCTGGATCTGACCCGCTCCGCCCCCGACGCGGCCAGGTGGATCGTCACCCTCTGCCCGGACGTGTCCTCCACGACCAACCTCGGCGGCTGGGTCAACAAGGTGGGGGTGTGGTCGCCGGACGAGCGGCAGGACTGGTTCGCGGACGACCCGGAGACGATCCTGCACTGGCGGGAGAAGCCGACCGGGCAGCACCTGGAGCTGGGCATCGCCGAGGGCAACCTGGTCGGCCTGCTGGGCGAGCTGGGCGCGACCTGGTCGCGCTGGGGCCAGCCGCTGCTGCCGATCGGGGTGCTCTACGACCCGTTCGTCGAGCGCGCCCTGGAGCCCTGGTCCTACGGCATCTACGCCGGCGGCCAGTCGATCCTGGTCGGCACCCCGTCCGGGGTCACCCTGGCCCCCGAGGGCGGGGCCCACCAGTCGATCACCACGCCCTCGGTGGGGTTGGAGCAGCCCGGCTGCATCGCCTACGAGCCGGCCTTCGCGATCGACACCGAGTGGACCCTGTTCGCCTCACTCGCCAGGCTGGGCCGCCCCGACGGCATCTCCGCCTACCTGCGACTGTCCACCCGCCCGGTCGACCAGACCCTGGCCGGCGTGCCGAAGGACCCGGCCGCCCGCGAGCGGCGCCGCAAGCAGGTAGTCGCCGGCGCCTACCCGATTCGCCGCTGCGGCGCCGAGGTTCCGGAGGTGACGATCGCGGTGATGGGCGCGGTCACCACCGAGGCACTGCAGGCCGCCGAGCGGCTGGAGTCACTCGGTACGGCGGTGGACGTGGTGTGTGTGACCAGTCCAGGGCTGCTCTTCGACGCCGTGCAGGCCCGCGCGGGGCGGCCCGCCCGCAGCGCACATGCCGACACCTGGATCCTCGACGCGGCCTTCCCCGGCCGCCGGGCGGCCCCGCTGGTCACCGTGCTGGACGGCCACCCGCACACCCTGGCCTTCCTCGCCGGCATCAACCAGGTGCGGGCCATCCACCTCGGAGTCACCCGCTTCGGCCAGTCGGGCGACCTCGAGTCGGTGTACCGATACCACGGCCTGGACGCGGACGCGATCGTCGCCGCCGCACTCGACCTGCGGTGAGGCCGCAGCCCCGACGCTATGGTCAATAACACCCGACCGGCCTATCCAGCATGGTCCGGCCAGAAAGCGAGGCCCTGATCATGGTGTCGTCCGGGGCGACCGTGCGACCGATCGAGTCGAGGTCGGTTGTCGAGCAGGTGACCGCCGAGCTGCGCCGCTCGATCCTGAACGGAGCGCTCGGCCCCGGGCAGGAGTTCTCGCTGCGCGAGATCGCCTCCCAGCTCAACGTCAGCTTCATTCCGGTACGAGAGGCTCTGCGCAGCCTCGAAGCAGAGGGGCTGGTGGAGACCCGTCCGGGTCGTAGCGCGGTGGTCACCCCCCTCGACCTCGACGACCTGCACGCCATCTATCGCCTGCGACACGAACTCGAACCGAACATCGCGGCCCGCGCCTGCCGGATGCTCTCCGACACCGACCTCGACAACCTCAAGGCGCAGGCGACCGGGTTCGGCAACGTCGACCTCGGGATCGACCAGATCTACGAAGCCCACCACGCGTTCCACCTGGCGTTGCTCGCCCCGGCGGCGACCAACTGGGACGCCCGCATCCTGGGCACCCTCTGGCGCGCGGCCGAGCGCTACATCCGCATCGGCTTCGGGCGGCTCGATCCCGACCCGAGCGAACACGGCCGGCGAGCACTCGCCCACCTCGACCTGCTCGACATCTTCCGTACCCGCGACAGCGAAGCCGTGGCCAGAGGGATACACGATCATCTCGATCACAACGAGCAGATCGCCCTACGCGCCCTGGATACCGACGACGGAGCCGAAGAACACGTGGGACGCGGAAGCCACTGACTCACCGGGACGGTTTCGGGGCGCGCAGCCTTCGCGGGCGCTCCGGGTCGAGCTTGACGAAGACCAGGAAGTACGAGTGGTTCTTTCGGGCGTGCTCCTGGCGGACCAGCCGGGTGATTCCCGGCCGGTTCGGACGCACCACCACGAACAGGTCCTTGCAGTAGAAGCCGTCGGCGGTGAAGGCGTTGATCAGCTCGACGTGGGTGAGACGCTGCCGGTTGGCCGACACCTCGTCCTGGCACTTGACCACGAACACCCCGTGGTTGCGCAGCACCCGCCGGGCCTCGGCACCGGCCCGCAGGTACAGGTCGAGGACCGCCTCGTGGTAGCGCGGGCCGTCGGCGTCCGAGGTGGCCTCGCCGGCGGAGTAGCGGCCGCGGAACGCCGCGTGGGTGCCGGAGCCGGCCAGGTGCGCCGTCGAGCGGCGAAACAGCCCCTCCATGTACGGCGGGTCGAGCACCAGCGCGTCGAGCTCGCCGTCCGGGTAGGGCAGGTCGCGGCAGTCGACGCCGGTCTGCAGGTCGGTCGCCAGGACCTCGTACCGCTCGGGCGGGACCCGGCGCCAGAACGCGCCCTTGCCCCAGGTGACATCGGCGATCCGGCTGCCCTGGGCCACGTGCAGCTCCAGGACCCGCGCGAACACCTCGGCGTTGGACGCCACGTGGGCGCTGAGCACGACGTCGGTGGTGGCCACCCCGGCAGGTCGTCGCCGCGGCGGGATAGTCATGAAGTCACTGCCGACCCCTTGCTGTGAACCGCGCGGACCGTCGGCCCGAAGGGCGGGTAGATTACCAGCGAGTCGCGAGTGTCAGGTGGTAGGCGAATGTCCGACGTGTCGTCGCCC
Organism: Pseudonocardia sp.; assembly: GCA_052386505.1. GTDB lineage: Bacteria > Actinomycetota > Actinomycetes > Mycobacteriales > Pseudonocardiaceae > Pseudonocardia. The sequence continues at coordinate 47,480 of JBQTKB010000035.1, forward strand.
GTCAGGGATAACCTTCCTTGGTGAGTCCCGCAATCCGGGTGCTGACCATCGCCAACCTCAAGGGTGGCAGCGCCAAGACGACGTCTGCGGCATTCCTGTCGCATGCCCTGCTCGAACGCGGGCGGCGCGTCGTGCTGGTTGACGCCGACCCGCAGGGTTCCGCCCTGCGCTGGCACGGGCTGGCCGACTGGCCGGTTCCGGTGATCGGCATGGCCTCCACCGCGCTGCACCGGCAGCTGTGGGGTGTCGTGGACCCCGAGCGGTGGGACACCGTGGTCATCGACACCCCTCCGCTGGAGGAGCGGGACGGGATCGTGGCCGCGTCGCTGCGGGTGGCCACCGACGTGCTGGTACCGATCGCGCCGACGATGATGGAGCTCGACCGGGTCGGACCGGTGTTCAAGGCGATGGAGGACGCCGCCGGTCATCGTGACGAGGACCCGGCGATCGCGGTGCTGCTCACCCGCACCGTCGCGCACGCCACCAGCACCGAGACCGTGCGGGAGATCCTGGAGGGTCAGGGCCGGCGGGTGCTGTACGGCACGGTGCCCCGGCTGGAGCGCTACGCCCAGGCGTTCGGCGCGAGCATCCCCGCCCAGGACGTGCCCTACGGCACCGCCGCGGCGGAGCTGCTGGGGAGCTGGGGCCGGTGACCCCCGCCAGCCGGCGGGCCGAGCTGGCCGCGCGGGCGGCCGCGGTGACCGCCCTGCCGCCCGACGCCGCCGAGCCGGCGCCGGACACCGGTGACCCGGAGCCGCGAGTGCCGCGTACCCGCCCGGTCCGGGTCACCGTGGAGCTGTCGCCGATGGAGCACAAGGCGTTGCGTCGCTGGTGCGCCCAGACCTCGGCCGACCTCGACCTGCCGGTGGTGGCCGGCGCCGAGGTGTTCCGGGCCTTGCTGTCGCTGATGCACGCCGACCCCGAGGTGGCCGAGCAGGTGCGGGCCGAGCTCGCCCGCACCGGCGGCAGCCGTCGCCGCCACTGAGCCGGCCGCTGCTCGCGGCGACCCGAGCCGCTCGCCCGCCCAGTTCCCGGCCGCCGGTAATGTGGGCCGGTGTCGCAGGTACCCGCCGGCCGCTGGGTGCTGCACCTGGACCTGGACGCGTTCTTCGCCGCCGCCGAGCAGCTCACCCGGCCGACCCTGGCCGGTCGCCCGGTGTTGGTCGGCGGCACCGGTCCACGGGGCGTGGTGGCCGGCGCCAGCTACGAGTCGCGGGCGTACGGGGCACACTCGGCGATGCCGATGTCCCGGGCCCGGCGGCTGGTGCCCGGCGCGGTGGTGCTGCCGCCCAGGATCGAGGTGTACCGGGTGCTCAGCGACCTGGTGTTCGCGGTCGTCCGCGAGCTCGGCGGGGTCATCGAGCAGGTCGCGATGGACGAGGCGTTCGTCGAGCCGCCGGAGCTGGTCGGGGCGTCGGCCGCGGTCGTCGGGCGGGCGGCTGAGGCGTTGCGGCAGCGGATCCGGGAGACCACCGGCCTGACCGGGTCGGTGGGTGCCGGTTCGGGCAAGCAGCTGGCGAAGATCGCTTCCACGCTGGCCAAGCCGAACGGGGTGCGGGTGGTATCGCACGGCACCGAGCGTGCGGTGCTCTCCCCGTTGCCGGTGCGCAAGCTCTGGGGTGTCGGTCCGGTCGCCGAGGCCACGCTGCGCCGCGCCGGGGTGCACACCGTCGGGGCGCTCGCCGCGTTGCCCGTCGCCGAGCTGACCGGGTTGCTGGGCCTTGCGCTGGGTACCGAGCTACACGGACTGGCACTCGGGGTGGACCGCCGTCCGGTGGCCGAGCGCGGTGCGGCCAAGCAGGTCAGCGCGGAGACGACCTTCGACGCCGACCTGAGCGACCTCGACTCGGTGCACCGCGCGGTGGCCGAGATGACCGTGCACGCCCACCGCAGGCTGCTGGCCGCCGGTCGGGGCGCGCGCACCGTGACGGTGAAGGTGCGCGGCGCGGACTTCGCCACCCGTAGCCGGTCGGAGACCGCGGCGACATCGACCACCGACGTTGCCGCGCTCACCCGCACTGCGCGGCGGCTCACCGAGGGCGCCTTGCCACCCTCCGGGGTGCGCTTGATCGGGGTCGCGTTGTCCGGGCTGACCGACCTCGTGCAGGGACGGCTGTTCGACACCGGCGAGCCGGACGCCGGGGCGACCGGTACCGGGCCGCCGCCACCGGGTGCAAGTTCGGCCGGATCCGGCTCCCGCGTCCTGAGCCCGGGCTGGCGGGCCGGCGACGACGTGCGGCACGTGCGGTACGGCCACGGTTGGGTACAGGGCAGTGGGCACGGCCGGGTCACCGTGCGGTTCGAGACCCGCGGCAGCGGACCCGGCCCGGCCCGGACGCTGGCCGCCGACGACCCCGGGCTGGTCGGCGCCGATCCGGTCGCCAGCCTCGACTGATCTCCACTGGAGCCCGATCCCGGATGGTCAGGGCCGCAGGACCCGGGAGATCCAGTCGATGAGGTCGTCGAACACCTCGTCCCGGTTGGTCTCGTTGAACACCTCGTGCCGGGCGTCGGGGTAGGCCTTGAGGGTCACGTCGGTCAGCCCGGCCGTCCGGTAGCGCTCCACCAGCGGGTCCACCAGTGCCATCGCGCCGTTCACCGGGTCGGCGGTACCGACCGTGATGTACAGGGGTAGGTCGCTGCGCACGTTCGCGAGCTCCGTGGGGTCGGCGACCCGGGCGGCCCCGAGGAACATCGCCTTGCCGTTGACCTGGTCCACCCCGAAGCCGCAGTGCGGGTCGGCCACGTAGGCGTCCACCTGCGCCGGGTCGCGGCTGAGCCATTCGAAGCCGGTGCGGTCCTCGAAGGGTGCGTTGAACGCCGCCAGGTCGATCGGCTGGTCCAGGTCGAGCCCGGACGCGAGCAGGTCGATGGCGGCGGTGCCGCTGAGCGCGGCGGCGGTGACCCGATCGCTGTGGTCGACCAGGTACTGCTGCACGGCGAAGGAGCCCATGCTGTGCCCGACGAGGACCAGTGGAAGGTCCTGGTGTTCGCCGCGGATGTGGTCGGTGAGCCGTCCGATGTCGCCCACCAGCTCGGCCCAGCCGTTCTCGCCCAGCTCACCGAGCGCGGCCGAGTTCGAGTCGGCGGTGGCGCCGTGCCCCCGGTGGTCCTGCGCGTAGACCACCCAGCCGCGGTCGGTGAGCGCGCCGGCGAGGTCGCCGTAGCGCAGCGCGTGCTCGCCCATCCCGTGGGTGAGCTGGACGACGCCGGTGGGCTCGCCGGGCGGGTCCCACCGGTAGGCGGCGATCCGCACCGTGCCGCAGGAGGGGTAGCTGAACCGGACCGGGTCGGCGGAGGTTCCGGGACTGGTGTTCATCGGCGGCGGGATCTCCCTCGGTTGACTGACGTGGCCAGTGGGTGGACTGACGTGACCATGGTGCACGACTCGGCCCGGGCCGGGGATCGGCGGCCGGGTCCGCGGCCCGGGCGGCGAGGCCTGATCATGAGGTCTACACTCCCGTGCATGGCTGAGACGACGCCGTCCCCGAGAGCACGCCGGCCCGAGTCGGCCGAACGGTTCCCCTGGCCGCTCGGGTTGTCCTTGGTGGGCTGGTTCGGAATGGGTGTGCTGCTGTTTGCGGTCGGGCTGGGGCTGACCGGCCGCGGCGGCGCCTCGGAGGCAGACTCGTCCAGCGTCGGGCAGGTGCGAGAGTCGCTGGGCTCCGGCTATGCGGCCGCCGCGGGGGGCGGTGGTGGCTCGGCGGTGCTGATGGTGATCGCCGGCATGGTCGTCACGCTGCTTGCGGTGCTGCTGCTGGTCCGCCAGGGCTGGGCGCGGCATGCGTTGTCGGTGGCCGGCGTGGCCGCGGTGATCCTGCTGGCGGTCGCCGGTCGGTGGGAGACGGTGATCGCCATGGCCGCGCTCGTGGTCGGCGCGCTGCCTCTACTGGCCCCCTCGGCCTCCCGCTACCTCGCCGGCTGACCGTCCCGGTCACTGCCGCGCGGCCGATCACTGACGCGCTGATCGCCGACGCGCGGCCGAGTCTCGCCTACCCACGTCGGCGACGGGCTGACTGCGCCCGCGCCGACGCGCTCCGGCAGGTCGTCGTGGACGAGCGCGCACCGGCGTGGTGCGGCACGCCGGTGTAGTGCCATACCCAGCCACGCCGCGAGACCCACCGCGCCGCGAGCCGGTGCGATGACTGTTCGTGAGATTTTTGTTGTCGGCCTGTAATCATGCCTGTTCGGCGGGGCGTAACTCATCACGTTCACGCTCGTTGGAAGGGCATCACGGTCATGTGGGCTGGGACACCTCCGGTGGACCGGTCGCACTCGGCCTGATGACTTGCCGCTCGCCGAGTGTCATGCCGGACAGTTGTTCGGTGTCACACCGTGACCGGTCGGAAGGTCAAGATACCCCCTGGGGGGGATGCGTTGTGTGTGATGAAACGGGAGACTCAATGTCTTAACGTGCCGCCAATGTGTCTGCTGACCGCAGGCGCATCGTAGGCACGGCCAAGGTGCCTCCCAAGGAGGCAACACATAGAGCCTATCCGCTCCGGCGGGTGGCGGGTGGCGGAAAGTCCGCCACCCGGGTGCGGTGTCCACGCCGCACCACGTGATTGGTTGAGAGAGGCGAGAACATTGAGTAGTCCGGTACAGAACACGGGTACGGCGGTGCCCCCGAGGCAGACGCAGGCAGTTCCCGCGCCGAAGTTCGGCAAGGGGCTGCGGACGGCCGGTACTGCGGCCACCCGGCCTATCGCACAGGTCGGCGAGATGCTGAACCTCATGCTCGAGGTCTTCCACAGCGCCATCACCAAGCCGGTCGGCTACTGGGGTGACGTGCGGGAGCAGATGTTCGACATCCTCAAGCTCTGCTGGATCCCCATGATCGTGTCCGTGACCGCCTTCGGTTTCGGCGCGCCCGGGCTGCAGGGTGGCAACATCTTCCTGCTCTTCGGTATCCCGGAGCGGCTCGGCTCCTTCTTCCTCATGGCCAGCGTCCGGGAGTTCGCCCCCTGGATCAACGCGATGGTCATCGCCGGTGTGGTCGGCACCGCCGTCACCGCCGACCTGGGGGCCCGTCGGATCCGCGAGGAGTTCGACGCCATGGAGGTGCTGGGCATCGACCCGGTGCGCACGATCATCCTGCCCCGGGTCATCGCGTTGACGATCATGACCGGGCTGATGAACATCATCGCGCTCACCTTCGGCGTGCTCGGTGGCGTCATCGCGGTCTGGGAGCTCAACGGCAACGTCCTGGCCTACTTCGAGAACTTCTGGGCCAACGCCACCACCACCGACATGTGGGTCAGCGTCTTCAAGACGTCGCTGTTCGGCCTGATCATCGGCGTGGTGTGCTGCTACAAGGGTTACCGC
>JBQTKB010000036.1:0-3679 GCA_052386505.1 Pseudonocardia sp.
CCTGGTCCGGATCGCGCTGCTGCACCACGTGACCTGGTCGATCAACTCGATCTGCCACGTGTGGGGTGCCGAGCCGTTCGCCACCCGTGACCAGTCGCGCAACGTGTGGTGGCTGGCCATCCCCTCGTTCGGCGAGTCGTGGCACAACCTGCACCACGCCGATCCCACGTCGGCCCGGCACGGCGCGCTGCGCGGCCAGCTCGACCCGAGCGCGCGGGTGATCCGCTGGTTCGAGCAGGCCGGCTGGGCCTACGACGTGCGTTGGCCCACCCCCGAACGCCTCGCCAACAAGCGCGCGGTACCCACCGCCGCCTAGTCCTCCAGCAGGTAGCCCTGGCCGCGCACGGTGCGGATCCGGTCCGGGCCGAGCTTGCGGCGCAGGTAGCCGACGTACACCTCGACCACGTTCGACGACGGCGGGTCGCGCCAGAGCATCCTGGTGAGCTGCTCGCGCGACATCGGCCGGTCGGGGTTGCTGACCAGGATGCCGAGCAGCGCGAACTCGGTCGGGGTCAGCGTGATCAGCTGGCCGTCGACGCTGACCAGCCCGAGCGCGGTGTCCACCGTGAGGTCGCCCCGGCGGACCACCGAGCGGTCCTCGCCAGGCTGCTCGCGGACCCGCAGCCGCAGCCGAGCCACCAGGTCGTCGACGTGGAACGGGATGGTAAGGAAGTCGTCGCGGTCACCGCGCAGCCGGGGCACCAGCTGGTCGCGCAGCTCCCGGGGGGACAGCACCAGCAGCGGCGTCCCCGGGGCCAGCCGAGCCAGCCCGGACAGCACCCCGGCGGTGTCCAGACCGCTCAACCCCACCTCCAGCAGCACCGCGGCGAAGGTGGCCGCCTGCGCGGCGTCCAGCACCCGGGTGCCGTCGTGGATGAGGTTCGGGTCGAACCCGTGGGCCCGCAGCGCCCGCAGCAAGGCCGGGGTGGCCCGCTCCGGGGACACCGCGAGCAGCACCCGGTGCCGGTGGAGCGATGTGGTCGGTCGAGCCTGCACCTGGCTCAGAGTTACCTGCGGTGCGACCGATGACAATCGACGAGTGACGGGATGACCCGGGCGGCCCAGCGTTGCCGGAGGTTTCCTGAGCCCGTACTGCTGCGAGCGGGCGAGCCGGGTCACGCGGGTGGACGCACCGGCCGCTGTTGGGCGCGCCGGGCCGACCGCCGGGTTCCAACCCTCTCAGTTAGCGCAACCTGGGCGGGGGCACCTCCCTAGGTTCGAAACGTGCGGGTCAGCTCCCCAGCTCCCCCCGCCCGCACGGGCAGGCCGAGGCGGTAACCGCTCCCCGCGACACCACGACTCAGCCGCCGGACCGGTCCACGCGCAGTACCGCGCGACGCCGGCCGCATGCCCACGTTCGAGGTTGGCCGAAAGGTGCTACCCGCTGTGCTCCCCGAACCACCGCGGTTCGTCCGCATGACCGCTGTCCTGGCGGTCGCCACCGGCGTGGTGGTGGCCGTACTCACCTGGTCGGCGCTGCCCTCCGCGACCCCGGACGCGGTGTCGTCCGGCCTCGACGGCGTCGACGGTCGGGTCACCGACACCCCGTCCGGCCCGCTCACCCCGGCCGACCGCGCCATGCTGGTGGCCGTCCGGCAGGCCGGGCTCTGGCAGGCCCCGCTCGCCCAACAGGCTCGGCTGATGGCCGGCTCCGCGCCGGTGCGGGCGGTCGCCGCCGCCACCGCAGCCGACCACGAGACGCTGGCGCCCGCGGTGCTGGCGACGGCCACCCGGCTCGGCGTGCTAATGCCGAGCATGCCCACCACCCAGCAGCAGTCCTGGTTGGCCGAGATGTCCGGCGAGACCGGCGCGGACTACGACCTCGCGCTGGTCAACCGGCTGCACACGGCGGCAACGACCACCCTCGCCCAGGTCGACCGGGTGCGGGCCGGCACCGGCAACTCCGAGGTGGCCGCGCTCGCCGCGAACGCGTCGGAACTGCTGGACCGGCAGCTGGGCAATCTGGAGCGCACCGGACTGGTGGTCCCCGCCGCGATCGACGACCCGGCGGCCACCGACCGCTCCTCCCCGCTGGGCGTGGTGGCGCTGCTGGCCGCCGTGTGCGTGTTCGGCCTGGTCCGGACCAACCGCCAGCCACGCCGGCACCGCAATCTGATCCTCGCTCCCCTCAACCCGAGAAGAGAACTCTGATGGAACCCTCCGCACGACATCGCGTCCCCCGACCGACCCGGCTGATCGCCGTCCTGGTCGCCCTGCTGGTCGCCGGCGGCGTGGCCATGGCCACCGGTTCCGCGTCGGCCGGCGGCGGCTCCCGGTCCGATTCGGTCGAGTCCGCGAGCGCCGACCGGGACTCCCGCTCGGAGCGCGGCGGTGCGCGTTCCGAGGCCGACGACGACCGCCGCGACGCCCGCAACTCCGAGGACGATGGCGACGCCGCTGACGGCTCCGACGAGGATGGCGGCTCCGCTGAGGACAGCGGCGACGCCGACGACCGGGACGGCCGCGACGCCGACGGCGACGGCCAGGACCGGGACGACGAGAACGGCCGGGACGACGAGAACGGCCGGGACGGCCAGAACGGACGGGACGGCCGCGGCAGCGACGAGCAGGACAAGGACAAGGACAACAAGGACAAGAAGGAAGAGCAGGCGAAGGACGAGGAGAAGGTCGAGGAGTTCCCCGGCCGGGACAAGGCCGGCCCGCCCGAGGACGACGACTTCGTCGACATCCAGCAGGTGGACGCCGGTGAGGACCCGACGAAGGAACGCCGCGACGGTTCGCCCGGCAGCTTCGTCGCCCGCTGCGGCACCAACGCCAACCGGCACCTGAACTCGGACAACTTCATGGTGGCCCCCGGCAAGCGCAACGGAGCCCAGCACGTGCACGACTACGTGGGCAACCTGGACGCCGACGCGTTCTCCGACGAGGAGAGCCTGCACGCCGCGGGCACCACCTGTGACCGCAACAACCAGTCGGTGTTCTTCTGGCCGGTGCTGCGCGACACCCGGGGCAGCGACTTCGACGCCGACCGCGACGGCGGCGGCAAGGACGGCAACGTCGGGCGGATCCTGCGCCCGGTGAGCGCCGAGCTGCGGTTCCTGGGCAGCAAGGCCGGCAAGGTCGAGGCGCTGCCCGACGACCTCACCATCATCACCGGTGACGCCAAGATCAAGACCAACGGTGAGGCGAACAAGATGGCGCAGTGGACCTGCACCGGGTTCACCAACCGGATCACCGACAAGTACCCGCTGTGCCCCGCCGGCAGCAAGCTGATGCGGATCATCGACTTCCCGAACTGCTGGGACGGCGAAAATCTCGACTCGGCGAACCACCGCACACACACCGCGTTCGCCGACGACGACGGTGGGTGCCAGGACGGGTTCAAGGCGATCCCGCAGCTGCGGATCACCCTGTCCTACGACCGGCCGGACGGGCGGAACTTCGCGCTGGACTCCTTTCCCGACCAGCGCCACGATCCGCGCACCGAGCACGCCGACTTCATGGCGATCGCGCCCAAGGGTGTGCTGAACCTGATGGCGAACTGCATCAACTCGGGCCGCAACTGCTGATCAGGACCTGGTCAGCCTGATCAGCACGGCCCCGCACGGCGGCGTGGGCCCCCCCGGTAGCCCGCGGGGGGGCCCCCCCGGGGGGGGAAAGGTTGGAGCCCCCCCCCACCCCCCCCGGCCGGGCCCCCCCGGGTTACCCGGGGGCCCCC
>JBQTKB010000037.1:0-7142 GCA_052386505.1 Pseudonocardia sp.
CGGATTGCTCGGCCCACCGGCGAGCGGCGGCCGCGATGTGCGCATCGGCCTCGTTGTCGCTCATGCCGGTGACGGCTTGCAGGTGGGCGATGGCCTGGTCGGTGCGGCCGGTGACGTTGGCGAACCCCATGTGCGTGGTCAGGTGGCAGTCCGAGCACAGACAGATCAGCCGGCGCAGCGCCTGCACACCCGTGTGTTCGTCGTAGGCCCAGCGTTCATGGGCCTCCAACCAACGGCGCTGGTCGCGATCCTCCGGCCGGGCGCAGATCTCACAGCGGTACCCGGCCCGGCTGGTGATCATGCGACGCAGACGCTCCCAGTCGCGCTGCGAGACGCACGTGCGGACGTTCGTGAACCAGCACGAAACTAGGCCGAATTGCATCTGATGCAACATTCGACCGGAGGCGTGGATCTTGCTGATCAGCTGGCATGGGCGATCGAGGACCGCGGCACTCGTTGTGGCTACGGTACTGGTGAGCTGCGAAGATTCAACTTCGCCGTAACCCTTTCAACGATGTTGCGTTAGATGCAACGTGGCTGGTGCGGTTGATGTGCCGGGTGCGGCGCACCTGATGTTGTGCGAGAACGTCGTTCACCTGGAGCCGGCGCCGGCGGTGTTCGAAGCGATGTTGCAGGGGTGGGCGCGTCAGCAGCGGACCAGGTTTCTCAGTGACGAGGCGACGGTCGTGCCGAGGTTACGGTTGCTGCGGCGGTTCGCGGAGTTCACCAATGCGTATCCGTGGCAGTGGCAGCCGGCTGACGGTGAGGACTTCATCGTGGCGATGCGCTCGGCGGTGGGCCGCCGCCCGATCGCGGTGTCGACCGCGCGTGGCTACGAGCTGGCGATCACTGGGTTCATGGCGTATCTGGCTGATCGGCGTTACGGCTGGGCGCAGGTGTGCCAACAGCGGTTCGGGCAGGCGCCTCAGCAGGTCTTCCACGAGGGCAACAGCGTCGGGCACGTGGCCGACTTCGAGGGACAACCCGGTCGTCGGCCGTTGACCTACGACGAGGTCCAAGCGCTGTTCGACGCCGCGGATGCCCGCGCTGGCGCGATCCGGGCCCGAGGCCGCAAGGGAGAGCTGGCGGCTCTGCGGGACGCCGCGTTGCTGAAGTGCGTCTACGCCTACGGACTGCGTCGGGCGGAAGTGCGCGGGCTGGATCTGGTCGATCGGCGACACAGTCCGAAAAGCGCCCAACACGGGCAGTACGGGGCCTGGTTCGTGCGCTGGGGCAAGGCCTCCAACGGCAGTCCGCCCAAGCGGCGCACCGTGCTCACGGTGCCGGAGATGGATTGGGTCGTCGAGGTCCTTCAGCACTGGGTCGAGGAGGTTCGGCCGCTGTTCAATCCGGGCCGGCTCGGCGCGGTGTGGGTCACCGAGCGGGCCAACCGGATGAGCCTGCGCCGGATCAACACCGCGTTCGAGCAGGTCCGCGTCGCCGCCGGGCTGCCCGCCGAGCTCGACTTGCACAGCCTGCGCCACTCCTACGTCACGCACTTGGTCGAGTTCGACTATCCGGAGCGGTTCGTGTCCGAGCAGGTCGGACATCGCTACGCCTCGACCACCGCGATCTATACCGGGGTCTCCGATGACTACCGCCAGCGGCTGATACGCCGGTCCCTGCAAGACCACGCCGAGTTGTGGGAGGACACGCCGTGATCAAGAAGATGGGTTACCGCTGGAAGCTGCGCAAACTCATGGCCGAGAAGGAGATGTTCCAGACCAGCGACCTGGTTCCGCTGCTGGCCGAGCGCGGCATTCATCTGTCGCGTGAGCAGGTATATCGGCTGGTCACACAGTCCCCCCAGCGGTTGTCGATGGATACCTTGGCCGCGTTGTGTGACGTGCTGGGCTGCACACCCAACGATCTGATCGAGATCGACGTCGTGTCTGAGCAGGTCGCGAAACCGACCGGCACCAGCGGTGCGACACGCCCGGAACGGCCCACCGCCCGCCGCACCACCATCCGCCGGCCGAACGGTTCATGAGTCTTGCCCTCGCCCTCGGAGCCACCCCAGGTCGTCCTCGACCGCCTCGCCGGGCGGGTGGCAGCCGCGGTGGCGGGGCTCGATGTCGCTACCGCGGCCGAGATGGTGGTGGCCTCGACGAGCCGGCTCACCCTGCGCCGCCTCGATGCGCACCTGACCGCCCACCCCGACGCACTGACCTCCGGGTCTTCTGAGGCCCCGATCGCCGTGCTCGTCCTGGCCACGCTGCTCGCCGAGGCAGGTCATGGCCGCGTTCGTGTTCCGGGGTGTCTGCACTGCGGAGGCCACACCACTCCCGACCGACTCCGACATCGGGTCAGCGGTGGACGGATCTGTGGAGCGTGCTGGGAGCGCACCCGTCAGGCTCGCTGCGTCGATTGCGGGCGGGAACGCCCGATCCGCGCACGCGCGAGCAGCGGCGAACCAGTGTGCGACTCCTGCCGGCGTCGAAAGAGAACCGAGCCCTGCGGCGAATGCGGTGCTCTCCGTCGCGTCGCGGCCCGGACCGTCGACGGCTCCGCGCGATGCCCGCAGTGCTACCAGTCGGGCCGCCCCCGGCATCGATGCCTGCGTTGTGGCCAGATGGCGGCCCCCATCGCTTCACGCCGTGACGACGGGCCGATCTGCGCAAGCTGCGACCGACCGCATCGGCGTTGCGGGGGATGCGGACGTCATACGCGCATCGACGTGCGCGCCCATGATGATCAGCCTGACCTGTGCTCGCGCTGCTCCTCACGACGCCACCGTCCCTGCACCATCTGCCACATCCCCTACCCAGCGCACCCCCGAGCTCGTCAACCGTTGTGTCTGACCTGCCGAGACGCCGGCCACGTTCTCGAGCCCGAACTCCTCGAGGCCCCTCATCAGCCCAAACGGCCGGCCCACGAAACCATGCACGACGTGATCCGCAAGCGAATGCGCGAGCTGCTCACCGACCCCGAACACGGCGTCCCGACTCAACTCGCTCCACTGATCACCGCCTACGACGAGATCGACAACCCCGACTCGGTGCGCGACTGGCTCAGCCGCGGCCGCAAGAGCGTCGTGTTGCTGCGCGAGCTCGCCGCGCGCGCTCACCACCAACCAATCACCCACGAGCTACTCGACGACTACCCACACGGCGAAGCTCTGCGACGGGTCCGCGAACTACTCGATTTCACCAAGATCCTGCCCGCGCGCACCGAACCGCTCGAGCGCACCGAGCTATGGCTCGACACGCTGCTGGCCGGGCAGCCACCCCAGCACTCCCGTATCGTGCGCCCGTTCGTGATCTGGCACCTGCTGCGCCGCGCCCGGCGACGAGCCACCCGGCGCCCGATCAACGTCGCCAAGATCCGCGCGCAGACCCACCTGGTCTTGCAGTTCCTCGCCTGGCTCGACGAGCAGAACAAGACGCTGGGCACCGCCGACCAAGCCGATCTGGACACCTGGCTGGACGCCGGCACCTCCCACCACCGCAGACTCGGGAACTTCCTCACCTGGGCCAGAGCACGGCGGCTCTGCGCTGACCTGCGGGTCCCCACCCGCCCCCGCGGCGAGCCCACACAGTTCATCCCCGACACCGACCGGTGGAGCCAGCTCACCCGCTGCCTGCGCGATGACGATCTGCCCCTCAACGTCCGCGCCGCCGGCGCGCTGGTACTGCTCTACGGGCGAACACTCACCGATATCGTCACGCTCACCGCCGCCGACCTGCACCACACCGACGAAGACACCTACCTGCGCTTCGCCGAGGGCAGCGTGCCGCTGCCACCCACCCTGGCCTCCTTGTTCACCACACTGCGCCAGTCCGGCATTCGCGGCACGGCCCTGCACGACATCGACCCGCAGGCCCGGCTGCTGTTCCCCGGCCGCTTCTCCGGACGCCCGGCCTCGGTGACTGCTCTGAGCGAGAAACTCAACCGCCACGGAATCCGGCTCGAACCCACTCGCAACACCGCCCGCTCCGCGTGGGCCAACGACATCCCCGCACCCATCGCGGCCGACCTACTCGGCCTGCAAGTAGCCACCGCCGCCCGGTGGGCCGCTTTCACCCGACGAGACTGGCCCGACTACCTCGCCGCCCGCGCGCAGCACCTGCAGCGCACTCCGAGCACACCGATCCCCGACCGCGCCAGCGAGGGCTGAACCGCTATGGAGCTACTGATCGCCACCAACCCGGACCCGGAGTCCAGCCTGCGGTATCTGCTGCGCCTGCCGCTGGGCGACGGGCTGGTGTTTCGCACCTCCGGAACCTGGCCGCGCACCAAGGCGCTCTACTGCTACCCGGTGCCGGTCGAGGAGTGGCCCGAGCACCCCGAGATCGTCGAACGGGTGCCACTGCGTTCCTGCGCCCGCCGCGGAGCCGCGATCGACCTGGTCCTCGACCGGGGCAGGGAGAACCGCTCGCAGATCGTATTCACTAACGCGCGGGGCCGGCAGGCGGTGTTCTGGCAGTCCCCGCGCGTGCGCAAGCAAGCCCGCCCGAACGTGCGCACCCCAACCGCCCGAGCCGCGGGCATTGCCGAGCTGGAGATCGTGGTCGACTCCCACGAGCAGTACGCCTACCACTTCACCGGCCAACAGGTCCGCACCGTCTCCCGCGCCCTGCCGTGCGGCGACTACGGCGTCACCGTCGGTGGACGGCTGGTCGCCTCGGTCGAGCGTAAGTCCCTGACCGACCTTGTCGCCAGCTTGACCAGCGGCAAGTTGCGCTACGCCCTCGGTGAGCTGGCGGCCTTGCCCCGCGCGGCGGTGGTCGTCGAGGACCGCTACTCGCAGATCTTCAAACTCGACCGGGTGCGCCCAGCCCTGGTCGCCGACGGGCTGGCCGAGGCTCAGGTCCGCTGGCCAGGCGTGCCGATCGTGTTCTGCGAGACCCGGGCGCTCGCCGAGGAATACACCTACCGATTCCTGGCCGCCGCGCACACCTGGGCAGACACCGAGACCGCCGCCATCGAACGCATCGGCACCACCAGCGCCGACTCTGACGATCTCACCGGGGCCCCCACCGCGCCCGAACCGTCCACCGCCGAGGTCCGGGCCTGGGCGCGCCAGCACGGCCTCGACGTGTCCGACCGGGGCCGCCTGCGCCCCGACGTGTGGGCGTCCTGGCACAGCGCACACCGAGACGATGCTGCGCAGTGACCGCTACACGGGCAGAGCCTGGTGCAGCAGCCTCCCGGGCGGAAACGACACCGCCCAGGGGGAATAGCGCACGACCGGAATAAGCACTCTCCGCCGGTACTCGGGCACCAGGTCCACGAACAGCCCGGACCCGAAGTCGCGGTCCTCCGCCGGCAGCAGGTCCGGCACGTCGGGCGCCGCGGCCCACCGGTCGAGTCCGGCGCTGGGCGGGTTCGGGTCGTACCAGCGCTTGGCGTGCGGATCCCACCTGGCACCGAGAGCTTTGGCGGCGTCCTTGTCGGCGTAGGGCACGTCGAGGTAGGCCCGGGCGCACGTCTGCGCTGAGTGCTGGACCATCACCAATCCCCGGGTCGCTGAGCCACTGTCGATCCCAGCGTGGCAGATGGCCGCGACACGGACCGGGATCTCCGGCCGTTGCCTTGACGATCCTGTCGGTGTGTCGGCGCACACTCGGGCGCATGGCCGAAGCGGCGCTGGACGGGTGGGTGGAGCGGCTCGACGAGATCGCGGTCGCGACCGCGGACGCGACGTTGCGGGAGAACGGGTTCGTGCAGCCACCGACGGTGCACCTCCTGAGCGCCGAGCTGGACCCGCCGTACGTCGGCTACCTGACCTGCCGGCCGTTCTACCGGGGCACGGACGCGGCGACGGCGATCGCCCGCCTGGGAGTGCTGCCGTCCGCGCTCGGCGCGTCCCGGCTGGTTCTGACATGGGAGAACGCCGACCTGTGCACCGCGTTGGAGCTGCCGGGTGCCGATGGGTTCCCGCCCGGGGTGGTCGTGGTCGACGCCGGCCGGGACGGGCATGTGGTGCGGTGGCACCCGATGCGGCTGCACGTCGGCCGGCCGGGCCCTGACCGATTCGCGCCGGTGAGCCCGGAATGGGGCCGCGTACAGCGCTTGCCCGAAGCGGCGCTGCCGGAGCCGATTGCGGAGCTGCTCGCGGTCTGGCGCACGGCCCGGGAATGGCCGGACGTCGAGATCGTGCACGTGTGCGCGAGCCTGGAAGGCGCCGGCTACCAGATGCGGTGGATCACCCGCCAGCCAGCGGCGGCGGCACCGACATGGGCACGGCTGTTGGCGCCGCTCATGCAATAGCGGCGGCACCTGACCGCTTGTCCGGCGAGCAAGTTTGCCGGAGCATCTCGAACCTGTGTTCGAACTTCGAGTGGCGTCCAGAGCCCGCGCCGGCGATCGCCGCGTTCGCGGCGCCGGCACCTGTTCGTCCGGCTCGGCCGGTGTGGGTGGATCTCGACCAGCTGTTCGCCCACGGCTCGGCCCGTGACCAGGCGGTGTTCTACGGACTGGCCCTGACCGGCCGGGCCCGAAGGCTGCTGCTCGACTGGCACCGGGGATCGCGCGGCGACTGGCTTGGCGTGGTCAACTACCAGATCCACTACGCGGACGGCCGACCGCAGCCCATGATCTGGACCGAACAGCTGCTGCCGGCAGCCGCCTTGAGCCCCCGCACGGACTCCGTCCCACTCGGTTAGCGGAAGGGCTTGTGAGCGTGCGGGACGGCTCGCTGCGGCGGCCGGCGCAACACCACCGGCGGTTCACGCCGCCACCAGAGATCACTGCGCGGCAAGTTGCTCCGCGAGCTTGTGCTCGGTGGCGCCCTGGTGGATCTCGACCAGATCCGCGGTGAGGGCGCCCGGGTCCAACGAGCCGTCCGCGCGGAACCCGGGGGTGTGCAGCGCTTCGAGCTCGCCGTTGACGCTGACGGCCAGGGTGTCCAGCTCGCCGCTGAGCAGGCCGGTCCGGCCGGCGGTGAGCGCGGCGGTCCAGGCCTGAGTGAGGTTCGCGGCGGAGCCGCTGCGGTGCGCGGTGGTGGAGCCGATGTTGGCGATGCTCCACCGGTAGTCGGATGTGGTGTCCATGTCCGGCAGGGTCGTCGGGAATCCGCTCGGGGGGAAGCGATTGCGCGGCGGGGGGGGGGGGGGGGGCCCCCGGGGGCCGCCCCCCCCCCCCGCGCCGCGGGGGGGGGGGGGGGGGGGGGGGGGGGCCGGCGGGCCCGGGGGCGCCGC
>JBQTKB010000038.1:0-23034 GCA_052386505.1 Pseudonocardia sp.
CGCTGGCCGACGGGCCGCCGATCGGGCGCAGCCGGGCCCCGGACGGCGGACCACCCAGCCCGGTGCAGCGGCTGGTCAGCCGCGGGTTGCTGCTGCGGGTGGACCCGGAGACGGTGGAGCTGCCGCGCCAGGTCGGGCTGGCGTTGCGCGGGCCGGCACCGCTGGCCCGGCTGGTCGCCGAGCAGCCCGAGCTGGTCACCGCGGACCCGGGCCGCGACCGGATCGACTCCACCGCCGCCGGCGCGGTGCTGGAGCTGCTGCGCCGGGTGGAGACGCTGATCGGCTCCTGGTCGGATGCGCCGCCGCCGGTGCTGCGCTCGGGCGGCCTGGGGGTCCGGGAACTGCGCCGGGCGGCCCGCGAGCTGGGGGTGGAGCCGGACGAGGCGGCGCTGCTGATCGAGGTGGTGGTCGCGGCCGGGCTGGTCGCGGACTCGGAGAGCTCCAGCGCGCCGGAGTGGGTGCCCACCACCAACGCCGACCTCTGGCGGGCCGGCGGACCGGAGCAACGCTGGCTGCCGCTGGCCCGGGCCTGGCTCGAGCTGCCCAGACTGCCCGGGCTCATCGGCCAGCGCGGCAGCGACAATCCAGCCGAGAAGGTGCTCGGCCCGCTGTCCGACGAGTTGCGCCGCCCGCTGGCGCCCCGGGACCGCCGCCGGGTGCTGGACCTGCTGGCCACGTTGCCGCCAGGCCGCGCGGTGGGCGGGCCCGACACCCTGGCGGCCGCGCTGAGCTGGCGGGCGCCACGGCGTGGCGGCCGGCTGCGCGACGAACTGGTGGCCTGGACGCTGGCCGAGGCGACCCGGCTGGGCCTCGTCGCGCTGAACGGGCTGTCCGGACACGGCCGGGCGCTGCTGGCGTCCGACCAGTCCGGCGGCAAAGCCACCGGCGCCGTGCTGACCGCCCTGCGCGCGGCGCTGCCCGAGCCGGTCGATCAGGTGCTGTTACAGGCCGACCTCACCGCGGTGGCCCCCGGCCCGCTGCGCGCCGACGTGGCCGAGGAGTTCGGGCTGGTCGCCGACCTGGAGTCGACCGGCGGTGCCGACGTGTACCGGATCACCGAAGCCAGCATCCGGCGCGCGCTGGACACCGGCCGGGGGGCCGCCGAGTTGCACGAGCTGTTCGCGAAGCGCTCGATCACCCCGGTGCCGCAGGGGCTGAGCTACCTGATCGACGACGTGGCGCGGCGGCACGGCCGGCTGCGCGGAGGGAGCGCCCGGGCGTTCCTGCGGGCCGACGACGATGTGCTGCTGGCCGAGGTGCTGGCCCACCCGTCGGCGGAGTCCTTCGAGCTGCGCCGGATCGCGCCGACCGTGCTGGTCAGCGAGCTGAGTCTGGCCGACCTGCTGGTCCGGCTACGGGCGGCCGGGTTCGCCCCCGGCGCCGAGGCCGGCGACGGCACGCTGCTCGACCTGCGCCCGAGCGGGCGGCGGATCCCGGCCCGACCCCGCCCGCCGAGCCGCCCGGTGCTCACCGCACCGGACGAGACGCACGTCGCCGCCCTGGTCGCGGCGATCCGGGCCGGTGACCGGGCCGCCACGCTGCGGCCGCGCACGCTGGACCATCCGCACGCCGGCACGAACGGCGCGGACACCCTGGCCCTGCTGCGCGACGCCGCCCGCCGGCGGCGCAGCGTGTGGATCGGGTACGTCAACTCGCTCGGGGTGGCCAGCCGGCGGATCGTCGAGCCGGTCAGCGTGGGCGGCGGGGTGCTGGAGGGCTACGACCGCGCCCAGGGCCACCTGCGCCGCTTCATGCTGCACCGGATCACCTCTGCGGCCGTTGTGGACGGCGTCGTCGACGACGTCGGCGACGGTGCCGTCGAGGACGCCGGCGAGGTTTAGCCGGCGTGGCGGGCGCGGAGGCTTACCGCGAGCGGGCCATCCAGAACTGCATGGCGTGCTCGACCAGCCCGATCAAGGTCTGCTTGGTGGACTCGCGGTTGCGGGCGTCGCACTGCACCATCGGTATCGAAGGGTCGATCGCCATCGCCTCCCGGACGTCCTCGATCCGGTGCGCGAGCATGCCGTCGAAGCAGTTGAGTCCGACCACGTAGGGCAGGCCGCGGTCCTCGAAGAAATCCACGGCGGCGAACGAGTCGGCCAGCCGGCGGGTGTCGACGAGCACCACCGCGCCGATCGCGCCGCGCACCAGGTCGTCCCACATGAACCAGAATCGGTGCTGACCTGGCGTGCCGAACAAGTAGAGGATCAGGTCGGAGTCCAGCGAGACCCGACCGAAGTCCATCGCGACCGTGGTGGTCTGCTTGTTCGGCGTGGCGCTGAGGTCGTCGACGCCGGCGCTGGCCTCGGTCATCACCGCCTCCGTGGTGAGCGGCACGATCTCGGAGACCGACCCCACGAACGTCGTCTTGCCGACCCCGAACCCACCCGCGACGACAATCTTCGCCGACGTGGTTGCGGAAGTGGCGATCGTTGTCGCCGAGGGCGACGACCTATAGCCGGCGGAGTCCACTGAGTACCCTTTCCATCAACGAGAGGTCAGGTACGTCCCCGTTGGCGCTGACCGACTGATGTACCGCAACGAGGCCGAGCCCCGCCATATCCCCCACCAGAACCTTCGCCACCCCGAGCGGTACCCGCAGCAACGCGGCGACCTCGGCGACCGAGCGCGCCTGCTCGCAGAGCTCGGCGACGGCCCGATGCTCGACCTGCAGCAACGCCACCTGCTCGCGCCCGCGCGTGCTGGTGGACACCAACGTCTCGATCTCCAGGGCGTAGCCCGACCTGGTCCGGCCACGGGTCCAGGCATACGGCCGCACGGACGTCGAGCCGAAACCGTTCGGGCCCGGATCGTCCTCGATCTCCGCCGCGGCCTCGTGCCGGGCCACGGATCGGCCCGGGTCGGTGACCTCGGACGGCCGCGGGGTGTCTGCGGCGTTCGGTGCCGCCTCGTCGTCCCGCCGGCGGCCCCAGAGCCTGCGCTTGGGTTTGCGTCCGCTGTCGAAGCTGAAGCCGTTCATCACGTCCGCGAACGTCGGCTCGGCGCGACCGGGCGGTGGCTCGTCGCCCGGACCTGTTGTCATCGACGCTCACCTCCTCGTGTCGGCGTCCACGGCGCAATCGGCGGCATCAGCGGCCCAGCGACCCCTGCAGCTCGGCGCGCAGCTCCGGGGTGAGCAGCTGACCGACCCGGTCGACCAGCAGCGTCATCTCGTAGCCGATCAGGCCGATGTCGCAGGTCGGCGAGGCCAGCACGGCCAGGCACGAACCGTCGCTGATCGACATGAGCAGGACGATGCCCCGCTCCATCTCGACCACGGTCTGCACCACGCCGCCGGCCTCGAAGCACCGCGCCGCGCCCTGGGTCAGGCTGATCAGACCGGACGAGACCGCCGCCAACTGGTCGGCCCGGTCACGGGGCAGCCGCGCGGACGCGGTGAGCAGCAGACCGTCGGTGGAGACGACCACCGCGTGTGCCACCCCGGGCACCCGCTCGGCGAAGTTGTTGACCAACCACCCGAAGCGGCCCGGTTGATTGTCCGAACCACTCACGACATCTCCTCCATCACAACGGTCGAGCACGGCATCAGCTGCCGTCCTCGGTGGTGTCCACGCTCGCCCGGTGCCGGTTCTGCCGGCCCTGCCTGACGCCTTGTTGGTAGCTGGCCAGCCGGCCACGCACCTGCTCGGCGCTCCGCGTCGGCACCGACACGGCCGCCGGGTTGGAATCCGGGCTCGCGGCCACCGATCCGCCGGGGATCAGCTGCGAACCACGCTGCCGCCGGGGCAGGCCGGCCGACGTGAGCTCGGACGGAGACGAGTCGGCGAACGGTGTCAGCAGCGGCTCGCCAGAGGCCCACCCGTCACCGTCGCCGACCGGCGGCAGCGGCGGAGCAGGGACCTCGGGGGCCGGCACCAGGCCGGCCTGCTCGCCGGAGGCCGGAGCGTCCCACTGCTCACGGAACCAGGCAGAGGCCATCGCCTCGAAGATCGGCGACTCGCTGTCGGCGTCGCTCCCCGCGCGAGCCGGCGGCACCGGCGACGAGCGTTCGGCTGGCCGGGAGCCGGGCAGCGGCGCGAGCGTTTCCATTGGCGGTGTGCCGTCACCGGACCGGAAGTCGACCGGCCGGCTGTACGGCCCGGGCTCCGAGTGCTCGACCGGCTGCGAACGCTGCTCCACCGGCTGGGCACGCTGCTCCACCGGCTGGGCACGCTCCACCGGCTGGGCACGCTCCACCGGCTGGGCACGCTGCTCCACCGGCTGCGATCGGGTGACCCGCTCCACCGGACCGGAGTGGTCCGCGCGGTTGGGCAGAGACGGCGCGCCGTCGGGTCGGTCGGTGCCCCGGTCCTGGCGACGGGGCAGCCCGTACGAAGGGTCCGGCGAGCGCCGGTCACCGGGCGCGCCGCGACCCGACGACTCCGGCGATCCGGACGGTTCCGCCTGGCGCTGCTTCTCCAGCGCATGCAGGTCCGAACGGCGCATCGGCCGGCCGTTACCGTCTCGGGGGCGGGCCGGTGGCGCACCCTGGCCGGAGCGGTCCGACGAGGGTGGCGGCTCACCCGGGCGGGACGGTTCGTCGGCCCGCGAAGCCCCGCCAACTGGCGACGCCCCGCCGGCCGGCGGCTCGCCGGCGCGGTACAGCTCGCCGTTGCTCGAGGGCTCGGCGGTGCGCGGCGGCCCACCGGCGGACGGACGCTCTGCGGTACGCGGCGGCTCGGCGGCCGACCGACGCTCGGCTGTGGTCGGCTGCTCGGCGGCCGGTCGGCGCTCAACGGTACGCGGCTGCTCGGGTGAGCGGGGCCGTTCCGGCGCGCGCTGCTCAGCACCGCGCAGCGGCTCGGGCGCCCGGGTTTGCTCGGGCGCGCGCGGCTCAGCAGGGTGCGGCGGCGGAGCCTGCCGGGGCCCAGCGGGGGTGCGCAGCGAGCGCAGCCCATCCGGCGACCGCAGGCTGCCCGGTCGCGGCGGACCTGCCGGGGGCACCCGGATGCCACCCGGTCCCTCCGCGGCCGGAACCCGACGCGACGGCGGCGGGGGCTGCCGCGGCGGCGCGGCCGGGGAGTCGGTGCGGGCCAGCGGCCCGGCGGCCAGCGCTGCGCCGGCCGCCCGGCGGGGCAGCGACGGCCCCGCCTCGGCAGCGGCACCAGCGGCGACAGCAGCACCTGTGGCACCTGCCGCACCTGAGGTGACAGCGGCACCTGCGGCACCAGAGGTGACAGCGGCACCTGCGGCAGCGGCGGCCGCGCCTGCGGCAGCCAACCCGGGCGCGGCGGGACCGGTGACGGACGAACCCGATCCGGTAACCGGCCCGGCCGGTGCGGTCGGTGTCGCGGCCGGCGGCCCGCCACTGGCCGCCACCGCTGCCCCGGGACGGCGGGTGGGCAGCTGGCCGTTCGCTGGGGGCTCGACCGCGTCGGTCCGGGCCGGGCGCGGCGAGCCGTTGGCCGGCACCGGGGCGGAGTTGCCGTTGACCCCGTCGCTGACCGGGGAGAAGGAACTGAACGCGGCGGTCCGGTCACCCGCCGAGCGACCCGCCAGCTCCGGGCGGGAGGCCCGAACCGCGTCCAGTGCCTCGGTGCCGGACAGCGCCCCGGACACCAGGTAGTTGGGTACGTTGACCGAGGCGGTGACCCCTGAGCTGGCACCCCGGCCTGGATCGGAACTGGCCAACCGCACCCCGATGCCGTGCCGGGAGGCCAGCCGACCGACCACGAACAGGCCCATCCGCCGCGACGCCGAGACGTTGACCTCGGACGGGCCGGAGAGCCTGTTGTTGGCGCTGATCAGTTCCTCGCCGGGCATCCCGACGCCCTGGTCGGCGATCTCCACCAGCACCGAGCCGTCCGGGGTTCGGGTGGAGCTCACCACGACCTGGGTCTCCGGCGCGGAGAAGCTGGTGGCGTTGTCCAGCAGCTCGGCGACCAGGTGCACCAGGTCGCTGGCCGCCCGACCCATGATCTGCACGTCAGGTGGGGTCTGCACGACCACCCGCTGGTACTGCTCGATCTCCGAGACCGCCGCGCGCAGCACGTCGACCACCGGCACGGTCTGGTTGTTCCGCTTGGCCAGGTCGCTGCCCGCGAGCACCAGCAGGTTCTCGCTGTTGCGCCGCATCCGGGTGGCCAGGTGGTCGAGCTTGAAGAGGTTGGCCAGCTGCTCGGAGTCCTGCTCGTTGCGTTCCAGCTGCTCGATCAGCTGCAGCTGCCGCTCGACCAGGCCTTGGCTGCGCCGGGACAGGTTGACGAACATGCTGCTGATGTTGGTCTGCAGGGTGGCCTGCTCGGCGGCGAGCCGGACAGCCTGCCCGTGCACGGCGTCGAACGCCCGGGCCACCTGGCCGATCTCCTCGCGGGTGGTCACCGGGACCGGCTCCACGGCGACGTCGGGTGCCCGGCCCTCGCGCATGCTCTGCACGGCCTCGGGCAGGCGCCGGTCGGCCACGTCCAGGGCGGTCTTGCGCAGCACCCGCAGCGGCTTGAGCAGCGAACGCCCGATCAGGTACACGACCGCGGCGGCGGCCAGCATGCCCAGCAGCAGGATCACCGAGTTGAGTCCGGCGGCGTTGCGGGCCTGCTCCTGCTGCGCCTTGCTGGTCGCGGTGAGCTCTTCGCGCAGCCCGGACTCGGCCGTGCGCAGCTCGTCGAGCACCGCCTCGTACGCGCCGTCCCAGTCGAGCTGGCTGATCCCCAGCTGGCCCGGGGCACCGATTCGGCTGAGCGCCTGCTGCTTGAGCTGCTTGCGCCGCTCGTCGGCGGGGCTGCT
The DNA here is from genome assembly GCA_052386505.1 of Pseudonocardia sp. Classification (GTDB taxonomy): domain Bacteria; phylum Actinomycetota; class Actinomycetes; order Mycobacteriales; family Pseudonocardiaceae; genus Pseudonocardia. The sequence goes on from JBQTKB010000038.1 coordinate 6,724, forward strand.
CGCCCACCCGGCGAGCCGTTGCTGCTGGCCCACGTCCAACCCGGAGCGGAACTGGTCGACCGCGGTACCCAGCCGGGCGTCGGTGGCCCGCACCGTGTCGGCGTCGGTCGGGAACATCACCCCGCGCCCGATCGCCACCGAGATCACCGCGTGCTGCAGGGCGATCTGCTCCCGAGCGGAGTTCATCGCCGTCAGGCCGGCGGCCAGGCCGGCCAGCGCCGGGGTGTTCAGCTGGCGGTCCAGCGAGGCCTCGAACACCAGCAGCGGCTCGATCAGGCCGGTGTATCGGGCCACCACACCCGGCGCATCGATGCCGAACGCGGAGACCTGATCTCGCAGGACGGCCAGCCGAGGCAGGTTGTCTTTGACCCGCCGGTAGGCCGTCTCCGGGCCGCCGCCGAGCGAGGCCGGGTTGCCGATCGCGGACTCGGCGTCGGCCAACCCGCCGTCCACCGCGCCGAACACGCTCTTGAGTACCGAGCGGTCGCCGGTGCGGTTGCCCGCGACGAAGACCGCCGACTGGTCACGCTCGCGTTGCAGCTGACCGATCAGGGTGGACACCCGGTCCTGCAGGACGATGTAGCGGTCCCGAGCGCCGAGGTCGGTGGCGTCGTTGATCTCGTCCGCGACCCGCAGCACGCCGAGCGTGAGCGCAAGGATGATCGGCACGGCGAGCACGGCGGCCAGCTTGACCGGCAGGCTCCAGTTCCTGGGCTGCAGCCGGACGAACCGGTCCGACCCGGGGTCGGTGCTGATCACCTCAGCGCCTCCTGCTCGTCGGGGTATCGGTCAGGGACGCCGAGCTGGTCAGCGCCGAGCTGGTCATCGGCACAGCCTGCCGCACGGCGGATCTTCGAGGAAACCGGAACCCCCCGATGGGCGCATCACCGATCGGCCGAATGGGGGCCTCGGGGTTGGCCTCGCCGGGGGGAGATCCGCGACGCAGCGTCGCTGCGGTGTCCAAAGTCGGTCGGTGTCCTACGGCTCGGGTGCCGCCGGTGGGTGCCCGGCGGCGTGGGTGGTACGACTCCGACACGCGCCCCAAATCACAGGTACACAGACCGGAGACCGGCTAAGATCGAGGTAGCCGTCGTGCGTCCTACTGTAGGTACTACGGTAGCAGCGAGTATAGCGCTCGTTGAGGGCGCTGCTACCAGCATGGCCCGCCCTCGTCGGCGGCGCCTCCACCACACCCCGATAGTGGAGCCGCCGGGCACCCGTGCGCGCCCGGCGGGGACGATGGACAGGTACTGATGCCGAGTACGACGTCCGAGTACCGATGCCCGAGTACCGATGCCCGCCGGAAGGAGCCCTGAGTGTCCGACGGCCCGCTGATCGTGCAGTCCGACAAGACCCTGCTGCTGGAGGTCGACCACCCGGGCGCCGCCGAGGCCCGGGCCGCGATCGCGCCGTTCGCCGAGCTGGAGCGCGCCCCGGAGCACGTGCACACCTACCGGGTCACCCCGCTGGCGCTGTGGAATGCCCGCGCCGCCGGGCACGACGCCGAGCAGGTGGTCGACGCGCTGGTCCGGTTCTCCCGGTACGCGGTTCCCCAGCCGCTGCTGGTGGACGTGGTCGACACGATGGGCCGCTACGGGCGGCTGCAGCTGGTCAAGTCGCCGGCGCACGGCCTGGTCATGGTGTCCAACGACCGCGCGGTGCTGGAGGAGGTGCTGCGGCAGAAGAAGATCGCCCCGCTACTCGGCACCCGGCTCGACGACGACACCGTGGTGGTGCACGCCTCCGAGCGCGGCCACCTCAAGCAGGCGCTGCTCAAGATCGGCTGGCCGGCCGAGGACCTGGCCGGCTACGTCGATGGCGAGGCACACCCGATCGCCCTGGCCGAGGACGGCTGGCACCTGCGCGACTACCAGCGCGACGCGGTCACCGGGTTCTGGGCCGGCGGGTCCGGCGTGGTCGTGCTGCCCTGCGGCGCGGGCAAGACGCTGGTCGGCGCGGCCGCGATGGCCGAAGCGCAGGCCACCACGCTGATCCTGGTGACCAACACCGTGGCCGGACGGCAATGGAAGAGAGAACTGGTAGCGAGAACGTCATTGACCGAGGAGGAGATCGGCGAGTACTCCGGGGAGCGCAAGGAGATCCGCCCGGTCACCATCGCCACCTACCAGGTGATGACCCGCAAGTCCAAGGGCGAGTACCGCCATCTGGAGCTGTTCGACTCCCGGGACTGGGGCCTGATCATCTACGACGAGGTGCACCTGTTGCCCGCGCCGGTGTTCCGGATGACGGCCGACCTGCAGTCCCGCCGCCGGCTCGGCCTGACCGCCACCCTGGTCCGCGAGGACGGCCGGGAGGGCGACGTGTTCTCGCTGATCGGCCCGAAGCGCTACGACGCCCCGTGGCGGGACATCGAGTCGCAGGGCTGGATCGCGCCGGCCGACTGCGTCGAGGTGCGGGTCACCCTGACCGACGCCGAACGGCTTGCCTATGCCACCGCCGAGGCCGACGAGCGGTACCGGCTGGCCGCCACCGCGCGCACCAAAGCGCCCGTGGTGAAGGCCATCCTGGACCGCCACCCCGGCGAGCCCGCGCTGGTCATCGGCGCCTACCTGGACCAGCTGCACGAGCTGGGCGCCGACCTGGACTGCCCGGTCATCGAGGGTTCGACCACGAACAAGGAACGCGAGACGCTGTTCCAGGCCTTCCGTACCGGACAGATCCCCCGGTTGGTGGTCTCCAAGGTGGCCAACTTCTCCATCGACCTGCCGGAGGCCTCGGTCGCGGTGCAGGTGTCCGGCACGTTCGGCTCGCGACAGGAGGAGGCCCAGCGCCTCGGCCGGCTGTTGCGGCCCAAGGGCGACCATCGGCAGGCCCACTTCTACTCGGTGGTCAGCCGCGACACCCTGGACACCGAGTACGCCGCGCACCGCCAGCGGTTCCTGGCCGAGCAAGGCTACGCCTACCGGATCATGGATGCCGACGACATCCTCGGTCCGCCGGTGCCTGAGGTGGGCTGACCTTTCAGCCCCTGTCCTTGCAGGAGTACAGCTCGCTACCTGTTTCGCAGGGCCGGCACCAAGGACGTCCCGCCCGTGGCGGTGCATGGTGGGTGACCGAGGCCCGCCCGTTGCGACTACGCGTGGGGGTCCGGGTGGGCACGCGGGTCCGGGTGCCGGACCTGGTCGCGCTGCTCGGCGAAGGTGTGCGTTTCGTAGCCGATCAGGGCCGCCAGGGCGGTTGCCAGCAGCCCAAGGCTGACCAGCGCCGGCAGTAGCGCGGCCACCGGGATCAGCGCGAGCAGCCCCACGGCGAACCCCGACCGCGTCCGGCTGAGCTGCCGCAGGGTGCGGTATTTGAACGCCACCAGGCCGAGTAGGTACAGCGCCGCACCACCGTACAGCGCGGCCAGCGGCAGCCCGTAGATCGGATCGGTGAGGGTGTGCCCGTCGTCACCGCCGACGTAGCCGAGCACCTTCTTCAGCCCCAGCGCGACCAGGATGACCCCGACGATCAGCGGCAGGTGCAGGAACGTGTAGGCGGTGCGGGCCATCAGCGCCCGGGCGTGCCCGGTCGTCGCGGCCAGCGCCCGTTCGGCGAGCAACGCGGTGACGTCGAAGTAGGCCCACCACATCGCGCCGGCGACGGCCAGCCCGAGGGCGGCGGCCACCACGATCGGCCAGGAGATCGGCAGCTGCGCCACCCCAACGCCGATCGCGACGATCGACTCGCCGAGCGCCACAATCACGATCAGCCCGTGCCGCTCGGCGAAGTGCCCGGCCGAGTTCAGCCGCCAACCGCGGGCGCCGGCCAGTACGGTGCCTAGGTAGTCCCCGGCCAGCGCGGCGGCCCAGAGCAGCGTCTGGACGGTGCCGGTGGTCTGCGAGGCGATCAGCAGCAGCGCGGTACCGCTGGCCACCGACGGGGTCCAGCGGCGCAGTTGGTGACGCAACCCGGCGTCGTCAGCGGCGGCTATCCAGAACAGCGTCAGATGCGCCACCCGCACCACGAAGTAGCAGGCCGCGAACACCACCGGGCCGGATAACCCGCCGGGCGCGTCGTCGAACGCCTCCGGGATGGTCAGCGCCGCGACGAACACCGCCGCCATCGCGACGAGCATCACCACGCGGCACAGGCCCTCGTCGGCCTTGACCACGTTGCCCAGCCACGAGTAGCCAACCCAGCACCACCACATGATCGCCAGCACCAGCACGCCGCGAATCACCCCGGACGCCGTCACATCGTCCGCCATTAGTGCGGTGACCTGCGTCAACGCGAACACGAACACCAGATCGAAGAACAGCTCCAGCGGGGTGACCGAGGACTGCTCGGTCACCGCCTCCAGGCGGGTGCGCCGCGGGGTGGCCATGGTCGCTGATGCTGCCACCCGCGCCCCGCACCGACCACCCTCATCCGCGCCGTCGTCGTCTCTCGTCGGCCACCCAACTCAACGAACGACCCCGCAAGACACTCGGCTGGAACACCCCAGCCCAGGCCATGGCCCAGCTCCTGTCGACCCCACCACCCGCCGGTGTTGCGACGACCCCTTGAACCGAAGCGGGCAATCCTCACTGTCGTCTCAATGTTCACTTGCGTCGTCCGGATCCGTCCCCAGATTCGCCGAAACGCCCCGGTGCGCCGGACCCACCAGGCAGGGTGCCGGAATGCGCATCGATGGGGCCTTCCGCGGATCTGCGGCTTTGACCAGCGGGCGGCTGACCGAGGGCGGCTGTACGGGCCCCGCTATCAGCGGATCTTCCCGGACGTGTACTGCCCGGCCGGCCTGTCGCTCGATCTGGCAATCCGGTCGCGCGCCGCGTACCTGCTGGTCCGCGACCGGGGCGGCGTGCTGGCCGGGTAGTCCGCCGCATGGGCACTCGGCGCGGACTGTGCGCCCGCCGGAGCGCCCGCCGAGGTCCTGGTGCACCGTGCCTGCCGAACCCACCCGGGCCTGGTGGTCCGGCAGGAGGCGACAGCCGAGCAGGACGTCGTCGAGGCGGTGGGGTGCCTGGTCACCTCACCGACCCGGACGGCCTGGGACCTGTGCCGGCGCCTGTCGCTCGTCGAAGCGGTGGTCGCGCTCGACGCCGTGAGGCGGATCGGGCGCTTCCCGCCGGACGAGCTGTTCGCCCGGAGGCTGCGTGAGCCCGGTCGGCGTGGCTGCCGGCGGCTGGACGAGATCGTCGCCCTGGCGAACCCCCGGGCGGCGAGGCCCATGGAGACCCGGCTGCGGTTGCAACTGGTCAGAGCCGGGTTGCCGACGCCCGAGGTGCAGCACCTCGTGTGCGACGAGTACGGATTCCCACTGGCCAGGGTCGATCTCGCGTACCCGAGCGCGCGGCTGGCGATCGAGTACGACGGAGCGACGCACTACACCCGCGCGCAGGGCGAACGGGGCCGGCAGCGCGACACGTCGCTGGCCGACCTCGGTTGGGACACCATGCGTTTCGGGAGCCTCTCCGTCGGAGCCGCACAGACTCCGCACCTGGTCCGCCGGCGGCTCGCCGCTCGCACCTGCTGACCGCCACCGGTCCCGCGCGAGCACCCGGTCCCGCGCGAGCACCCCGCCGAGCCGCGCAGGCACGCCGCCGAGCCGCGTCGAGACGTACTCCAGTCAGGTACCCGAGCGGGTAATCCTGACTCAGGTAATAATGATCATTCTTCAAAGGGGCCTTCCCGGAAACGGGCACGCACCCCGGCCCGCACGGCAACGGGGCGGTGCCCGGTAGGCACCGCCCCGTTGTCGAACCCGTCGAGCTGGACTCCTAGAAGTCCATGCCGCCCATGTCGGGGGCGCCGCCCCCGGCAGGAGCCGGGTGCTTCTCCGGCTTGTCCGCCACCACGGCCTCCGTGGTGAGGAACAGCGCCGCGATCGACGCCGCGTTCTGCAGCGCGGACCGGGTGACCTTGGCCGGGTCGATGATGCCGGCCTTGATCAGATCCTGGTACTCGCCGGTTGCCGCGTTGAGACCGTGACCGGACTCCAGGTTGCGCACCTTCTCGGCCACCACGCCGCCCTCGAGGCCGGCGTTGATCGCGATCTGCTTGAGCGGAGCCTCCAGCGCGACCTTGACGATGTTCGCCCCGGTCGCCTCGTCGCCGTCCAGGCCGAGGCCGTCGAACAGCGAGCCGGCACCGGCCTGCAGCAGAGCAACCCCGCCACCGGCGACGATGCCCTCCTCGACGGCAGCCTTGGCGTTACGCACGGCGTCCTCGATGCGGTGCTTGCGCTCCTTGAGCTCCACCTCGGTGGCCGCCCCGGCCTTGATCACCGCAACACCGCCGGCCAGCTTGGCCAGGCGCTCCTGCAGCTTCTCGCGGTCGTAGTCGGAGTCGCTCTTCTCGATCTCGTTGCGGATCTGGGCGACCCGTCCCGCGATCTGGTCGGCGTCGCCGGCACCGTCGACGATGGTGGTCTCGTCCTTGGTGACCACCACCTTGCGGGCCCGGCCCAGCAGCGCCAGGTCGGCGTTCTCCAGCTTCAGGCCGACCTTCTCCGAGATGACCTCGCCACCGGTGAGGATGGCCATGTCGGCCAGCATCGCCTCGCGGCGGTCACCGAAGCCCGGCGCCTTGACGGCCACGGACTTGAAGGTGCCGCGGATCTTGTTGACGACCAGGGTGGCCAGGGCCTCGCCCTCGACGTCCTCGGCGATGATCGCCAGCGGCTTGCCGCCCTGCATGACCTTCTCCAGCACGGGCAGCAGGTCCTTGACGGTCGAGATCTTGGAGCTGACCAGGAGGATGTACGGGTCCTCCAGCTCTGCCTCCATGCGCTCGGCGTCGGTCACGAAGTAGGGCGAGATGTAGCCCTTGTCGAAACGCATGCCCTCGGTGAGCTCCAGCTCGAGCCCGAAGGTCTGCGACTCCTCGACCGTGATGACACCTTCCTTGCCGACCTTGTCCATCGCCTCGGCGATGAGCTCGCCGATGGAGGGGTCGCCCGCGGAGATGGACGCGGTGGCCGCGATCTGCTCCTTGGTCTCGACCTCCTTGGCGGACTTCAGCAGCTCCTGCGCGACGGCCTCGACCGCCTTCTCGATGCCCTTCTTCAGGGCCATCGGGTTGGCGCCGGCGGCCACGTTGCGCAGACCCTCGCGCACCAGCGCCTGGGCCAGCACCGTGGCGGTGGTGGTTCCGTCACCGGCGATGTCGTCGGTCTTCTTGGCAACTTCCTTGACGAGCTCGGCCCCGATCTTCTCCCACGGGTCCTCCAGCTCGATCTCCTTCGCGATGGAGACGCCGTCGTTGGTGATCGTCGGCGCACCCCACTTCTTCTCGAGCACGACGTTGCGGCCACGCGGGCCGAGCGTCACCTTGACGGCATCGGCGAGGACGTTCATGCCGCGCTCTAGCCCGCGGCGTGCCTCCTCGTCGAACGCGATCATCTTGGCCATTGCGTGTGGTCCTCCGGTAGGGATGACGCGAACGGCCGGGCAGGTGCCCGCGACGGACGACCGGCAACCCTGCGCACGGTCTCACCGTCCCGACCTGGTTGGCACTCTACCCTGGCGAGTGCCAGCGCGTGCCAGTGCCGTGTTTAGCACTCACCCCCGCCGAGTGCAAGCCGACACCGCCCGGCAGGATGGCCCTCGGAGGTGGGGTCCATGTGGCGCAGGTCTCGATCGGGTAGGGCACGTCGATCGGTGGTCGGCCTGGCACTGGCCGGTGCGCTGACCGCCTGCGGGTTGGCCGGGTGCTCGCCGGGCGCGACCACCGCCGAGGGCGGGGTCGACCTCGCGTTCGAGCAGTACACGCTGGACAACGGGCTGAACGTGATCCTGCGCAAGGACGACCGGTTGCCGATCGCCGCGGTGAACCTCTGGTACCACGTGGGCCCGGCGAACGAGGCGCAGGACCGCACCGGCTTCGCCCACCTCTTCGAGCACCTGATGTTCCAGGGCTCGGGGCACACCGGCAAGGACCGGCACTTCGCCGAGCTGGAGTCGGTCGGCGCGTCGTCGGTCAACGGCACCACCAGCCTGGACCGGACCAACTACCTGGAGGACGTGCCGTCCAACGCGCTGGAGACGGCGCTGTGGCTGGAGAGCGACCGGATGGGCTTCCTGTTGGACAGCCTCGACCAGGTGGAGCTGGCCAACCAGCAGGCGGTGGTGCGCAACGAGCGTCGGCAGACCCGCGAGGTGCCGCCCTATGCGCAGTCCGACGAGAAGGCCATGGCACTGCTGTTCCCGGCCGACCACCCCTACCACGCGAACATCATGGGCTCGCACGCCGACATCCAGTCCGCCACGCTGGACGAGGCCCGGGACTTCTTCACGCGCTACTACGTGCCCAACAACGCCAGCCTGGCGATCGTCGGCAACATCGACTTCGCCGCCACCAAGAACCTGGTGGAGAAGTACTTCGGCTCCATCCCGCGCGGCGCCGACGTGCCGCAGCCGCAGGTCGCCACCCCACAGCTGACCGCCGAGCGCCGCGAGACGGTCACCGACCAGGTGCAGCTGCCCCGGGTGCACATGTCCTGGATCACCTCGCCGGCGTTCGCCCCGGGCGACGCCGAGGCCGACCTGGCCGCGCACCTGCTCGGCAGCGGCAACGCCAGCCGGCTCTACGGATCGATGGTGCGCACCGGGATAGCCCAGGACGTCTCTGCCTACCAGCAGTCGCTCAAGCACGGGTCGGTGTTCCAGATCGAGGCGACCGCCAAACCCGGACGCACGGCGGACGAGTTGGAGGCCGCGATCCAGAAGGAGCTGGACACGCTGGCGACCACCCCGCCGACCCCGGCCGAGCTGGACGCCGCGAAGCTGGCCATCCGCTCGAGTCTGCTGTTCGGCCTGGAGGACCTGGGTGCCCAGGCGGACATGTTCAACCGCTACGACTACTACGTCGGCGACCCCGGCTACCTGGACAAGGACCTGCAGCGCTACGTCGACGCGGACGCCGCCGGGGTCAGCCGGTTCGTCACCGACCAGCTGCGCTCCGACCGTCGGGTGCTGGTGCGCACGGTGCCCGGACCCAAGGTGATCCCGCCGGAGCCGCCCGCCCCGCCGCAGCCGCGCGCCCCAACGGCGCCGCCGCAGGCCGCGCCGTCTCCGCCGCAGCCGCCGTCGGCCGAGCCGTGGCGCAACACGGTGCCCAGGCCCGGGCCGGTACCGGCGATCGCGCTGCCCAGCGCGCAGCGGTTCGAGCTGGGCAACGGGCTGCCGGTGTACCTGCTGGAGTCGCACGGCCTGCCGTTGGTGGTGGCCTCGCTGACCTCGCGCTGGGGCAGCGCCGCTGACCCGGTCGACAAGCCCGGGCTGGCCAGTTTCGCGACCGCGATGCTGGATCGGGGCACGCAGACCCGGGACGCGCAGACCCTCGCCCGGGAGATCGACGCGCTCGGCGCGCAGTTCTTGGTCAACCAGGTGGACGACGACGGCAGCTCGGTGCAGCTGCAGGCATTGAGCCCGCAGATGGGCCGGGCCATGGCGGTGATGTCCGACGCGGTGCGGTCCCCGGCGTTTCCGGCAGCCGAGCTCGAGCGGGTGCGCAGCGAGCACCTGGTCGCGCTGCAGCAGCAGGGCGAGAGCCTCACCACCGTCGGGGAGAAGGTGACCCGGCGCGAGCTCTACGGCCCCGAGCATCCCTACGGGCACCTGGCCAAGGGCACCGCCGCGGCGGTCAAGAACATCACCCGGGAGGATGTGGCCGCGTTCCACCAGAAGGCGTTCACCCCGAGGAACAGCGCGCTGGTGCTGGCCGGTGACCTGACTCCTGAGCAGGCCCGGACGCTGGCCGAGGAGTCGTTCGGGTCGTGGACCGGCGAGGGTGCCGATCCGCCCGTTCCAGCCGCGCCCACCCCGGGCCCCGAGCGGGTGTTGGTGGTGGACAAGCCCGGCTCGGCGCAGACCGCGCTGGTGCTCGCGCAGACCGGGGTGGCCCGCAAGGACCCGGACTTCGAGAAGCTGCTGGTGCTCAACGAGGTGCTGGGCGGCGGGTTCTCCAGCCGGGTGAACCTCAACCTGCGCGAGCGCAACGGCTACTCCTACGGCGCCGGCTCGTCGGTGTCCGGCAGCCGCGGCGTGCGGTCGATCTCGCTGCGCTCCAGCGTGCAGACTCAGTTCACCGGGGCGTCGGTGCGCGAGATCCTGAAGGAGGTCAACGGGATCCGGGACGCCCCGATCAGTACCGAGGAGCTGAACCGGGCGCGCGAGTCGCTGAGCCAGTCCTTGCCGGCGAGCTTCGGCACCGGCCGGGCCAGCGCCCAAGCGGTGGCCGACATCTACCAGCTGGACCTGCCGCCGGACTACTTCCAGAAGCTGCCCGGGGTGTTCGCCGCGATCGACGCCGAGCAGGTGCAGGAGGTCGCCCGGAAGCACCTGCGGCCGGAGCTGATGAAGGTGGTCGCGGTGGGCGACCGGGCGAAGGTCGAGCCGCAGCTCGCCGAGCTGGCGCTGGGACCGATCGGCTACCGGGCCCCGGACGGAGGCCCCGCCCGGCCGTAGCCCGCTACAGTCGGCGGACCGCCTCGGCCTGGCTCCGACCGTCGCGGCCGGCCGCCGTCTCGAACTCCACTCGGTCGCCCTCCTCGAGGGTCCGGAAGCCATCCATCTGGATGGCGCTGTAGTGCACGAAGACGTCGGCACCCCCGTCGGTCGCGATGAATCCGTAGCCCTTCTCCGAGTTGAACCACTTGACCGTGCCCTGAGCCACGCCCGTCCTCCTGCTTGTCGCACCCTGCTTGTCGCGCACCCTCTTCGTCGCACGCCTGTTCGTCGCACAACCGGTCGTCGCACAACCGGGGTCGGTGAACCGCCGATCGACGCTACCCGACGACCGACCCCCGCCCGGAAGAGTCGTCCCACCCGTCGGGAGGCAGGATCTTCTACCGTGCGCACCGTCTCCGAACACCGCGCGGTGGTTGCCGCGCTGCTTCCACGATCGCCCGTCGAGGCCCGCCCGCTGCTCGGGGCGCTCGGCCTCGTGCTCGCCGAGGATCTCCGCTCACCGATCGCGCTGCCCCCGTTCGACAACTCCGCGATGGACGGTTTCGCGGTGCGGTCGGTCGACGTGGCCGGCGCGACCGAGCGGGACCCGGTCCGGCTACCGGTGCCCGAGGACATCCCGGCCGGGCGGACCGACTCGCCGCCGCTGCTGCCGGGCACCGCGCACCGGATCATGACCGGGGCGGCGGTGCCGCCAGGCGCGGACACCGTGGTGCCGGTGGAGCACACCGGGGGCTACACCGGCGCCACCGTGCGCATCGACCGGCCGGCCACGCCGGGCGCGCACGTGCGCCGGGCCGGCGAGGACGCCACCGCCGGCGCCGTGCTGCTGACGGCCGGCACCGTGCTGGGGCCCGCGCAGCTGGGACTCGCGGCGGCGGTAGGCCTGCCGACGGTCCCGGTGTACCGGCCGGTGAGCGTGCTCGTGCTGTCCACCGGTTCGGAGCTGGTGGCGCCGGGCGAGGAACTGCGGCACGGGCAGATCTACGAGTCCAACGGCACGATGCTGGCCGCCGCGGTGACCGAGGCGGGCGGGCTCGCTGAACAGCTGCGGTTCGTGCCGGACGACGTGCCGGAGTTCCTGGCGCGGCTGGCCGAGCGGTTCGCGGCCGACGCTCCGGACCTGCTGCTGACTTCCGGCGGGGTGAGCGCGGGCGCGTTCGAGGTGGTCAAGGACGCGCTCGCCGACCGGGGGGTCGAGTTCACCCGGGTGGCGATGCAGCCGGGCGGGCCGCAGGGCGCGGGCCGGCTGGCCGGGGTGGGCCCGGGCTCGGCCGGGGTCGCGGTGGTCACGCTGCCGGGCAACCCGGTGAGCTCGCAGGTGTCGTTCGAGGTGTTCGTCCGCCCGGCGCTGCGTGCCGCGATGGGCCACCCGCATCCGGACCGGCCGGTGGTGCGGGTGCCGCTCGGCGAGTCGCTGCGGGCACCGGCGGGCAAGCGGCAGTTCCGCCGCGGCACCCTGGACGCGGTGGCCGGCACGGTGCGCACCGTCGGCGGCCCGGGGTCGCACCTGCTGTCCGCCCTGGCCAGGGCGGACTGCCTGATCGCGCTGGACGGCGAGCGGGAGGAGCACGTCGAGGGCCGGGACGTCGACGTCTGGCTGCTGGAACGGTGAGCCGGGTGTTCACCGGACCGACTCAGCACCGATGAGCTTTCGGTAACCACGAATGTCCCATCGAGCGTGACTCAACTCACGATCGAAAGTTGCAACATTTCGGCGCGTCGAAGCGTCAACACAGATGCACGCTCGTCCGAACGGTCCATCCCGGTGCGGGTCGGCCGATTCAGGTGGACCACCGAGCGGACGCTCAAGGATAATGAGCAGCACGGTGGGTGTCCGCCTGTGGGTGGAGCGAAGTGCAAGGACCCGCCGCTTGTCGCTGGGGAGCGGACGAGCGGTTCCACGGCCGGGGTCGCTGTCTCGGGGGACGGCGGCTCCGGCCCTTCGCGTCCGCGACCCTCTGCATCCGCGTACCGTGGAACCGGGCCAGCGAGGACGCCGGCCGCGCGGCCGGTCGACGACGCCGGCGACGCAGCCCCAGCACGGAGGACCGACCCACCCCGATGTCCGAGACCACGCCGCCCGAGCCCACCCCGATGTCCGAGACCACGCCGGCCGAAGCCATACAGCCCACCTCGATGTCCGAGATCCCCGCCGCGCGGCCAGCCGCCCCCGGGTGGCCCGCCTCGACCGAACCGACCGGAGAGCCGGGCACCGGTCTGAGCCACCTCGTGGGACTGATCCGGTCGACCGTGCCACCGCTGCACCCCGGTGGGCGCCCGATCGTGGCCGGGGTGGCCGCCGCCGCGCTGCTGGCCCGCGCGCTCACCGGCCGGGGCACCCTCCTCGGGGTGGCTGCCACAGCCGGGGTCGCTGCCTTCTTCCGCGAGCCCGCCCGGATCACCCCCCGCCGCGCCGGCATCGTGGTGGCGCCGGCCGACGGGCTGGTCAGCACGGTCGGCGAGGCGGTGCCACCGCCCGAGCTGGGCCTGCCCGCCGGGCCGATGACCCGGGTCAGCGTGTTCCTGTCGGTGCTGGACGTGCACGTGCAACGGATCCCAGTTGACGCCCGGGTCGAGCGGGTGGTGCACCACCCGGGCCTGTTCCTGTCGGCTGACCTGGACAAGGCCAGCGACGACAACGAGCGCAACTCGATGCTGCTGCGCGGCACCGACGGGCACCCGGTGGTGGTGGTGCAGATCGCCGGCCTGCTGGCCCGCCGGATCGTCTGCCAGGTCGCCGAGGGCCACGAGGTGGCCGCCGGCCAGACCTACGGGCTCATCCGGTTCGGTTCCCGGGTCGACACCTACCTCCCGGCCGGCAGCCGGGTGCTGGTGCTGCCCGGCCAGCGCACCATCGGCGGGGAGACGGTGCTCGCCGAGTTGCCCACGGCCACCCGGTGAGCGGCCCCGGGGTCCGGCTGCTCCCCAACGCGATCACCGTGCTAGCCCTGTGTTCCGGGCTGTCCGCGGTGCAGTTCGCGCTGGACGGGCGGTTCGAGCTGGCGGTCGCCGCGATCGCGGCGGCAGCGGTGCTCGACACCCTCGACGGCCGCATCGCCCGCCTGCTGGACGCCACCAGCAAGATGGGCGCCGAGCTGGACTCGCTGGCCGACTGCATATCGTTCGGCGTCTCCCCAGCGCTGGTGCTGTTCATTTGGCGGCTGGACGGCAACCAGTTCGGCTGGGTGGTCGCCCTGGTCTTCGCGGTGTGCGCCGCGCTACGTCTGGCCCGGTTCAACACTTTGATCGACGACACCCAGCAGCCGCCGTACGCCAAGGAGTTCTTCGTCGGAGTACCCGCGCCGGCGGCGGCGCTGGTGGCCCTGCTGCCGCTGCTGCTGACCCTGCAGGTCGGCGACGGCTTCTGGTCCGCGCCGCCGGTGATCGGGGTGTGGATGCTGCTGGTCGCGGCGTTGATGATCAGCCGGGTCCGCACGCTGTCGATGAAGACCGTGCGCGCGCCGGCCGCGCTGCTCGCACCGCTGCTGGTGCTGGTCGGTCTGGCCGGCGCGGCCCTGATCACCATGCCGTTCCTGGTGCTGGTGGTCGCGGTACTGGCGTACCTGGCGCATCTGCCCTACTCGGTATGGCGCTACCGCTGGCTGGGCCGACACCCCGAGGCCTGGTACGTCGCCGCCCGGCAGCGGCGGGCAGCGGTCCGCGCGTTGCGGGCCACCCGCGCACCGGGCCTGCGTCCGCCGTTGCACCGCCGGGTGGCCGGCGCCGCCCGGGATTCTGTGCGCAACGGCCGCCGGCGCGCCCAGGACCCGTTGGATTCCGGTCCGGGCAACGGCCGGGTGGAGCCCTCCGCCCGGCTGGACACCGCACCGCGCCCGGCCGAGGCACCGCCGGGGTCGCTGCCCCGTACCAGCCGCCGCCGGCTCGGCCTGCGCAAGTCCCGCCGCCGCTGACCCCACGAAACGCTGCACCCGGTTCACATGCTCCGCATGCGGACCGGGTGCAGCGTTGCGATCGCCCCTGCCGGGAGCGAGTTCAGCGGCGCTGGTAGTCCTTGGTCACGATCACGATCAGGCCCGGGCTGGCGTCGGCCAACCCGTCGAACCGGGGCGCTGACCGCAGCCCGAAGCCGTCCGCCAGCGAACGGGCCGCAGCTTGCTCGCTGGTGCCGGCCCGGTAGTAGACGGTACTGGTGGGAATGTTCCCGTCCGCGTAGTTGCCCACCTCGTCCACCCGCCAGCCGGCGTCCCGCATGTCCTCGGCGGCGCGCTCGGCCAGGCCCTTGACCAGGCTGTTGTTGTAGACCCGGACCGGCGCCTTGGCGGAAGATCCACCCATCTTGCCGCCGCCGGAGCGGGTGCCCTCGTCCGAGGGCAGCCCGGCTCCGGGCAGGCTCGGCGCGACCGGCGCAGCGGTGGCCGGCCCCGGGTTCGGCGGTGCCGGGTTGGCGGGGGCAGCCAGCGGGTCGCCCGCGGCGGGAGGTCCGCCCGGCATACCAGGCGCCGGCGCGGCCGGGGCCGGTTCCGGAACCAGCGGGGCGGGCGCGGGCAACGCCTCGGTCGAAGCCGGGATCGCGTCGGGATCGGTCAGGACGGGATCGGCGTTGGAGTTGCCGCTGGCCAGCGAGATCAACCCGGCCACCGCGGCGATCACCGCGATCACCAGCAGCCCGTAGCCGGCGTATTTCAGGGCCAGGTTGTCGCCGGGGCGTGGCTCGGACATCAGCGGGCCCCCGCCCCGGACCGCCCGGCCAGCCGGCTGTCCTCGCGCCCGGCGCGCACCCGGCGCAGGCGCTTGACCAGCATCGGGTCCGCAGCCAGTGCGGCCGGCTTGTCCAGCAGGGCGTTGAGCACCTGGTAGTACCGGGTGGCCGTCATGTCGAACAGCTCGCGGATCGCCTGCTCCTTGGCGCCTGCGTACTTCCACCACTGCGCCTCGAAGGCCAGGATCTCCCGATCCAACCGGGACAGTTCACCGGTCGGCGCGAGGGCGGGCGCAGGGATCGGCCACGTGTCGACGGAGTCCATGGGCACCTCGGATGTCGAGCAGAGATCGGAATTACACTGTGGTGATTCTGGGGCTATTCAACCACGCCGGGCCACCCGGTCGTGGCAACGCCACACCCCCCATCCGGGGCCCCGGCGGGATGAGAGGGTACGGCCCATGTCGGTCCGCCCCATCCGGGTAATCGGTGACCCGGTGCTGCACACCCCCACCCGCCTCGTCGAGAGTTTCGACCGGGGGCTCCGGTCACTCGCCGAGGACATGTTCGACACGATGGCCGCCGCGCACGGCGTGGGCCTGGCGGCCAACCAGATCGGCGCCGACCTGCGGATGTTCGTCTACGACTGCCCCGACGAGGTGGCCGGGGTCCAGCTGCGCGGCGTGGTGGTGAACCCGGTGCTGGAGACCTCCGAACTGCCGGAGAGCATGCCCGACGCCGACGAGGACCTCGAGGGCTGCCTGTCGGTGCCCGGCGAGCAGTACCCGACCGGCCGAGCCGGTTGGGCCCGGGTGCGCGGGTTCGACCTGCACGGGCAGCCGGTCGCCGTCGAGGGCCACGGGTTCCTGGCCCGCTGCCTGCAGCACGAGACCGATCACCTCGACGGCACGCTCTACGTGGCGCGACTGATGGGCCGCCACGACCGGGCCGCCCGCCGCATGCTCAAACGCCATGGCTGGGGTGTCCCCGGCATCTCGTGGGATCCGGCCACCGAACTCGCCGAGAACCAGTAACCGCGCCGCCCCCCGCGCTCCTCCCCGCGCTCCCCCGCGCTCCCTCCCGCTCCCCTCCCTCCCTCCCTCCCCGGGCGAATGAGTTGCCCTGTGTCAAGCCGCAGCCGGTTGATCTTGGTTGAGGATGCGTTGGAGGGCGCGGTGTCTGGCGGGGTCGTAGGGGGTGTTGGTGGTCCAGCATGCCCAGATGATGTGGGCCCAG
>JBQTKB010000039.1:0-54379 GCA_052386505.1 Pseudonocardia sp.
ACCTCAACCCCATGGTGTCCCCCGGGGCGTCCCTCCCGCCGGAGCGACGAGCACCCGGACGGCACGGCGGCCCATCCTAGGGCTCTACGAGCCCTCCGACGGCTCGGCGGCCCAACCGACGGCTCGACGAGCCAACCGACGGCTCGGCGGCCCACCCGACGGCGTTTCGGCGCGGCCGGCTGACACGTGCCTACCCGCGCGGGGCGAGCCGGGCTGCCCCGACGCGGAGCACGCCGAGGTGCCTGACCATCGCGACCCGTGAGGGCTCCCCAGAGCTGCGGCTCGGCATCCGGATGACGGCGTCCATCCCGGGCCCCATGCACGAGATGACATGCCGGTGGTCGAGCAGCACCGGGAGGCCGTCCGTAGCACGCACGGCCCCGAGGCTCCCGGGCCGTTGATGATCGACCTGACCTACGGTCACCGGGATGTCGAGGTCCCAGTGCCGGCCGCCACTCATGGTCTGCTTACCGGAACGACCCACCGGCCCGGCGACCAGCGACCGTTTGGTCGCCGCCGGTGCTCGTGTCCCGCTCGGTCGGCTACCCATATCCTGCCGTTGCCGACGTGCGGAGGTGACCGGCGCTTCCGATCTCGGTTGCGCCATATTCATGGACCGGTGGGCGCGGTGCGCGCCGAGGGGGGATGGCCGAGTGGTCACCGACGGACGGGCCGAGCTGCGGTCGGTCGTGCGGGCGCTGGTCGAGCGGGAGTCGCCCGAGGAGGCGGTGCGGACGACCATGGACAGCGTGCTCGGCTACGACCCCGAGCTGTGGTCCTCGCTCGCCGAGCTGGGTCTGCCCGGGCTCGGCGTCCCCGAACGGTTCGGCGGTCGGGGAGCCGGCTGGGCCGAGCAGGGCGCGGTGTTCGCCGAGCTGGGCCGGTCGCTGGTGTGCGCGCCGTACCTGGCCACCGTGGGCCTGGCGGTGCCCACGCTGCTGGCCAGCGGTGACGAGGATGCGGCCGGACGCTGGCTGCCGGAGGTGGCGGCCGGGCGGCTGATCGCCACCGCGGCGCTCAACGGACCGTTCCGCCGGACCGCGGCCGACGTGCCGGTGCGCGCGCGGCGCCGCGACGGTGGGTGGCGGCTGCACGGCGTGGAACCGCACGTGCTGGACGGCGCGGTCGCCGAGTTGCTGCTGGTGCTGGCGGTCACCGGGCCGGCCGCGGACGGCGCCGGGGCGCCCGTAGAGCAGGATCCAGCGGGGCGGGACACCGGGGGGCGGGACACCGCGGGGCGGGACACCGGGGGGCGGGGTCCAGCGGGGCGGGACACCGCGGGGCGGGACACGGCGGAGCTGGACGATGGGTCCGCGACGGAGGGCGGGGTCGGCCTGTTCGCGGTGTCGGACTGGGCCGCAGGGGTCACCGCGACCGCGCCGCGCACCTCAGACCGCACCCGCCGGCTGGCCCGGATCGAGCTGGACGGGGCAGAGGCCACCCTGGTCGGGGCGCCCGGGCAGGGCCTGCGGACCGCCGCCCTGGCCCGGCCGGCCGCGGTGGCGGCGTTGGCCTGCGAGCAGGTGGGCGGCGCGGACCGGGTACTCGAGCTGGCGGTCGAGCACGCCCGCACCGTGCGGCGCTTCGGCGTGCCACTCGGGTCGTTGCCAGAGGTCAAGAACCGGTGCGCGGACATGCTGGTCGTGTGCGAGTCGGCCCGGTCGGCGGCTTGGGCGGCGCTCCGGTCGCTGGACGGGCTGGAGGTCCGTGCCGATCTGCTGGCCACCATCGCCGGCGCGGTGTGCGCGGAGGCCTACGCGAGTTGTGCCTCGGACGGTGTGCAGCTGCTCGGCGACACCGCCGAGCACGTTGTGCAGCTGCACCTGCGGCGTTCCCGGAGCGGAAGCGTGCTGTTCGGCACGCCACGCCAGCACCGGGCGCTGGCCGCCGAGTTGATCCCCGATCTCACCGACGACCTGGTCCCCGCGTGACCGAGCCGAAGCGCGACGGGGCCTCGGCCGGTTGCCGCGGCCCCGAGGGCATGTTCCGCGCGCTGGACGAGGTGGCCGAGGCCGCCGAGGCGCGTGGCCGGCTGGACGAGACCCTGCGCGACCGGCTCACCCAGCTGTGGATGCGGGTGTGGCTGCTGCGCGCCACTCGGGAGCGGGCGATCGAGGAGGGCGACGAACCGGACGCGCCGTCCTTCTCGGTGCTCGCGGTGTTCAGCGAGCAGATCCACGCGGCCATCGCCGAGCTGGGGCCGGAGGCGCTCGGGCCGGACGCGGCGTGGTCGGAGGACGACGAGCCACTGGTCCGCCGGATGCTCGACGCCTACGCCCCGGGCGGCACCGTGGACCTGCGCGCCGTCCTCGCCGAACGGGTGCTCGGGCTGCCACCCTGAGGCGTCGCTCGCCGAAGCTACGGCGGAGATCAGCGAATCCGCCCCATCGGGAGCGCCGACCTGCCTACCCTGCCCGCATGGACATGCCCCGCCGCTACCACGGTGACGTCGTGATCGACCTGGTGCCGCGGTGGTGGCAGATGATCCCGGGGATCGTCGTGACGCTGGCGCTCGGGGTGATCGCGCTGCACGGTGCCGTTACCGGGGCGCTCTACCACGACACCTCCCTGACCCGGATCATCAGCTTCGTCATCGGCGCGGTGTCCCTGCTGATCTCCTTGTGGGGCGGATGGATGTTCGTGGCGTCGCGCCGGCCGCAGTGGCTGGTGATCGGTGCGGACGGGGTTCGGCACGAGTTGGCGGGTGGTGCCGGGTTCGAGGTCCGCTGGCGCGAGCTGAGCGGCGTCGCGGTGTCATGCACCACGGGCTCCGGTCGCAGCGGCCGCCGGAGGACCGCGGCACGGCTGCTCATGGTCCCGAAGGAGGCCGAGTTCGAGGCCCGGCACCGCGAGATGGCCCGCTTCCGCCGCGACGACCGGCGCTACCAGTTTCCGATCGGCACCCGCCGGTCGACCAGAAACCGCCTCCGGGTCGCGCTGGAGCGGCATGCCGGCGGGCTCGACTACGGCGTTGTCGACGAGCCGCACCGGTCGAGCTACGTCTGAGCGTGGGCCGGCGACGGCACGTCGCGGATACGTCCCGGATCCGGCCCCGAGGGCCACCCCGGTCGGATGCCACGACCATGACCGGACCGACCGGGGTGGCCCTCGGAGCCGGCGCTCCGGGGCGACGTCCGGATTCAGGCCTTGAGCACCACCTTCAGCGCGTTGTGCCGGCCCGCGTCGGCGAACACGTCGTAGGCGTCCATGATCTGGTCGAGCCGGAACTCGTGCGTGCCGAACCGCTCCGCCCGCAGCCGGCCGTCGCGCACCAGCTGCAGCAGCATCGGCACCGTGACCGTGTCCACCAGCCCGGTGGTGATCGTCACGTTCTTGATCCACAGGTCTTCCAGGTGCAGCGTGGCCGGCGCGCCGTGCACGCCGATGTTCGCCACCACGCCGCCCGGGCGGACCAACCGCGCGCAGGTCTCGAAGGTCTCGGGCACCCCGACCGCCTCGATCGCCACGTCCACGCCCTGCCCGTCGGTGAGCTCGGCGATCCTGGCGTCCACGTCCTCGGTGGCGCTGTTGATCGCGTGCGTGGCGCCGAACTGCTTGCCGAAGTCCAGCCGCGAGTCCAGCAGGTCGACCGCGATCACCCGGCTGGCGCCGTGCAGTCCGGCGGTCATGATCGCGGCCAGCCCGACCGGCCCGGCACCGACCACGGCCACGGTGTCGCCCGGCTTCACCCGGCCGTTGCGGATCCCGACCTCGTACCCGGTGGGCAGGATGTCGGTCAGGAACAGCACCTGGGTGTCGGTGACGCCCTCGGGCAGTCTGTGCAGGCTGGTCTCGGCGTAGGGCACCCGGGCGTACTGCGCCTGCAGGCCGTCCACCAGGTGCCCGAAGACCCATCCCACGCCGCCCAGCGCGAGGCAGTGGCTCGGCATCGCCCGCTTGCAGTTGGCGCACCGGCCGCAGGAGGTGATCGCCGGGATGAGCACCCGGTCGCCCTCCGCGAGCGAGGCCACGGCGGCCCCGGTGGCGGTGACCGTGCCGATCGCCTCGTGGCCGAGCACCCGGCCCTGTTCGACGGTCGGCACGTCGCCCTTGAGGATGTGCAGGTCGGTGCCGCAGATCGTGCTGGTATCGATTCGGACCACCACGTCGGTCGGCTCCACGACCGTCGGGTCCGGGACCTCGTCCCAGGACTTCATGCCGGGTCCCTGGTAGACCAGCGCCTTCATGGTGCCTCCCCGAACGTCGCGGGTCCGGCACTGTGCCCGTTGCCCGCGGCTTGTCGATTTGCCGGCTGTGACGCGGGTTACTCTGCTCGTGTTCGGAGGGTGGGCCCGTCTCAATGTGCGAATTGGTCGGGCGGCGGCAGATAGCGTCGGCCCGAACGACGCGGATGCGGCTCGGGCCGACGACGTCATGGGGGCGAGATCACCGCTCACGGGCGGCGTGCGAGGAGACCGCCGGGAAGAATGGCGCGATCGACTCGAGCGGCCCCGGGGGGAGGGGAAGTTCGCGCCGATCGCTGCGACAGAATGAGCGTCAACAACTTGACTGTCAAGAGTATCCGGCGTGCGTAGGGGAGAATGCGGAAGTGGCCGGGCGCAACCGCTACTGTGCGGTGCTGATCACGAACCGCCGACCCCGAAGGAGCGCGACGTGGCTGCGAATTTACCGGTGTGCCAGGACCGCGCCGGAAAGTTCGGGTTCCGGCTCAAGGCCAGCAACGGCCAGGTGGTGGCGACCGGCGAGGCATACCGGTCCGAGGCCTACCAGTCCAAGTCAGCCGCGCTGAAGGGCGGCGAGTCGGTGCGGCGCGCGGCCGACGGCGCCAAGATCGAGGAAGTGGCTCGCTGACCGGCGTCCGACCGTCCCCCGACGAGGCGGTTCCGGAGGCGGCCGGTGACCTCGCGGACTTCGGCGACCTGTACCGGGTGATCCACCGCCGCCGCGACGTGCGTGGCGAGTTCACCGGCGAGCCGATCCCGCCCGAGGTGCTGGACCGGGTCCTGGGCGCGGCGCACGCCGCCCCCAGCGTCGGACTGACCCAGCCGTGGGACTTCGTCCTGATCGGTGATCCCGACGTGCGGCGGCGGTTCCGGGACCACGTCGAGGCCGAGCGGGTCGACTTCGCCGGCACGCTGGACGCCGAGCGGGCGCAGCGGTTCGCCCGGATCCGGATCGAGGGTGTGCTGCAGGCCAGCCTCGGCGTGGTGGTCACCTACGACGCCGCCCGGGGCGCGCCAGCCGTGCTCGGTCGACACAGCATCGCCGACGCCGGGCTGTACTCGGTGTGCCTGGCGATCCAGAACCTCTGGCTGGCCGCCACCGCGGAGGGTCTGGGGTTGGGCTGGGTGTCGTTCTACCGCGAGGAGTTCCTCAGCGAGCTGCTCGGCATCCCGGACGGAGTGCGCCCGGTGGCCTGGCTGTGTCTCGGCCCGGTCAGCCACCTCGAGACCGTGCCCGATCTGGAACGGCACGGCTGGCGGCACCGCCGTCCGCTGGAGCAGGCGGTGCACCACGAGCGCTGGGGGTCGGGCGGGGCTGAGGGTCAGGCGGGCGGGGGCTGACGGTCAGGCGGGCGGGGTCGCGCGCAGGGTGAGCAGGGTGATCTCGGGCGGCGCGCCGACCCGTACCGGGGGGCCCCAGAATCCGACCCCCCGGGTGACGTAGAGCCAGGTGCGTCCGACCCTGGTCAGCCCGGACATCACCGGCTGGTCGAGCAGCACCACGTAGCCCAGCGGCAGGAACTGCCCGCCGTGGGTGTGCCCGGAGATCTGCAGGTCGACGTCGAGCCGGGCGGCGGCCTCGATCATCACCGGCTGGTGGGCCAGCAGCACCACCGGCCGTGCCGGGTCCCGCCCGGCGAGCGCGGCGTCCAGATCCGCGCCGTGCCCCGGGGTGCCGTAGTCGGCGGCGATCCGGTCGTCGATCCCGGCCAGGTCGAACGTCGGTGCGCCGGCCCCGGCGCCACGCCGGCCCACCGCCACCCGCTCGTTGCGCAGCACCCGCACCCCGACCGTCGGCAGGAACTCGACCCACTCCCGGGCGCCGGAGAAGTACTCGTGGTTTCCGGTGACGAAGTAGGTCGGGGCGTCGAGGTCGCCCAGCAGCGTCGCGATCGGGGAGAGTTCCTCCACCGACCCGTCCACCAGGTCTCCGACGATGGCGACCAGGTCCGGCCGCTCGGCGTTCACCCGGGCCACCACGTCGGCGAGGAACGGGCGGCGGTTGAAGGTGCCCAGGTGGATGTCGGACAGCGCGGCGATGGTCACCCCGTCCAGGGCCGGGTGCAACCGGTCGAGGGTGACCTCGCGGCGCTGCAGCCGGATCGAGCGGGCCTCGACCGTCCCGTAGCCGACGGTGCCGACCGCCAGCAGCCCGGCCGCCCCGGCTACCAGGCGCGCCAGGAGCATCCGCCGGCCGGGATCGGTGCCCCGGCCGGCCAGCGCCCGGGGCAGCTCGGCAACCAGCAGCGTCAGCGCGAGGTAGAGCGCGAGCACCAGCCAGATGTATCCCACCCAGGCCAGCACGGTGGCCGGCGCCCCGGTCGGGTGCAGCACCCGGCGGGTGGCGAAGGCGGCCACGGTGGATAGCGCCAGCACGACGACCAACAGCCCGCCCCATCGGCGACGCCCCGAGGCCACGGTGTCGTGCACCAGCCGCCGGTAGAGGTAGAGATGCAGCAGCAGCACCACGGTGACCACGATCAGCAGGAAACCCACGGGCCCAATCCTGCCCGCTGGCGGCGGCGGCGCGCGGGTCGGGCGCTGCGCGTGCAATCACCGCTGTGGGTGGTGGGAGAGTACGACCCATCAGTAACACCGGGGCCCGTGATGCCGACCCATAAGCAGAAGATGTCCGACTCTCCCAGCGTCCAGGAGTGGATCGTGTACCCAGCCAGGAACGTTCCGGCGGCCCACCGGGCCCGCGGGGCGCAGCCGCGTCGAGAGTCGGTGTAGTCATGTCGCTGCCGCTCTACTACTACGTGCTCGGCACGCCGCTGGGCATCCTGGGCCTGTTCCGCTGGGGTTGCTGGCTGATCCGCCGCATCCCGGCGGTGCTCTACCGGCCGGTGTCCGGCGACTTCCGGCTGCCGATGACCATCGTGGTCCCGACCTACCAGGAGGACCCGCAGGTATTCGCCACCGCGATCGAGTCGTGGTTGGCCAACGGGGTCGAAGAGATCATCCTGGTGATCGACGCATCCGACGCCGTGTGCCAGGAGGTGGCCAGCCGCTACCCGGTGCGGGTACTGATCACCGACGTGCCCGGCAAGCGTGACGCGCTGCGCAAGGGCTGGAACGCCGCGCGCACCGAGCTGGTCGCGCTGGTCGACTCGGACACGATCTGGGCGCCGGACGTGGCCGCCGAGGTGTGCCGACCGTTCGCCGACCCACGCATCGGCGGTGTCGGCACCCGGCAGAACGTCTACGGCTCCAAGGGTTTCCTGACCCGGATCACCGACATGTTCCTGGACCACCGCTACTTCGACGAGAACGCCAGCCAGAGCCTGCTCGGCCAGGCGGTCTCGTGCCTGTCGGGGCGTACCGCGGTGTACCGCCGCGCGCTGCTGATGGAGATCGAGTCCGAGTTCATGAACGAGACGTTCTGGGGCGTGCAGTGCCTGTCCGGTGACGACAAGCGACTCACCACGCTGATCCTGGAGCGCGGGCACAAGACCTACATGCAGCGCACCGCCCAGGTGTGGTCGACCTTCCCCACCACCTGGAAGATCTTCTTCCGGCAGCGGCTGCGCTGGGCGCGCAACACCTGGCGCTCCGACCTGCGCGCGCTGTCCAAGCCGTGGGTCTGGCAGCACAAGTTCCTGGCCTACACCATGGTCGACAAGGCGATCAGCAGCTTCACCCTGCTGCTCGGCCCGGCCTTCATGATCTACTCGATCATCGTCCAGAACTGGGTGTTCTGCGGCATCCTCGCCCTGTGGTGGCAGATCAGCCGTTCGGCGAAGCTGCTGCCGCACCTGCGCCGCCGTCCGTCGTCGTTCTTCCTGGTACCCGGCTACGTGGTGGTGTCCTGGGTGATGGCATTGATCAAGCTGCAGGCTCTGCTCACCATCCGCAAGCAGCGCTGGCTGACCCGCGAGGTGGCCGTCGAGGGCGGCGCCGTGGTGCGCACCAGCCAGCCGGCCGAGCTGGGGGCGGGCGCCCCGCCGGAGGCGGTGACCGTCGAGCTGGCGACCGCTCGGGCCGCCGTGGCGCGGTCCGGCGCGTCCGGGGACGGCGAGCCAGACGGCAGCGACCTGGTGTGCGTGGGCCCGGCCGCCGAGAAGGACAAGGGTCGCCCGGGCGGCCTCCGCACCACGCTGGTGCTGCTGGTGGTGCTCGCGCTCGTCGCGGCCGTCGCCTACCTGGCGCACCCGGGGCGGGCCCTCGTGGCCGCGCCGAAGCTGGTGGCCTCCTCGTCCCTGGTTCCCGCGCTGCAGCCCGACGACGGCGGATCGGACGGCGGGTCGGACGGTGGGTCGGACGGCGGGTCCGGCGGTGGGTCGGACGGCGGCTCCGGCGGTGGCTCCAGCGGTGGCTCCAGCGGTGGCTCGGACGGCGATTCGAACGGGGACCCGACCACCTCCCCGAGGCCGCGCCCCACCACGCCGGAGTCGACCCGGGACGCCGAGGCCGAGGCGCTCGAGCGGCAGCAGAAGGCCGAGGCCAAAGCTCAGCAGCAAGCCGCCAAGCGGGCCCAGGAGCTGGCCCGCGACCGGGCCGAGGCGGCCGCCGAGGCGGCGGCCGACCGGGCCCGGGCCCAGGCCCGCTCGGCGAAGGCCTGGGAGTCGCGCGGTCGTCCGGCCCGAATGATCGTGGTGCGCGACTTCGCCGTCGAGTCGGTACAGGGTGGCCGTCTGGTGCAGCAGTCGGCCCGACCGGGCGGAACGCTGAACCTGGCCACCATGGACCGGCTGGTGCCGGCCGACTGGCTGGTGCTGAACGGCGACCAGGCACGACTCAACTCGGTAGTCACCATGACCCCGGGCAACACCCTCGACATCGGCGGCGTGAAGACCCTGCAGCTGACCGGCGGGCCGGCCCTGGCCGACGCCTCGTCGATCTACACCGGCAGCGGACGGATCACCGCACGCGGCGTGACTGTCACCTCGGTGGACCCGGCGACCAACGAGCCGATGCCCGCGGGCGCCGGCCGGCCGTTCATCGTGGTGGCCCGCGGTGGCGGCATGGACGCGACCGACGCCACGTTCAGCGACCTCGGCACCGCGGTCACCGACCCGGAGAGCCGCAGCGGCGTGCAGTACAACGAGGGCGCCGGCGGCGTGCTGGAGCGCGCGACCTTCGTCCGCAACACCATCGGCCTGCGGCTGGCCCGCTCGCAGGGTGTGCGCCTGGACGGCATCACGGTCAAGGAGTCGGTCACCGACGGGCTTGAGCTGGACGGCGACCAGGGCACCACCCTGGCCGGCATCCTGGCCGAGAACAACGGGGCAAATGGTGTCCTGGTCAAGGGCGAGACCGCCGACCGGGTGCTCTCCGGGATCACCAGCTCCGGCAACGGCGAGTACGGCCTGTCGGTGGTCGGGCAGCAGAACCCGAAGATCCTCGGCGTGGCCACCGCGGCGGACGAGAACGGCGGCCTGCGGATCAACCGGTCGACCAACGCCCTGGTCGCCGACTTCACCGCGACCGACCAGCCGATCGGGGTGTTCACCCACGTCGGTAGCACCGGTCTGGTGTTCGAGCGGGTGCGCATCGAGGGCGGCCGCCGAGGCATGGTCTTCGAGAAGTCGACCACCGGGGTAACGGTCAAGGAGAGCTCGATCATCGGTGCCCGCTCCATCGGGGTGTCCATCGGCGCCAAGGAGGTCACGCTCGACCGGCTCACCGTCGACGGCGCCCGGACCGGGGTGCGCATCGAGCGCGGCGCGACCGGCATCACCTCCACCGGCCTGACCGTCACCGGCGGTGAGGACGGCTTCGTGGCCAACCCGGGCAGCAACCGGGTCGTGCTGCGTGACTTCGTCGCCGAGGGCATCGGCAACGACGCCGTGCGGACCGCGAGTCCGGACGCCCAGATCTCCAACGGCCGGATCACCGGCGCCGACACCGGGGTCACCGCCAGCGCGGCGGCCACCGTCGCCGACGTGGCGATCAACCAGGTCGAGACCGGACTCCGCTCCCGGGCCGGCGCCACCACGGTGGCCGACCGGGTGTCCATCGCGGCCCTCGGACTCGGTGTCGACGCGGTGCCCGGCAGCGTGGTCCAGCTCGGGGCGTCCCGCTCGCACGCCCTGCAGGCCATGCGCGGAGACGTTCGCCTGGTCGGCTTCAACGACCTGAGCCTGCCGCCGCTGAACGTGCTGGGCGCGATCGGCGTCCCGCTCGTACTGTTGGCCTTCCTGCTCGAGGTGTTCCACTCGCTCCGCCAGCGTCGGTTCGGCCGTAGCGGCCGCCGGCTTCCGCCCACGCTTCAGGTAGGTGCATGATGCGCGCTCCGTCCCGCAGGCTCGCGGTGCTGGCCGTCCCGTCGGTGCTCGTCTTCGGGCTGCTGGCCGCCGGGTGCGCCAAGCCGGACGTACCGTTCACCCCCCGCGAGGTCGCCGCGGCCGGCACCATCGACCCGGCCAGGCCGTGCATCCGGGACGGGGCGGGCGTGGCCGGGGCCGCCGGTCTCCAGGTGGCCCCGGCCGCCCAGACCGCACCGGCCGGGCAGCCGGCACCCGCTCCGGCGGCCCAGCCGGCTCCGGCGGCCCAGCCTGCTCCGGCGGGCCAGCCGGCTCCGGCGGACCCGGCGGGTCAGCCGGCTCCGGCGGACCCGGCCACCGACCTGGCACCGGCCGCGGTCGGGCAATCCGCCCCGGCGGTGCTGTCGGCACCCGCCGCGCAGCCGGCGCCGGTGCCCCCGTCCACCCCGGCGGTGGCCCGGTTCGCGGCCGGGGTGATCACCCTCAGCGGTGGCGAGCGGGTGACGCTGGCCGAGCTGGCTCGCGCGGTGCGCAATCCCGAGGCGCTGCGCGAGCTGACCCCCGGCGAGTGGTTCCTCGGAGCCGATCTGGTGGTCATGCCGGGCGCGTCGATGCGGATCGCCGGACCCGAGGCCCGCTGGCTGAAGATGCGCAGCGAGCCCGTGCGGTTCGTCTCGATCAAGATGCTGGGCGGCGGGCTGGACGTCAGTGGCACCTGCGTCACCTCGTGGGACCTCGGCGCGCAGCGCACGGACGTCGACCACAACGACGGCCGGGCGTACCTGCTGGCCCGCGACGGCGGCGCGATGACCGTCGACCGATCAGAGGTCCGCTATCTGGGCAGCGCCACCGTCGAGTCCTACGGGCTGTCCTGGCGGGTGTCCGGCACTCGCGGCGCGCTGACCAACAGCGACGTGTCACATCTGTACTTCGGGCTCTACTCCCACCAGAACGACGGGCTGGTGGTCCGGGACAACGAGATCTGGGGCAACGTGCTGTACGGCATCGACCCGCACACCGGTTCCCGCAACATGGTCATCGAGCGCAACGTGGTGCACGACAACGGCAAGCACGGCATCATCCTGGCCGAGGACTGCGTGGACAGCGTCGTCCGGGACAACGTCGTCTACCGCAACGGCCACCACGGGATCGTGCTCTACCAGGGCTCCGACCGGAACACGGTGGAGAACAACGAGTCGTTCCTGAACACCGCGCAGGGCATCAACGTCAACGAGTCGGCGGACAACATCGTCCGGGCCAACAAGGTCTACCGGAACAACGAGTCCGGGATCGGCATCGGCCAGACCGCGCAGCGCAACCTGGTCGACCTCAACCAGATCCGGGACAACAAGCAGGACGGCGTGCGGCTGGTCAGCGAGGCCGAGCAGAATACCGTGCGCGGCAACACCATCGCCGGCAACGTCCGCTACGGGATCTACGTCGACGGCGACGGCGGGTTCGAGGTCACCGACAACCTGATCTACGGCAGCCGGATCGGGGTGATGCTCAAGGGCACCGAGCGCCAGCCCGACGGCGACAACTCGATGCGCGACAACCTCGAGGCCGACGTCAAGGTCCAGTCCTGACCCTGCCGGGCGCGGGCGAACCGTCGTGACGCGGGGCGCCGACCCGCCCCGAGGGCGGGTAGCGCCCGGCAGCGAGCGATCCGACTGAACGTCGACCTGGTCGTCGCCGCCCGGGACGCCTGCATCCAGCTCCACCCGGCGGCGGTTTACGCCCAGTTGCCCGTGGCTGCACGCCGAGTGGTCAGATGACCGGTTGGGTCGTCGAAGATCTCTGGCGGCACGCGTAGACCACAGTAACCTCAGTCCTGCTCGGTACCGCTTCAGCAGGACTGAGGTTACGTAGGTCATCGTTCGAGACCACTAACCGCCCGCAGGTGGCCGGTGGGGCCGGAGGGTGGGGCCGGAGCCGGTGGGGCCGGAGCCCGGTGGGGCCGGAGCCCGATGGGCCGCAAGGTCGGGTCGGGGTGGCGGCCGGGCTACTCGGTGAGCGGGTTGAGCGGCGCGGCGGGCGCGAGCGGGTCGCCGAGCAGCGGCAGTCGCAGCGCTGAACCGGCCGCGTACCGGTCCCACGGCACCAGCCAGTCGGAGATGTCGCCGTCGCTCTGGGTGAGCGGCTTGGCGGAGCCGACGATGTTCACCGGGTCGCCGATCTGCACCCAGTCGTAGAACACCCGCCCGTTGGCCGGGGAGAGGTTCACGCAGCCGTGCGAGACGTTGCGGCGGCCCTGGTCGCGCACGGTTGCGCCGTTGACGTGCACGAACTCTCCGTTCGCCGAGATGCGCACGGCCAGCGGCAGGACCTGGTCGTAGAAACCCGGCTCGCCCTCCCGGGGCCCGCCCCAGCTGTCCGAACGCATCCGTTTGGTCGCGTGCTTCTCGAACGCCACGTGCAGGCCGCTCTGCGTGGGGTACTGCGCCCGGCCGAACGACGCCGGCATGGTGTGGACGGGCTTGCCGTCGCGCAGCAGCGTCAGAGTGTGCCGGTTCACGTCGCCGACCGCCTCCTGGCGCCGGCCCACGGTGAAGGCCGACACCTCGTCGGACGCGCCGAAGGTGCCGGCGCCGGCGTCCAGCCCGCGCAGCGTCGAGCGCACGGTCACCGTTGTCCCGGGCGCCCAGAACTCCTTGGGTCGCCAGTTGACCTGGTCGTCGGCCACCCAGTTGAACGAGCCCTCGGTCGGCACGCTGGGCACGACCGCGAGCCGGCGCTCCACCGCGGCCTTGTCGCGCACCGGGTGGTTGAAGTAGATCGAGATCGGCATCGCCACGCCGACGGTCTGGCCGTTGCTGGGGCGGAAGGCGTCCACCTCGAGCGTGCGGCTCGGCTTGACGGTACGGAACACGCTGCTCAGTGCCGGGATCGGGCGCCCCTCGGTGCCCATGCCGGTTGCGGTGACGGTGTAGAAGGTGTTGTACGACAGCGCCTGTGAGGTCCAGCGAGTGCGGTCTGCGCTCAGCGTGCCGGGCAGCCGCCGTCCGCCGCCGGTGACGGTCACCGTGGTCAGCGTGCCGCCGACGGCGCTGACCACCAGCGGCGCGGCCACCCCGATCGCCTCGGCCCCGGCGGGCACCGAGGCCCGCAGGAGTGGCACGGGTGCGCGCTGGGTGACGCCGTAGCGGCCGGCTCCCGCCTCGGCCGTCGCGCAGCCGGTGACCGTGGCCGAGGCCATGGTGACCAGAACCGCGCTCGCCAGCACGCAGCGCAGGGCCCTCGTATCGCGCACGGTGCGTTCCCCCTCCGTACTCTCGATCACGAGATCGAGCTACCAAGCCTGCGGGATGACGACCAATCGTCACTCCCGGGACGTGAAAGGTATCTCGATCGGGCGGCAATCGGGTGAACCGACGCGCACCGGGGTTCTCAGGCCACTCTAAGTCGCACCGTTCACACTGGCGTCATGCGGATCCTCGTGGTCGACGACGACCGGGCGGTGCGGGAGTCGTTGCGCCGCTCACTGGCGTTCAACGGTTACCAGGTGGAGCTGGCCCACGACGGACAGGCCGCGATGGCGGTGATCGACTCGGCCCGGCCGGACGCGATGGTGCTCGACGTGATGATGCCCCGGCTGGACGGGCTGGAGGTGTGCCGACGATTGCGCGGCGCGGGCGACGATCTGCCGATCCTGGTGCTCACCGCCCGGGACGCGGTGTCCGACCGGGTGGCCGGGCTGGACGCCGGCGCGGACGACTACCTGCCCAAGCCGTTCGCCCTGGAGGAGCTGCTGGCCCGGCTGCGCGCCCTGCTGCGTCGGCGGGCGCCGGCCGGTGAGCTGGAGCGGCCGAACGAGACGCTGCGGTTCGCCGACCTGTCGCTGGACCCGGACACCCGTGACGTGCTGCGCGCCGGCCGCCGGATCGCCCTCACCCGCACCGAGTTCGCCCTGCTGGAACTGCTGATGGCCAACCCCCGCCGGGTGCTCAGCCGGGGCCGCATCCTCGAGGACGTGTGGGGCTACGACTTCCCGACCACGGGCAACGCGCTGGAGGTCTACATCGGATACCTGCGCCGCAAGACCGAGGAGGCCGGCGAGTCCCGGCTGATCCACACCGTGCGCGGAGTCGGCTACGTCCTGCGCGAGGGTCAGTGAGTCCCCCCGCGCCCGCGTGGTCGAGCTCGCCGCCACCCGCGTGGTCGAGCTCGCCGCCACCCGCGCGGTCGAGCTCGCCGCCACCCGCGCGGTCGAGCTCGCCGCCACCCGCGCGGTGGAATCAGCGGGCCTGTTCGCCCTCGGTGGCGCGCCAGGCGGTCGAATGAGCGGGCCTGTTCGACAGGGGGGCCGGCGCAACCGCCAGTTGTCGTTGCGGATGCGGATCGCGTTGTTGGCCGCGGTGATGGTGGGGTTGGCGGCGGCGGGGGTGTCGGCGGCCGCGTTCTACGTGGTGCGCGGCGCGCTGTACGCCGACCTCGACGACCAGCTGCGCCAGCGGGCCGCCACCGTGGTGGCCAGCGGCGTCGGTCAGCGGCCGCAGACCTTGCCGGACGCGGCGCTCTACGGCTCCGATATCCGGGTCGAGCTGGTGGACGCCCAGGGCGGCGGTTTCCTGATCCGCAACATGCCGCCGCCCCCAGTGGGCCGCGAGGAGCTGGCGGTGGCGGCCTCGCAGGAGGGCGCCTCGCTGCGCACCGTGCACGACATGCGGGTGCTCGCGGTACCGGCCGGTGGCGGCAGCAACCTGGCGCTGGTGCTGGCCCAACCGATGCACCCGGTACGGCACACCCTCGCCGGGTTGTCGGCGGTGCTGCTGCTGGTCGGCGGGGCCGGGGTGGTACTGGCCGGCGTGGCCGGTGCCACGGTGGCCGGTGCAGGGCTGCGCCCGGTGCAACGGCTGACCGCGGCCACCGAGCGGGTGGCCAGTACCGGCGACCTGACCCCGATCCCGGTCAGTGGCAGCGACGAGCTGGCTCGGCTCACGCACAGCTTCAACGCGATGCTCGGCGCGGTGGCGGCTTCCCAGGAGCAGCAGCGCCGGCTGGTCGCCGACGCCGGCCACGAGCTGCGCACCCCGCTGACGTCGCTGCGAACCAACGTCGAGCTCTTGGTCGCGGCCGGCGACGAGGCCGCACCGGGGGGCAGGGCGGGGGGCACGGCGGGGGGCACGGCGGGGGGCACGGTGGGGGTCGCAGCGGGGGAAGCGGTGGGGGGCGGGTCCCGGTCGGGCGGCTCGCTGTCCGACACCGACCGCAAGGAGATCTACGACGACGTGCGGGCCCAGATCGAGGAGCTGTCCACCCTGGTCGGCGACCTCGTCGAGTTGGCCAGGGCGGACGCTCCGCAGACGGTGCACGAGCCGGTGGAGCTGACCGAGGTGGTGGAGCGCGCGCTGCAGCGCGTCCGCCGCCGGGTCGCCGACGTGCGCTTCGACACAGCCCTGCGGCCGTGGGTGGTCTCCGGTGACTCCACCGCTCTGGAGCGGGCGGTGCTCAACCTGCTGGACAACGCGGCGAAGTGGAGCCCGCCGGGTGGTCTCGTCCGGGTCGACCTGACCCCGGACGGTCAGGGGTGGTCGGTGTTGCGGGTGCTCGATGAAGGCCCCGGCATCGCCGAGTGCGACCTGCCGCTGGTGTTCGACAGGTTCTACCGGGCCACCGAGGACCGCGGCCGTCCCGGATCCGGTCTCGGGCTGGCCATCGTCAAACAGGTCGCCGAGCGGCACGGCGGCACGGCGCGTGCCGGGCGCGGACCCACCGGTGGGGCACTGCTGGCACTGCGGCTGCCCGGGGGCCCCGGATGAGGCGATCTCGTGACCGCGTGAGCCTTTGTGGCGGCCGCGCCCTACGCTGGTGGCTTCCCCGATTCGTTGAACCACGGTGAGGGTATGGCCCACGACGAGACGCAGCCGAACACGGACGCCGAGCACGACTCCCCGGATCCCCACGGCCGGACCGGCACGGATCCCCGCGGCCGGGCCGGCACGCCGTCGAGGGGCACCGACGGGGCCGACGCCGACTCCGCGCCCGCTGGACGGCCTGCGCCGCCCCCGTCGCCCTGGGCCCGGTCCGCTCCAGCCGCTGAAGCGCCCGACACCGGCGCGGCGGCCGTGAGTCCCGGCGCGGCTGCGCCCCAGGCACCCCCACCCGGTGAGGGAGCGTCCGGCGCGGCGCTCCCCGGTACGGACGCCCAGGATGTGTCGCCTGCGGTGGAAGCGGGGCATCCCGGCGCCACGGGCCAGCCGGCCGGGGCGGCCCATCCGGGTGTGCATCCCGGCGCCACCCCGTCCTACCCGGATACCCCGTCCTACCCGGGTACGCCGTCCTACCCGGGCGCCTCGCCGTACGCGGGACCGTCCTACCCCGACGCGCCGTCCTACCCGGGCGCCTCGCCGTACGCGGCACCGTCCTACCCCGGCACGTCGCCCCCTGGCACGTCGTCTTACCCCGGCGCGTCGCCCGCTGGCACGTCCCATCCCGGCTCGTCCCATCCCGGCTCGTCCTACCCCGGCACGTTGTACTCCGGCGGCCCGTCTTATCCGGGTTCGTCGCCGTACCCCGGGTCGCCCGCCACTTTGCCGAGCGGGCAACCCACGGCCACGCTCGCCGGTCCGCAACCGGCGGCCGGGCCGGAACAGCCGCGGCGTCGACGGTCGCTGCTGCTCGTGGTGATGGCCGCGTTGCTCGCCGCGCTGCTCGGTGGTGGCATCGGCGGGGCGCTCGGTTACCAGCTGGCCGGCGGGCGCAGCCTGGACAGTGTGCTCGGCAGTCCGCTGCCCGACCGGGACTCGGCGTCCGCGCCGCAGACCGAGGTGGAGCGGGTCGCGCGCGACGTGCTGCCCAGCGTCGTGCAGTTGCGGGTGCGCTCGGGCGAGCGTTCCGGCGCCGGCTCCGGCATGGTGCTCAGTCCGGACGGGCTGATGCTGACCAACAACCACGTGATCGAGGCCGCGGCCGGCGGCGCCGGGCAGATCACCGCGCTGTTCCAGGACGGCAAGTCGGCGCCGGTGCAGATCATCGGGCGCGACCCCAGCTCCGATATCGCGGTGGTCAAGGCGCAGAACGTCGCCGGTCTGGCGCCGATCCAGTTGGGCAACTCCGATGCGGTCCGGGTGGGCCAGGACGTGGTCGCCATCGGGTCGCCGCTCGGTCTGGGCGGCACGGTGACCACCGGCGTCGTGAGCGCGCTGAACCGCGCGGTCAACGTGGGCGGTGGCCGCGATCCCAACTCCGGGGCGGTGCTGAACGCGATCCAGACCGACGCGGCGATCAACCCCGGCAACTCCGGCGGCCCGCTGGTGGACATCGAGGGCCGGCTGATCGGCATCAACAGCGCGATCGCCAGCGTCGGCGGCGGCGCTGGGGACGAGGCCGGCTCGGTCGGGCTCGGCTTCGCCATCCCGATCAACCAGGCCAAGCGGATCGCCGAGGAGCTGGAGCGCACCGGGCAGGCAACCAAGCCGGTCCTCGGCGTCATGGTGATCACCTCCTCGCGGCTCGCCCCGCTCACCGAGCCGCCCGGCGCCCGGCTCACCGATGTCTCCCCGGAGAGCCCTGCGGCGAAGGCAGGGCTGAAGGCGGGCGACGTGGTGGTGCGGGTCAACGACCGGACCGTCACCTACGGCGACGAGCTGGTGGCGGCGATCCGGTCCCTGGCCCCTGGCCAGACGGCCACCCTGCAACTGGCCGACGGGCGGACGCTGTCCGCGGTGCTCGACGGTCAACCGGTGCCGGCCACGAAGTGAGCCGGTGGGGCATGGTTCCCGGGATCACCGTCGGAGAACGGTAATCCGCTCCAAGATGACAAATACGGCAAAGCCGGTACCGTCAATCGTTAATTCCATGTCGATCGGGCGGTGGCGCTTCGCATCGGATCCGGTCGGCGTCAGCCGCCGCGCCGGCGTAGGTCCCCCCTCCCAACGCCGGCGCGGCCCCGCGCCGCCCCGCCGACCCCACCGCGTCGGCCGGGCGGTGTAGCTTCTAGGCCGGTGTAGCTTCCAAGGGCGGTTAGCTTCCAGGCCGGTGTCGCTTCCGGTGGAGGGTGTTGCTCCCGGGCGCGGTCGGGCTGGCGGGCGGCGTAGGGCGGACGCCGCCGGCGGCGCCGGTCAGGTCGAAGGACGCAGCTCGGCGAACACCCGGCGGGGACGGATGAGCCGGCTCAGGTTGAGCTGATGCAGGATGAGCCCGGCGGCGGCGGCCACCTCGGCGATCGCGCCGGCTCCGACCACCGCCCAGGGGAACCACCGCCCGCACGACCCGCCCGGCCCGACCAGCCGGGCCGGCCCGCGCCACAGACCAGGCTCACCGGTCGACAGTTCCACCAGGACCGAGCCGGCCGGCCCGATCAGCCTGCGGGTCCGCCGCAGCAGGGCGGCCGGGTCGCCCCCGATGCCCAGGTTGCCGTCGGCCAGCAGCACGTGGTGCCAGCGACCCTCGCCCGGCAGCTCGCCGAAGACGTCGCGGCGCAGCACCAGCGCGCCCCGGGAAAGGCACTGGCGGATCGCTCGGGCGGAGGTGTCGACCCCGAGCGCCGGCACCCCCCGCTCGGTCAACGCGGCGACCAGCCGGCCCGGCCCGCAGCCCAGGTCGAGGGTCGGGCCGGCGCAGCCGTCGAGCAGCCAACGATCGGATCGGGCGGCGTCGG
Source organism: Pseudonocardia sp. (assembly GCA_052386505.1). Taxonomy (GTDB): domain Bacteria; phylum Actinomycetota; class Actinomycetes; order Mycobacteriales; family Pseudonocardiaceae; genus Pseudonocardia. The sequence continues at coordinate 18,990 of JBQTKB010000039.1, forward strand.
CCCGCCATCGGCGGCTGTCCAGCGGGGTGGTCGACGCGCCGTCGCGGTGCAACCGGCAGGCGTGCCCGCCCAGCCCGATGTCGAACGGGTCGTCCGGGTCGATCGGCGCCTCCGGGCCGGGGTTCCCGGTGATCGGGTGCCCGGTGATCGGGTGCCCGGTGATCGTGCCCTTGGATGTCGTGCCTCTGGAGATAGCGTTGCCGAAGAACCGGTCCGACGGCCGCGCGGGGCTCAGCACCGGTCACCGACCGGCACGCCGAGCAGCGCGCGGACCCGTTCGGCGAACCGACCGTGCGGTGCGCCGGCGGCGACCGCGTGCGCGTCCGCCGCGGTGTCGACGTCGCGCAGGGTGGCCGCGGTGTGCACCCGCAGGCCGGCGGCGAGCAGCGCGCGGCGGGTCAGCTCGCCGGTGTCCGGGCGCGAGGTGGGCACCCGCGCGACCAGCGCGGCGTGCCGGGGGTCGCGCAGCCCCAGTGCCCACCACCCGCCGTCGGGGGCCGGCCCGAGCACGGCGTCAACGCCGGGGCCCGACACCGTGCCGGTATCGCGCAGCGGGTCCGGTCCGGCCGGCCCGAGCAGCGGAGCCGGTCCAACCGGCCGGAGCAGCGGGGACAGTGCCGCGACCAGCATCCGGGCATCCAGCTGCGGGGTGTCCATCCCGATCTGCAGCACCACCGAACCCGGGGCCCGGCGGGCCACCTCGGCGTGCGCCGCCGCGATCCGCGCCCCGAGGCCCCCGCCGCACTGGGCGAACACCTCTACCCCGGCCAACGCACGCCGCAGTTCGGGGGCGCGCGCGGCGTCGGCCAGCTCACCGGTCCAGGCGACCATCACCCGGGCGCCGGGCAGCGCGTCGCGGCCGACGGCGACCGCGTCCAGGGTGTCCAGCAACGCGGCGGCCGCGATCTCGGCCGCTTCAGCCGGCGTCGCCGGCGGGCACAGCCGGGTCTTCGCCAGCCCGGCGACCGGCGCCTTGGCCAGCAGCAGCAGTGCCGGCGGGCCGGCGGGGACACCGGGGCAGGGGCCGCGGTTCACCGCGAGCCCACCAGCACCGCCGACATGTCGCGGACCGCCCGGGCGGTGCCGCGCACCGAGCCGGACACCTTGGAGCGGCCACCGGTGCGGGGGCGGTACTCGACCTCGATCTCGTGCAGCCGCCACCCAGCGGCACCGGCCCGGACCAGCAGCTCCAGCGGGTAGCCGAAGGCCCGGTCGGTCACCCCCAGGTCGAGCAGGTCGGTGCGGCGGGCGGCGCGCACCGGGGCGATGTCGCGCACCGGAACCCCGCGCCGGCGCAGCAGGACCGCGATCAACGCATTGCCCAGCCGGGCGTGCCACGGCCACGCGCCCCGGCCCACCGGAACCCGCCGGCCGACCGCCATGTCCGCCCGGCGGTCGGCCACCGCGGCAACCAGCTCGGGCAGCACCTCCGGGGGCAGTGACCCGTCGGCGTCGATCACGCAGACGAACTCGGCGGTGGCGGCGAGCAGGCCGGCGTGCACGGCGGCGCCGTAGCCGCGTCGGGGCTCACGGACCACGAGCGCGCCGAGCGACTCGGCGACCGCGACGGTGTCGTCGGTACTTCCGTTGTCGACCACGATCGGGCGGTACCCCGTGGGCAGACGATCAATTACGCCAGGCAGCGATTCCGCCTCATCGAGGCACGGCAGCACCACATCCGCCACCGGGGGAGCAGGGATCACGGTGCGGAACCTTACGGGTGCGCCTCGTGGTGTTCTGCTTACGGACCGGTGACATCACCCCTACGGGGCGTGATGGCCGGTCCCGACCATCGCGCGGCGGCATAGCCTCCTGCCCAGTAGTCAACGTGCGCGGAGGAGCTGACGTGACGAGTTCGCCCGACGAGGTCGTGGGGAGCGGGCACGTGCTGGTCGTGGACGACGACCGCACGGTGTGCGAGGTGGTCAGCCGGTATCTGGCCCGGGCCGGCTACCGGGTCAGCGTGTGCGGCGACGGCGAGCAGGGTCTACGGCTGGCCCGGGAACGCCGACCCGACCTGGTGGTGCTGGACCTGATGCTGCCCGGGCGTTCCGGGCTCGAGGTGTGCACCGAGCTGCGGAGCGGCCCGCCGGACACCGCCCAGGTGCCGATCATCATGCTCACCGCGCTCGGCGAGGAGGAGAACCGGGTGGCCGGGCTGGAGCTGGGCGCCGACGACTACGTCACCAAACCGTTCAGCCCACGCGAGCTGGTGCTGCGGATCGGGCTGGTGCTGCGCAGGTCGCGGGACGCGTCGGGCACACCGAACTCCCGGCCGGCGCTGCGCGACGGCGATCTCACTGTCGACCTGGCCGCCCGGCGGGCGGTCCTGGCCGACCGTGAGCTGGCGTTGACCGTCCGCGAGTTCGACCTGCTGGCCTTCCTGATCAGCCACCCCGGTCAGGCGTTCGGGCGTCCCGAGCTGCTGGAACGGGTGTGGGGCTGGAGCTTCGGCGACTCGTCCACGGTCACCGTGCACGTGCGCCGGCTGCGGGAAAAGGTGGAGGCCGACCCCACCGACCCGAAGCGGATCTGCACGGTGTGGGGAGTGGGCTACCGCTACGACCGGAGCGCGCCGTGATCGCGATGTGGTCGGAGCTGGGTCGGGTCTGGGGCCTGGCGCTGGCGTTCACCCTGCCGGTGGCGCTGGGCGGGGCGTTGCTGCTGCACCGGATGCGCCGGCGGTCGATCACCGCGGCGGTGACCGTGCTGGTGCTGATCCCGGTCGCGGCGGCGCTGGTCGGGGTGCTCGGGGTGAGCGGCTTCATGCTCGATCCGCAGCTGTCGCGCACGCTGGCGGTGTGCCTGGTGGTGGCCTGCGTGTGCGTGCCGGCCGCGCTGCTGCTGGGTCGGGGCCTGGCCCGGGACAGCGTGTGGGAACGGGAGGCGCGCGGCCGGGAGCGGGCCGCCGAGTCGGCCCGCCGCGAGCTGGTGACCTGGATGAGCCACGATCTGCGCACCCCGCTGGCCGGGATCCGGGCGATGGCCGAGGCGCTGGCCGACGGCGTGGTCGCCGACCGGTGCACCACCGAGGAGTACGCCCGACGGATCGGCCGGGAGACCGAGCGGCTGGCGGGCATGGTGGAAGACCTGTTCCAGCTGTCCCGGATCACCTCCGGGGCGTTGCGCCTCACGCTGTCCGCGGTGCCGCTGGGCGAGGTGGTGTCCGAGGCGGTGGCCGCCGAGTCCGCGCACGCCGCCGCGGCCGGGGTCCGGCTGACCGCCGCCGACGACGTGATCTGGCCGGTGGTGCTGGGCAGCGACCCGGAGCTGGCCCGGGTGGTGCGCAACCTGGTGTCGAACGCGGTGCGGCACACCCCGCCGGACGGCACCGTGGTGCTGGCCGCCGGCACCGACGACGGGCGCGCCTGGCTGCGGGTCCAGGACGGCTGCGGGGGCATCCCCGAACCCGATCTGGACCGGGTCTTCGAGGTGGCGTTCCGAGGCAGCGTCGCGCGCTCGCCACAGGCTCCCGGTGAGGCCGGCGCGGGCCTCGGCCTGGCGATCGCGCGGGGCCTGGTGGAGGCGCACGACGGCGAGATCGACGCCTACAACCACCCGCCCGGCTGCCGTTTCGAGGTCCGGCTGCCGTTGGCCTGTGAGTGAGAAGAACCGCCATGGTGCCACTTCCCGCTCACGAACGCGCCGCCAGGCGGCGTCCGCGTTCGGGCTCGGTAAGGCCGGCTTACCGGGGGCTTACGGGGTCCCGCCGGTGGCCGTGTCGGAGGTGATCACCGGGCTAATCTCGCCGGCATGTCAGCACGACACCCGACCGCGACGCCCCCGGCGCCGGACACCGTGAGGTCCGAGCGGGCCGGGGAGCCGGCGTACGGGTTCCCGGCGCCGTTGTGGCGCGCGCTGGAGCGGGCCCGCCCGCCGGGCCTGGGCCGCACCCGAGCCTGGCGCAGTCCGATCCGGGGGCCGTGGCTGACCTCGGTGTTCGGTGCGGTGCTGCTGGTCGGGCTGCCGATCGTGATCGTCACCGGGTTCCTGGACTACGTGGCGTACGGCCCCCAGTTCGGTCAGGCGTTCCCGGCGGACGTGGGCTGGCTGCGCCCGCCGCTGTTCGACTGGCCGACCCGGCCGGTGTGGCTCTTCCAGCTCACCCAGGGGCTGCACGTGGTGCTCGGGCTGGTGCTGGTGCCGGTCGTGCTGGCCAAGCTGTGGTCGGTGGTGCCCAAGCTGTTCGCCTGGCCGCCGGCGCGCTCGACAGCCCAGGCGCTGGAGCGGCTGTCGCTGCTGGCACTGGTCGGTGGCATCCTGTTCGAGATCGTCACCGGGGTGCTCAACATCCAGTACGACTACGTCTTCGGCTTCGACTTCTACGCCGCGCACTACTGGGGCGCATGGGTGTTCGTCGCCGGGTTCGTCGCGCACACCGCGCTGAAGCTGCCCACCATGGTGCGCTCGCTGCGGTCCCGCTCCCTGGGTAGGGAGCTGCGCACCCCACTGGCGGACACCCGGCCCGAGCCCGCCGACCCGGCCGACCCCGACACCCTGGTCGCGCTCGATCCGGCACCACCGACGGTGTCCCGGCGCGGGGCGCTGGCGTTGGTCGGCGGGGGCTCGCTGCTGGTGGCCGGGCTCACCGTCGGGCAGTCGGTGGACGTGTTGCGTCCGGCCGCGCTGCTGCTGCCGCGTGGCCGGGACTACGGGGACGGGCCGAACGACTTCCAGGTCAACCGGACGGCCGCAGCGGCCGGCATCACCCCGGAGATGGCTGGGCCGACCTGGCGGTTGCGGGTGACCAGTGTGGGCGGCCCCGCGCCGGACGGCGGTGCGGTGCTGCTCGACGACGGGCCGGGTGCGCCGATGGTGCTGGACGCCGCCGCGCTGGCCGCGCTGCCCCAGCACACCGCGCGGCTGCCGCTGGCGTGCGTCGAGGGCTGGTCGACCACGCAGACCTGGACGGGGGTGCGGCTACGTGAGCTTGCGGCTCTGGCCGGGGTGCCGGAGCCGAGCTCGGCGCTGATCCGCTCGATCGAGCGGGAGGGCGCGTTCAACCGGGCGGTGCTGACCAGCGGCCAGGTGCTCGACCCGGACTCGCTGCTGGCGCTGGTGGTCAACGGGGCACCGTTGAGCCTGGCGCACGGCGCACCGGCCCGGGTGATCGCGCCGGCGGTGCCCGGGGTGCACTGCACCAAGTGGATCGGCGCGATCGAGTTCCGGAGGTGACGGGTGAGTGAGCATCGACCGAGCCCTCGGCGAGGGAGGAGCGGAGCGAGCCCGGAACCGACCATCGGCACAGCGCGCGTGATCACTCGGTTGTACGGGGCGCACCCGCTGCACCTGGTGCTCGTGCTCGGCTGCCTGGCCGGCGCCGGGTACGCCGCGCTGCAGGTCGGGGTGAACCCGCTGTGGTGGCTGATGCTGATCTGGTTCTCGGCCGCTGTGCTGCTGCACGACCTGGTGCTGTTCCCGGTGTACGCGGCGACCGATCGGGCGCTGGTCGGGGTGTTCGGCCGCCTGGTCAACTACCCAAGGGTGCCGCTGCTGGGCTGCGCGTTGACCTTCGCGCTGTTCTTCCCCGGGATCATCCGCCAGGGCGAGGCGGTGGTGCGGGGCAACACCGGGCTGGACCAGGAGCCGTACCTGATCCGCTGGCTGACGCTGTGCGCGGCGATGTTCGCGGTGTCCGGCGTGGTGCTGGTGCTGACCGGCACGGCCCGGGCGATCCGCTCCTGGCGCTCCCGGAGGGCCCCGGACCGGGCGGCAACCGCGCTGGACGGCGCCCGCGCCGGGTAGGGCCCGCGCTGGACGGCGCCCGCGCCGGGTAGCGCCCGCGCCGGGTAGCGCCCGCAGCGGACCGCGCCCGCGCCGGGTAGCGCCGGGGGCGGTCAGCCGCGGACGGCGGCCGGCTCGCGCAGGGTGTCGGTGGCGAACGCGGCGACCCCGTCGGCGAACCGGGTGGCGGCGTGGAAACCGAGCAGCTCCCGGGCCCGCTGCGGCGAGGCGACCACGTGCCGGACGTCGCCGGGACGCGCCCCGCCGACCACCACCGGCGCCGGGCCGCCCATCGCCGCGGCCAGGGTGTCGGCCAACTCGCCGACGGTGCGCGGCTCGCCGGAGCACACGTTGAGCGGCACGAGACGCCCCGGCTCCGGTTCGGCGACCAGCGCCAGCGCGTTGGCCGCCGCGACGTCGGTGACGTGCACGAAGTCCCGCCGCTGCGCGCCGTCCTCCATCACCCTCGGGGCCTCGCCGCGGGCCAGCGCCGATCGGAAGATCGAGGCCACCCCGGCGTAGGGGGTGTCGCGCGGCATCCGGGGGCCGTACACGTTGTGGTAGCGCAGCGACCAGGCGCCGCTGCCGGTCTGTCGGGCCCACGCCGCCACCAGGTGCTCCTGGGCCAGCTTGGTGGCCGCGTACGTGCTGCGCGGGTCGAGCACGGCGTCCTCCCCGACCAGCCCGGAGCGTAGCGGCGCGCCGCAGGTCGGGCACGGCGGCTCGAATCGGCCGGCGGCCAGGTCGTCCGGGCGACGAGGGCCGGGGCGTACGGGCCCGTGCGCGGGACAGTCGTAGCGGCCCTCGCCGTAGACCACCATCGAGCCGGCCAGCACCAGCCGGTGCACCCCGGCCGCGTGCATCGCGGCCAGCAGCACCGCGGTCCCGTAGTCGTTGTGGCTGGCGTACTCCGGGGCGTCGGACGGGTCGACCCCGTGCCCGACCATGGCGGCCTGGTGGCACACCGCGTCCACCTCCGGCAGCAGCCGGCCGAGCAGCTCGGCGTCGCGCACGTCGCCGACCACCAGCTCGTGCCGGCCGGTCCACTCCGGCGGCTCCGACCCGCCGTGCGCCTGCGGCAGCAGTGCGTCCAGCACCAGCGGTCGGTGCCCCTGCTCGGCCAACAGGTCGGCCACGTGGGAACCGATGAACCCGGCTCCGCCGGTCACGAGGATGCGCACCCCGGCACAGTAGTGCGCACACACCGGCGCGGGACCGACCCGCTCCCGTCGACCCACTACGGTAATCACATGGATATGGCGCCAACCCGGATCGGGCGCGCCCTGGTGGTCATCGTCGACGACCGGGCGGGGCACACCGAGCACGAGGACACGAGCGGTCCGCTGGTCACCGAGCTGCTGGAGGAGGGTGGTTTCGTGGTCGACGCGGTAGTCACCGTGCCCGGCGAGGCGGTGGCGATCCGCAACGCGCTGAACACTGCGGTGATCGGCGGGGTGGACCTGGTGGTCACCGTCGGCGGCACCGGCGTGTCCCCGCGCGACGTCACCTCCGATGCCACGGCCGGCGTGCTGGACCGGTCGATCCCCGGGATTGCCGAGGCGATCCGGGCGTCCGGGCTGGCCGCCGGCGCGGTCGACGCCGGACTGTCGCGCGGACTGGTCGGGGTCTCCGGCAGCACCCTGGTGGTGAACCTGGCCCCGTCCCGGGCGGCGATCCGCGACGGCATGGCGACCTTGACGCCATTGGCCCCGCACGTGATCGAGGAGCTGTCCGGCTTGGACGAGGCCTGATCTCCGGTGTCCGGGTCCGAGCCCGACGCCGACCACGGACCGGCCCCGGACGCCGACCAGGGACCGCCCCCCGCCGACCCGGCCGGATCGGCGCGCAGGCTCGCGGAGATTTTCGGTGACGTGCTGCCGGAGGCGACCGGCGACGAGTTGGACACCGAACCGGTGGACGGCGCGGCCGCTGACCGCTGGTACGCCGAGAACCGGCCCCCGCACCACGATCGGGGCTGAGCGTCGGCGCCTCGCCATGGTCAGCAGTACCTGAGGCAAGTTCCGCAAGGTGAAATGTTGCCTCAGGTGAAGATGATCATCTCGGGACATCTCGGGACATCTCGGGACATCTCGCGTCGTGTCGCGCGGCCGATGCCGGTCCCGCTCGGGTGCCGGTCGGGTTTTAACCGGTGGAGCCGCGCAGGGTGAGCGGGGCCGCGCTGAGGCCCGAGGAGGTCGAACGCCCGGTTGATCAGCTCGCCGACCCGCCGGTCGGTCTGCATCGCGGTGCACAGCGCGGCCGGCAGCGCGGAGCTGATCGAGGACGCCAGCAGCCGGCACTCAAGGCTGCGGGCGGCGTCCACGCCGGTCATCGGCGCGCAGTCGCAAGTCCCGGCGTTGCTGCTGCTGATGGCCTCGCTGCACGGCTTCGGGTTGGGCTGGTGTCTGGCCGCGCGCTGGCGGCGCTACGGTCCGGTGCACGACGGCGACCCGCGCTACCTCAGGCCGGTTGTGGCGGCCCAAGATGCCGGCCACCGCGGTGCGGCTGCCGTGGCGGCTGCGGGAGCGCGCGGAGATCGGCGCGCGCGGCGAGCGGTGACCGCGCCGGGGGCGCTGGACGGCCAGGGCGGTGTTGCGTGAGGCTCAGGACGCTTCCGCCGGGTGAGATGCGCCCGGACAGCGTGTGCACGAGGCTCGGCGGGTCGCCTACGAGCGCGGGAGTGGTTCGACTGGCACGACGAGCAGATCGGGGCCCGCTCGCGCGCGACGCTGCCCGGCTGTCCGGCGACCGGTCGGTCCGTGGGGGAGGTAACGCCTGCTTGATCCCGACGTAACGTCACGGACATCGTCGAGGCGTCTGCTTGTCTGATGGCTGGTGACTCGGTTCGGGTCTTCTGCGCGGCGATCCCGGCGGTGCCCGGGCAGCCGCCGTCCGGCCGGCGATGGGCACGAGGGGTGCGCACCGAGAGCCTGAGACGGTCCGGGTCAGACGGGTGGCGGCGATGACCCAACAGGCGGCGATGACCCGGGTGGTGGTGCTCGGCGGTGGGATCGCTGGGCTGACCACCGCGCTGGCGTTGGCCCGGCGCGGCGCGTCGGTGGACGTCTTGGAGCAGGACCGTTCGCCCGCGCCGTTCGGTCGCAGGGGAGCGGCCGGGTGGTTGCGCCCCGGGGTGCCGCAGGCGCCGCACGCCCACGTCTTCGGCCCGGACTGCCCGCAGCTGTTGGCCGCCGAGCTGCCCGACGTGCTGTCGCTGCTGCTGGCGGCCGGGGCGCGGGAGATCCCGCTGCCCGGATCCGGTCCGGCGCTGGCGATGCGCCGCCCACTGTTCGACTGGGTGCTTCGCCGGGCCGCCGAACGTGAGCCCGGTGTGCGGGTGCACGACGGCACGCCGGCCACTGGTCTGCGCTTCGAAGGTTCGCGGCTGACCGGGGTGCGGGTGCCCGGCGGCGTGCTGGCCACGACGGTCGCGGTGGACGCCACCGGCGCCGACGGCCCGGTTGCCGGGTGGTTGGCCGGCGCCGAGAGTCGGTGCCATTCGGGCGTCGGGAAGCCGCACTCCCGAGCCGTCCGGCAACCGCGTCCGCCGGGCGACGACGATCCGCGCTGGCCGGACCGCGCCACCGCCTACGTCAGCCGCTGCTACGCACTGCGCTGGCCCGGCGACCCGGGCGAGCTGAACCTGGGCGCGGCGGCGGGAGGGCTGCTGGACGGGTACAGCTGCCGCGCGGTGCCCGGCGACAACCAGATCGTGACCGTGACCTTCGGGGTGCCGGCCGGGGACCTGGCCCTCGGGGGCGGGGCCGTCGGGGCCGGTGCGCTGGCCGGGCTGCGGGAGCCGGCCTCGTTCCAGGTGGCTGCCGAGCTGGTGCCGGTGATCGTGGACTGGGTCGATCCGCGCTCGGCCGATCCGCTGACCGGCGTCCGGGTGCTGGACGGCTGGCCCGCGCGGTGCCGGGCAGCCGGGCAGCTGCCCGCGGATCTCAGCGGATCGCCAGCGGGCCTGGTGTCGGTCGGTGACGCGACCGCCGGCCGTTGCCCGGCCCCGGAGAGCGGGTACGGCGTGGCCCGGGCGCTTGCGCAGGCCCTTGCGTGTGCGGCCGCGCTGGACGGTGACCGGCTGGCGGCTGCGCAGGCCATGGCCGCCGATCGCACCACGGCCTCGCGCCACGATCCGGACCCGCGCCACGATCCGGACCCGCGCCACGATCCGGCCTCGCGCCACGATCCGGCCGGGGGCTCGGGCCAGGCCTCGCGCCACGATCCGGCCGGGGGCCCGGCTCCGGATGGTGTGCCGGGACCGCTCCCGCTGCTCCCGGGCCCGGACGCCGGCGAACTCGCCGAACAGATGGCGCGCCGTGCCGTGCCGGTGCTCGTCGGCGGACGATGACGAAATTAATGGTTCGGGTCGGACCCTTGAGCACCGCGGCCGGCTTTCGGGTCCTGGGCCTGCGCACGGAGCAGGTCCCGGATCTCGGCGAGTAGTTCGATGTCGGTGGGCTCGGCCGGTCCGGCCTCCTCGCCGCGCTTGCGCCGCTCCTGGATCGTCTTCAGCGGAAGCACGATCCCGAAGTAGACGACCAGCGCCACCAGCACGAAGTTGATCGTCGCGCTGATCAGCGCGGAGAAGTCGATATAGGTGCTCGCCTTTCCATCGACCACGCTCACCCCGAGACCCGTGCTCGCGGGTGGCGTGATGGCGTTGAGCAACGGCCGGATGATCTTGTCGGTAACCGCGCCGACCACTGAGGTGAACGCTGCTCCGATGATCACCGCGACGGCCAGGTCGACCACGTTTCCGCGCAGGACGAAGTCTTTGAATCCCTTGAGCATCAGCGGAGCGTAACGGTCACCTCCCCAGCCAGAGTTGCCGCGGCGAGTCGGGCAGCTGTCGATCGGGGTACCGCGACCAGCACCAGCCGTCCCTGGACACCGGGTTTGTCGTCGGCGGGCAGCACGGTGAGCACGGTGGCACCGGCGGCCAGCAGCGTCGGCTGGTCGGAGCGCTCGCCGAGCGTGACGACGTCCACCAGCCGACCCGGGCCGAGCAGCCCGGCCACGCCGGCGTCGGCGAGTCGGATCGGCACGCTGGACGCGTCGGCCATCCCGGTCGCCCGGCGCGCCAGCTCGGGACCCGCCAACCGGGGGCCGGTTAGCGTCTCGCCCGCGTTCGCCGCACCCGCCAGCACCTGGCCCTCGGCCTGCCCGATCTCGGTGAGCGCACCGGCCGGAACCAGGTCTGCCGGCCAGAGGCGGGGCTGCACGTCGGCGGCCGACAGGGTGGTGCCGGGAGCGAGATCACGGGTGGCCACCAGCACTGGACTCCCGTGCGCGACGGCGAACCGACCGTGCACCGCGAGCAGTACCGCCGCCAGTGCGAGCACACCGGCCAGCCAGCACCGTGCTACCCGCATGTGACGCCAGCTGGGGCCGCGCAGCATCGCGGCGTAGCGCTCCGGAAGCGTCGGTGAGAGCGGGTGGTCGGTCACCTGGCAGACGGTAGGACGCCCTCCGGCCGGTGCCCAACCGATCTACCAGGTCTGTGGACAGTCCAGGCGGATGTGGACAACTCCCGGCTCAGGAAGCCTTCGCGGCGGCACCGGTGCTCGGCCCGGTGGATGATGAGCCGGAGGACGAACCGGACGAACCGGATTCGGACCCGGCGGAAGACGAGGTGGTGGAAGAGGAACTGGAGGAGTCGCCGGACTTCGCTCCGGAGGTCGAGTCGGACTTCTCCGAGGAGCCGCTCGGCGCGGCGTCCACCCGGCTGCCGTTGCGGCTGTCGGTGCGGTAGAAGCCGCTGCCCTTGAACACGATGCCGACCGAGGAGAAGACCTTGCGCAGCCGTCCGGCGCACTCCGGGCAGTCGGTCAGGTTGGCGTCCGTAAACGCCTGGACGGCCTCGAAGCGGTGCTCACAGGCCGTGCACGCGTACTGGTAGGTCGGCACCGCATACCTCCGCAGGGCTCACGCTCGAAATCTGGCACTCACACCGATTGAGTGCCAGTCTAATGCAGGGGCGGCCGGAACGTCCGGGGGCCGGTCGACGGGGTCAGCGCGCCGGTCATCGGAACGTCGTGCGGTTCGGTGGGCAGCGCCTGCACCAGTTCCTCGTCGCGGATTACGGCCAGCAGGACCGCCCCGGGGCGGGCACAGATCAGGGCGCGGTCGTACCACCCGGCGCCCCGGCCCAGCCGGGTTCCCTTCCGATCCACCGCGAGCGCAGGCACCAGCACCAGCGCGGCCTCGGCGCACGCGGCCGACCCGAGGGCGGGACCGGACGGCTGGCGCAAGCCGAACGGCCCGTCCACCAGCGATTCCGTGCCCTCGAACACCGCCCAGTCCGGGGTGCCCGAGCCGCCGGAACCCGGGGCGAACCGTGGCAGCAGCACCCGCTGGCCGCCGGCACGCAGTGCCTCCGCTATGGCCGGCGACCCGGGCTCATGGCCGAACGGGAGGTAGGTGCACACCGTGCCCGGGGTTTCGCGGGGGAGCAGCGCGCGGACTTCCGCGAGCCGGCATGCCGCTACCGCTCCCTGGGCCAGCCGGCGGGCCTCCGCGTCGCGCACGGCCTCGGGCACCGCCCGCCGCCGGGCCAGCAGCAACTCGCGCCACGCGGCCTTGTCCAGCATCGCCCCGCCGGTCATCCGCCGCCGTCCTCCCGATGAGCCACCAAGCCGTCGACCCATGATCAACGATACCCGTGGTGGTCCCTCCACGGCGGTCAGCGGCCATTGACGGTGGCGTGAGTGCCCGGTGACCGGCGGTCACAGCTAGGCTCGCCGGTCATGACGGCTTCTCGACCGTTCCGCACCGCGATCGTGCCGGCGGCCGGGCTCGGCACCCGGTTCCTGCCCACCACCAAGACCGTCCCGAAGGAACTGTTGCCGGTGGTCGACACCCCCGGCATCGAAATGGTCGCCGCCGAGGCGGCCGAGGCCGGCGCTGACCGGCTGCTCATCGTCACCTCGCCCGGCAAGGACGCGGTCGCCGCGCACTTCGCGTCGCAGCCCGAGCTGGAGCGTACGCTCGCCGCCCGGGGCAAGGAGGCGCTGGCGGCCAAGGTTCGGCGGGCCGGCGAGCTGATCGCGGTGGCAACCGTCATCCAGGACGAACCCAAGGGCCTCGGGCACGCGGTGGGCTGCGCTGCCGACGCGCTGGCCGCCGACGAGGACGCAGTGGCGGTGCTGCTTCCCGACGACATCGTGCTCCCGCCGGCCGGCGAGCCCGGAGTGCTCAGCCGGATGGCGGCGGTGCGCGCGCGCTACGGCGGCAGCGTGCTGTGCGCGTTCGACGTGCCGCGCGCCGAGATCAGCGCCTACGGGGTCTTCGATGTGGAAGACACCGACGAACCCGACGTCAAACGGGTGCGGGACATGGTGGAGAAGCCGTCCGCAGAGGACGCCCCGTCCACGTTCGCCACCGCCGGCCGCTACCTGCTCGACCGGGCCATCTTCGACGCGCTGAAGCGGATCACCCCGGGCGCCGGCGGCGAGCTGCAGCTGACCGACGCGGTGGCGATGCTGATCCACGAGGGCCACCCGGTGCACGTGGTGGTGCACCGGGGCGGGCGGCACGACCTGGGCAACCCGGCCGGCTACGTCCGGGCCTTCGTCGACTTTGCCCTCAAGCACCCCGAGTACGGACCCGACCTGCGCGGCTGGCTGACCCGGCGACTGGCCGAGGACGCGCCCGACCAGGCGGCCCGCGAGGGCTGACAACGCCGTGAGGTCGGTCGACGAGCAGCTCGCGAGGGTGCTGGACACGGCGGTTCGGCCGGCGCCTATCCGGGTCGCGATCTCGGAGGCACAGGGTCTGCTGTGCGCGGAGGAGGTGCTGGCTCAGCGGGCCCTGCCGGGATTCGACCAGGCCGCCGTGGACGGCTATGCCGTGCGTAGCGTCGACCTGCACGGCGCCGGGCCGGACCATCCCGTGTCGCTGCCGGTGGTCGGCGAGATCGCCGCGGGGTCCCGCCAGCCGCACCGCCTGCAGCCCGGTCAGGCGGTTCGGCTGGTCACCGGGGCGCCGCTGCCCACCCTGGCCGATGCGGTGGTGCCGACCGCGGACACCGACGCGCACCCCGCGCAGGTCGCGGTGTACCGCGCGGTGCCCTCGGCCGCCTACGTTCGGCGAATCGGGGAGGACGTGGCGTCGGGCGACGTCGCGGTCCGGCGCGGCGCGGTGATCGCCGCCGCTCAGGTGGGCTTGCTCGCGGCGGTCGGGCGGGACCGGGTGCTGGTGCATCCGCGTCCCCGGGTGGCGGTGCTGTCGGTCGGCGACGAGCTGGTGGACGTGGCGCGTAACCCCGGCGCCGGCGAGGTGTACGACGTGAACTCCTATGCCCTGGCCGCCGCCGCGCGCGACGCCGGCGCGGAGGCGCTGCGGGTCGGGCTGGTCTCCCGGGAACCGGGCCGGCTGCGCGAGGCGGTGGCCGATCACCTGGCCAGCTGTGAGGTCATGGTGCTGTCCGGGGGCATCGGCGGGGTGGCCGGCGAGCAGGTGCTCGACGCGCTCGGGCAGCTCGGCGAGCTGGACGGCACCCGGATCGGCATCCACCCCGGCTCGGTTCAGGCATTCGGCCGGCTCGGCCCGGACAAGGTGCCCACGTTCGTGCTGCCGTCGAACCCGGTCAGCGCGCTGGTGCTGTTCGAGGTACTGGTCCGACCGCTGATCCGAACCGTCCTGGGCCGGGCCGACCCCACACGCCGGCGGGTGTCCGCCCGGCTGCTCTCACCGCTCTCCTCGGTGCCCGGCCGGCGGGGTTACCTGCGCGGCCGGCTGCTGCGCGAGGAGGCCACCGGTGACTACCTGGTGCAGCCGCTGGGCACCTCGGGCACCCAGCTGCTGTCCGCGCTGGCCGAGGCGAACTGCCTGATCGAGCTGGCCGAGTCGACGACCGGCGTGACCGTCGGCGAGCAGGTAACCGTGGCGTTCCTGGCGCCCCGCACCTGAGCGACACCGGCGACCAGGCAGACACCGTGGCACACCTCTCCGATTCCACGCGGCTGGGCCGTCATCCTGGCTGGCCGGTCGAGCTCGGACCGCTGCGCACTCGGGCCGGCCTGGTCGCGCTCCGCCCGGTCCGGCTGCGCGACGGTGCCGCCTGGGCGGCGATTCGGGCGCGCGACGAGCGGCACCTCGCCCCGTGGGAGCCGGACTCGCCGGGGCTGTGGGCGCACCGCAACACCGTCGCCGAGTGGCCGGCCCGGTGGGGCGCGCTGCGCGCCACCGGCCGGCGGGGGCAGGCGCTGCCGCTCGCGGTGACCGTGGATGGCGCCTTCGCCGGGCAGGTGATGGTCGGCAACGTGGTACGCGACCCGTTGTGGTCGGCGTACGTGGGGTACTGGCTGGGCAGTCACGTCACCGGCGGCGGAGCCGCCACCGCGGCCGTGGCGATGGTGTTGGACCACTGCTTCGGCCCGGTCCGTTTGCACCGCATCGAGGCGACCGTGCGCCCGGAGAACACCGCGAGCCGCCGGGTGCTGGTCAAGCTCGGCTTCCGTGAGGAGGGCCTCTTCCGGCGTTACCTGAACGTGGCGGGCGTCTGGCGGGACCATCTCTGCTACGCGCTGACCACCGAGGACCTGCGGGAGAGCCTGGTGGTGCGGCTGCTGAACAGCGGTCTGGCCGAGCGACCCTGAGCCGCGCGAGGGAGCATCGCCGGGAACCGTAGCTGGCGAGGCATGGACCCTGATCCGGCGCGCCGCCGAGGCCGGGGCGTCCCCGCTGGTTACCGTGTGCGCGCCGGTATGACTCGGGGGAGGCGGCTTGCCCAGCTCCTTGCTGTTCGCGGGGCTGGCCGCCACCTGGTTGGCGGTGGCGGTTCCGATGGCCGCCCGCCGCCGCCAGCCGATGATGCGGCCCAGCGACGCCGCGTTGGCCTCCCGGGTGCTGGTCCGAACGGGCCGGAAACCACGGCGCGGTGAGGAGGTGAGCGGCACGGTGAACGACACTGCCGGGACCAGGTACCGGCCCGGCCGCGGCGGCTACGACCCGGAGGCTGCCGTGCTGGCCGCGCAGGCCCGAGCCACCTTCCGTCAGCGCGCGGTGCTGGTGCTGGTGCTGACCGCGGTCACCACCGCGCTGGTCGCGGTGGTGCTGGTGGTGCCCGAGGCATGGTGGGTGCACGGCGCCGCCGACCTGCTGCTGGTCGGCTACCTGGTCAACCTGCGTCGCCAGGTGCGCAGCGAGCAGGCGATCCGGGCCCGCCGCGCCGCCCGGCTGGCCGGCTCCCGTCCGGCCGCGGCCGCCGCCCGGCGACGCGCCCAGAGCGGGGCACAAAGCGGGACGCCGGCGGCCACTGGGTCACCGGCCGCCGGCCCGCCCGGCCGAGTGCTGCGACGCTCGGGTCGACGCGGTCGGAGCGCGGCCGGGCCGCCCGCCGCCACGGATGTCGATGCGCCGACCGGCCAGCCGGATGCCGGATCGGACGAGGACCTCGGCCCGGCGCCCACCGGGACGCCGGACGGCCTGGCCCCGGAGGACGGGCCCGCTACGGCCGGGGCCGACCTCGGGGGCGAGCGGGACGCCGCCCGATCCGGCGCAGGCGCGTCCGATGCCGACGTCGCCGAGCCGCCGGCGCTGCCGCCGCTGGCCCCGGTGCCGTTGCCACCCCGCCCGGCCGGCACGGTGGCCCTGGAGCTGGACGCCGAGGACCCCGAGCTGCACGAGCTGGACCCCGGCCAGGCCTGGGGATACCGTCGCGCGGCCGGCCAGTGACCGGCTGCTAGGCTGGTCGGGCCCGTTCGGGCACCAGGGGCTGTGGCGCAGTTGGTAGCGCGACTCGTTCGCATCGAGTAGGTCAGGGGTTCGATTCCCCTCAGCTCCACCACCGGAAGATCCTGGTCAGGAACCTGGCCGGTCTTCCATACCGGCAAGACATCTGAGATCAAGAAGCTTTGCGTGCATCACCGTCACAAGGGTCGGATCACCTTGTCTACCGTGACGTCACGGGGTGCAGTCGAGTTCTCCCGAAGACACGCTGGCCCCGCGCGGTAGCCACACGGAGCGGCACCAAGGGCCCGCTGTGCGCCCGCTGGCCCCGCGCGGTAGCCACACGGAGCGGCACCAAGGGCCCGCTGTGCGCCCGGCGGCCGGCCCGGCCGCGTGTCAGCCGCGGAAGTCGGCCGGTCGCTCGCGGGGTGCAGCGGCCAGCGCCTTCTCCACCTCGGGCACTCCGCCGCGCAGCCCGTACACCGGGGTTCCCGGCTGCTGGCGCCACGACTCGTCCAGACCGCCGGCGTCGACGGTGTCGAAGCCCAGCTCGTCGATCAGCGCCCGGATCCGCCGCTTGGCCGCCGCGTCGTCGCCGGCCACCGGCAGGGCCAGCCGTTCCGGGTCGCCCGCCGGTCGGAGGCGCTCCAAGGTTGCCGCCGATGTTGCCCGCTCCGATGATCCCGATCTTCATGATGCTCCCCGTGTCGAGCCGTTCGCTCGCCGGGACCGGCCTCCGGATCGACCGCCGGTCGACCGCGGCGCACGAGCTCCAGCGCCTCCTCGGCAAGGTCCGCGGCGGCCTGCTCGGTCAGTCTGCTGCGTCCGGACGCCGGAGATCCTCGGCATCCAGATCGATGTCGGGCTCGTCGGGCAGCACGTAGCGCGGGCGCTCGCCCGCCGACAATAAGCGCCGACACAACTGGTTGGTCGCTCGGCGGTTCGTGCTGCACGTTGCCCTCCTCGCCTCCGGTGATCCGGACGCTAGCGAGGGGTGCCGACTGTTCCGGGCCGGCGGCTCCGCGAAAGATCGGTTCGGTGGGCAGCTCAGGTTGTTACTTTTGGTAACCGACTACCCACGGTTCGTTACGCAGGGTAGGTGCTCGGTGACGTCGATGGACAGACAGGTGATCGGACCCTTCAGGGTGATGGCCGGACCGAACGGCGACTCACCCTGGAAGTAGCCCGATGCGTCGAACGGGTCGTCGGAGTCGTTCTCGGCGTTGAAGTCGAAGCAACCGATCTTCGATGGCCAGGAGGTCAAGGTCTCGATCGAGGACGGGGACACCGACCGGATCGGGTTCGGCTTCGCGCAGCCGGCACCACGACGACTGCGACCCCGGGGCGGCGGACTCCGAGGTCAACGACGGCGACATCACCGTCGATGAGGACTGACACCTCGCGGTCATCGGGGCGACTGACGGCTCGCCGTCACGGGGATGACTGACGGCTCGCCGTCACGACGACGAGCCGCAGCTGACCCGGGTCCGGGCGAGATCGCGGGTCAGCTCCCGGGCGGCGGCGCGGGCGGCATTCCAGCCCCGCCAGCCGTCCGGGCGGTCCAGGTCGGCGGCGATCGGGCCGAGGACGCAGCCGCGGACCGGCTCGGGAAGCCGGGCCAGGGCCGGCACCGCGTCGGCGGACAACCCGGACCTGCCAGGTCCACGTGCACCTCACCGAGGATGATCGACTCCTCCGGTTTCGGCTCCGGGTGCAGCTCCCGCGCCCGGTCCACCCGGCGCAGCAGCGCGTGCACCCGGGCGGCCAGCTCGCGCGGGGAGAACGGCTTGGTGAGGTAGTCGTCCGCGCCGACCCCCAGGCCGACCAGCAAGTCTGTCTCGTCGTCGCGGGCGGTGACCATCAGTACCGGCACCGGGCGGCGGGCCTGGATCCGCCGGCACACCTCGATACCGTCGAAGCCGGGCAGCATCACGTCCAGCAGCACCAGGTCGGGCTCGGTCGCCTCGGCCAGGGCCACCGCGCCGGGGCCGTCGTGCGCCACGTCGACCAGGTAACCCTCGGCGCGCAGCCGAGCCGCCACCGCGTCGGCGATGCTCGCCTCGTCCTCCACCACCAACACCCGCCGCGCGCCGCCCATAAGCTGTGACTGTAGGACCGCCGCGCGCAGGCGCGGCGGAGGTGTTTCGAGGACAATGTGAAGGATTCGTGCAGGCCGATGCGCCGCCCGGTGTTGGTCGTACTGGTGGTGGTCGGGGTGCTGGCCGGCGTGCTCACGCTGTACCGGCTCACGCCGGTCGGTCGGCCACCGGCGGGTTGCACGGTCGCGCTCGGCGCCGGCGAGGAGATCACCGCTTACGCCCTGACCATCGAGCAGACCGACAACGCCGCCACGATCGCCGGGGTCGGCCGTCGCCTGGGCATGCCCGACCACGCGGTGAGCGTCGCGCTGGCCACCGCGTTGCAGGAGTCCGGGCTGCGCAACCTGGCCTACGGCGACCGCGACTCGTTGGGGCTTTTCCAGCAGCGGCCCAGCCAGGGCTGGGGCCGCCCGGAGCAGGTGACCGACCCGGTGTACGCCGCGACCGCATTCTACCGGCGGCTGCGCGAACAGCCGGACTGGCACCAGCTGGAGGTGACCGACGCCGCGCAGCTGGTGCAGCGCTCGGCGTACCCGCTGGCCTACGCCCGATGGGAGCCGCTGGCCAGGGCCACCGCGGCCGCGCTGACCGGGGAGGCGGAGGCCACCCTGACCTGCCACGACCTGGAGCTCACGGCCCCGGCCACCGGCGTGGTCACCCTGGCCGAGCGGGAGCTGGGCACCGCCGTGCTCAGCGGTCCGCACCCGGCCGAACGCGGGCGGGCCTACGCGCACTGGCTGGTCGGGCACGCCGACCGGCTGGCGCTGGATCGGGTCGTCTGGGACGGCCGGACCTGGACGCCCGACACCGGCGAGTGGCGTCCCACCGGCCGACCGGACGGCCGGCTCGGCCTCCGGGTGACGCCACCGCCCACCTGACCGCTCGGCCCTGGCCCGTCGCGGCCGCCGTTCGGCCCCGGCCGCCGGTTCAGCGCAGAGCGTGCCGGCCGGGTGGGTCGGCCGGGCCCGCCGGGTCCTGCCGCACCGGCGGGTCGTCCTCGAGCCGGGGCGCCGGCACCACCCAGCCCAGCCGGTCGGCCAACGGCACCGACATCGCCGACGACCATTCGGGCCACCCCCGCTCCGGCTCCGGTCGTATCCGATCCCGGGCGCTCGCCGGAGGCTCGGGCCGGGGCGCCGGCGACACCCGTCGGGTGGGTTCGTTCCAGCTCGGTCGCGGCCTCGGGGGCTCGAAGGCGGGAGTCAGCGACGCCAGCGCCGGATCCGAGTCCGGCCGCGGCGCACCCCGCGCGGGCCGGGCGGGTGCCGGTGGTGGGGCAGATGCCGGTGGTCTGGCGGGTGCCAATGGTCTGGCGGGTGCCAATGGTCTGGCGGGTGCCGGTGGTCCGGCGGGCCGCACCCCGGGCACGAAGCGACCGCGCGGATCGGGCACCGGGGTAGCACTCGGCGCGGAAGTCGGTGCCGGCCGGCGGGCGCGGCCCCTCGGCGTCGGGCCGGCGGGCGCGTGGGCCCCGGGTTCGTTGTGCGACAGCTCGATCACTCATTCCGCGCGGGCGGTGGCCGCGACTATCTCGTCGGCCCGGTATGGCGGACCCGCCACCGGAACGGCGGGTCCCGGCGGCCGTCGGTGGCCGCTGAGAAGGACATCCCCGGGCCGGGGCCGGACGTTTCACCGAATCGGGCCGGCCACTCGTTCGGCGCAGCCGATCCGGGACCCAGTCCGACCCGGGGCGACGACCGCGGCGCGGACCCTGTCAACCTCCGGATTCGGCGCGTCGGAGTGGTCCGTGCTGGGTCACGGCCCTACCATCCGTTCCGGTGACGTCCCGACCGGGACGTGACCGTCCGGGGGCCGACTCGAGTGTGAGGAGCCGACAGGTGTGTCACGTCGCCGCCGAAGGCCCGTCGGAGTGCCCGGCCGGGCACCAGCACCGCTTCCCGATCACCGGCCGGGTCGTGGGTATCACGCTGCGCTGCCCGAGCTGCGCGCCGCGTTCGGCAGCGGAGGAGATCGCCCAGGCTCGCGCCGCCCGGCGCCGCACCCTGGCCGGGGTGGCCGCGCTGCCGGCGGCCACCCGCGCCCGGCTGGCCGCCGACGGGATGCTCGCCGCGCTGCACCGCGTGCTCGCCGAGCCGGACGACGGGCGCTCAGCGGCCGAGTTCCCGCAGTGACCACCGGCCTGGCTCACCGACCAGCACGGTGCGGCTGAGCGCCGAGACGTCGATCCGCCACAGCGAGCGAGGGCCGGCCTCGATCGCGTGCACCACCGCCGCCCTGATCACTGTCGCGTCGGCGACGGCGAGCAGCGCGCGCACCGTGCCGCCCTGGTCGTCCAGCCACCCGCCGACCCTGGCGCCCAGTGCGGCCAGGCTCTCCCCGCCGTGCGGTGCCGCCGCCGGATCCGCCAGCCAGGCCCGGACCGCCGCGGGCTCGGCCGCAAGCGTCTGGTCCAGGGTCTGGCCCCGCCAGCGCCCGTAGTCGCAGCCGCGTAGCCGCTCGTCCGGCACCGCCGCGACGCCCAGGCCGGCGGCGGTCTGCCGGCAGGCCGCCGATGGCCCGCGCACCGCCCGGTCGGCCCGGGGCGCGGTGACCGAGGCGGCCTCGGCGATCCCGGCCGGGGTCAGCGGCTCGTCCCCGGCGAAGGCCGATCGGCGTAGTGCCTCGGTCTCGCTGTGGCAGATCAGGATCACGCGCATCGCCGTCGACCTCCCGTTGTGAGCCTGTGCCTACATCTGAACACCTGCGAAGGTATTGCCTCGTCCGGGGTGTGGAACGTAGCGTCATGGACGGCTCCGGTGTCGCCCGCGCGGCCGACCGGACGCCTCGGTCCACCTAGGAGGAGAACCTCAGCCATGACCTCACCCGCGATCACCGGCGCCCGCCCGGTCCCGGTGTCCCAGTCGCTGCCCTGGCTGCTGGGCACCCTGCTGTTCGGCCTCGCCGTGTACTACGCGGTGGGCATCGACGAGGGTGCCACCGCGTTGCTCGGCAACACCGGGTTGCTGCACGAGATGGTGCACGACGCCCGCCACCTGCTCGGTTTCCCCTGCCACTGAGCGGGGCGGAGCATATGGCGCGCGCGCTGGTGCTGCGCGGGCTCGCGGCCGGTGTGCTGGCGGGTCTGGTCACGTTCGTGTTCGCCTGGTTCCGCGCGGAGCCGCTGATCCAGGCCGCGATCGACTACGAGGGCACCCGGGACGCCGCCCAGCAGGCGCTCAACGCTGCCGCCGGGCTGCCGGTCGAACCGCCCGGTGCGGACCTGGTCAGCCGAGCGGTGCAGGGCGGACCGGGCATCGCGGTGGGTCTGGTGCTGCTCGGCGTGGCGATGGGCGCCCTGGTGGCGGTGGCGTTCACGCTGGCCTGGGGCCGCCTTGACCGTGCACGGCCGCGGTTGCTGGCGCTGCTGGTCGCCGGCTCCGGCTTCCTCACGCTCTTCCTGGTGCCGTTCCTGAAGTACCCCACCAACCCACCCGCGGTCGGCCGGGAAGACACCATCGGTGACCGCACCGGCCTGCACCTGGTGCTGGTGGTGGGCGCGGCGCTCGCCCTGGTGGCCGCGGTGTGGCTGGCCCGGGCGCTGGTCCACCGGCTCGGTTCGTGGAATGCCGTCCTCCTCGGGTTACTCGGCTTCACAGTGCTGGTGGGCGGGCTGATGGCGCTGCTGCCCGCTCCCGGTGAGCTCGCGGTGAACGTCGCGCAGTACGGGCCGCTGCCCACCGAGACGCCACAGCCACTGCGGGACCCGGCCGGGGCGATCGTCTTCCCCGGGTTCGACGCCGATCTGCTCTACGAGTTCCGGTTGTACTCGCTGGCCTCGGCGGCACTGCTGTGGACCACCCTCGGGCTGGCCTTCGGCGCCCTGGCCGAGCGGTTCCTGGTCCGGGCCGGCGAGGTGGCGTCGCCGTCCCGGGAACGCTCGAGCGTCTGAGCCGGTCGGTCCCCGCGTGGGAATCGGTGGGACCGGCCGGGTCAGCTCGCTGGTGGGCGCTTTCCGGGTCGGCCGGAGTGGCCGTTCGCCGAACCCAGCCCGGCCGAGCTGGTCAGCGGGTCGTCGACCTGGCCCACCAGTGCCCGGATCGAGTCGTCGGCCAGCTGGTAGTGGATGGTGCGCCCGTCCCGGCGGGTGGTGACCACCCCGTGCGCGCGCAGCAACCGCAGCGCCTGCGACACCGTGCTGTCCTTGACCCCGGTGGCGGCCGCCAGGTCGGACACGCAGATCTCCCCGGTGTGGTGGATGCACAGCAGCAGCGCCAACCGGGTGTGGTCGGCCAGCAGGGTGAACCGGGTGACCCAGGCGTGCATGGCGTCCGGGGCCGGCAGGTGGGCGCGCGCCTCGCACACTCGTTCGCCGTCGACGACGAGGTGCGGATCATCCGGGTCGAGGAGGTGCACCACACCATTGTGGCCTCTGTCTCCCGCATGCGTACTTTCGCGGTGTCGCGGGTACTCCATCGACGTCACCGAGCTGGCGCATCGAGCGCTGGCCACTTGGAGGAGAAACTCAGATGAGCTTGATCGACAAGGCCAAGAACAAGCTGGATGAGGCCAAGGGCAAGGCCAAGGAAGGCACCGGCAAGGCGACCGACGACAAGGACATGGAGTACGAGGGCAAGGCCGACCAGGGCGGCGCCCACACGAAGCAGGCCGGCGAGAACGTCAAGGACGCCGCCGGCAACGTGAAGGACGCGTTCAAGAAGAAGTGATCCACCCGGCTCCACCACACGGCGCGTCGACCCCGAACTGTTGGGTCGACGCGCCGTGTGATGTCGGGTCCGCCCGGCGGACGCGGCCACCAGCTCGCGGCGGCTTGCGCGGCGCCACCTGAGCCACGCGGCCACTACCGCGCAGGCCGGCTTGGGAGGATGATCGCCGCATGTCGAACGTGCCGTCGCCCCGAGGCCACCGGCCGAGCTGGCCGGCCGGCGAGCACCGCAGGCACACCGGCTTCACCCCGGCCGGCCGGGTTCGTTGGCTCAATCCCGCGGTGCTGGCCCGGACCGCCGTTCAGGTGGCCCTCTCGCGCACCTTCGGCCAGTTCGCCGACCGGCGCGAGCTGCAGAAGACCGAGCGGGCGAACCCCCTGGACCTCACCGCCGCCCGGCACCACACCGCCCGGTGTGCGCCCGATCGGCGCGATTCCGTGGGACCGGACGGCGACGGTCAGGACGGGGAGGTGCCTCAGGACGGCGTAGTGCCCGGGGGCGGCCAGGTGCCGGGGGACGGCGCGGGTCCCGGGGACCGGGGGGTGCCCGGGGACCGGGGGGTGCCCGGGGACCGGGACTTCTGGCTGGACTTCGTCGCAGACGTGGGCGACGGATTCGACGCCACCACCACGGTGGCCAGTCAGCTGGCCGCGGAGGAGCTGACGCTGGTCGGACCGGACGGCGAGATCCGCACCAGGGCGGGCTCGTTGCTGGTGATGGGCGGCGACCAGGTCTACCCGGCGGCGTCCGCGGCCGCGTACAACGACCGGCTGGTCGGGCCCTACCGGGCGATGCTGCCCTGGACCGAGCGTCCACGCTGGCTGGTGGCGCTGCCCGGCAACCACGACTGGTACGACGGGCTGGTCAGCTTCCTGCGGGCGTTCTGCCAGCAGCGCTGGATCGGCGGCTGGAAGACGGTGCAGTCGCGCAGCTACTTCGCGGTCCGGCTGCCGGGCGGCTGGTGGTTGTGGGGAGTGGACACCCAGCTGGCCGACGAGATCGACAAGCCGCAGCTGGACTATTTCCGGGCGATCGCGCAGCAGGTCGGACCGGAGGAGGCAATCATCCTGTGCTGGGCCACCCCGTGCTGGGTGGACGCCGGCCCGGCCGATCCGGAGGCCTACGCCGCCTTCGAGTTCTTCGAGCGCACGGTGGTGCCCGACCGGGCCATGGTCCGGGTGGCGCTGTCCGGTGATCTGCACCACTACGCCCGCTACGCCGGCCCTGAGGGTGAGCAGAAGATCACCGCGGGCGGCGGCGGTGCCTACCTGACGGCTACCCACCACCTCCCGGAGCGGCTCTCGCTGCCCCCCGAGGACTCCCGCGACCTGGCCAAACGCCCTCCCGTCGACTACCGGCTGCGAGCCACATACCCCAGCCCGGAGGAGTCCCGGCGCCGCCGGCCCGGGGTATGGCGCGGCATCTTCGGCAACCGCACCCTGTTCGTGGTACCGGCGTTGCTGTACGGGCTGCTCGGCTTCGTGATCGGCCAGGCGTTCCCCGGTTTCGGCGGCGCCGACCCGTGGCGGGTGGACACCGAGCAGCTGGTGCTCGCCGTGCTGATCGTGGCCGGCACCTACTACGGGCTGTCCGCGTTCACCGGGCTGAAGAAACGGCCCCGGGCGGCCTGCCGGCGGCTGCTGGGCGCCGTGCACACCCTCGCGCATCTGAGCGCCGTGCTCGCCGCGGCGGTCGGGCTGCGCTTGGCCTGCGTGGCGCTCGGGTTCCCGCCGCAGTGGACGGCGCTCGCCCTGCTCGTCGGCTGCGCGGTGGCCGGGGCGGTGGCGGGGCTGCTCGTGTTGGCTGGTTATCTGCTGGTCGCCGACCGGGCGGGGGTGAACACCAACGAGCTGTTCGCCGCGCAGGCGATCACCGACCACAAGTGCTTCGTGCGGCTGCGGATCGCCGCGGACGGCGAGCTGACCATCTACCCGGTCCGGATCGACCGGTCGGTCCGCTGGGTGTTCGCCCGGGACGGCGGCACCGCGGGCGACCGGCGCTGGTACCGCCCGGTGGGCGGCGTGGAACCCACCGCCGCGCTGATCGAGCCGCCGATCGTGGTGTCCAGGCGCGCGCCGGGGCAGACTGGACAGGCCAGCCAGCCACCACTGCAGGAGGCCAGGACATGACCGCAGAAGTCACCGCTGCCGAGCGCGAGCAGCTCGCCGACGAGCGGGAGCGGATCAAGCAGGAGTTCCTCACCCCGGCCGACCGGCGTCCGGCCAGTTCCGCGCGCGGCGTGCACCACACCGCGTTGATCAGCTCCGACGTACGCCGGACGTGTGCGTTCTACCAGGACGTGCTGGGCTTTCCGCTGGTCGAGATGTTCGAGAACCGCGACCTGCCCGGCTCCACGCACTTCTTCTTCGACCTCGGCCACGGCAACACGATCGCCTTCTTCGACCTGCCCGGCGTCGATCCCGGCCCGTACGCCGAGGTGCTCGGCGGCCTGCACCACCTGGCCATCTCGATCACGCCGGAGAACTGGCGGGCCGCCCGGACGCGGCTGGACGCGGCCGGGGTGGACTACATGCTGGAGTCCGGCAGCTCGATCTACTTCCGTGACCCCGACGGTGCCCGGCTGGAGCTGATCCACGACCCGCTGGGCGAGATGTACGGCCACAAGATCGAGCTGGGCGACTAGCGCCAGGAGGGCAGCCACATCTGCGCGTCCCAGTGCGCGGTGGTGATGGTGTCCCCCACCATGATCGGCCACAACCAGGCGAAGTTGGCCACCGCCGCCCCGAGGTACAGCGAGACCAGCGCCAGGCCGCGCCGCCGCCGGTCGGGCGCGGCGCCGGCGCGGCCGAGGAGCTCGCCCAGTGCCAGGGTCAGCCCCAGCACCAGGAACGGGGCCAGCGGGGCGGCGTAGAAGTAG
This sequence comes from Pseudonocardia sp., assembly GCA_052386505.1. Taxonomy (GTDB): domain Bacteria; phylum Actinomycetota; class Actinomycetes; order Mycobacteriales; family Pseudonocardiaceae; genus Pseudonocardia. The sequence continues at coordinate 45,029 of JBQTKB010000039.1, forward strand.
TACATCTGCCGGTCGAGGTTGGAGAACCACGGCAGGTACCCCGCGCCGTAGCCCACCAGCACCGCGGCGTAGCGCCAGTCAAACCCGGCCAGCACCCGCCACAGCGACCAGCCCAGCGCCACCGGGCTGAGCCACCACAGGGCCGGCGTGCCGATCAGCATGGTGGCCGTGACGCAGTCCGCCTCGCCGCAGGCGCCCACCTCGTCGGAGTAGTAGTACAGCATCGGGCGCAGGCCCAACGGCCAGGACCAGGGCTTCGACTCCCACGGGTGCGGTTCGCTGCGCGAGGTGGCCAGGCCCTCGTGGAACCCGAGCACGTGGTCGCTGTAGTACCACAGCGCGCGCAGCGGGTCGGGCAGGAACGACCAGAAGCCGCCCTCGCCGACCGCCTGACCGACCACGTGCCGGTCGGTACCGGTCTCGCTGCCGAACCATGCCCACCAGCTCGCCAGGTAGACCAGCACCGGGACCGCGGCCAGCGCCCACAGCGCCGGGCCCACGTCCCGGACCCAGGTACCGGCCCACGGCCTGGCCACCCCGGCGCCGCGGCGCAGTGACAGGTCCCAGAACACCGCGAGCAACCCGAAGGCTGCCAGCCAGTACGCCCCGGACCACTTCACCGCGCACGCCGCCCCGATGGCCATGCCGGCCCCGAACCGCCACCAGCGCACGCCCCAGCGGGGACCGAAGGGCGACTCGCCGACCCGGCCCTGCGCGACCACCACGGCCATCCGCATCCGCACGTCGTCGCGGTCGACCAGCAGACAACCGAACGCAGCCAACACGAAGAGGGCGAGGAAGATGTCCAGCATCCCCATCCGGGATGACACGAAGCTGACCCCGTCGGCCAGCATCAGCACTCCGGCGACCGCGCCGAGCAGCGTCGAGCGGGTCAGCCGGCGGGCGATGCGGACGATCAGCAACACGCACAGCGTGCCGGCGACCGCCGCGCTGAACCGCCAGCCGAACCCGTCATAGCCGAACAGCTGCTCGCCGACCGCGATCAGCTGCTTGGCCAGCGGCGGGTGTACCACCAGCTCGTAGCCGGGGTTGTCCTCGACGCCGCCGTTGCGCACCATCTGCCAGGCCTGCGGCACGTAGTGCTTCTCGTCGAATACCGGGGTGCCGCCGTCGGTGGGGTGGCCGAGCCGGTAGAACCGCAGCGCACCGCCGGTCAGGGCCAGCGCGATGGCCACCAGCCAGCCTCGCAGCCGGTCGGTCGGCATCGGGCGGTCCGGGGTGTATCGGTACCCGGCCGGTGGGCCGGACCTGGGCCGGCGGCCGATCGGCAGCAGCCCCACGCGCGCCGGCCGCTTCGGTGCGGCGGCGGTCTCCGGTGCGGGGGCCCCCGGTGCGAGGTCCGTTGGAGTCCGGGATGCCAGCCTGGTGCCCGCCATGACCGCCGATGGTAGGCGGGTGGACATCGTCCACTCAGCCACATCATCGAATCAGGCAGAAACCGTTGGTGAGCGTAACCCTGGGCTGGCCTATCGCACGTTCTGCCTGACTGAGGTTACCTTCACGAGTGGAAACTGTTGTGAGCCAGGTTGCTTGATGCTGCACTCGACCGGCGGGTTGCCGCAGTCGGTCGCCCGGGCGGTGGGGTGGCTCGCGGGTTTGGCCGGTCTGGGCCGGAGGGGCCTCCCGAGGAGGTGGGACCTTCTGAGAGCGTGGGGCCTTCTGAGGGCGTGGGACCTTCTGAGAGCGTGGGGCCTCCTGAGGGCGTGGGGCCTTCGGAGGGCGTGCGCCTTCGGGCCGTTGCGGCCTTCGGAGGGCGTCGGGTCTTCGGTGGGCGCGGGTCTTCGGTGGGCGCGGGGCTCCGGGGGACGTGGGGCTCCGGGGGACGGAGGGCTCCGGGGGACGGAGGGAGTGGGGCTTCGGCGGGCCTAAGGCCTCCCGTGGCGCTCCGGCGGGCGTGGCGCTCCGGCGGGCCTGGGGCTGGGGCGTGGCGCTCCGGCGGGCGTGGCTGGGTTGGGCGGCCGGGGTGCCGGTGGTGGCCGTGGAAGTAACTCCAGGCAGGTCTACCGCCCATGGAGCCAGACCAACGTTACTCTCATGCAAGGCGACGGGTCGGACGGCGGGCGTCGAACTGGCGGTGGAGGCGGGATGGGCGAGGGTGGCAGTCGGGAGACCGGGCGGACGGGCCGGGAGGCCGGGCGTGGCAGTCGGGAGACCGGACGGACGGGCCGGGAGGCCGGGCGTGGCAGTCGGGAGACCGGGCGGACGGGCCGGGAGGCCGGGCGGACGGGCCGGGAGGCCGGGCGGACGGGCCGGGAGGCCGGGCGTGCGTCCGTGCGGCCGACTCCGTTCCGCGGTACGGAGGCCCTCGCTGCGGGACGGCTCACCCGGGCCCGGTTGTACGGGCCGCGCTACCGACGGGTGTATCCGGACGTGTACCTGCCCGCGGGGCCGGAGCCCGACCTGGCGACGTTGTCCCGCGCGGCGTTTCTGCTGGTCGCCGACCGGGGTGGAGTGCTGGCCGGATACTCGGCGGCGGCCCTGCTCGGCGCCGACTGTGCGTCCCCGGGCGCGCCGGCCGAGGTTCTGGTGGCCACGAACTCCCGGCCGCACCCTCGGCTCCGGATCCGCCGCGGCCGGGCGAGCGGCGCCGATCTGACTGTCGTCGAGGGCGTCCGGGTGACCTCGCCGTCGCGCACCGCCTGGGACCTCGCCCGAAGGCTGCCCGTGGTGGACGCGGTCGTCGCGCTGGACGCACTGGCCAGGGTCGGCGGGTTCGCTCCAGCCGACCTGCTGTCCCGGGCATCCGCGGAGCCGCGCTCCCGTGGGGTCCGACGGCTGGCCGACGTGGTGGCCCAGGCCGATCCCCGGGCGGAGTCGCCGCCGGAGACCCGGCTGCGGCTGCTGCTGCGCGGCGCGGGCTTGCCGGTCCCGGAGGTGCAGTACCAGGTGCGGGACGAGTACGGGTTCGTGCTGGCCCGGGTCGATCTCGCCTACCCCGCGGCCCGGCTGGCTATCGAGTACGACGGTTCCGGACATCTCGACCCGCGTCGCACGCTCCGTGACCGGCAGCGCGACCTCGAGCTGGCCGACCTGGGGTGGGACACCATGCGCCTGGGCCAGGACGATCTCGACACCCCGCCGCAGACTGCGCACCGGGTGGCCCGACGCCTTGAGCAGCGCGCGGCGCTATGGGGACCGGCACGAGAGTAACGCTGGACAGTTCCGGAGCAGCGTGAACCATCCCGAAGTTACCTTCATCCAACGTGGACGTGGCGGCGCCTCGGCAACACTCAGACCGGCATCGCAAGGGTAACGCTGGTCTGGCTCACTGCGCAGAGACGCGGACTAGTGTTACCTTGACGCGCGGGCCGGGCCGACCTGGCTGGCCGCGGGCCGGGCCGACCTGGCTGGCCGCGGGCCGGGCCGACCTGGCTGGCCGCGCGGGGCCGACCTGGCTGGCCGCGGGCCGGGCCGACCTGGCTGGCCGCGCGGGGCCGACCTGGCTGGCTGCGGGCCCGCCAGGCCAGCCAGGCCAGCCAGTGGCTGGTAGTGGGCTGGCACCGTGGTCGGCGGCTAAGAGGTGGTCGTCGCGCGACTCCGGCGGTGGCCGCCGGCCGCCGCCGTCCGCCGCCGTCCGCCGTCGCCCGCCGTCGCCCGCCGTCGCCCGCCGTCCGCCGCCGTCCGCCGCCGTCCGCCGCCGTCCGCCGCCGGCGGTCGCCCGTCGTCCGCCGGCGTTCGCTCGCCGCCGGTGGGCGGTCGCCCGACTACGCTGCCACCGTGTCCACCGCCGAGGAGCCCGGCCTGCTGCTGCTGGCCGCGACCCCGCTGGGCGACCCGGGTGACGCCTCCGCCCGGCTGGTCAGCGCCCTCGGTGACGCGGACGTGGTGGCCGCCGAGGACACCCGGCGGGTGCGCACCCTGGCGACGGCGCTGGGGGTGCGGATCACCGGGCGGATGGTCAGCCACTATGACGCGGTGGAGGTCCGCCGGGCCCCGGTGTTGCTGGACGCGGTACGCGCCGGGCAGACCGTGCTGGTGGTCACCGACGCCGGTATGCCCTCGGTGTCCGATCCGGGGTACCGGCTGGTCAGCGAGTGCGTCGCGGCCGGGTTGCCGGTGAGCTGCCTGCCCGGGCCGTCGGCGGTGACCACCGCGCTGGCCCTGTCCGGGCTGCCGTGTGACCGGTTCTGCTTCGACGGGTTCGCCCCGCGCCGTCCCGGTGAGCGGCGGCGGTGGCTGGCCTCGCTGGCCGACGAGGCGCGCACCACGGTGTTCTTCGAGTCACCGCGCCGGCTCGCCGCCACCCTGGCCGACGCGGTCATCGAGCTGGGTGGGCACCGTCGGATCGCGGTGTGCCGGGAGCTGACCAAGACCTACGAGCAGGTGCTGCGCGGTTCGCTGGCCGAACTCGCCGACTGGGCGGCGGCCGACGAGGTGCGCGGCGAGATCACCGTGGTGCTGGCCGGCGGGTCGGCGGAGCCCGCCGCGCTGGACGAGCTGGTCGCCCGGGTGCACGAGCGGGTGGACGCCGGCGAGCGGCTCAAGGACGCGGTGCACGCCGTCGCCGCGAGCGGGGGCGTGTCCAAGCGGGACCTGTATGCGGCCGCGCTGCCCGTCAGCGAGTAGCGCTACGACCCGCTCACGAGGTCGTGCACCAGCTCGACGCTGCGCAGCCGATCGGCCGGGTCGTGCACCAGGGTGGTGATCATCAGCTCGTCCGCCCGGGTGGCCTCCATCAGCGCCGCGATGCCCTTGGCCACCGTCTGCGGCCCACCGATGATCTGGCTGGCCAGCCGGTCGTCCACGAATCGCCGCTCCTGCTCGGAGTACGGGTAGGCGGCGGCCTCTTCCGGGGTGGGTACCCGGCCCGGCTTACCGAGGCGCAGCTGGAGGAACGACAGCGCGCCCGGGCCGGCGAGGTAGCGCGCCCGGTCGTCGTCCTCGGCGGCAAGCACGGACGCGCACACCATCGCGTACGGCTCGGCCAACCGCGTCGGCCCAGCCGCGGCGCGGGTGGCCGCGCCCCGGGCGAAACTCTCCCGGTACAGCGCGAGCGCGGGCAGCGTGTTGGCCGCGCTGAAGTGGTGGGCGAACGCGAACGGCAGGCCCAGCAGCCCGGCCACCTGGGCGCTGTAGCCGCTGGAACCGAGCAGCCACACCTGCGGCAGGTCGCCGCTGCCCGGCACGGCGGTCACCCCGCGCGGGCCGGCACCGCCGAAGTAGCCCATGAGCTCGGTGAGCTGCTCGGGAAACTCGTCCGCGGACAGCGGGTTCGTGCTGCGTCGCAGGGCCTGCGCGGTGACCGGGTCGGTGCCCGGCGCCCGTCCGATGCCCAGGTCGACCCGGCCGGGGTGCAGCGCCTCGAGCATGCCGAACTGCTCGGCGACCACCAGCGGCGGATGGTTGGGCAGCATCACCCCGCCCGAGCCGACCCGCATGGTGCTCGTCGCGGCGGCCAGGTGGGCCAGCAGTACGGCCGGGGCCGAGCTCGCGATGCCGGGCATGTTGTGGTGCTCGGCCACCCAGAACCGGTGGTAGCCGAGCCGCTCGGTGGCCCGGGCCAGCTCGACGGTGCTGCCCAGCGCGGCGCCGGCGGTCGAGCCGACCCCGACCGGGGCGAGGTCCAGTACGGAAAGTGGCGGCATACCCGGTGCAACCCGCCGCCGCCCCGGACCCTTCCCGCGCTTCCCGGACCCGGCGGGGACGTCAGCCGGCGGAGGCGGGGTCGGCCGTGCGGCCGGCGAACGGACGCCAGCGGGCGACCGGTTCCACCACCCGCGCCGCGATCGGACCGGCCACGGCCATCAGCAGCACGTACGCGGTGGACAGCGCCGCCAACTGCCCGGGCACCGCGCTGGAGGCCACCGCCAGGCCGGCGATCACGATGGAGAACTCGCCGCGGGCGACCAGTGCCGCGCCGGCCCGGGCCCGCCCCAACCGGCCGATGCCCTGCCGGCGCGCGGCCCACCAGCCGGTGGTCAGCTTGGTCAGCGTGGTGGACACCACGAGTACCAGCGCCCAGCCCAGCACCGGCGGGATGGTGGCCGGGTCGGTGTTGAGCCCGAACGCGACGAAGAAGACCGCCGCGAACAGGTCGCGCAGCGGCTCCAGCAGCCGGGTGGCGTTGTGCGCGGTGGAGCCGGAGATCGCGATGCCGAGCAGGAACGCGCCGACCGCCGCCGAGACCTGCAGCGCCGCCGCGAAACCGGCCACCAGCAGTGCCAGGCCCAGCACCTTGAGCAGGAACACCTCGCGGTCGGGGCTGTCCACCAGCGCGGAGACGTACCGGCCCCAGCGCAGCGCGATCACCAGCACCACGCTGATCACCGCCAGCGAGATGCCGACCGCGGTCAGCCCACCGAGCAGCGACACCCCGGCCAGGATCGCGGTGAGGATGGGTAGGTAGAGCGCCATCACCAGGTCCTCGAACACCAGGATGGACAGCACCACCGGGGTCTCCCGGTTGCCCAGCCGGCCCAGGTCGGTGAGCACCTTGGCCACGATCCCGGACGAGGAGATGTAGGTGACCCCGCCCATCACCACGGCGCCCACCACGCCCCAGCCCAGGAACAGCGCCACCGCGACGCCGGGCGCGGCGTTGAGCACGACGTCAAGCACGCCCGCCATCCAGGACCGCTTCATCCCGGTGACCAGCTCGGACGCCGAATACTCCAGCCCGAGCAGCAGCAGCAGCAACACCACGCCGACCTCGGCGGCGATCGAGGAGAAGGCCTCGATCCCGTCCAGCTCGACCAAACCGCCGTTGCCGAAGGCCAATCCACCGAGCAGGTACAGCGGGATCGGTGACATGCCGACCCTCTGCGCCACCCGGCCCAGCAGACCCAGCGTGAAGAAGACCGCGCCCAGCTGGATGAGCTCGAGCGCGCCGTGGTCCACCCGTCAGCCGCGGGTGAGGATCTCGGCGGCCTCGGCCAGTCCGTCCCGGGTGCCGACGGCGACCAGCAGGTCGCCGGCCGCGAGGGTGAAGTCCGGGCCGGGGGAGGGATGCACCTGCCCGGCGCGCATCACCGCCACCAGCGACACCCCGGTCCGGGTGCGCATGGCGGTGTCGCCCAGCGGGCGGCCGTCGAACGGCGAATCCTGCTTGATCGGCAGCTGCTTGGTGCGGATGCCGGGCAGGTCCTTGTGCTCTTCGGCGAGCTGCGCGACCAGCTGCGGAGCGCCGAGCAGGTTGGCCAGCGCCCCGGCCTCCCGATGGCTCAGCTCGATCTCGGCCAGGCACGCGTCGGGATCGTCCCGCTTCGACACGATCAGCTCGAGCTTGCCGTCCCGATGGCTGATCACCCCGATCCGCCGTCCGTCGCGCAGCGCGAAGTCCTTCCGGACCCCGATCCCCGGCAGTGGGGTGACCTCGACGTTCACCTCACCACCATAACTGCGGTCCGGCGAGAACCCGCTGGCCGGCCGGGCCTAGGCTGGAGGTCATGAGTTCTTCGCGAGACCCGCGCGAGACCCGCTTGCCGGGTCGAGCCATCGGCACGGCCAGGGTCAAGCCATGAGCAGGGTGCTCAACGCCGTGGCCTGGCCGTACGCCAACGGCCCCCGGCACATCGGCCACGTCTCCGGCTTCGGTGTGCCGTCGGACGTCTTCTCCCGCTACCAGCGGATGGCCGGCAATCAGGTACTGATGATCTCGGGCACCGACGAGCACGGCACCCCGATCCAGGTGCAGGCCGACGCCGAGGGCGTGACCCCGCGCCAGCTGGTCGACAAGTACAACCGGGTGATCGTGGAGGACCTGCAGGGCCTGGGTCTGTCCTACGACCTGTTCACCCGGACCACCACCCGCAACCACCATGCCGTGGTGCAGGACATGTTCCTGTCCCTGCACCGCAACGGCTACATCGTGCCGAAGGTCACCAAGTCGGCGATCAGCCCGTCCACCGGGCGTACCCTGCCCGATCGCTACATCGAGGGCACCTGCCCGATCTGTGGTTACGACGGCGCCCGGGGCGACCAGTGCGACAACTGCGGCAACCAGCTCGACCCGGCCGACCTGAAGAACCCGCACTCGAAGATCAACGGTGAGACGCCGAAGTTCGTCGACACCGAACACCTGTTCCTCGACCTGACCGCGTTCACCGAGTCGCTGGGCACTTGGCTGGCCGGGCGCACCGACTGGCGGCCGAACGTGCTGAAGTTCAGCCAGAACCTGCTGGCCGACCTCAAGCCCAGGCCGATCACCCGCGACCTGGACTGGGGCGTCCCGGTGCCGCTGGACGGCTGGCGCGACCAGCCGATGAAGCGGTTCTACGTGTGGTTCGACGCCTGCATGGGCTACCTGTCCGCGTCGGTCGAATGGGCGCAGCGGTCGGGCGACAAGGACGCCTGGCGCCAGTGGTGGTGCGACCCGGACGCGCGCGGCTACTACTTCATGGGCAAGGACAACATCACCTTTCACACGGTGATCTGGCCGGCCACCCTGCTCGGCCAGAACGGCGCCGGCGACCGGGGTGGCGAGCCGGGGGCGTTCGGCACGCTGAACCTGCCCGACGAGATCGTATCCAGCGAGTTCCTGACGATGAGCGGCTCGAAGTTCTCCACCAGCCGCGGCACGGTGATCTACGTCGGTGAGTTCCTCAAGGAGTTCGGGCCGGACGCGCTGCGCTACTTCATCTCGGTGGCCGGCCCGGAGAACCAGGACACCGACTTCACCTGGGACGAGTTCGTCCGCCGGACCAACTTCGAGCTGGCCAACGAGTGGGGCAACCTGGTCAACCGGTCGATCTCGATGGCGCACAAGAACGTCGGTTCGGTGCCCAAGCCGGTCGCGGCCACCGACGCCGACGCCGAGTTGCTGGCGCTGTCCCGGGCCGCGTTCGACACGGTGGGCGGCCTGCTGGAGCGCAGCCGATTCAAGCAGGCCATCGGCGAGGCCATGCGGGTGGTGTCGGCGGCGAACAAGTACCTGTCCGACCAGGAGCCGTGGAAGCGCAAGGACGACCCGGACCGTCGCGACACCATCCTGCACACCGCGCTGCAGGTGGTCCAGGATGCGAACACCCTGCTCACCCCGTTCCTGCCGCACGCCGCGCAGCAGGTGCACGGCGCGCTGGGCGGTGACGGGGTGTGGGCGGCGCAACCAGCGGTCCGGGAGGTCGGGGAGGAAGGCGGCCCCGGGTATCCGGTGCTAATGGGCGACTACGCGGGCGAGCAGGCTCGCTGGGCGTCCAACCCGATCGAGGTGGGCCGCCCGCTGGGCAAGCCGTCGCCGCTGTTCGCCAAGCTCGACCCGGAGCTGGGCGAGACCGGTCCGGAATGGGCGCCGGTGCAGCGGAGCTGCCCGTGAGTGGCGGGGGGGGGCCAAGCCCCCCCCGCCCCCCCACGGGGCCCCCGGCCCGGGGGGACCCCCCCCCCGCCCCCCCCCGC